>NZ_JBIVLB010000002.1:28975-566269 GCF_044751045.1 Streptomyces sp. NPDC088745
TTGCAAACAAACCCTCCTCACCCCACTTTGTGGGTGTGTTGGGGGGGTTTGTCCGGTCCCGGGTGGGGGGGGGGGGGGGGGGGGGGGGGGCCCCCCCCCACCACTGGTGTCTTCCCCGGCGGCCCCGCATACGTTTTCCCCTATGCGTGTCACAGCCGCCCTGCGCCGGGCCACCCGCCGCGACCTGCTCCTCGACGTCGCCCTCTGGGTCTGCCTGGGCTTCTTCGTCACGATGCGGGAGGACCCGAACGACGGCGGGTCCTGGCCGCAGGTGGCCGTCGGCGTCGTCTCGCTCGGCGTCGGCGTGCTGCTGTGCCGCGCCGCGCCGCTGGTCTCGCTGACGGTCGCGGTGCTGTGCGCCGCCTTCGACGACCCGGAGCTGTTCACCCCGTCGTACGCCGTCGCGATGTGCGCCTTCGCCTTCCTCGCGGGCCGCCGCGACGCCCGGGTGCGGCCGGCGGTCCTGGTGTTCGCCTCGTACGCGGTCGCCGGGCTCGCGCTGAGCCTGACGTACGACGACAGGCTGTGGGTGTGGTTCGCCCAGCTGACCTCGCTGCTCGGCCAGGTGGTGGTGCCGTGGCTGGTCGGCCGGTACGTCCGCCACTACGCCCAACTGGTCGCCGACGGCTGGGAGCTGGCCGACCGCATGGAGCGCGAGCAGCGCGCCGTCGCCGACCGGGAGCGGCTGCGCGAGCGCTCGCGCATCGCGGGCGACATGCACGACTCGCTCGGCCACGACCTCTCCCTGATCGCCCTGCGGGCCGCCGCCCTGGAGGTCAACCGCAATCTGCCGCCCGCCGAGCAGCGGGCCGCGGGCGAGCTGCGGCTGGCCGCCGCCGACGCCACGGCCCGGCTGCGCGACCTCGTGGGCGTGCTGCGCGAGGACGGCGAGGGCGCGCCGACGGCCCCGGCCGACGAGACGGTCGCCGAGCTGGTGAAGCGCGCCCAGGACTCCGGGATACCGGTGGAACTCCAGCAGGAGGGGCCGGAGTCGCCCGTCCCCGGCATGGTCGGCCGGGCCGTCCACCGCGTCGCCCAGGAGGCCCTGACGAACGCGGCCAAGCACGCGCCGGGCGCTCCGGTACGGATCCGGATCGTACGCGACCCCCGGGCGCAGGCCCTGTCGGTGGCCGTCACCCACCCCGCCCCGCCCGGCGGCGCCCCCTCCCCCGGCCTCGCCTCCGGCGGCACCGGCCTGGTCGGCCTGGACGAACGCGTGCGCCTCGCGGGCGGCGCCCTCACCCACGGCCCGGCCCCCGACGGCGGCTTCGCGGTCCGCGCCCGCCTCCCGCTCGCCGGGGCCCCGGTGCCGCGCGCCCCGCAGGCGCCGGTCGCCGCGCGGGAGCTGAGCCGGGCCCGCCGGCAGGTCCGGCGGGGGCTGGTGCAGGCGGTCGTGGCCCCGGCGGCGGCAGTGGTCGTCCTCGGCGCACTGATCCTGGCGTACCAGGAGTACGGGGCGTCGCGGTCGGTCCTGACCCGGGACCAGTTCGACCGCGTCCGCCCGGGCGAGCAGCGGGCGACGCTCCTGGAGCGGCTGCCGGACCACCCGCTGGACGGCCCGCCCGCGGGCGTCGGCCCCGAACCCGCCGGGACCGACGCCTGCACCTACTTCCGTACGGACCGCTTCGAGCTGACGCCGGTGTACCGGCTGTGCTTCACGGACGATGTCCTCAGTTCGAAAGCCCTGGTCGACGACGTGCCGAACGAGGAGCTGCGCTAGCGCAGCAGCACCCCGGCCCCCTCCCCCGTGGCCTCCGTCGGCAGGGTCACCAGACCCAGGTCCGCCCCGCTCGCCAGCAGCGGGTGCGCGGGCAGCACCCGGACCGTGTAGCCGTACGGCCCGGTCCGGTCGAGGGCGAGCGGGCCCTCGTACGTCCAGCGCCCGTCCAGGTCGGGACCGGAGGCGGGCTTCAGCGGGAAGGTCTGAGCGCCGGTGATCCGGTCCTCGGAGTCGACGCGCCCGGCGACCGCCTGCACCTCGACGTCCTCGGGCCCGAGCTCGCCGAGCCCGGCCCGTACCCGCAGGGAGAGGGTGGACCCCAGCTCGGCGGTGCCGTTGACGGCGGTGGCGGCGACCGCCTCCACGTGGTCGACGGCGACACCGGACCAGGCCGCCCGCACCCGGGCCTTCCAGTCGGCCAGTTCCCGCGCGGAGGAGGGTCCGAGGGCCCGGTGGGCGAGCGCGGCCGGTGCGTACAGGCGCTCCACGTACTCGCGCACCATCCGCCCGGCGAGCACCTTCGGGCCGAGGACGGCCAGGGTCCGGCGGACCATCTCGATCCACCGGTCCGGGAGTTGGCCACGCCCCCGCTCGTAGAAGCGCGGGGCGACGCGCTGTTCGATCAGCTCGTAGAGGGCGTTCGCTTCGAGGTCGTCGCGGCGGTCCTCGTCGGCGGCCGCGCCGTCGGCGGTGGGGATCGCCCAGCCGAAGTCCGGCTCGAACCACTCGTCCCACCAGCCGTCCAGGACCGAGAGGTTGAGGCAGCCGTTGAGGGCGGCCTTCATGCCGCTGGTCCCACAGGCCTCCAGCGGGCGCAGCGGGTTGTTGAGCCACACGTCGCAGCCCGGGTAGAGCTTCTGCGCCATCCGCATGCCGTAGTCGGGGAGGAAGACGATGCGGTGCCTGACCCGGGGGTCGTCGGCGAACCGCACCAGCTCCTGGACGAGCCGTTTGCCGCCGTCGTCGGCGGGGTGCGCCTTGCCCGCGACGACGATCTGGATCGGCCGTTCGGGGTGCAGGAGGAGTTCCGTCAGCCGGTCGCGGTCGCGCAGCATGAGGGTGAGGCGTTTGTACGAGGGGACGCGACGGGCGAAGCCGATGGTGAGGACGTCGGGGTCCAGCACGCCCTCGATCCAGCCGAGTTCGGCGTCGACGGCGCCCCGCTGGCGCCAGGACGCGCGCAGCCGGTCGCGGACCTCGTGCACCAGGTTCTCGCGCAGGGTGCGGCGCAGGTCCCAGATCTCGTCGTCCGCGATGTCGGCGACGGCGTCCCAGCGCGCGGACCCGCCGACGGACAGGGCGTCCTCGGTGCGGCCCGCGCCGATCTGCCGCGCGCCCAGGCGGACGACCTCGGGATCGACCCAGGTGGGGGCGTGCACCCCGTTGGTGACGGAGGTGATCGGCACCTCCTCGGGGTCGAAGCCCGGCCACAGTCCGGCGAACATGTCCCGGCTGACCTGGCCGTGCAGGGTGGAGACGCCGTTGGCGCGCTGGGCCAGGCGCAGGCCCATCACGGCCATGTTGAAGAGGTTGGGCTCGCCGCCGGGGTAGGTCTCCATGCCGAGGGCCAGGACGCGTTCGACGTCGACGCCGGGGAGTTCGCCGTCGTGGCCGAAGTGGCGGGCGACGAGTTCGCGGTCGAAGCGGTCGATGCCGGCGGGGACGGGGGTGTGGGTGGTGAAGAGGGTGCCGGCCCGGACGGATTCCAGGGCGGCGTCGAAGCCGAGTCCCTGGGTGCCGAGTTCGCGGATGCGTTCCAGGCCGAGGAAGCCGGCGTGGCCCTCGTTGGTGTGGAAGACCTCGGGTTCGGGGTGACCGGTGAGGCGGCAGTACGCCCGGACCGCGCGGACGCCGCCGATGCCGAGCAGCATCTCCTGGAGGAGGCGGTGCTCGCTGCCGCCGCCGTAGAGGCGGTCGGTGACGTCGCGTTCGCCCGGGCCGTTCTCCTCGACGTCGGAGTCGAGCATCAGCAGCGGGACGCGGCCCACGTGGGCCTGCCAGACGGTGGCGTGCAGGGAGCGGCCGCCGGGCAGGGCGAGGGAGATCCGGCAGGGGCTGCCGTCGGCCTCGCGCAGCAGGGCCACGGGGAGCTCGTCGGGGTCGAGCACCGGGTAGTGCTCCTGCTGCCACCCGTCGCGGGACAGGGACTGGCGGAAGTAGCCGTGCCGGTAGAGGAGCCCGACACCGATGAGGGGCACGCCCAGGTCGCTGGCGGCCTTGAGGTGGTCGCCGGCGAGGATGCCCAGCCCGCCGGAGTACTGCGGGAGGGCGGCGGTGACGCCGAACTCGGGCGAGAAGTAGCCGATGGCGGCGGGGAGTTCGGTCCCCTCCGGCCTTTCCTGGTTCTGGTACCAGCGGCGTCCGCCCAGGTAGTCGGCGAGGTCGTCGGCGGCGGCCTGGAGCCGGCGCAGGAAGCGGCGGTCCCGGGCGAGTGCGGCCAGGCGTTCGGCGGAGACGGTGCCCAGCAGCCGTACCGGGTCCTCGCCGCAGGCCTGCCAGCCTTCCGGGTCGATGGACTGGAACAGCTCCCGGGTCTCGGTATGCCAGGACCAGCGGAGATTGCGGGCGAGGTCGGAGAGCGGTCGGAGGGGATCGGGGAGGACGGGACGTACGGTGAACCGACGGATTGCCTTCACGTGACCACCTTCGCAGGGGGTGTGGCTCGGGGGCGGGCGCGCCGCGTTGCGCGTCCGCGCTTGTCCTCGACGGTAGAGCAGCCGGGGGTGCGGGCTCCACGGCGCGCGGTGGGGGCGCGGGGGCGTCGGCGCGGGTGGGCGGGCGGCGGGCCGCGCCCACGCGGCGGAGCCCGCACCTCGTGCCGGTCCCGGACCCCGAGGGGGCGCGCGAGTGATATGGCCGGTTCCGCCCCCGCCAGCGGCCTTGTCCCGGTTCACACCGCGGGAGAGGCTGACAAGTGCGTTCGGGCCGGGTGCCGGGTCCGGAGCGTCCGGTCGTGGAGGGGGAACCTCGCTCATGACACGTACACGTCAGTACCGCAGGCGGCTGGCCGGGGCCTGCGCCGCCGTCGCCCTGACGGCGGGACTCCCGGCCGTCACCCCGCCCGCGCGGGCCGACGCGCCCCCGGCGGAGGGCCGCGTTCTCGGAGCCGGGGCCCCCGGTTCCGTGGCGGACAGCTACCTCGTCACGCTCAGGTCGGGACCGGACGGCGTCCGTGCGTCGTCCGGGGCCGGGAAGGGGATCGCCCAGAAGTACGGAGCGAGAATCAGCCATACGTACCACCGGGTGCTCAACGGCTACGCGGTGCGGGCGGATCCGGCGCAGGCGCGCAGGCTCGCGGCGGACCCGCGGGTGGCCTCGGTCGCGCAGGACACCGCCGTCTCGCTCCGGCGCACCCAGCCGGATCCGCCGCCCTGGGGGCTCGACCGGATCGACCAGCGCGACCTTCCGCCGGACGGGTCCTACACCTGGCCCGAGAGCGCCGGCGCCGGGGTCCACGTGTACGTCATCGACTCCGGTCTGCGCACCACCCACCGGGACTTCGGCGGCCGCGCCTCCAGCGGCTGGGACTTCGTGGAGAACGACCCCGTCGCCCAGGACACCAACGGCCACGGCACGCACGTCGCCGCGACCGCCGTGGGCGAGAGGTACGGGGTGGCCAAGAAGGCCGAGGTCGTCGGGGTGCGGGTGCTCGACGGCGAGGGCGGCGGGACCACCGGGTCGGTGATCGCCGGAATCGACTGGGTGGCCCGGAACGCCAGGAGGCCCGCCGTCGCGAACATGAGTCTGGGCGGCGTGGCCAATGGCCGACTCGACGCCGCCGTGCGCAACGCGATCGGGTCCGGGGTGACCTTCGTGCTCGCCGCGGGCAACGACACGCTGCCCGCGAGCCTGTTCTCCCCCGGCCGGGTCGCGGAGGGCATCACGGTCGGCGCCACCGACATCAGGGACCGCAGGGCGGACTTCTCCAACTGGGGCGCCCGCCTCGACCTCTTCGCCCCCGGCGTCGACATCGTCTCCGCCCTGAGCTCGGACGACACCGCCTCGGGCGTGTCCTCCGGCACGTCGATGGCCGCCCCGCACGCCACCGGCGCGGCCGCGCTGCACCTCGCCGACCATCCGGGGGCCTCGCCCGCCGAGGTGGGCGAGGCACTCACGGACCAGGCCGTGCGGGGAAGGGTGCGGGGCCCGGGGCCCGGCTCCCCGAACCGGCTCCTGCAGGTGGGCGGCCAGGCGGCCGGTCCCCGGCCGTACGTCAACAACTGGCCATATCCCGCTGACGGTTGAGCAAACGGGCCCTGTCGGGAACGACCGGACCCCTCGGCCTTTCCCCTGGTCGGAGCCGTCGTGCGCCGTTACGCGTCGGTAGTCGACAAACGGCCGGATTGACGCCCACCCGTGTAAGGGAAGCATCCCCCGGTACCCGATGAAGAGAACACCAGAACGCCTCGCTCCGAACCCCCCGGATCGCCTCGCACCCCCGCCGCCCGAGTGAACGCTGACAGGAGCGGTCATGCCCGCAGCCCGCAAGACGAGCACCCCGAGCAAGGAAGGGTTACAAAGAGCGCATCCCCATCGGCATCCAGGTCCGTCCGCCCCAGCCCCAGGTGAGCCCATGATCGGTCGTATCCCCGTCCTCGACGTCTCCCCCGCGGTCGACCGCGGCCGCAGGCCCGCGAAGGCGGTGTCCGGCGAGACGTTCCAGGTGTCCGCCACCGTGTTCCGCGAAGGCCACGAGGCCGTGGCGGCCAATGTGGTCCTGCTCGATCCGAGCGGCCGCCCCGGCCCCTGGACGCCGATGCGCGAACTCGCCCCCGGCACGGACCGGTGGGGCGCGGACGTCACCCCGGACGCCGAGGGCCTGTGGTCGTACGTCGTCGAGGCGTGGGGCGACCCGGTCTCGACCTGGCGGCATCACGCCGGGATCAAGATCCCGGCCGGCCAGGACACCGAACTGGTCCTGGCCGAGGGCGCCGGGCTGTACGAGCGCGCCGCCGAGGGCGTGCCCAAGCAGGACGGGCGCGAGGCCGTCCTGGCCGCCGTGGACGCGCTGCGCGACACCCGGCGGCCCGCCGCCGCCCGGCTCGCCGCGGCCCTCACCCCGGAGGTCGACGCCGCCCTCTCCCGTTTCCCGCTGCGCGAGCCCCTGTCGGCTTCGGAGCCGCTGCCGTTGCTGGTCGAACGCCCGCGGGCGCTCTTCGGTTCCTGGTACGAGCTGTTTCCGCGCTCCGAGGGCGCACGCGCGGCCGAAGGCGGTGCTCCGGCGGTCAGCGGCACCTTCCGCACCGCCGCCGAGCGCCTTCCCGCCGTGGCCGCCATGGGCTTCGACGTGGTCTACCTGCCGCCGGTCCACCCCATCGGCAGCACCTTCCGCAAGGGCCCCAACAACACCCTCTCCGCCACCGAGCAGGACGTCGGCGTCCCCTGGGCGATCGGCTCGCCCGACGGCGGCCACGACGCCGTCCACCCGGACCTCGGCACCTTCGAGGACTTCGACCACTTCGTCGCCACCGCCCGCGACCTGCGCATGGAGGTCGCCCTGGACTTCGCCCTCCAGTGCTCGCCGGACCACCCCTGGGTCACCGAGCACCCGGAGTGGTTCCACCACCGCTCCGACGGCACGATCGCGTACGCGGAGAACCCGCCGAAGAAGTACCAGGACATCTATCCGATCGCCTTCGACGCGGACATGGACGGACTGGTCGCGGAGACCGTGCGCGTCCTGCGCCTGTGGATGGCGCACGGCGTGCGGATCTTCCGCGTCGACAACCCGCACACCAAGCCGGTCGTCTTCTGGGAACGGGTCCTGGGCGAGATCAACGGGAGCGACCCCGACGTGATCTTCCTGGCCGAGGCGTTCACCCGGCCCGCGATGATGCGCACGCTGGGCGCGGTCGGCTTCCAGCAGTCGTACACGTACTTCACCTGGCGCAACACCAAGCAGGAACTCACCGAGTACGCGCTGGAGCTGGCGCACGAGACGGCCGCGTACATGCGTCCGAACTTCTTCGTGAACACCCCGGACATCCTGCACGCCTACCTCCAGCACGGCGGGCGGCCCGCCTTCGAGGTCCGGGCGGTGCTGGCGGCGACCCTGTCCCCGTCCTGGGGTGTCTACGCGGGCTACGAGCTGTGCGAGAACACCCCGGTGCGGGACGGCAGCGAGGAGTACCTGGACTCCGAGAAGTACCAGCTGCGCCCGCGCGACTGGGAGGCCGCCGAGCGCGAAGGGCGCACGATCGCCCCCCTGATCACCACCCTGAACCGGCTGCGGCGCCGCCACCGGGCGCTCCAGCAGCTTCGGGACATCACCTTCCACCCCACGAACAACGACGCGGTGATCGCGTACTCGAAGCGCGCCCGCACCCCGGAAACCAGCAGCACCCGGCAGAGCCAGGAGGGTGAAGGCGGCTCGAACACCGTTCTGGTGGTCGTGAACCTCGACCCTCACCACACCCAGGAGGCCACGGTCTCGTTGGACATGCCGGCACTCGGCCTCGACTGGCACAGTGTCGTCCCGGTGCGCGACGAGCTCACCGGCGAGACCTACCACTGGGGCAGGGACGCTTACGTGCGCCTGGAGCCGGGAGTCCTGCCCGCGCACATCGTGACCCTGCGACCGTCCCCGCTGACCGGAGGGTCACCCACATGATCTTCAATGAGCCCGTCCACGACACCTTCGAGGACACCCCCGCCAAGGACCGCGACCCCGAGTGGTTCAAGCGGGCCGTCTTCTACGAAGTCCTCGTCCGCTCCTTCCAGGACAGCAACGGCGACGGCGTCGGCGACCTCAAGGGCATCACCGCCAAACTGGACTACCTCCAGTGGCTGGGCGTCGACTGCCTCTGGCTGCCGCCGTTCTTCATGTCGCCGCTGCGCGACGGCGGCTACGACGTCTCCAACTACACCGCGGTGCTCCCCGAGTTCGGCGACCTCGCCGACTTCGTGGAGTTCGTCGACGCCACGCACCAGCGCGGCATGCGTGTGATCATCGACTTCGTCATGAACCACACGAGCGACCAGCACGAGTGGTTCCAGCAGTCCAGGAGCGATCCGACGGGGCCCTACGGCGACTACTACGTCTGGGCCGACGACGACAAGCAGTACCAGGACGCGCGGATCATCTTCGTGGACACGGAGACCTCCAACTGGACCTTCGACCCGGTGCGCAAGCAGTACTACTGGCACCGCTTCTTCTCCCACCAGCCGGACCTCAACTACGAGAACCCGGCCGTGCAGGAGGAGATCATCTCCGCGCTGCGGTTCTGGCTGGACCTGGGCATCGACGGCTTCCGCCTCGACGCGGTCCCGTACCTCTACCAGGAGGAGGGGACCAACTGCGAGAACCTCCCGCGCACCCACGAGTTCCTGAAGCGGGTACGGGCGGAGATCGACGCCTCGTACCCGGACACGGTGCTCCTGGCGGAGGCCAACCAGTGGCCGGAGGACGTCGTCGACTACTTCGGCGACTTCGAGAAGGGCGGGGACGAGTGCCACATGGCGTTCCACTTCCCCGTCATGCCGCGCATCTTCATGGCCGTGCGACGCGAGTCCCGCTACCCCGTGTCGGAGATCCTCGCCAAGACCCCGGCGATCCCCTCCAGCGCCCAGTGGGGCATCTTCCTGCGCAACCACGACGAGCTGACCCTCGAAATGGTCACGGACGAAGAACGCGACTACATGTACGCGGAGTACGCCAAGGACCCCCGGATGCGCGCCAACATCGGCATCCGCCGCCGGCTGGCCCCCCTGCTGGACAACGACCGCAACCAGATCGAGCTGTTCACCGCGCTGCTGCTGTCCCTGCCCGGCTCGCCGATCCTCTACTACGGCGACGAGATCGGCATGGGCGACAACATCTGGCTCGGCGACCGCGACGCGGTCCGCACCCCGATGCAGTGGACGCCCGACCGGAACGCGGGATTCTCCTCCTGCGACCCGGGACGGCTCTCCCTCCCGACCATCATGGACCCGGTCTACGGCTACCAGGTGACCAACGTCGAGGCCTCCATGACCTCGCCGTCCTCTCTGCTGCACTGGACCCGGCGCATGATCGAGATCCGCAAGCAGAACCCCGCCTTCGGGCTGGGGTCCTACACGGAGCTGCCCTCCTCCAATCCGGCAGTGCTGGCGTTCCTGCGCGAGGCCCCCTCGTCCCGGGACGGGGAGGACGACCTGGTGCTGTGCGTGCACAACTTCTCGCGGTTCGCGCAGCCCACCGAGCTGGACCTGCAGATGTTCAACGGCCGCCACCCGGTCGAGCTGATCGGCGGAGTGCGCTTCCCGGCGATCGGTGAGCTGCCGTACCTGCTGACCCTGGCGGGACACGGCTTCTACTGGTTCCGGCTGCGGAAGGACACCCCCTCGCTGGTCCGTCCGCCGAAGCCGCCGCGCTGACGCCCGCGGGCCGGGGCGGGGAGCCGTACGACGGTTTTCCCCGCCCCGCCCGGGGCACTCTCCCTTTCATACGCGTATGCGATTCACGGATCATCGACAGCTCCCTGCGGCCAATCGACCGGCCGCGGTTCGCCCAATGGATCTCCCTCTCCCGACACGTCCCGTACAGCCGGACAGCTTTGCCGCAATCCGGGACACTCTGCGCATTCGGAGGTGTGCCCGGGGAAAGGACGCGATGCCATGTCGGAGGCTGCTCCCGCCTCATCAGCAACACCCGGTGCGCCCAGCCCTGCCGGTACTTCCGGTCCGCTCGGCAGCACTTCTGATCTGCACGGCCCCACCGCACCGCTCGCCGCACCACCCGCACCACCCGTTCCGCACGCGTCGGCCGCGCTGCTCGCCTCGCTGAGCCCGCTGCTGCACGACTGGCTGCCCCGCCAGCGCTGGTTCGCCGGCAAGGGCCGTCCCGTCGTGGGCTTCACCCTGGTCTCGGCGACCGAACTGCTGCCGCTGAGCGACTCCCCCGGGCTGCTCCATCTGCTCGTACGGGCCCAGCAGCCGGCCGTCCCCGCGCGCGGGACCCCGTCGCCGCCCACCGCCGACTGCTACCAACTGCTCCTCGGCGTGCGCAGGTCGCTGCCGCCCGCGCTGGCGCCCGCCCTGATCGGGTACGTCGCGCAGGGGCCGCTCGCCGGTCACACCGTGTACGAGGGCCTGCAGGACCCGAAGCTGGCCGGGCTGCTCCTGGAGCGCCTGCGGCTGCCCGGGACGATCGGCTCCCTGCGCTTCGACAAGGAGCCGAAGGCCGTGGTGGGGTCCGGGCTCACCCCCCGCACGCTCGGCGTGGAACAGTCCAACACCTCGATCGTGTACGGCGATTCCGCCATCCTGAAGGTCTTCCGCCGGGTGCACGCCGGGGCCAATCCGGACCTGGAGCTCCCGCTCGCGCTCGCCGCGGAGGGCAGCACCCGGGTGCCCGCGCCGATCGCCTGGTTCGAGGGGGCCAACCCGGAGGACCCCTTCGAGCCGTTCACGCTCGGTCTGCTCCAGCCCTTCCTGCGCGAGGCCCAGGACGGCTGGCAGCTCGCCCTCGCGTCGCTCGCCGTCGGGCAGGACTTCACCCGGGAGGCGCACGCGCTGGGCCGGGCCACCGCCGAGGTGCACCTCGCGCTGGCCGCCTCGCTGCCCACGCTCACCCTCGGCCGCCCGCAGGCGGAACTGCTCGGCGCGCAGATGTCGGAACGGCTGGCGGCCACGGTGCAGGCCGTCCCCGCGCTGCTGCCGTATGCCGACGGCCTGCGCCGGGCCTTCGACGCCGTGCGGGAGCTGGGCGCGGCCGGGCCGGTCGTCACCGCCCAGCGCGTCCACGGCGACCTGCACCTCGGCCAGGTGCTGCACACCCGGGACGGCGCGTGGACGGTGATCGACTTCGAGGGCGAGCCCGCGAAGCCCCTCACCGAGCGCCGCCGCCCGCAGCCGGTCGTCCGCGACATCGCCGGAATGCTCCGTTCCTTCGACTACGCGGCCCGCTCCCACCAACCGTGGAGCCCGGACTGGGCGGCCCGCTGCCGCACCGCCTACCTGGACGGCTACACCGCGGCCTCCGGCCTCGATCCGCGCCGGCAGGCCGTCCTGCTGCGGGCGTACGAGACGGACAAGGCCGTGTACGAGGTCCTGTACGAGGCCCGGCACCGGCCGGACTGGCTCCCGGTGCCGATGGCGGCGGTGCGCCGGCTCGCCCACGCTTCCTGAACCCCCGCTCCCCCTTCCTGACGACCCCCCTTCGAGGAGGACCCTCCCGTGACCCCCCGTCCCACCCCCGCTTCCGGCGGGGATGCCCCCCGGCCGACGCGCCGCACCTCGTCACCGACCGAGGCCCCGGCCCCGCCCGCGCGTCTGCCCGTGCCCGGGTCGGAACCCGTGCCGGACCCGGTGACGGAAACCGTCGCGGAGACCGCCGTACCGCCGGGCCCGCGCAAACGGCCGAAGGCCGCCGGCACCACGGCCGGGAAGCCGAAGGCGGCCACGGCCGACAGTCCGCGGCCCGCCACGGTCCCGGCCGCCGGGCCGAAGACCACCACCGGCGCGGCCGCCGGGTCGAAGACCTCCACCGCCAAGGCCGCCAGGGCGAAGACCGCCGGCGCCAAGGCCGCGCCGGCCGCGCCCGCCGGCGCCCAGGCCGCCCCGCCGAAGGCCGAGCGGCCCAAGGCCGTGAAGAAGGCCGCGAAGGAGACTGTGAAGGAAACCGTCCGGAAGACCGCGAAGAAGAGCGCGGCCAAGGCCCCCACCAAGGCCAAGCCGGTGAAGCCGCGGGCCGTGAAGTCCAAGGACGACCAGGTCTCCCCCGCCGGACCCGTCGCACCGGCCCCCGCCGGTGACCTCGCCGTCCTGCCCGCCGCCCCCCTCTCCCCGGACGACCGGGGCCGCCTGCTGCACGGCGCGCACCACGCCCCGCACGACCTGCTCGGCGCGCACCCGGTGCCCGGCGGCGTCTCCTTCCGGGTGCTGCGCCCGCACGCCAGGGCGGTCGCCGTCCTCGCGCCCGGGCTGCGCGTGCCGCTGCTGGACGAGGGCGACGGCCTGTTCTCCGGGGTGCTGCCGCTCCCCGACGTTCCGGCGTACCGGCTCCGGGTGACGTACGACGACAACGAGATCGACGTCGACGACCCGTACCGGTTCCTGCCCTCGCTCGGCGACCTCGACCTGCATCTGATCGGCGAGGGCCGGCACGAGGAGCTGTGGAAGGTGCTCGGCGCGCAGCCGATGACCCTCCAGGACGTGGCCGGCACCCGCTTCAGCGTCTGGGCGCCCAACGCGCGCGGCGTGCGCGTCGTCGGCGACTTCAACTACTGGGACGGCGCCGGCTGTCCGATGCGCTCGCTCGGCGGGACGGGCGTGTGGGAGCTGTTCCTGCCCGGCGTCCGCGAGGGGGCCCTCTACAAGTTCCAGATCACCCGCCCCGACGGCTCGCACACGATGCGCGCCGACCCGATGGCCCGGCAGGCGGAGGTGCCCCCGGCCAACGCCTCGGTCGTCACCTCCTCGCGGCACGTGTGGCAGGACGCCGCCTGGATGGCCTCGCGCGCCGCCCGGCCGGTGCACGAGGCCCCGCTGTCGGTGTACGAGGTGCACCTGCCGTCCTGGCGGCCCGGACTGACGTACCGCCAACTGGCCGAGCAGCTCCCGACGTACGTCGCCGACCTGGGCTTCACCCATGTGGAGCTGATGCCGGTCGCCGAGCACCCCTTCGGCGGGTCCTGGGGCTACCAGGTCACCGGGTTCTACGCGCCGACCTCCCGGATGGGCACGCCCGACGACTTCCGCTTCCTCGTCGACTCCCTGCACCGGGCCGGCATCGGCGTGATCATGGACTGGGTGCCCGCGCACTTCCCGCGCGACGACTGGGCGCTCGCGGAGTTCGACGGCCGTCCGCTGTACGAGCACGAGGACCCGCTGAAGTCGGCGCACCCCGACTGGGGGACGCTCGAGTTCGACTACGGGCGCACCGAGGTCCGCAACTTCCTCGTCGCCAACGCCACGTACTGGTGCGAGGAGTTCCACATCGACGGCCTGCGCGTGGACGCGGTGGCCTCGATGCTCTACCTCGACTACTCGCGCGAGGAGGGCCAGTGGGTGCCCAACGCGCACGGCGGCCGGGAGAACCTCGACGCGGTCGCCTTCCTCCAGGAGATGAACGCCACCGTCTACCGCCGCAACCCGGGCGTCGTCACCATCGCCGAGGAGTCCACCGCCTGGGACGGCGTCACCCGCGCCACCCACCACATGGGCCCCGGCGGCTTCGGGGGCCTGGGCTTCGGGCTGAAGTGGAACATGGGGTGGATGCACGACTCGCTGGACTACGTGTCCAAGGAGCCGGTGCACCGCAAGTACCACCACCACGAGATGACCTTCTCGATGGTCTACGCGTACAGCGAGAACTACGTCCTGCCGATCTCGCACGACGAGGTCGTGCACGGCAAGCGCTCGCTGGTGAGCAAGATGCCCGGCGACTGGTGGCAGCAGCGCGCCACCCACCGCGCCTACCTGGGCTTCATGTGGGCCCACCCCGGCAAGCAGCTCCTGTTCATGGGGCAGGAGTTCGCGCAGGGCGCGGAGTGGTCGGAGGCGCACGGGCCCGACTGGTGGCTGCTCGACCCGTCGTACGGCGCGGAGGCCGACCACCGGGGCGTGCGCGACCTGGTCCGCGACCTGAACACCGTCTACGGCGCCACCCCCGCCCTGTGGGAGCGGGACACCGTCCCCGAGGGCTTCGCCTGGGTGGCGGGGGACGCCGCCGAGGACAACGTGTTCGCGTTCCTGCGCCACGACGCCGCCGGGAACCCGCTCCTCGCGGTGTCCCACTTCTCGCCCGTCGTGCGGCCCGCGTACACCCTCGGGGTCCCGGACGACGTACCGGCGTGGGTGGAGGTCCTGAACACCGACGCGGCCGGTTACGGCGGCGGCGGCGTCCACAACCCGGAGCCCCTGAAGCCGGAGTCGCACCCGTCGCACGGCCGCCCGGCGAGCATCAGTCTGACGCTGCCGCCGCTGGCGACGGTGTGGCTGCGGCCGGCGTGACGTGCCAGCCCCCGGTGTGGACGAGGCCCAGTGACTGAGTGGCCCGGGTCAGGGCCACGTACAGGTCGTTGAGTCCGCGTGGCGAGCCGGACCGGATGCGGTCCGGCTCCGCCACGACCACCGTGTCGAACTCCAGGCCCTTCGCCTGCCGCGGGGCGAGCAGCACGACCGGCGCGGTGAGGTCGGGGTGCGCCCCGCAGGACGCGCCGGGCAGCTCCCGCGCGAGCGCCGGGAGCAGGTCGGCGGGGGCGACGACGGCGGTCCGCCCCGCCCCTCCGGCCGCCGCCACGGCTTCCGCGACCGTACGGGGCAGCTCGTCCGGCGTGCTGCGGCGCACCCACGGCTCCACTCCCGTGGAGCGTACGGAGCTCGGCGGCTCGAAGGCCGGGTCGGCCTCCCGCACCACCCGTGCCGCGAGGTCCATGATCTCGGCCGGGGTGCGGTAGTTGACGCCCAGGCGGGTGTGCTCGTAGCGGTCGCCGACGTACGGGTCGAGGATCTGCTTCCAGGAGTCGCAGCCCGCCGCGTCGCCGACCTGCGCCGGGTCGCCGACCAGGGTCATCGAGCGGGTGGGGCAGCGGCGCATCAGCAGCCGCCAGGTCATCGCGGACAGCTCCTGCGCCTCGTCCACGATGATGTGCCCGAATGCCCAGGTGCGGTCGGCGGCGGCGCGGGCGGCGGCGCTGCGGTGGTCGTCCTCCTCGTGGCGCTCGGCGAACCGCTCGGCGTCGATGAGGTCGTGGGCGCCGAGCACCTCGGAGTCCTCGTCGTCCAGGTCCTCGAACTCGTAGGTCCTGGAGCCGTACGACACGTCCAGGACGCCCTTGGCGTACGCGACGCGCTCCTCGTACTCCCGGGCGGCGGCGGCGCGGGCCGCGTGGTCGTCCTCGCCGAGGAGTTCGGCGGCCTCGTCGAGCAGGGGCACGTCGGCGGCGGTCCAGCCGGCCCCCGGTGCGCGGCGGATCGACGCGGCGTCGGCGTCCGGGAGGTGGACGGGCTCCTGGAGGAAGTCGGTGAGCAGCCGCTGCGGGGTGAGTTCCGGCCACAGGGCGTCGATCGCGGCGACGACGTCCGGGTTGCCCGCGATCTCCCTGCCGAGCTGTTCGATGTCGGCGGGGGTGAGGACGTTGCCCTCGGGGATCTCCTCGCCGAGCTCCTCCGCGATGGCCTCGTACGGTTCGCGGCCGACGCGGTCGGCGAGCTGTCCGGTCAGGGCGTCCAGGACGTGGCGGCCGAAGTGGGCGCGGGCGAGGTTGTGCGGGAGCCCGGTGGCGCGGGCGTGGTGCCGGGCGTCCTCGGCGACGGCGCGCTCCAGGGAGAGCGTCCACTGCTCGTGGTCGATCTCGGTCACGGTGTCGGGCACGGTCTGCCGGTCCCGCACGGCCGCGGCGAGGGCGTCCGCCATCGCGGCGCTGCCCTTCACGGCGGCCGCACCGGGGGTGTCGGCGGCGGTGGCGGTGACGCCGGGGAAGAGTTCGGCGGGGGTGGCGAGCAGGACGCCGGTCTCGCCGAGGGAGGGCAGGACGTCGCCGATGTAGGAGAGGAAGGCGGGGTTGGGCCCGACGATGAGCACGGCGCGGCGGGCGAGCTGCTCGCGGTGGGCGTAGAGGAGGTAGGCGGCGCGGTGCAGGGCGACGGCGGTCTTGCCGGTGCCGGGGCCGCCCTCGACGACGAGGACGCCGCGGTGCGGGGCGCGGATGACGCGGTCCTGCTCGGCCTGGATGGTCTGCACGATGTCGGACATGCGGCCGGTGCGGGCGCCGTTGAGCGCGGCGAGGAGGACGGCGTCGCCGGTGGGGTCCTCGTGTCCGGTGCGCGTGGGGTCGCCGAGGTCGAGGATCTCGTCGTGCAGGGCGGTGACGGTACGGCCCTTCGTGGTCAGGTGGCGGCGTCGGCGCAGGCCCATGGGGGTGTGGCCGGTCGCGAGGTAGAAGGGGCGGGCGACGGCGGCGCGCCAGTCGACGAGCAGGGGGCTGCGCTCGGCGTCGTCGCGGCGGATGCCCATGCGGCCGATGTGGTGGGTGGCGCCCGGCTCGCCCTCGGACTCGGGGGCGAAGTCGAGGCGGCCGAAGCAGAGGCCGGAGTCCGCCGCGTTGAGGGCGGTGAGGGTGGCGGAGCGCTCGATCACGGCGACGTCGCGCTCCACCCGGGCCTGGCGTCCGTTCCCGGCCGGGGCGAGGGAACCGCGCACGGCGGTCTCGGCCTCGGCGCGGAGTTCGTCGAGGCGTGCGTAGAGCCCCGCCACGAACTGCCGCTCCTCCCGCAGTTCACGGGTTGACAATTCCTCGGTTGACAAGTCTTCCCCCACTGGGTTATGGTGTCCATATGGCGCTTCTCTCTGCCCGCTTGTAATTTGGGCAGGGAATCGCCCAATATACGCAGAGAAACACCCCGGCTGTCAATGCGCCGGGGTGTTTCTTTTGGCCCGTCGGCCCGTGCGGTGCCCGCCGCGGCGCAGGTCAGCCGCCGCAGGGAAGCTCCGCGACCATGCGCAGGGGCTCGTCCAGCCGTACGTACCGCAGGATCCGAAGCAGCCGGGGCTCCGGGCAGTGCACCGCGAACTCGCCTCCCCGGCGGGTCACCTGCCCGCGCATCCGCAGCAGCAGGGAGAGGCCGCCGCAGTCCAGGAAGGTGACGCGGGTCAGGTCCACGACGACGCGGCGGGGGTGTCCGCGCAGGGCCCGGTCCGTGAGCGGGCCGACCCGCAGCCCCGCGTAGAGGTCCAGCTCTCCGCGGAGCGCGAGGACGAGCGCGTCGCCGGCACGGCGCACTTCCACGGCTTGTTCCACGAATGATTCGGGCATCTCTTCACCCCAGGTGCCTTGTTGAGCGATCGGTGGCGTCTGTCGGACTCACCGGGGTCTGGGATGGTCTCGAAGCAACGTACGCGTGCGGTACCCGAGAAGAATCGGTTACTCATCCACGTATGGCACTTCCGAGTGAAGCTGAGCTGCGGACATTGACTTTCGGTGCGCCTCAGCTACGTCGGACACCGTACGGCGAGAGCTGGAGCCTGCCCTCGATGACGTCGTGGGCGACCTCGCGCAGCTTGCGCCGACGGGCCCGCGCGTAGGAGCGCATCGGCTGGAAGGCCTCGTCCGGGCGCACCCCCCACCGGGCCGCGAGCATGCCCTTGGCCTGCTCGATGGCGACCCGGCTGGCCAGCGCGCCGCGCAGCTCGTCGGCCGAGCGGGACAACCGGGACAACTGCCGGGTCTGCACCAGGGACAGGACGGCGATGTCCGCCAGCCGCTGGGCCATGTCCAGTTCCTCACGGGCCGGCAGTCCGTCGCGGCCGTAGACCTGCCAGGTGCCGAGCCGTGTTTCCCGGAGCCGCAGGGGGAGCACGGCGACGCGGTCGATGCCGTGCGCCAGGGCGCGGGCGCAGAAGTCGGGCCAGCGGCCGGCGTGCGCCCGCAGATCGAGGTCGAGCAGCGGTTCGTCCCGGCAGGAGCCCTCGGCGCGGGGGCCGTCCTGGCAGCGGGCGGCGACGAGGTCCAGGAGCCCGGAGTCCCCGTCCGGCGCGACGGCGACGAGGTCCAGGAGCCCCGAGTCCCCGTCCGGCGCGACGGCCACGAGGTCCACAAGCCCCGGGTTCCCGTCCGGCGCGGCGGCGGCCCGCGGCGCGCCGCCCGCCTCGGCGAGCACGGCGCCCACCGCGGGAACGTGGAGCAGCTCGACGCCCATCCGGCAGAACTCCCGCAGGAAGACGCCCGCTTCGGGCTCCGGGCCCGGACCGGCCCGCATCAGCTCGGCCAGTCGGACGGACGCTTCCAGCCAGCGGTGCTCCCGGTTCATGTCCCTCACCTCGCCTCGCGACGACGTACTGACGAGGCCGCGCCTCCGGGGGGCGTGTACCCCGAAGGAGGCGCGGCATCGCGTGGTCGCCGGGCGGCCGGGCGCGCGGTGCCGGGCGCGCGCCCTCCCGCTTCCGTCGGTGGCTTCTCGCCGCGCGTCGCCGCTACTTGGTGAGGGACGGAGCGGTGCCGGCGGGGGCCGGCTCCGGGTCCGGGCCGTGGCCGTGCCCGTCGTCCAGCAGGGTCTGCTCGTCGAAGGGCAGCCGGCCGGCGAAGACCTCCGCCACCCGCTCCTTGTCGATCTCCTTGGTCCAGGTCCCGACCAGGACCGTCGCCACCGCGTTCCCCGCGAAGTTCGTCAGCGCCCGCGCCTCGCTCATGAAGCGGTCGATGCCGACGATCAGGCCGACCCCGTCGACCAGTTCGGGCCGGTGGGACTGGAGGCCGCCCGCCAGGGTGGCGAGTCCCGCGCCGGTCACTCCCGCCGCTCCCTTCGAGGCGATGATCATGAAGCCGAGCAGGGCGATCTGCTCCCCGACGGACAGCGGGTCCCCCAGCGCGTTCGCGATGAACAGCGATGCCATGGTGAGGTAGATGGCCGTGCCGTCGAGGTTGAAGGAGTAGCCCGTCGGGACGGTGATGCCGACGACCGGCCTGCTGACCCCCAGGTGTTCCATCTTCGCGATGAGCCGGGGCAGCGCCGTCTCCGAGGACGAGGTGGACAGGATCAGCAGGAACTCCCGGCCCAGGTACCCCAGCAGCCGGAAGATGTTCATCCCGGTGCAGAGCTTCAGGATCGCGCCGAGGACCACGAAGACGAACAGCACGCAGGTGATGTAGAAGGCGATCATGATGGTGGCGAGTGCGGCCAGCGCCTTGCCGCCCGTCTCGCCGACCACCGCCGCGATCGCCCCGAAGGCGCCCACCGGGGCCACCCACATCACCATCGCCAGGATGCGGAAGACGAGCCGCTGGATGTGCCCGATGCCCCGCAGCACCGGTTCGCCCGCCCGCCCCATCGCCTGCAGCGCGAAGCCCACGAGCAGCGCGACGAACAGGGTCTGGAGCACCGAGCCCTCGGTGAACGCCGACACCAGGGTCTTCGGGATGATGCCCAGCAGGAAGTCGGCCGTGCCCTCGTCGCCGCCCGCCGCCTGCTTCGCGCCCTCGCCCTTGTGCGCGTCGATGTCCAGGTCGGTGCCCGGGTGGATCAGGTTGCCGACCAGCAGGCCGATGCCGAGCGCGACCGTCGACATCACCATGAAGTAGCCGAGGGCGAGCCCGCCGACCGCTCCCACCTTGGCGGCCTTGCGCACCGAGCCGATGCCCAGCACGATCGTGCAGAAGATGATCGGCGAGATCAGCATCTTGATCAGGTTCACGAAGCCGGTGCCTATCGGCTTCAGGTCCTTGGCCACACCCGGGGCCAGGAAGCCGACCGTGATGCCGAGGGCGACCGCGACGATCACCGCCAGGTACAGGTAGTGCGACCTGTCCCGCCTCTTGGGCGCGGGCTGCTGCCCCGCTCCGGTCTCCGTTGCGGCCACGGGGCCCTCCTTCGTCCTCACCGGTCTTCGCCCACGTGGAAGTGGGTCCCGGCGACTATGCATCACCGCGCGCGCCGACACACCCTTGCGGTCGTTGAGTTCACAGTTCGACGAATGCGTACACACTGGACGTTCCTACGAGCCGTGACGTTGGCCGAACACACCGTAGCCATTTCCCCCCTTCCCCCATACCGTGTGCGCGTGCACCCCACCCCGCCGTCAGACGTCCCGCCCTCCGAGGCCCCTCCGTTCGACAGCGCGGCCGCCCGGCGGTTGCGCGAGGCCCTCGGGATGCTGCCCGGGCACGTCGCGTACGGGCTGCGCGCGCAGTACGGCATGGACGTGGGGCCGGATCTGGTCACCGCGTGGGAGCGGGGGCTGCGCGCGCCCGACAGCCGTGAAGTGAGCGCCCTGGCCGGGGTGTTGTGGTGCGACCCCGCCGAACTCCTCTACGCCGCGCGGACGTTGCGCGAGCACCGCACCGTGCGCGGCGTGGCCGTGCCGGACCTGGCCCGCCGGGTCGGGCTGAGCGTGGACGCGTACCAGCGGATGGAGGAGAGCGGGCGCTGGCGGGGCACCGAGCGGCAGTCCGCCGCGCTCGTCGCCGTGCTCGGCCTCTCCCCCGCCCAGTTCGTCACGGCCGCCGGACGCGACGCGGAGCTGGCGGAGCTGCTGCGCAGCGCGGTCACCACGCGCTGGCAGGCGTACGTCAAACCGCTGGCCAAACTGCTGCCGGTGGACCGCGGCACGATCGAGGCGGCCCTGCCGCGCCTGCACGCCGACTACCAGTCCCGGATGGTGGCGACCCTGGGCTGGGGCGGCGGGGTGGGCGACGCGGGGGACGGCATGGCGGGGCGGGAGTTCCTGGAGGGGATCGTGGGGCACTTCTGGGAGCGGGTCCAGCGGGTCTGACCGGCCGGGCCGAAGCGGAGGAGCCCGCCGCCGGCGTCGCCGGCGCAGGGGTACGGCTCCGTCGCCGCGACCGCCGCGAGGACCTCGGCCCTCGGCAGCCGGTGCGGACCGGTGGCTTCCGGCCCGTCGGAGGGGGCGGTGCGGCAGGGTCCGCCGGGGCCGTCGGGGGTGTCTCCCGCAGGGCCGCGGGACCCGAATCGGCCGTCGGGCGGGAGCCGCCCGGTGAGGCGGGTGCCGGGGACGCCGCATTCCCCGCGGGCACGCGGCGGCCCCCGCCGTCCACGGAGGAGACGACGGGGGCCGTTGTCGCGCCCGGCGGGCGGCCGGAGCGCGCCTAGAAGACCGACTCGGCCTCGTACATCCGGCTCTCGGGGACCGTCTTCAGCTCGGTGACGCCCTCGGCCAGCGGCACCATCCGGATGCTCGTGCCGCGCAGCGCGGTCATCTTGCCGAACTGCCCGGCGTGCGCCGCCTCCACCGCGTGCCAGCCGAAGCGGGTCGCCAGGACGCGGTCGTACGCGGTGGGCGTGCCGCCGCGCTGGACGTGGCCGAGGATGACCGGCCTGGCCTCCTTGCCGAGGCGGGCCTCCAGCTCGACGGCCAGCCGGGTGCCGATGCCGGTGAAGCGCTCGTGGCCGAACTGGTCGATGACGCCCTTCTCGTACGGCATGGTGCCCTCGGCGGGGCGCGCGCCCTCGGCGACGCAGATGACGGCGAACTTCTTGCCGCGCGCGAACCGCTCCTCGACCATCTTGACCAGCGAGTCGACCTCGAAGGGGCGCTCGGGCAGGCAGATGCCGTGGGCGCCGCCGGCCATGCCGGACTCCAGCGCGATCCAGCCCGCGTGGCGGCCCATGACCTCGACGACCATGACGCGCTGGTGCGACTCGGCGGTGGTCTTCAGACGGTCTATGGCCTCGGTCGCGACGCCGACGGCGGTGTCGAAGCCGAAGGTGCGGTCGGTGCCGTTGATGTCGTTGTCGATCGTCTTGGGAACGCCCACCACGGGCATTCCGGCGTCGGAGAGCATCCGGGCGGCGGTCAGGGTGCCCTCGCCGCCGATCGGGATGAGCGCGTCGATGCCGTACTTCGCGGTGAGCGCGGCGCAGTTCTCGGCGGCCTCGCGCAGCCGGTCGCGCTCCAGGCGGGCCGAGCCGAGGATGGTGCCGCCGCGCGGGAGGATGCCGCTGACCGCGTTGAGGTCCAGGGGACGGTAGTGGCCGTCGAGGAGACCCTTGAAACCGTCCTCGAACCCGATGACCTCGTCGTCGTGTCCGGCGACGGCACGGTGCACGACCGACCGGATCACTGCGTTCAACCCGGGACAGTCGCCGCCTGCGGTGAGAACTCCGATACGCATCGTGCTGTGTCTCCTGCTCTTGGTGGTACTTGTGAGCCAGGTTCCGATTGTTCCACGCCCGGAACAGGCGGCGCGCTTTCGGATACTCCGGTACAAGCGGGACAGGGGGCCTTTGTGCCCGGTTCGCGGGTACTTCTTCCGGCGGGCGCTCTATCCAGCCCCAAAGGTATTGTCAAGGGTGCAAGGCCACCCTAACCGCACAAAATAGGCAAAGTTACCTGTTTACCTGTCGGCAGCGCCGCGGCACCGCCGACCGACGACGAGACGGAGAGCACGCGTGACGCGCAGCGTGTACGTGACCGGCATCGACCGGGGGGACGGCCGCCAGGTCGTCGAGCTGGGAGTCATGGAACTCCTGACCCGCCAGGTGGACCGGGTGGGCGTCTTCCGCCCGCTGGTGCACGACGGCCCCGACCGGCTCTTCGACCTGCTCCGCGCCCGTTACCGGCTGTCCCAGGACCCGGCGACGGTGTACGGCATGGACTACCGCGAGGCGTCCGCGCTGCAGGCCGAGAAGGGCACCGACGAACTGGTCTCCCGGCTCGTGGACCGCTTCCACCGGGTGGCGCGCGGATACGAGGTCGTACTCGTCCTGGGCACGGACTTCGCCGACACCCAGCTCCCCGACGAGCTGGCGCTGAACGCGCGCCTGGCGAACGAGTTCGGGGCCTCGGTGATACCCGTGGTCGGCGGCCGCAAGCAGACCGCGGAGTCGGTGCGGGCCGAGGCGCGCAACGCCCACCGGGCCTACGAGGGCCTGGGCTGCGACGTCCTGGCGCTGGTCGTGAACCGGGTGGCCCCCGTGGACCGCGCCGGCATCGCCGAGCGGCTCAACGACAGCCGCCTGCCGGTGCCCGCGTACGTCCTGCCCGACGAGCCCGCGCTGGCCGCGCCGACGGTCGCGCAGATCACCCAGGCGCTCGGCGGAACGGTTCTGCTGGGCGACGACGCGGGTCTTGCCCGCGACGCCCTGGACTTCGTGTTCGGCGGCGCGATGCTGCCCAACTTCCTCAACGCGCTCACCCCCGGCTGCCTGGTGGTGGCCCCCGGCGACCGCTCCGACCTGGTGGTCGGCTCGCTGGCCGCGCACAGCGCCGGCACCCCGCCGATCGCGGGCGTGCTGCTGACGCTGGGCGAGCGGCCGGGCCCGGAGATCCTGACGCTGGCCTCGCGGCTGGCCCCCGGCACCCCGGTCGTCTCCGTCGACGGCGGGTCCTTCCCGACCGCGGGCGAGCTGTTCGCGCTGGAGGGCAAGCTGAACGCGGCGACCCCGCGCAAGGCGGAGACCGCGCTCGGCCTCTTCGAGCGGCACGTCGACACCGCCGAGCTGCTGGCCCGGGTCTCGGTGGCCCGCAGCGGCCGGGTCACCCCGATGATGTTCGAGCACGAGCTGCTCGAACAGGCCCGCGCCGACCGCCGCCGGGTGGTCCTGCCCGAGGGCACCGAGGAGCGCGTGCTGCGCGCCGCGGACGTCCTGCTGCGCCGGGACGTGTGCGACCTGACGCTGCTCGGCGACGTGGACGTGATCCGCAAGAAGGCCGCCGACCTGGGCATCGACCTGGCCGCCACCCAGCTCATCGACCCCGCCGCCTCCGAGCTCCGGCAGACCTTCGCCGAGCGGTACGCCGAGCTGCGCGCCCACAAGGGCGTCACCGTGGAGCTGGCGTACGACGTGGTCGCGGACGTGAACTACTTCGGCACGCTGATGGTCCAGGAGGGCCTGGCCGACGGCATGGTGTCCGGCTCGGTCCACTCCACGGCCGCCACCATCCGTCCGGCCTTCGAGATCATCAAGACCAAGCCGGACGCGAAGATCGTTTCCTCGGTCTTCTTCATGTGCCTCGCGGACAAGGTCCTGGTGTACGGGGACTGCGCCGTGAACCCGGACCCGAACGCGGTCCAGCTCGCCGACATCGCGATCCAGTCGGCGGGGACCGCCGCCCAGTTCGGCGTCGAGCCGCGCATGGCGATGCTGTCGTACTCCACCGGCACCTCGGGCGCGGGCGCGGACGTGGACAAGGTCCGCGAGGCGACGGAGCTGGTCCGCTCCTCGCGGCCGGACCTCAAGGTCGAGGGCCCGATCCAGTACGACGCGGCCGTCGAGCCCTCGGTCGCCGCGACCAAGCTCCCGGGCTCCGAGGTCGCGGGCCAGGCGAGCGTGCTGATCTTCCCCGACCTGAACACCGGCAACAACACCTACAAGGCGGTCCAGCGCTCGGCGGGCGCGGTCGCGGTCGGCCCGGTCCTCCAGGGCCTGCGCAAGCCGGTCAACGACCTCTCGCGCGGGGCCCTGGTCCAGGACATCGTCAACACGGTCGCCATCACCGCCGTCCAGGCCCAGGGGGAACCCTCCTAGCCCCGGGGCCCGGGCCCCCTCGGGCGGCGGGGCCGCCCCCGGGAACGGGACGGGCGGACAAGGGGGCGGCCCGCCCGATCCGGCGCCCGCCCCGCCCCGCCCGTCCCGCACCCCGAAGCACCGCCGAGCCGCCCCGTACCGCCGAACCCCCTACTCGTACCCGTACAAGAAGGCACCCTCAGTGACCCCCAGCACCCCCACCCGCATCCTGGTCCTCAACTCCGGTTCCTCCTCCGTCAAGTACCAGCTCCTCGACATGCGCGACCGGTCCCGCCTCGCCGTCGGCCTCGTCGAGAAGATCGGCGAGGACACCTCCGCCCTGGCGCACACCCCCCTCCTCGGCGAGCGGGCCGGCCGCAAGCGCACCCAGGAGACCCGGTTCGCCGACCACGACGAAGCGCTCCAGGCCGTCGCCCTGGAGCTCGCCGCCGACGGCATGGGCCTGGACTCGCCCGAGCTCGCCGCGATCGGCCACCGCGTGGTCCACGGCGGCCTGAAGTTCTCCGCCCCCACCGTGGTCACCGACGAGGTCATGACGGAGATCGAGCGCCTGGTCCCGGTCGCCCCGCTGCACAACCCCGCCAACATCACCGGCATCAGGACCGCCATGTCCCTGCGCCCCGACCTCCCCCAGGTCGCGGTCTTCGACACGGCCTTCCACACCACGATGCCGGAGTACGCGGCCCGGTACGCGATCGACGTCGAGACCGCCGACGCCCACCGCATCCGCCGCTACGGCTTCCACGGCACCTCGCACGCGTACGTCTCCCGCAAGACGGCGGCCCTGCTCGGCAAGGAGCCGTCCGAGGTCAACGTGATCGTCCTGCACCTCGGCAACGGAGCCTCCGCCTCCGCCGTCGCGGGCGGCCGCTGCGTGGACACCTCGATGGGCCTCACCCCGCTCGAAGGCCTCGTCATGGGCACCCGTTCCGGCGACCTCGACCCGGCGGTGATCTTCCACCTGGAGCGGGTGGCCGGAATGTCGACGGACGAAATCGACACGCTCCTCAACAAGAGGAGCGGGCTCGTCGGACTCTGCGGCGACAACGACATGCGGGAAATCCGCCGTCGTGTCGACGCGGGCGACAAGCAGGCCGAACTCGCCTTCGAGATCTACATCCACCGGCTGAAGAAGTACATCGGCGCGTACTGCGCCGTGCTCGGCAAGGTGGACGCGGTGGCCTTCACCGCGGGCGTCGGCGAGAACGCCGCTCCCGTGCGGGCGGCGGCCGTCGCGGGGCTGGAGGAGCTGGGCCTGGCGGTCGACGCGGACCTCAATTCCGTACGATCCGACGAACCGCGGCTGATTTCGCCGGAATACGCCCGGGTCGCCGTGGCCGTTGTACCGACCGACGAAGAACTGGAAATCGCGACCCAGGTGTACGACCTGGTCAGTGAGTAATCCGGAGCCGACAGGACAGCCCGTCTGAGCGCACCCGCGCCCATTTGTACATTCCACCAGACGGAATATTCCGCAGCGAAACAAACCGATAGGATCGTCTTATGCGCCGTTCCAAAATCGTCTGCACCCTTGGCCCCGCCGTCGACTCGCACGAGCAGCTCGTCGCTCTGATCGAAGCCGGCATGAGCGTGGCCCGATTCAACTTCAGCCACGGCACCCACGAGGAGCACCAGGGCCGGTACGACCGGGTCCGCAAGGCCGCCGCCGAGACCGGCCGCGCGGTGGGCGTGCTCGCCGACCTCCAGGGTCCGAAGATCCGTCTGGCGAAGTTCGCCGAAGGCCCCGTCGAGCTGGTGCGCGGTGACGAGTTCACCATCACCGCCGAGGACGTGCCGGGCGACAAGTCCATCTGCGGCACCACGTACAAGGGGCTGCCGGGCGACGTCCAGAAGGGCGACCCGATCCTCATCAACGACGGCAACGTCGAGCTGAAGGTCGTGTCGGTCGACGGCCCGCGGGTGAAGACGATCGTCATCGAGGGCGGCGTCATCTCCGACCACAAGGGCATCAACCTGCCCGGCGCGGCGGTCAACGTCCCGGCCCTGTCCGAGAAGGACGTGGAGGACCTCCGCTTCGCGCTGCGCATGGGCTGCGACCTGGTCGCGCTGTCCTTCGTCCGCGACGCCGACGACGTCAAGGACGTGCACAAGGTGATGGACGAGGAGGGCCGCCGGGTCCCCGTCATCGCCAAGGTGGAGAAGCCGCAGGCCGTGGAGCACATGGAGGGCGTCGTCGCGGCGTTCGACGGTGTGATGGTGGCGCGTGGCGACCTGGCCGTCGAGTACCCCCTCGAAAAGGTCCCGATGGTGCAGAAGCGCCTGGTGGAGCTGTGCCGCCGCAACGCCAAGCCGGTGATCGTCGCGACCCAGATGATGGAGTCGATGATCACCAACTCCCGCCCGACCCGCGCCGAGGCGTCCGACGTCGCCAACGCCATCCTGGACGGCGCGGACGCGGTCATGCTCTCCGCCGAGTCCTCGGTCGGCGCGTACCCGATCGAGACCGTCAAGACGATGTCGAAGATCGTCGTCGCCGCCGAGGAGGAGCTCCTCTCCAAGGGCCTCCAGCCCCTGGTCCCCGGCAAGAAGCCGCGCACCCAGGGCGGTTCGGTCGCCCGCGCGGCCGCCGAGATCGCGGACTTCCTGGACGGCAAGGCGCTGGTCGCCTTCACCCAGTCCGGCGACACGGCCCGCCGCCTCTCGCGCTACCGCGCGGCCCAGCCGATCCTGGCCTTCACCACCGACGAGGGCACCCGCAACCAGCTCGCGCTGAGCTGGGGCGTCGAGTCCTTCGTCGTTCCGCACGTGGACAACACGGACGCGATGGTCGACCTGGTCGACGCCGAGCTGCTGAAGCTCCAGCGCTACAACAACGGCGACACCATGATCATCACCGCCGGTTCGCCCCCCGGCATCCCCGGCACGACGAACATGGTCCGGGTCCACCACCTGGGCGGCGAAGAGGGCGCTGCCTGAGCCGCACCGCGCAGGCGGGGGCGGGCCCGGGGTTCCCTGTGAACCCCGGGCCCGCCCCTTTCGCCGCCCTCAGCCGGCGGCGTTGCCCGTACCCGGGCCGGTGTAGTAGTTGTGCAGGCCGGGGACGGTCAGGGTGCCGCCGAACTGGCCGGCCTGGGTGACCCTGACCTTGGTGAACATCGCGATCGGGACGTTCAGCGGGGGCGGGGTCCGCGGGCTGAAGGTCACCGGGATGAGGCCGAAGAGGTTGCCCTTCAGCTCCTCCGTGTACATCGTGACCGTGCCCTGGCGGAGGGTCGAGGTGGAGCCCTTGCGGGCCATGACGTGGCCGGTGGTGCCGTTCGGGCCGGCCGTCGTCTGGTGCAGGTCCTTGATGTCCGTTTCCTTGGCGGTGAACTTCAGGACCTTCTTGATCTTGCCGCTGGCGGTGCGCACCTCGACGACGCCCGCGTAGTCCAGGCCGCGCAGGGTCAGCATGGAGGTCTCCAGGACCCAGGGGTCGTCGGGGAGGGCCGGGATGCCCGGTTCCAGCTCGGCGTCGGCCAGGGCGTCCGGGTCGGCGGTCGGGCAGGGGAAGGGGATCAGGCCGTCTTCGTTCGGGACGAGGTCGGGCTCGCCGTCGCCGTCCTTGTCGAAGTCCTCGACCTCGATGCCCAGCTTCTCGGCGGCCGCCCTGATGGCCTTCGCGGTCTTGGCGGCGGTCGCTTCGGCCTTCTCCTCGGCGTCCTCGGCGGCCTTGTCGAGCTTCGCCTTCTCGGCCCGTTCCGCCTTGTCGGCCTTCGCCTTCTCGGCCTGCTCGGCGTCCTTGGCGTCCTTGGCGTCCTTGGTCTGTTCGGTCTCCTTGGCGGCCTTCTCGGCCCCGGATTCCTTGGTGTCCCCGGCGTCGCCCTTCGGGGTCGGCCTGCCGGCCTTACCGTCGGGCTCGGCGTTCTTGGCCGCGTCGGCGGCCGGGGCGTCCTTCTTCGCCGGGTCGGCGGCCGGAGGAGCGGGCTGCTCCTCCTTCTTCTTGCCGCCCAGGCCCTCGAAGAAGTCCTTGATGGCCGGGCCCACCCCGAGCGGGTCGAGGGGGTTCTTGCTCTCCGCCCCGGCGGGGGCCCCGGGGGTCTTCGCCTTCTCCGCGCCGCCCGCGGGCTGCTCCGCCGGGGGCTTCGCCGCGTCCGGAGCGGGGGTCTTGCCGGGCTTCGCCGTGCCGGGAACCGGGGTCCTGTCGGGCTTCGCGGCGTCGGGGCCGGCCTTGCCGGGGTTGATCTTGTCGGGCTCGGCCTTGTCGGGCTTGACCTTGTCGGGCTCGGCCTTGTCGGTGTCACCCTTGGCCGCGTCGTCCTTGCCCTTGGCCGCGTCCTTCTCCGCGTCCTTCTCGGCGTCCTTGCCCGCCGCGTCCGGCTGCGTCACGCACGGGCCGGGGGCGAACGGGTTGCCCGGCTCCTCGGCCGCCACCGCCAGCTTCGGCGTCAGCCCCATCCCGACGAACACCGCCGTGGGCATCGCCGCGAGGGCGAGCGCCTTGCCGGCCGGCATGTGGAACTTGGTCAGCAGCGACTTCTTGGGGGCCGCGTGACGCGGCCCGCTTCTGCCGCGGGACTGCGCTCCCCCGCCCGCGGTCGTCCGGGCCTCGTCACCCCGCACTGTTCCTCCTGCCATCGGCGTCGGTCGTGGTCGTGTCCGGCCCCGGCCCCGGGGACTTCATGAGGTTCGCCCTGGGCTGCGCCGCCTGCGCCGACTGCGCCGACTGCTCCGCCTGCTGCGGCGGCACCTGCGTCAGGGCCATCGTCTGCTCGGCGGGCGTCTCGGGACCGGCCGGCGGGCCCGCGTACGCACCGCCGGGGGCGTGGGCGGAAGCGGGGGCCCCCTCGGGCGGAGCCGGAACGCCCGCCCCCTTCGCCGGGGCCCACGCGATCGACAGCGCACCGCCGAGCAGCGCCAGCAGGAAACCGACGAGGAAGCCGCCGATGTTCGACACCGGTATGGAGACCAGGGCCAGCAGGATCGCGGCCACACCCGCGAAGATCCGCACGATGGAGTGGAACCACATCGTGAGGCCCAGCGTGACCAGCAGCACGCCGATGATCAGCGAGCCCGCGCCCGCCGTCGTCGCCATGGTGAGCGTGAGCGCGCCCATCTTGAGGTCGTTGTACGGGAAATACATGATCGGGATGCCACCGAGGATGGTGAAGAGTCCCGCCCAGAACGGCCGGGCGCCCCGCCAGGCGCGGAATCGCAGCCGCCAGTAGTGGACATCGCGGCTCTCGCCATCGCGGCTCCCGCTCGGAACCGAGGTCTCGGCGCTCATGAAAACAGCTCCCTGGAACCGGTGTTGCTGTGCAGAAGAGGAGAGAGGGGGAACGGGCGGAGCGCCCCGCACGCACCCGACGGCCGGTCGGCCGGCGGTCCGGTACGGCAGTTGTTCAGCACCCCGCCCGCGACGGGGTGCTTAGTAGCACTCCTTGACACCCTTGTGCAGGCGCAGGCTCAGCCCGTTGAGCTTGAAGGTGCCCGCCGAGGTCGCCCAGGCGCGCTGCTTCACGTTGGTCAGCACGGCCCGGTCGGCCTGCTGCGCGAAGCCGAAGGGGTTGGCCTCCGTGCCCTTCTGGATGCCGGGGCCCTTCTTGGCCTGACCGGCCGCGACACCGATGTCGATGTTCGAGAACTCGGCGTCGGCGTCGAGGTCGGCGACGTCCAGGTAGAGGTTCTCGGCCACGACGGGGTTCGCCGCGTCCGTGCCGGCCTTCAACATCAGGCTGACGCTGCCGAAGACCGGGACGTCGGGGGTGACGACCGACTGGCACATGTTCGAGATCGTGGCCTTCTTGAAGCCGGAGACCGCGACCGGGTGCAGCGTCGGGTTCCCCTTCAGGTCGTTGCCCTTGGCCAGCGACCCGTACTGGACGAAGCCCTCGCCGTCCAGCTTGTCGGTGGTGACCTTGAAGCTCTGGCCGGAGACGCTGAACGAAGCCGCCAGCGCACCCTGGGCCATGGCCACGCCTATCGCCGCGGTCGCGGCGACGCTCGGCACCATGACGACCGCGAAGCGACGCCATCTGGTCCCACCGCGTACTGCTGAGCTCATGTACTTTCCTCCTTCTCGGACGTACATCTCCAGATCCGGGCCTCGATCGGGCCCGTCCCGGGATGGGAGAAGTGCTACGTCCTCGGAGTGCGGGCGCCCGCGTCATCAGGCGTGAACCACGGCGCAAGCCACGTCCGTGCCGTCCGAAATCACCGGCGATCACCCCCGAGCGACAACCACTTGGCCACGCGTTCGCGCAACCTGCCGGACAGGCCCCGCCGCACGAGCGGAGACCCCCCTGTCCGGGGCCGGCACACTGCTGCCGGCCCACCCGGTGGGGACCCATCGGCCGTGCGGACCCGACTGGCTTGTCAGGGCGCGACCAATGGACCGAGCGTGGCCGATCGTGGTGCATTCACGGGCCGGGCACAAGGGGGTTCGTTACTCACTGGTAACGGCCGGATAACCGAAGCGCGGCCGGGTGGTCTCGCAGGGTCGCGGACGGCTGCGACCCGTGACACGGAAAAGCAGGCGAATGCCGCAACAAGTCGGACAGAAGGACGAGTTCGGCTTACTGCGAGTAACAGCTCCCGCGATGGCCAAGTTTTGGCAAAGCGGAGCCGTGATTTATCGACAAGGAGAGCTGAACGGGGTGCCGGTGCGCACAGCACCGACACCCCGTGAGACCGCTTTGAGCACTTCCGTACGAACCGCTTCCGCAGGGGGGACGCACTGCGTCCGCGGCGCGGGCGGAAGCGTTCCGGCTAGAACAGCACCCGCGCCAGCGCCGTCCGCGCCTTGCCGACCCGGGGGTCGTCCGCGCCGACGACCTCGAAGAGTTCCAGGAGGCGCACGCGCGCCGCGTCCCGGTCGTCCCCGGCCGTCACGCGCACGGTGTCCACGAGCCGCCCGAAGGCGTCCTCGATGTGGCCGCCGGCCAGGTCGAGTTCGGCGGCGGCGATCTGCGCCGGCACGTCGGCGGGGCGCTCCGCCGCGTCCTTGCGGGTCTGCTGCGGGTCCAACTGCGTGACCCGGCCGAGCAGTTCGGCCTGCGCGAGGCCGGCCTTGGCGTCCGGGTTCGCCGGGTCGTCGGCGAGCACGTTCTGGTACGCCCGGACCGCGCCCGCGAAGTCGTTCGCGTTCAGCGCGTCCATCGCCGCGTCCAGCAGGGCGTCGTACGGACCCGCCGGAGCCGGGGCGTCGACCGGTGCGGGGGCGTCGGCGACCTGGATGCCGGTGAGCCCGAAGCGCTCCTCGCCGACCTGGATCAACTGGTCCAGCGTGGCCCGGACCTGCTCCTCGGGCGCGACGCCCTGGAAGAGCGGCAGGGCCTGTCCCGCGACGACCGCGAAGACGGCCGGGACGCCCTGGACGGCGAACTGCTGGAGGAGCATCGGGGCGCTCTCGCCCTCGACCTTGGCGAGGACGAAGCGCCCCCGGTACTCGGCCGCGAGACCGGCGAGCTGCTGCACGAGCTGCTCGCTCTGCGCGGAACGGCGCGACCAGAAGGCCACGACGACCGGCACTTCGGAGGCGAGCTGGAGGACGGAGGTCTCGAAGCCGGCCTCGTCGACGTCGAAGACGAGGTTGTCGGCGGGCACGGCCGGTGCGCCGCCCTGCCGGGCGGCTTCGGCGCGGGCCTGCTCCGCCTTCTGCTTGGCCTCGTTGGCCGCTTTCACCGCGGCGAGGTCGACGACGCCGCTCATGGACATGTTCCTAGGCTGCATGCGTACATCCTCCCCCCTCGGCGGCCGGTTCAGAAAAGCGTCGCGGCGGTGCCGCGACGGGTGGTGCGTCTGGCGCCGGGTCCCCACCTGGCGCCGGTGGTTGTCGCTCGGCCCGCCCGCGGCACCGTGCCCGGTGCCGGAGGAGCTTTCGCTACAGGCCGTAGCGTAACTCGACACCCCGCCGGAGCGCCCCGTGATCTCCCTCACGATCATGCACCGGGCCACTGACAGGGCATGGACGCGCCGTACCTACTCACCGGTATGGTCGCGGGCATGTCCACCCCCGCCACCCCTGCCACCCCGGCGCAGCCCCGTCCCGGACGCCCCCGCAGTGCCGCCGCCGACGCGGCGATCCTGCGCGCGACGCGGGACGCGCTGGTGGAGCTGGGCTGGTCGAAGCTGACCATGGGCGACGTGGCACAGCGCGCCGGGGTCGCCAAGACGACGCTCTACCGGCGCTGGGCGCACAAGAACGAGCTGGTGGTGGACGCGGTCGCGGTGCTCTTCGACGAGCTGGAGCTGCCGGACCGGGGCAGCCTGCTGGAGGACGTGCAGGGGGTGGTCCTGCAGTTCGCGGCGCTCCTGGAACGCCCGGAGACCAAGACCGCGCTGATGGCGGTGGTCGCGGAGTCCACCCGGGACGCGGTCCTGCGGGAGCGGATCCGCTCGGCGATCGTGGACCGGCAGAAGCGCCTCGTGCTGCTGGGGCGGGAACGCGCGCAGGCCCGCGGCGAGCTGCCGTACGAGGAGTCCCCCGCGCAGGCCGCCCGCAACGCGGACCTGATCTTCGACGTGATCGCCGGGGCCGTCGTCCACCGGGCGCTGGTGAGCGCGGAGCCGGTGGACGCGACCTGGGCGCGCAATTTCACCGCCCTGCTGGTGGGCGGCCTCGGCGGCGTGCCGCCGTCGTCCCCGGCGCCGCCCGCCGCCCCGGAGGCGACGCCGCCCGCCCCGGAGGCTCAGACCTGGTAGCGGTCCGGCGCGAAGAGGTGCAGGTTCTCCGCGACCCACTCGCTGGTCCGCTTCAGCCCCTCCGCCAGGCTCGTCTCCGGCTCCCAGCCCGCCCATTCGCGGGCCCGGGTGTTGTCGGAGAGCAGCCGCTCGACCTCACTGCCCGACGGCCGCAGCCGTGCCGGGTCGACGACGACCTCGGCGTCCCGCCCGGACGCGGCGATCAGTGCCTCGGCCAGCTCGCCGATGGCGATCTCGCGTCCGGTGCCGAGGTTGACCGTCTGCCCGAGCGCCCGGTCGCAGCCGGCCATCGCCAGGAAGCCGCGCGCGGTGTCGGTGACGTAGGTGAAGTCGCGCGTCGGGGTGAGCGAGCCGAGCTTGATCTGCCGTGCGCCGGAGTGGAGCTGGGCCAGGACGGCCGGGATGACGGCGCGCGCCGACTGCCGCGGGCCGTACGTGTTGAAGGGCCGCACCACCGTCACCGGCAGCTCGAAGGCGTGGTGGAAGCTGAGCGCCGTCATGTCGGCGCCGATCTTGGACGCGGAGTACGGCGACTGCGGCTGGAGCGGGTGGGCCTCGCTGATCGGCACGGTCAGGGCGGTCCCGTACACCTCGCTCGTGGAGGTGTGGACGAGACGGCGCACGCTGTGCCGGCGGCAGGCCTCGGCGATGTTCTCCGTGCCGACCACGTTCGTCTGGACGTACGCGCCGGGCGAGGAGTAGCTGTACGGGATGCCGATGAGCGCGGCGAGGTGGAAGACGGTGTCCGTGCCCGCCACGGCGTCGGACACCCGGCCCGCGTCCCGTACGTCTCCGGTGAACATCTCGACCCGGCCGCCCGCCAGGTGGTGCTTGAGGAAGCCCTTCTCGGCGTACGGCTTGTAGTGCACGAAGGCGCAGACGTCGGCGCCCAGCTCCACCAGCAGGTCCACGAGCGTGGAGCCGATGAAGCCCTCGGCGCCGGTGACGAGGACCCTGCGGCCGTTCCAGTCGACGCGGTTGCCGCGGTTGCCGTGGTTTCCGTGGTTGCCGTGCTCGCTGAGGGTCATCGGGTGAACTCCATTGCGTCGTGGGTGGGGTGGGGAAGGCCGGACAGCCGCAGGACCTGCGCGGCCAGCAGGTCGGCGGCCCGCGCGTGGGTGCTGGGCCCGGCGGCCCGTGACATCGCGGCCAGCCGCGCGGGGTCGGCGAGCAGCGGTCCGAGGAGTGCGGCGAGGCGCTCGGCCGTCGCCTCCCCGTCCGGTACGAGATGGGCCGCGCCGGCGTCGGACAGCACCCGGGCGTTGTGCGTCTGGTGGTCGCCGGGGGCGTGCGGATAGGGCACGAGCACGGCGGGGACGCCGACGGTCTCCAGCTCGGCGACGGTCGCCGATCCGGCCCGGCAGACCACGAGGTCGGCGGCGGCGTACGCGAGGTCCATCCGGTCCAGGTAGGGCACGGCCGTGGCGACGGGGTTGTCCCCGATCCGGGCCCGGGTCTCCTCCAGCCGGGCCGGGCCGGTCTTGATCAGCAGGTGTACGTCCTCGCGCCCGCGCCAGCGTTCGGCGAGCCCGGTGGCCGCGTCGGTGAGCCGTACGGCGCCCAGGCTGCCCCCGTTGACGAGGACGAGCCGCGCCCCCGCCGGGACGCCCAGCGCGCGCCGGGCCCCGGCCCGCAGCCCCGTCCGGTCGAGGCGGGCCAGGGAGGCGGCGATCGGCATCCCGACCGTCATGGCGTTCTGCCCGCCCGCGAGGTGGGCGCGGCTGCGGTCGAAGGCGACGGTGACGTTGCCGGTCAGCCGGGCCGCGAACTGGTTGGCCCGCCCGGGAACGGCGTTCGACTCGTGGATGACGCTCGGCAGGCCGGCCAGTCTCGCCCCGACGATCACCGGAGCGCTGGGATAGCCGCCCATGCCGACGGCGACGTGCGCCCCCTGCTCCCTGAGGACCGCCCGGGCCTGCGCGCCCGACTTCAGCAGGGCCGCGGGCAGCAGGAATCTCTTCGCCCCGAGGGCGGGGTCGAACGGAATCATGTCGACGGTGTGCAGCCGGTACCCGGCGCCCGGTATCAGGTCCGTCTCCAGTCCCCGGGTCGTCCCGACGAAGGAGACGACGGCGTCGGGCACGGCCCGGCGCAGGGCTTCGGCGAGGGCGAGCCCCGGGTAGATGTGCCCCCCGGTGCCGCCCGCCCCGATCACGACGGACAGGGGTCCGGCTGAGAGTGGTGTGCGCATGGCCGCCACACTCACGAAGATCCTTAAGAAGGTTCTAAGAGTCCGCTTTGGCAGTATTCAGCCCATGACGAAGATCCTGGTGGCCGACGACGAACCGGAAGTGCGGGCCGCCGTCGAGGACGGCCTGTCCATCGAGGGGTACGAGGTCAGGGGCGCGCCCGACGGGCTGGCGGCGCTCTCCGCCCTCGCCGCCTGGCAGCCGGACGCGCTCGTCCTGGACGTGATGATGCCGGTGCTGGACGGCCTCGGGGTCTGCCGCCGGCTGCGTGCGGCCGGCGACCGCACCCCGGTCCTGGTGCTCACCGCGCTGGACTCGGTGAGCGACCGGGTCGACGGGCTGGACGCGGGCGCGGACGACTACCTGGTGAAGCCCTTCGCCCTGGACGAGCTGGTCGCCCGGGTGCGCGCCCTGCTGCGCCGCGCCGCGCCGCTCCCCGAGGAGGACGGCTTCCTCACGTACGCGGACCTGGCCGTCGACCCGGCCACCCGCACCGGCCACCGCTCCGGCCGCCCGCTGGAGTTCAGCCGCACCGAGTTCGCCCTGCTGGAACTCCTGCTGCGGCACCCGGGCCAGGTGCTCCCCCGCGAGCTGATCCTCGAACTGGTGTGGGGCCGCGACTTCGGTCCCGACTCCAACTCCCTCGCGGTGTACGTGGGTTACCTGCGCCGCAAGCTGGAGGCGGCGGGCGAGGCCCGGCTGGTCCACACGGTGCACGGCGTCGGCTACCGCCTGGACGTGGCGTGACCGCGCACCGGGGCCGCCCCCGCAGACCCACGGCCGGCCTCCCGGGCACCGGCCCGCGCCCGGCCCCGGCGGCCGGTCGCACCGCCGACGCCCCGGCGCACCTCGGTGGCCGTCCGGCGCCGGGCCGTACGTCCGCCGTGCCTGCCGGCCGCAGCCTGCGTCCCCTCCGCCGCCCGGGCCGCGCGTGAGCGGCGGGCGGCGCGGGCGCGGGCTCGGGGGGCGCTGGCGGCGGCACCGGCCCCTGCGGGCCCGGCTCGCGGTGGCCGCGTCGGCGGCCGTCGCGCTGGTCGCGGTCGGCGTCTGCACGGCCGCGTACTTCGTCATCCGCTACGAGATGTACCACCAGCTCGACCTGAACCTGACCCAGTCGGCGACCCGCATCATCCAGGCCGACCGGCATCCGGACACCGCCGTCCTCGCGGGCGAGTGCCGGTACCTGTCGGCCCCGGCGTGCGCGCAGGTCGTGCCCGCCGACCCGGCGAAGGACGCCGCGGGCCGCTACGTCCTGCCCCTCTCGCCTGCGGTGCGCGAAGTGGCGTCGGGCGAGCGCACCCCGTACTTCTCCAACTTCACCCTCGAAGGCCACCCGGCCCGGATGGCGGTCACCCCGATCGGCGACGGACGCGCGCTCCAACTCGCCCTGCGGGCCGACTCGGTGGAGCGCGGCGTCCGGCAGGCTGCGCTCCTGCTGTCCGCCGTCGGCGGGGCGGGCGTGCTGCTCGCCGCAGCGCTCGGCTACTGGGTGTCCCGTACCGGACTGGCTCCCGTCGCCCGCCTGACGGCCACCGCCGAACGCATCGCCGCCACCCGCGACCCCCGCCACCGCATCGAACTCCCGCCGGGGCCGCCGGGCCGCGAGGACGAGGTGACGCGGCTCGCCGCCAGCTTCAACACCATGCTCGGCGAACTCGAACAGTCGGTCTCGGCCCAGCGCCGCCTGGTCGCCGACGCCTCCCACGAGCTGCGCACCCCCCTCACCGCCCTGCGCACGAACGCCGAACTCCTCGCCCGCGCGGACCGGTTGAGCCCGGAGCAGCGCGACCGGGCGGCGGGGGCCCTGGGCCGTCAGCTCCGCGAGGTGACGGGGCTGGTCAACGACCTGATCGAGCTGGCCCGCGACGAGGAGCCGCAGCCGCTCCTGGAGGAGGTCCGGCTCGCCGCCCTGGTCGAGCACGCGGTCGCGACGGCGGAGACGCACTGGCCCGCCGTCCCCTTCCCCCTGACCGTGGCCCCCGAGACCTCGGACCGCACCCTGCCGGGCATTCCGGCCCGTCTGACCAGGCTCCTGACCAATCTGCTCGACAACGCGGCGAAGTTCAGCCCGCCCGGGGCGCCGGTGGAGGTCGAACTCACGGCCGTCGGCCTCGGCGTGCAGGTCACGGTCCGCGACCACGGCCCGGGGATCTCCGCCGACGACCTCCCGTACGTCTTCGACCGCTTCTACCGCGCGGAGGCGGCCCGCGCCCTGCCCGGCTCGGGCCTGGGCCTGGCGATGGCCCGCCAGATCGCGCGGGCCCACGGGGCGGAGCTGACCGCCGAACGGGCGCCGGGCGGCGGGGCGCTGTTCCGGCTGCGGTTCGGGGGCCGTACGCACGCGTGACCGCGGGAGGGCCGTCCCGCCGGTGACGACCCCCGTCCTCCCGCGCCGCCACCCCTCTCAACTCCCCGCCCGACCCGTCCTGTTCCCGGAATCCGCGTGACATTCGCCCGGTCCGTCGGGCCTTCCCCCCGGTCCCGCCGCCCCCGCATACTCCGAGTCGACCTCCGCCGGTCCGGGCGGGGGCCCACTCACCGACAGGGGTACGTGTGACCACGAGCAGCACCGCGGGGACGCCGACCGCAGGGACGCCCGCCGCAGCGGCGGCCGGAACCTGGAAGCTCGGCGGCGACCTCCGCGTCAACCGCCTCGGCTACGGCACCATGCGCCTGCCCCAGATCGGCCCGGCGCTCGACACCGCCTCCGCCCCGCGCGACCGCGCCGAAGCCGTCGCCCTGCTGCACCGGGCCGTCGAACTCGGCGTGAACCACTTCGACACCGCCGCCTTCTACTTCTCCTCGGCGCACTCCTCCAACGACCTGCTCCGCGCCGCCTTCTTCCCGTACCGCGACGACCTGACCATCACCACCAAGGTGTGGCCGGCCCGCAACCCGGACGGCTCCTGGTGGTACGCCGAGCCGCACCAGCTCCGCGAGCAGGTCGAGGACAACCTCCGCGCGCTCGGCCGCGACCACCTCGACGTGGTCAACCTCCGCCTTCCGCGCAGCAGGGCGACCGGCTCCGTCGCCGAGCACTTCGGCGCCCTCGCCGAACTCCGCGAGGCCGGTCTCGTCCGCCACCTCGGCCTCTCCAACGCCACCGCCGCGCACCTCGCCGAGGCCCGGTCGATCGCGCCGGTGGTGTGCGTCCAGAACCCGTACGGCCTGGACGCCACCTCGGAGGAGACCGCCGTCCTGCGCACCTGCGGCGAGCAGGGCATCGCGTTCGTCCCCTTCTACGCCATCGCCGGCGCGGGCCGCGACGCGGGCGCGACCGGCGCCGAGGAGGACCGCGTCCTCGCCGTCGCCCGTGCCCACGGGGCCTCCCCCGCGCAGGTCCGACTGGCCTGGACGCTCCACCAGGGCCCCCACGTCCTGGCCATCCCGGGCACGGGCGACCCCGCCCACCTGGCGGCCAACGTCGCGGCGGCCGCCCTGCGCCTCACGGAGCAGGACCTGGCCCGGCTCGCCCCCGCCTAGCGGCTCGCCGCGCCGGCCGCCCCGCGCGCCGGCGGCCTCAGTCGACGTCCACGTCGTCGAAGAGGGCCAGCATCCGGCCCAGGACGTGCACGCACGCCGTGACCTGCGCGTCGGTCAGGTCGCCGCCCACCTGGCGCAGCAGCGCGTGTTCGCGGGTGGTCACCGCCGCGATGACCGTGCGTCCCCCGTCCGTCAGGCGGACGAGGGACGAGCGCCGGTGGGCCGGGTTGGGGACGGTCTCCACCCAGCCGCGGGACTCCGCGTCGTGCACCATCCGCTGGACGAACTGCCTGCTCAGCGACTGGGCCCGGCCCATCTGCGGCACCGTCATCGGACCCCGCGCCCGCAGCAGGTCCAGCACCGCGCGCACCCCCGCCGACACCCCCTCCAGCGGCGCCGCCTGCTCCACCTTGCGCTGCACGCGCCGGTAGAGCGGGCCGACCAGGTCGAAGACCTCGGTGAGGCGGGAGGCGAGTTCGTCGGGCGGCAGCGGCTTCTCGGTCATGCACACATGATGACACCTCGGTTGCCAATCAGCCGCCCCTCATGACACCTTGGTTGCCAATCAACCGCCCTTCATGACACCTTGGTTGTCATGACTGATGCCATCGGGACACAGTTCCAGGAACTCCGCACCCTCGACACCGAGGGCGGCCCCCTCGTCCACCGCGACACCGGCGGCGACGGGCCCCCCGTGGTCCTGCTGCACGGCGGTTTCCTCGACCACCGCATGTGGCGCGCCCAGGTCCCCGCACTCGCCGGCACCCACCGCGTCATCGCCCCCGACGCCCGCGGGCACGGCGGCTCCTCCGTGGCGAAGGCCCCCTTCCGGCCCGCCGACGACGTCGCGGCTCTGCTCGCGCACCTGGGCACGGGGCCCGCCGTGCTGGTCGGGCTGAGCATGGGCGGGGCGACCGCCGTCGACGTGGCGGTCGAACACCCGCACCTCGTAAGGGCGTTGGTGGTCAGCGGCACCGGGACCAGCGAGCCCGAGTGGCACGACCCGTGGGTACTGGAGCGGCAGGCCGAGCAGGCGCGCGCGCTCGCGGCCGGGGACGCGGCGCGGTGGATCGAGGAGTTCACCCTGTACGCCGCCGGGCCGCACCGTTCCCTGGACGCCGTCGACCCCGGCGTCGTACGACTGCTGCGGGAGATGCAGGCGCACACGCTCGCCAAGCACACCGGGGCCGAGCCCGACCACCGGGTGCCCGTCGCCGACACCTGGGCCCGGGCCGCCGGCATCGATGTGCCGGTCCTCGTCCTCAACGGCGAACTCGACTCCGACGACCACCACGCCATGGCGGAACGGCTGGTACGGACCGTCCGGCACGGGCGGATCGAACGCGTCACGGGCACCGCGCACTACCCGAACATGGAACGGCCCGACCTCTTCAACGCGTACCTCACGGACTTCCTGCGGAGCCTGTGAAAGCGAGCACCGGCGGCCGGCCGCCGTCCCGCGCCCCCGCCCGCCGGTGCGCCCCTACCGGTTCTCCGCGACCCGCCGCGCGTTCGCCGTCATGCGGCGCAGCACCTTGAGCGCCGCCACGTACTCCTCGTCCGTGACACCCTCGTGGACCCGCGCCCGCAGCTCCGTCACCAGCGCCTTGATCTCCGCCCGCCCGGCGGTCCCCGCCTCGGTGAGGGAGAGCCCGCCCGTCGCGTCGGCGGCGAGCCAGCCCCGGTGCAGGAGCTGGTCGACGACCCGGGAGATGTCGTACGGGTTGTCCGCCACCTCCGCGAGCCCCGCGACCAGTTCCTCCCGGGTGGCGGGGCCCGCGGCGACCCGGCTCAGCACCCACCACTGGGGCTGCGTCACGTCGTACCGGGCCATCGAGTCGCGCAGCAGGTTCTTCACCGTGGTGCTCGCCACCCCCGTCCAGTAGGCGACGGGCTGCGAGGCGAGGTCGGCGTCGGCGGCCAGCGGGTCGGCCGGGTGCTGCGGGGTGGCGTTCGTCGTCGTGGTCATGCGCGAGACGCTAGAACCTCGACCTGGGTCGAGGTCAAGCGTCTTCCGCCCGGCCGGACTCCGCTCGGAGACCCGGGGGTTCAGAAAGCCGGGGGCTCAGAAGCCCGGGGGTTCGACGTACACGCCCCACTCGTCCCGCAGCACCCCGCAGATCTCGCCGAGCGTCGCCTCCGCCCGTACCGCCTCCAGCATCGGCTCGATCATGTTCGACCCGTCGCGGGCGGCCGCCAGCATGGCGTCCAGGGAGGAGCGCACCTTCGCGTCGTCGCGGCGTGCCTTGCGGTCGGCCAGGACCCGTACCTGCTCGGTCTCCACCTCGTGGCTGACGCGCAGGATCTCCAGGTCGCCCGTCACCGAGCCGTGCGCGGTGTTCACGCCGACGACCTTCTTGTCGCCCTTCTCCAGCGAACGCTGGTACTGGAAGGCGGACTCGGCGATCTCGCCGGTGAACCAGCCGTCCTCGATGCCCCGCAGGATGCCCGAGGTGATCGGGCCGATGGGGTGCTGCCCGTCCGGGTGGGCGCGCAGGCCCCGCTCCTTGATCTGCTCGAAGATCTTCTCCGCGTCGGCCTCGATGCGGTCCGTGAGCTGCTCGACGTACCAGGAACCGCCCAGCGGGTCGGCCACGTTGGCGACGCCGGTCTCCTCCATCAGCACCTGCTGCGTGCGCAGCGCGATCTCCGCCGCCTGCTCGCTGGGCAGGGCGAGGGTCTCGTCCAGGGCGTTGGTGTGCAGGGAGTTGGTGCCGCCGAGCACGGCGGACAGGGCCTCGACGGCGGTCCGCACCACGTTGTTGTACGGCTGCTGGGCGGTGAGCGAGACGCCCGCCGTCTGGGTGTGGAAGCGCAGCCACTGCGCCTTGTCGGTCTTCGCGCCGTACACCTCCTTCATCCAGCGCGCCCAGATCCTGCGCGCGGCGCGGAACTTGGCGATCTCCTCGAAGAAGTCCAGGTGCGCGTCGAAGAAGAAGGAGAGGCCGGGCGCGAAGACGTCCACGTCCAGGCCGCGGGACAGGCCGAGCTCCACGTAGCCGAAGCCGTCGGCGAGGGTGTACGCCAGCTCCTGCGCGGCCGTCGCGCCCGCCTCGCGGATGTGGTAGCCGGAGACGGAGAGCGGCTTGTACGCCGGGATGCCCGCGGCGCAGTGCTCCATCAGGTCGCCGATGAGGCGCAGGTGCGGCTCGGGCTGGAAGAGCCACTCCTTCTGGGCGATGTACTCCTTGAAGATGTCCGTCTGGAGCGTGCCGTTGAGGACGGCGGGGTCGACGCCCTGCCGCTCGGCCGCGACCAGGTACATGCAGAAGGCGGGCACGGCCGGGCCGCTGATCGTCATCGAGGTCGTGACGTCGCCGAGCGGGATGTCCCTGAAGAGGATCTCCATGTCGGCCGCGGAGTCGATGGCCACGCCGCAGTGGCCGACCTCGCCGAGGGCGCGGGGGTCGTCGGAGTCGCGGCCCATGAGGGTGGGCATGTCGAAGGCGACGCTCAGTCCGCCGCCGCCCGCGGCCAGGATCATCTTGTAGCGCTCGTTGGTCTGCTCGGCGTTGCCGAAGCCCGCGAACTGGCGGATGGTCCAGGTCCGGCCGCGGTAGCCGGTGGCGTGCAGGCCCCGGGTGAAGGGGTACTCGCCGGGCCAGCCGATGCGCTCGAACCCCTCGTACGCGTCCCCGGGCCGCGGGCCGTAGACGGGCTCGACCTCGTCCCCGGACAGCGTGGTGAAGTCGGCGTCACGCTTGCGGGCCTTGTCGTACCGGGCCTGCCAGCGCTGGCGGCCCTCTTCGATCGCTTCGGCGTCCATGCCCACCAATTTACTAGGACGTCCTAGTAAATGTCGATGGACAACCGCCGCACGAATGCGCACATCCGTACGGCGGGGGGCTTACGCCTTGCTGACGCCGGTGACCGGGCCCTGGTCCTTGACGAGGGGCTTGGCCTCGCGGGTGATCTTCGGCTCGACGAAGAAGGAGGCCACGGGGATGCAGCCGGCGGCGAGCACCCACAGGAGCTTCCCGAAGGGCCACTTCGCCTTGGAGCCGAGGTCGAAGGCGAAGATCACGTAAATGATGAAGAGCACACCGTGGATCTGCGAGATCAGCATGGTGTCGCCGATCTGGAAGGCGTACTTCAGGACGATGGCCCCGGTGAAGACGAGGAGCCACACGGCGGTGACGTAGGCCATGACCCGGTAGCGGGTCAGCACGCTCTGTTTCATGCGTCGAGCGTAACGGGACGACCGGGACGATCTTCCGCCGGGCCCGGGACGCCGGGCTCAGCTCTCGTCGAAGTCCTTCGCCGCCACCCGCAGGGGCCGCAGCAGCGCGAAGATCTCCCCGCACTCCTCCGCGTCGTACGCCCCGAGCCCGAATTCCATCGCCATCAGGTCCCCGGTCGCCGCCTCGACGACCTCGCGCCCCTTCTCCGTGATGGACGCCAGCGTGCCGCGCCCGTCGTTCGGGTTGGGCCGCTTGTCGACCAGGCCGGAGCGCACCAGCCGGTCCACCGTGTTGGTCACGGAGGTCGGGTGGACCATCAGCCGCTCGCCGATCTTGGACATGGGCAGCTCGCCGGCCCGGGAGAAGGTGAGCAGCACCAGCGCCTCGTAACGGGCGAAGGTCAGCCCGTACGGCTTGACGACGGCGTCCACCTCCGCGAGGAGGATCTGCTGGGCCCGCATGATCGAGGTGATCGCGGCCATCGACGGCACGGGACCCCAGCGCTGCTGCCAGAGTTCGTCGGCGCGGGAGATGGGATCGAAGGGAAGGCTGAGCGGCTTCGGCACGGTCCCGACCCTACCGGTCAGTCATATGCTGGTCAGCTTTGTCTCGCTGTTCGGTCTTGTGGAGCCTCCCCTTCCGCGACCGCGACGCACCGGGCCCCCTCGCCGGGCCCGCATCCGCCCGCGCCACCGCGTCGCACCCCTGCCCGAACCATCCCTTGTGTCACGATTGGCGGCGTTCCGTTCCACCCGACCGCAGTCGCCCGAGGGGGCTGGATGTCCGGCCGCAGGTCCTTCCGTTCCCACACCCCGATCCGCACCCGGGCGTCGGCCGCGCTCGCCGGTGCGCTGATCTGCGCGGCGGTCGCCTGCTCCGCGCCCCCGGAGCCGGAGCCCGCGCGACCGGAGCCCTCCCGGCAGTCCGGCAGCCCCGCCGCCGACACCTCGCCCTTCTGGGTCGACCCCGACTCCAGCGCCGCCCGGCAGGTCCGTCAGTGGTCGGCCCAGGGGCGCACCGAGGAGGCGCACCAGCTCACGAAGATCTCCGGGCGGCCGGTCGCCGACTGGCCCGCGGGCGACCACCCGGCGGCCGACATCCGGCGGGTCACCGCGGGCGCGGCCGAGGAGGGCCGCACCGTCGTCCTCGTCGCGTACAACATCCCGCACCGCGACTGCGGCCAGCACAGCGCGGGCGGCGCCGCCGACGCGGCCGCCTACCGGGGCTGGCTCGACGCCTTCGCCACCGCCGTCGGCGACGCGCCCGCCACGGTGGTCCTGGAGCCGGACGCCGTCCCGCACATCGTCGACGGCTGCACCCCCGCCGAGTTCCACGCCGAGCGCAGCACGCTCCTGACGCAGGCCGTCGACCGGCTGAAGAAACAGCCCAGGACGCGGGTGTACGTGGACGCCGGGAACCCGGCGTGGATCACCGACCCGGGCAAGCTGGTCGGGCCCCTCCGGCGCGCCGGGGTCGCCCGGGCCGACGGCTTCGCGCTGAACGTCTCCAACTTCCAGCGCGACGCGGACGTGCGGGCGTACGGCCGGAAGCTGTCCGGGCTGCTGGGCGGCGCGCACTTCGTCGTCGACTCCAGCCGCAACGGCGCGGGCCCCCTCCCGGGGACCCGCACCGACGCCTGGTGCAACCCGCCCGGCCGGGCGCTCGGCAAGCCGCCGACCGACCGGACCGGCGACCCGCTGCTCGACGCCTACCTGTGGGTCAAGCGCCCCGGCGACTCGGACGGCGAGTGCCGGGGCGGACCCACGGCGGGCACCTGGTGGCCGGACTACGCGCTCGGCCTGGCCCGCGCGTCCCGCTAGGACCGCGGGCCCGGCTGCCGGGTCACTTGACCTGGATCCACTTCGCCTCGGACGGCACGCCGTCCCGGTCGGTGACGAACAGCATGTACCAACCCGCGGGCACCAGCGTGGGGTCGCGCGGAACGGTGAGCGTCACCTCGCCGCCGCCCTTCTTCAGCCCCAGCTCGATCGAGCGCTGCTCGACGTCGGTGGTGTGCGTGACGGCGCTCGGACGCATCAGGCGCGCCTTCACGATCCGGTCCGCGTCCTTGGTCCGGTACGTCGCCGAGTTCCCCGGGCCGAAGGAGTCGACGGTGCCCTCCAGGACCGGGCGGGGCTTGTTCCGGTGCAGGTAGGGCGGGGTGAAGATCTCCACGCGCTGCTCGAAGGTGCCGAGCTTGGTGTTGTCCTCGTCGCCGTACAGCGGGTCGGAGCCGAAGGTCGCGACGCGGCCGTCGGGCAGCAGCAGGGCCTCGGAGTGGTAGTTGCGGCCGACGGTGGGCTCGGCGGCGTCCCTGAAGGCGTTGGCCCGGGGGTCGTAGAACTGCGCCTGGAGGATGTCGCTGGCGCCCCGGCCCCGGTAGTCCCGGGAACCGCCGCTGGTGAAGACCGAGTCGTCGGGCATCAGGACCGAGGAGAGGTAGCGGGTGCCCCGGGCCAGCGGGGGCCCGGTCCTGAAGGCGGGGTTGCCGGCCTTCAGGTCGGCGATGGCGGTGCGGGCCGTGGCCTTCTCGGACTCGCCGACGCCTCCGCCGCCGAGCACCATCACCTTCTGGTCCTGCGCGGGCGGCAGCAGCACGGAGGCCGAGGTCTCCAGCTGGTCGGGGTCGGTCATCCCGGAGACCTTGCTGAAGGTGTTGGTCCGCACGTCCCACAGGCCCGGCTCGCGGCCCTTCTCGGCGGGGCCGTATCCGGCGTTGGAGCCGGAGTAGAAGAGCTTGCCGCCCTTGGTGAGGAAGAGCGCCGGGTAGGTCGGGAAGTAGCGGAAGGGGCCCTTGCCCCACTTCTTGGTGCGGGGGTCGTAGATCTCGTTGTCGCCGGGGACGACGTCGCCGATGTCGTTGAGTCCGGAGGCCGCGAGGACCCGGCCGTCTTCGAGGGTGGTCAGCGTCGGGTACCAGCGGGCGTCCTTCATGGGCGCGACCGGGACGTACTTCTCCGCCCTGGGGTCGAATTCGTACGCCGCCTTGATCCCCTGGAAGTCCTGCTTTTCGGTGGTGATCTTCTGGGCGAGGCCGTAGACGTTGTCGGCGTCCTCGCCCTCCAGGCCGACGACCTCGTACTGGGCGGCCTGGGTGGTGAGCGCGGCGGCGCCCTCCTCGGCGGCCTCGACGAAGACGCGCGCCTCGGCGGCCTTCACCTTGGTCTCCCAGGGCTTCATCCGGCCGGACGAGAAGTAGCCGATCTTGAAGTCCCGCTCGGCCTTGGGGACGGTGACGTCGAACTTGGAGACGTACTCGACGCCCGACGGCGAGCGGAAGCGCGTGCCCTTCTTGAGGGTGATCTCCTTGTCCGGCGACTCGTTCTTGACCCGCATGCCGCCGCCGGCCCGGGTGACCTTGCCGTCGAGGACCTCGTAGCGCGCGGTGCCGCCCGCGACGAGGAGCCGGCCGTCGGGGAGCTGGGCGTGACCGGCGCAGAAGAAGTCCTCGGGGGTGGGGATCTTCTTCCAGGTGTTCTTCTTCGGGTCCCACAGCACGGTCTCGAAGGTGCCGGAGTCGAACTTCTTCTGGTCGTTGCCGGAGCCCGCGATCAGCAGCACCTTGCCGGTGTGCAGCAGGGCGGCGTGGATGGCGTTCAGCCGGTACTCGCCGGGGACCTCCAGCATGTCCCAGGAGCCGTACTCCGCCAGGTAGTCGGGCTGGGCGATCTTGTACGCGTGGTACTTCTCCTGCGCGAAGTCCAGCGCCGCGGGGGCGTTGAGGCCGACGAGCAGGATGACCGCGCCACCGCCGAGCAGGGAGTTCTTCAGCTTCCGGCGGGGCTTGCCCGGGGTGGGGCCGGGCGTGTTCGAGGAGGCCTTCGGCCGGTCGTCGGGCGGTCGGGGAGCCATGTCACTTCCCTCCGGACGTGGCGTTGACGGTGGCTGCGGCGGCCGCGCTGGCGGGCGCCGGGGTGCTCGCGGGGCGGGCGGGCTCGGGGCCGGCGTCGCCCTGGGCGCGGCGGCGCGCGGCGGTGCCCGGGTCCCGCTCGGCGTGCCGGCTCCAGATCCACAGCGCGACCGGGGCCAGCGTGATGACCAGGGCGAGTACGGCCCAGGTGCGCATCGCCGCGTGGGTGTGCCCGTAGTACGCGGACGCCCACAGGGAGGCGACGACGACCGCCGCCCAGAACAGGTGGATGCGGAAGGTGAGCAGCCGGTCGGGGCTGGCCTCGCCGCCCTTGGGGGTGACGACGAACGTGCCGCGCCGCCCGACGACGGCCGCGCCGAGCGACTTCAGGTAGATCGGCGCGCAGATCGCGGACATCGCCATGCCGGCCAGGCCGCCGGAGCCCTCGGGCTCGTGCGGGGAGACGTTGTGGCGGCGGTTCCACAGGTAGAGGCAGATCTGGAGGGCCACGGCGTCGCTGTAGAGCATCAGCCACACGGAGGTGGAGACCTGGGTGCCGGACGCGCCGAACCAGAGGAACAGCACGCAGCTCAGGATGCCGAGCAGCCAGTTGACCGCCGTCATGGGGTAGTAGACGAGCATCAGGCCGTAGTTGAGGAGCCGCCCCGGCGGAATCCGGAAGGGTGCCTTCCAGAACTGCTTGACGACGGTCTCGTACGTCCCCCGGGACCAGCGCATCTGCTGGGTGAAGAAGTCCGTCCAGGAGGCGGGCCCCTCCCCCACCGCGAGCACGTCGGGGGTGTAGACCGAGCGCCAGAAGTGCCCGGTGGCCGGGTTCCTGCGGCGGTGCAGTTCGAAACCGGTCGCCATGTCCTCGGTGATCGAGTCGTACAGACCGCCGATCTGGGTCAGCGCGCTGACCCGGACGACGTTGTTGGTGCCGACGAACATCGGCGCGCGGTAGCGGTTGCCGGCCCGCTGGATGAGGGCGTGGAAGAGGTACTGCTGCGACTCGGCGGCCTTGGTGACGACGGAGGTGTAGTTGCCGTACACCTGCGGGCCGACGACGAAGGCGACGTCGGGGTCCCGGAAGTAGCCGAGCATCCGCTCCAGGTAGTTGGGCAGCGGGACGTGGTCGGTGTCGACGCAGGCGAAGTAGTCGTACTTGCCGCCGTGCAGGGCCAGCCAGGCGTTGTAGTTGCCGTGCTTGGTCCTCGCCCGGTGCGCGCCCTTCTCCTGGTTCCAGTCCGGGACGCCCTTGCGGGTGAAGTGCTTGACGCCCAGTTCCGCGCAGAGTGCCTTCGCCGCCGGGTCGTCGCCCTCGTCGAGCAGCCACACGTCGAGCCGCCCCTTGTGGCGGACCTCGACCGCGCCCTCCAGGGTGGCGCGGACCATCGCCAGCGGCTCCTTGCCCGGAACGTACGTCGTCAGGAACGCGACCCGGGTGCCCTTCTGCGCTCTCACCGGGACGGGGTCGCGGGCGACCATCGTGGCGTGCGCGATGGACACCACGTTCAGCAGCATGAAGAACATGATCAGCGCGATCGCGCCGAGCATCGTGTGGTCGGCCCGGACCAGCCACGGGTCGGCGTTCTCCCGCTCGGTCCAGTGCGAGGGCCACACCAGGTACGCGAGCAGCACGGCCGAGAGGAGCGGGGCGAGCGTCATCAGGAGGACCGCTCGTATTCGGTGGGGCTCCTTCGAGAGCAGGCTCGTGTACTGGACCGTGTAGGGACCGCGCCCCGGGTCCGTCAACGGCCCCGCGAGGCGGCTGTGCTTCTCGTAGTCGTAGCCCTCCGGCAACACACTGCCTCCAAGCTGATCACGTGAGGCCCATACCTCACGAAAGCCACGAAACGTCAGATATGAGTTCGTGTCGACTTGGGGCGTCCGATGGAGCTACCGGGGGACGCGGCCGGTGGTCACCGGTGCGCGGAGCGGCCGCGGCCGGTTCCTCACGGAGCGCTCTGTCTGCGGGCCTTGCGCAGGTGGTGCCTGACGGCGCGTTGGGCGACCGGGCCGAGGTGCTCCAGGGCGCCGGCCAACGCGGCGAGCTGCTCCAGCGCGTCGAACGCTCCCGCCGCGCCGGCCTCGTCGACGCCCTCGTACAGCTCCAGGCCCACGAAGGAGGCGGCGACGGCCCTGGCGAGCCCCGCCGGGTCGGCGAACTCCCCGAGCGGGCTGCCGTCCAGCACCCTGACCAGCACCTTTTCGATCTCCTCGATCCACAGGTCCAGGCCGGCGGCGGTCGCGGGGGCCAGCCCCGGCTGGTTCTGGGCCCCGGCGAGCAGTTGCCCGAGGAAGGCGACGTGTCCGCCGCGCTTCTCCTCCTCGTGCATGGCCCGGCCGAAGTCCAGCAGTTCGGCGAGCGACCGGATGCCGGCGAGCCGCAGCCGGTAGCGGGCGACGCGCTGTTCGGCGCCGTACCGGCAGGCGGCGGCGAGGAGTTCGTCGACGGAGCCGAAGTGGTAGAAGACCAGGGCCTGGTTCACCCCGGCGGCGGCGGCGACGGTGCGTGCCGAGGTCTTGGCGATGCCCTGCTCGTTGAGCGTGCGCAACGCTCCGGCCAGCAGTTTCTCCTTGGTCTCCGCGGCACTCACGCGCGAGCCTCTTCCCTGATCGGGCGCAGCCCCGGCCGCAGGCCGTGCGCTGACGCGTCTCGGTAGGCGGCCCGGAAGGACCCCTCGTACCCGAAGAGGGGCCCGAACCGCCGGTTGACCACCCTGACACGGATCCGGAAGCGTCCTGTCCGGTCGTCGTAGTCCTCGCGGACTTCGGCGTCCCCGCCGATCAGGTCCGGTACGCGGACGTCCACCGGCCCCTCCCGGAAGCGGTGCTCGCCGGAGCGGATCACCAGGCCGCCCCGCTGGTCGGCGGAGAAGTGCAGGTCGCTGGCGAGGTGCTGGTGGGTGCCGAGGTAGTCCAGCACGCACTGCCGCTGCGGGCTGTGGACCATGGTGGCGTCGAACCGGCGGGGTCCGCGCGGCAGGTGGAAGGTGCGCACGAAGGTGACGGTCTCCCTTCCGTACGCGTCGACGTAGGGCACGTTCTCGATCACGAACGGGACGTGCCGTCCGGTCTCGGGCACCAGGATGTTGCGCGTCGCCCCGAGCTTCAGGAACGGCCGCACGAAGGCGCCCCCGTGCCAGATGCGGTCCATCACCCCGCGCCCGACGCACATCTCCCCGCTGTCCAGCCCGACCGAGAAGCGGCGCTGGAGCTGCGGGTGCAGCCGGTCGAAGAGGTCGTCGCCCATGGCGGTGCGGAAGATCGAGGCGTGGTTCACGACTGCTCCAGGGCGGTGAGGATCGCGGGCGTACGGACGGGGGCGAGCGGTGCGCGCCGGCAGCGGCGGGCGGCCGGGGTACCCGGCAGGGGCGGCAGCAGGACCGCCGCGGCGAGCAGGGCGGCGGCGAGGACGGGCACCGCGCCCGCGACCGCGTCGTCGGAGTGCCCGGCCGCGTCCACGGCGAGGGCGACCGCACCGGCGGCCGCGACGGCACGGACGGCCGCCTCGCCCAGGGCCCGCGCCAGCAGCCGCCCCGGGCCGGTCCCCCGCTCCAGCCACAGCCGCAGCCGGTCGAAGGACCAGGCGGTGGCCCACCCCATGAGCGGCCGGAACACCAGCCGGTCGGCGACCGCCCCGAACCGTCCCCAGCGGGGCGTGTAGTCGTACCCGGTCAGGAACCGGACCCCGTCCCCGGTGGGCACGTACCGCCAGTACCCGCTGCCCTCGGCGAGCAGGGACAGCGGGTGCGCGGACGCGAAGCGCAGCGCGGAGGTGCGGGTGCCGTCCGGCCGCCGCTTCTCGCCCGCCGAGACGCCGGTGCCGGCGATGACCAGGAAGGGCAGCACCCGGGTCGCGTAGCGGAAGCGCTGCGGCTCACCGGCGCCGGCGCACGGCAGGGGGTCGATCTCTCCGAACCGCAGGTCCCAGCGCTGGTGCTGGGCGGGCTCCTGGGTGCGCTCCCAGAGCAGCTCCGGATCGGCCCGGATCAGCGCTTCGACGTACAGCTGCTTCCTCTGCCGCTTCATCTGCGAACCTCCACACCCCGCCGGATTTGAGCGACCGCTCAAACGGAAGATACGCTTTTTTGAGCGACCGCTCAAGACGCTTTTGAGCTACTGCTCAAATCGTGGGCGGCAAAAAACCCCCGGCCCGTGGGCCAGGGGTCTCTCATATGCGTGCGGGTCAGGCGGACAGGTGCCGTTCCACCGTCGCCACCTTGGACGTCAGGCCGTCCGTGACCGAGGGCCGGATGTCCGCCTTCAGCACCACGGACACCCGGGGCGCCCTGGCCTCCACAGCGGCCACGGCCCGCTTCACGACCTCCATGACCTCGTCCCACTCGCCCTCGATCGAGGTGAACATGGCGTCCGTGCGGTTCGGCAGGCCGGACTCCCGGACCACCCGCACCGCGTCCGCGACGTACTCCCCCACGTCCTCGCCGACGCCCAGCGGCGTGACGGAGAAGGCGACGATCACGCGACGGCCTCCTTGCGGGCGCGGGCCGCGATGACCGCCTGCTCGGCCTCGGCCTTGAGCTTGCGCTCGGCGAAGAAGCCGCCCAGCGGCAGCACCGACATCACGACGTAGAAGGCGGCGGTCTTCAGCGGCCACTTGGTGCGGTTCCAGGCGTCCGCCCAGAACAGGACGTACAGCACGAAGAGCAGCCCGTGGATCGCGCCCATCGCCGGGACCGCGTTGAATTCCGTGGTGCGCTTGAGCACCGAGCAGACGAGGAGCAGCAGGAAGGACACCGCCTCGGGGGCGGAGACCAGGCGGAGGCGGCGGAGTGCGGAGGCGGTCTTGAGATCCACGGAGGGGCAACCTTCGTCGTCGGCGCGAGCGGACGGGCAGCTCACGGGGCATACGGAGAAGCGATCTTGTGAACGCATGCACAAGCGCTCCGCACATTGTGGCATCCGGCTTTGCCAACCCTTGGCTCAGGGTCGGGTCAGGGGCGTCCTCCACCGGAAGGCCCCTGGTCGCGACGGCAGCCGCCCGCTACCGTCGAGTCGTGGCTCAGTTCCGACTGCAAGGCAGCAAGGTGCTCGCCGTCGACATGACCGGGGACGCCGTCAAGGCGAAGAACGGCTCCATGGTGGCGTACGACGGCCAGATCACCTTCAAGAAGATGACCGGCGGCGGTGAGGGCGTACGGGGCATGGTGACCCGGCGCATCACCGGCGAACAGATGACGGTGATGGAGGCCAAGGGGCACGGCACGTGCTACTTCGCCGACCGCGCCTCCGAGATCAACCTGGTGAACCTCACCGGTGAGAAGCTCCACGTGGAGTCCAGCAACCTGCTGTGCGTCGACGCGGGGCTGCGGACCGGCACCACGTTCACGGGGCTGCGCGGCGGCGCGACCGGCAACGGCCTGTTCACCACGACCGTGGAGGGGCACGGCCAGGCGGCCATCACCTCCGACGGGCAGGCGGTCGCCCTGCGGGTGTCCTCGCAGTACCCGCTCCAGGTCGACCCGGGCGCGTACGTCGCGCACACCGGAAACCTCCGCCAGTCCTTCCAGTCCGGGGTCACCTTCCGGACGTTCATCGGCGAGGGCTCGGGCGAGGCCTTCCAGATCCGCTTCGAGGGCGAGGGCCTGGTGTACGTCCAGCCCAGCGAGCGCAACACGGTCGGGGGCGACGTCTGATGCCGTTCCGCGAGATCAACTCCCGGATGGTCGAGGCGCGGGTGCTGCCCGGCCAGAAGATGTACAGCCAGCGCGGCGCGATGCTCGCGTACCGGGGCGAGGTGTCCTTCACCCCGAACATCCAGGGCGGCCAGGGCGGCGTCATGTCGATGATCGGCCGGCGGGTGGCCAACGAGGCGACGCCCCTGATGACGGTCGAGGGCAGCGGCACGGTGATGTTCGGCCACGGCGGCCACCACATCCAGGTGATCAACCTGTCCGGCGACACCCTGTGCGTGGAGGCCGACCGCCTCCTCGCCTTCGACGGCACCCTGACCCAGGGCACGATGTTCATGGGCTCGCAGGGCGGCGTCATGGGCATGGTGCGCGGCCAGGTGACGGGCCAGGGCCTGTTCACCACGACCCTCAAGGGCCACGGCGCGGTGGCCGTCATGGCGCACGGCGGCGTCATCGAGCTGCCGATCACCCCGCAGCGCCCGGTGCACGTCGACCCGCAGGCGTACGTCGCCCACCACGGGGACGTGCGCAACAAGCTGTCGACCGCGCTCGGCTGGCGCGACATGGTGGGACGCGGCTCCGGCGAGGCGTTCCAACTGGAGCTGTCCGGCCACGGCGCGGTGTACGTCCAGGCCTCGGAGGAGAAGCTGTGACCGGCCCTGTGGTCCTCGACCCGCACACCCTTCCCTCGGACGACAACGTCAATCCGTACACCTTCTGCGTGGAGCTCAAGGGGAGCCAGTGGTTCCTGCAGAAGGGCAAGATGATCGCCTACTACGGGCAGATCGAGTTCAACGGCATCGGCCACGGCCGCTTCGACCGGCTGCTGCGCACGAGCTTCCACTCGCCGCTGCACGCCAGTGACTGGGTGGTCGCCGAGGGCAGCGGCAAGATGCTGCTCGCCGACCGCGCCTTCGACGTGAACTCCTTCGACCTGGAGGAGGGCAACCTGACGATCCGCGCCGGGAACCTCCTCGCGTACCAGCCGACGCTGGCGCTCAAGCAGTCGATCGTGCCGGGCTTCCTCACCCTGATCGGCACGGGCAAGTTCGTCGCCGCCTCCAACGGTCCGGTCGTCTTCATGGAGCCGCCGATCCGGGTGGACCCGCAGGCGCTGGTGGGCTGGGCGGACTGCCCGTCCCCCTGCCACCACTACGACCACGGGTATCTGGCCGGCGTGCTGGGCGGGCTCCGCGCCATGACCGGCGTCGGCGGCGCCTCCGGCGAGGAGCACCAGTTCGAGTTCGTCGGCGCGGGCACGGTGCTGCTCCAGTCGACCGAGCTGCTGATGGCCGAGCAGGCGGTGGGCGCGGTCGGCGGAGCGGCGGGGCAGAATGCCGGGGTGCCGGGCGGCGGACAGGGCGGTCCGCAGGGCTCCGGAACGCGTCTTCCCGGCCAACTCGGGGACCTCCAGCGGCGCTTCGGACTGTGAGCGGTATTCTGCGCAGTGTGACCGTCCGTTCGAGGGGAGCCGCCCGTTGAGGGGCGTGCCGGGCGTCACACCGCGCAGACCCGCCATTTTCGTCCAGTATTCAACTTCTTAGGTATGATGCCTGCATGCCCCCCTCTGACAGCGAACCGGCTGACACTCCCTGGCTGAGCGACGCCGAGCAGTGCGCCTGGCGCACCTACCTGGAAGCCAGCAAGCTCGTCATGCACGGGATGGAGAAGGACCTCCAGCCGTTCGGCCTGACGAACAACGACTACGAGATCCTCGTCAACCTCTCCGAGTCCGCCGACCGGCGGCTGCGGATGAGCGACCTGGCGGCGGCCACCCTCCAGTCCAAGAGCCGCCTCTCGCACCAGATCACCCGCATGGAGAAGGCGGGCCTGGTCCGGCGCGAGAACTGCGAGTCCGACCGGCGCGGCCTCTACGCGGTCCTCACCGACGAGGGCGGCGAGGTGATGCAGAAGGTCGCCCCGCACCACGTGGCGTCGGTGCGCCGGCACTTCATCGACCTGATCGAGCCGGCGGACCTGGACCGGCTGAGCACCGTCCTGAAGCCGGTCGCACGGGACCTGCGGGACAAGCGCGGCAAGATCTGAGCCGTTGCGTGCTCCGTGGCGCCCCGGGCCGCCGGCGCCGCGCGATCAGCGGCCGCCGCGCCTACGTCAGCTCCAGTACGAGCCGGAACAGCGCGCCCCCGTCCGCCGCCCGGCCCGCCGTCAGCGTGCCGCCGTGCCGGCGGGCGACGTCCCGGGCGATGGCGAGGCCGAGGCCCGCGCCGCCGTCGTCGCGGCTGCGGGCGTCGTCGAGCCGGACGAACCGCTCGAAGATCCGCTCCCGCTCGGCCTCCGGCACCCCGGCCCCGTCGTCGGACACCTCCAGCACCGCCCGCCCGGCCTCCGCGCGCAGCGTCACCGCGACCGAACCCGTCGCGTGGCGCTGCGCGTTGTCGAGCAGATTGCCCAGCACGCGCCCGAGCTGACCGCGCGATCCAGCCACCTGGACGCCGTCCGCGACCTCCGCCGTCACCGGAATCCGGTCCCGGTCGGCCCGCCGGGCGACCTCCCGGCGCACGAGAGCCGACAGGTCCACCCGGGCGGACCCCGGCCGCTCCCCCGCGTCCAGCCGGGCCAGCAGCAGCAGATCGGCGGCCAGGTCCTGGAGCCGTACGGTGTCCGCCACCGCCCCGTCCAGGTCGAGCAGCTCCGGATGGGCCGCGCCCACTTCGAGCTGGGTGCGCAGCGAGGCGATCGGGCTGCGCAGCTCGTGCGAGGCGTCCGCGACGAACCGGCGCTGGCGCTCCACGGAACCCTCCAGCGCGGCGAGCGTCTCGTTGGTGGTGACCGCGAGCCGGTCCACCTCGTCGCCGGTGCCGGGGGCCGGCACCCGGCGCGACAGGTCCTCGGACGCGGTGATGGCGGCCATCTCGCGCCGGATGCCCTCCACCGGCCGCAGTGCCCGCCGGGTGACCAGCCAGGTCACCCCGGCCACGATCACGAGCAGCACCGGCAGCCCGGTGAGCATGGCGTCCCGCACGGCGCCGACGGCCTCGCGCTCGCCGGACAGGGGCGCGCCCGCGTACACGGTGACGGTCCGCCCGTCGGGGCCGGTCGCCTCGACGGCGGCGAAGCGGTACTCGCCCGTGTCCCCGTCGACGGTGGCGCTGCCGGTCGACATGCGGGGTTCGTCGCGGGAGACCTCGCCGCGGCCGGGGCCGTCGGACTCGTCGTCGTCCTCGGCGGGCGCGGTCCCGGGGGCGGCGGGCCGCACCCGGGGGCTCCCGGCCCCCGAGATCGCCTCCAGCTTCTCGCTCACCGCTGCCAACCGCCCGTCCTCGGTGACCACCTGGACCGGGTTGTCGTCCTTGTCGGGCAGCTCCAGCTTCTCGTACGCGACCCCCACCGCGACCTGCGACGCCACCTCTCGCGCGGCGACCTCGGCCCGCAGGTCGGTCTGGTCCGTCAGCTTCGCGCCGAGCACGAGCAGCACCGCGAGCCCCGCCGCGACGAGCGCCACGGTGACGACGGCGGTGGCCCCGAGGGCGGCCCGGGCCCGCACCGAGCGCATCACGCCGTGCCCTCCCCCGCGGGCCCCACGGCGACCAGCCGGTACCCGGCGCCCCGCACGGTCTGGATGCGCTCCGCGCCCAGCTTGCGCCGCAGCGTGGAGATGTAGACCTCGACGATGTTCGGGTCGCCGTCGTAGGCGAAGTCCCAGACGTGCTCCAGCATCTCCGCCTTGCTGACCACGGCGTCGGGCCGCAGCGCGAGCTGTTCCAGTACGGCGAACTCCTTCGCCGTGAGGGTGACCTCCGCCCCGTCGCGGTGCACGCGGCGGCTGGCGGTGTCGAGGCTGAGCCCGCCGACGACGAGTACGGGCGACGGGGTTCCGGCGCTCGCCCGGCGGCGCAGCAGGGCCCGGATCCGGGCGAGGAGCACGACGTACGAGAACGGCTTGGTCAGGTAGTCGTCGGCCCCGGTGTCCAGTCCCTCGGCCTCGTCGTACTCGCCGTCCTTCGCGGTGAGCATCAGGATCGGCACGTCGTTGCCGGCGGCGCGCAGGGCGGCGCAGACCCGGTAGCCGTTCATGCCGGGCAGCATGATGTCGAGGACCACCAGGTCGTACGGGGTCTCGCCCGCCCGGAACAGGCCCTCCCGCCCGTCGTGCACCACGTCCACGGCGAAGCCCTCGGCGGTGAGTCCCCTGGCGAGCGACACCGCGAGCCGCTTCTCGTCCTCCACGATCAACAGGCGCATGGGGACAAGGGTCGCAGGGCGAAGCTGAACCGGGCTTCAGGCGCCTTCAGGCGGGGTTAAGGATGCCGGGCGCAGATTGGTGGACGTAACCGCTCGTTCGCACCGAACCCGGGAGGAACCCATGAAGCGCAAGTCCGTCGTCGCAGCGGCCGTGGCAGTCGTACTGGTCGGAGGGGGTACGGCGACGGCGCTGAGCCTGCCGTCGGACGACGGCCCCGCCTCCGCCGGCACGTCCGCCCAGGCGGCCCCCGCCGACCTGGACCGGGCGGTCGCCACGGCCGCGTCCGCCGTGCCCGGCACCGTGACCGGTGTGGACCTGGAGGACGACGGCCGGCAGTGGGACGTCGACGTCTTCGGCAAGGACGGCAAGTGGCACGACGTGACGCTGGATCCGACGGGTGCGAAGGTACGGAACGACCGCGTCGGCACCGGCGACGACGACCGCGACGACCACGCCCCGAGGGGCGCGGACGTCACCGTCGACAAGGCCGTGGCGGCGGCGCTGAAGGCCGCCCCCGGCCAGGTCACCGAGGCCGACCTCGAAGGCGGCCACTGGTCGGTGGAGGTGCGCGGCGAGGACGGCCGGCACACGGACGTGGCCGTGGACGCGAAGACCGGCGGGGCGGCCGTGGTCCCGCAGGATCAGGACGACGACGGCGCCTCGGACGACGGCACGGCGGACGACGGCGCCCCGGACGACGGCTCCGACGACTGAGCCGGACGCCCGCCCCGCCGGCCCGCTCGCAGCACGAGCCCCGTCGCCGCGACGCACAGCACCGGCGCGGCGACCAGCACGTAGCACAGGGGCAGCGGGACCCGCCCCACCAGCAGTCCGACGCCGGCGGCGCCGAGCGAGGAGCCGGCGTTGAGGGCGGTGTTGACCCAGGCCCCGGCCCGGGCGCGGGAGCCAGGACCGGCCGCCTCGTCGGCGATGAGGTAGGCGGTGGTGACGGCCGGGGCGATGAAGAGCCCGACGACCGCCACGGCGGGCACCAGGACGGCCACCCCGGGTGCGGACCCGGCGGCCGCCAGGGCGCACCCGAGCAGGCTCGCGAGGACCAGCAGCCGGGTACGGCCCCCGGAACGCCAGGTGACCGCGCCGTACGCCAGCCCGCCGACGGCGCTGCCGAACGTGAGCGCGGCCTCGACCCAGCTGACGGCCGTGGGGTGGCCGTGGCTCTCGGTGAAGGCGATGCCGAGGAGCCCGACGCCGCCGAGGGAGAGCCCGGTGGCGGCGGCGACGGCCGCGGGCAGGACGACGCCGGGCAGACGCGCCTTCTTCCGGCCCTCCGTCGCCTTCGCGTCCGGCCCCTCCGCCTCGACCTGGGCGGCGACCGGTGAGGTGACCATGGCGGCCGTGCCGACGAGCACCAGGGCGGCGGCGGCGAGGAGGCCGCTGGCGGGGTACGCGTACACGACCGGGATCGCGACGATCAGCGGGCCGGTCACGAACAGCAGCTCCTCCGCGACCCCGTCCAGGCTGTACGCCCGCTGGAGCAGGGCCCGGTCGGGCACGAGCCGCCCCCACAGGACCCGCATGGTGGGCCCGAGTGGCGGGCAGCTCGCGCCGACGAGGGCGATGAGGACGCCGATCAGCGGGAGGGGAGCGCCGGGCGTCCAGCAGACGAGGGCGAAGGCCACCAGGAACGCGGCGAAGACCGTGGCCAGCGGCAGCAGGGCCCGCCGGGGCCCGAACCGGTCGACGAGCCCGGCCCGCCAGGGCCCGAGCAGGACGGCGCAGGCCGCCTCGACGGCCACCAGGGTGCCGGCGGCGGCGTACGACCCGGTGGCGTTCTTGACGGTGAGGACGAGGGGCAGCGGAAGGACGCCGTAGGCGAGACGCCCGAGCAGGGCGGAGCCGAAGGTGCGGGCGGCTCGGGGGGTGCGCAGGACAGCGCCGTACGAAGGCTTGGCGGACATGGGTCTTCCTCGGAAGGTGTGCGGGAATGAGGACACGCCGGACCACGACCGCGCGCTCCTGCCGGAGGGGGGTCGTGGAGGGGGTGCCGCCTACACACGGGGGAAGATCATGCGGCCGAGCCAACAGGGCCCGCGCGCCCCGCACAAGGGGTTTTCCGGGCCGCGACAGGTTTCCCGGGCCCCGTCAGGGGCGCGGGGAACCGCGCGACGGGGGTCCGGGGGCGGAATCCACGGCAGGAACAGCGGCCGCCAGCCCCGCACGGAAGCCCTCAGTCCCCCTCCCGCACTCCCTCCACCAGCACGTCCGCCGCCGCATACGGGTCCAGCTCCCCCGCCACGATCCGCGCCGCCAGCGCGCCCAGCCGCCGGTCGCCCCGCAGGTCCCCGATCCGCTCCCGCAGCGCGGTCACCGCGATCGTCTCGACCTCGTGCGCGGCGCGGGCGGCCCGGCGCTCGGCCAGCACCCCCCGCTCCTCCATCCACGCCCGGTGCTTCTCCAGCGCCTGCACGACCTCGTCGACGCCCTCACCGCGCGCGGCGACCGTCTTGACGATCGGCGGCCGCCAGTCGCCGGGCCCCCGGGACTCCCCGAGCCCGAGCATGTGGTTGAGCTCGCGCACGGTCGCGTCCGCCCCGTCGCGGTCCGCCTTGTTCACCACGTACACGTCGCCGATCTCCAGGATGCCCGCCTTGGCGGCCTGGATCCCGTCGCCCATCCCGGGCGCGAGCAGCACCATCGAGGTGTCGGCCTGCGAGGCGATCTCCACCTCGGACTGCCCGACCCCCACCGTCTCGACCAGCACCACGTCGAAACCGGCCGCGTCCAGCACCCGGATCGCCTGCGGGGCGGCCCAGGCCAGCCCGCCCAGGTGCCCCCGGGTCGCCATCGACCGGATGTAGACGCCCGGGTCCGAGGCGTGGTCGGCCATCCGGATCCGGTCCCCGAGCAGCGCTCCCCCGCTGAACGGGGAGGACGGGTCGACGGCCAGCACCGCGACCCGCTTCCCGGCCCGCCGGTACGAGGCCACCAGCGCCGACGTGGAGGTCGACTTGCCGACCCCCGGCGACCCGGTCAGCCCCACCACGTACGCGTTGCCCGCCAGCGGCGCCAGGGCCGCCATCACCTCGCGCAGTTGCGGGGACGCCCCCTCGACCAGCGAGATCAGCCGGGCCACGGCCCTCGGCCGCCCTGCCCGGGCCTGCTCCACCAGCGTGGGGACGTCCTGCATCTCAGCGCTCCGCTCATCCGCTCCGTACCTGCGAGAACTACTTGCCCGGCACGCGCACGATCAGCGCGTCGCCCTGGCCGCCGCCCCCGCACAGGGCGGCCGCGCCGACCCCGCCGCCGCGCCGCTTCAGCTCCAGCGCCAGGTGCAGGACCACCCGCGCGCCGGACATGCCGATGGGGTGGCCCAGGGCGATCGCGCCACCGTTGACATTCACCTTTTCCGGGGACACGCCCAGGTCCTTCATTGACTGGACGGCGACCGCGGCGAAGGCCTCGTTGATCTCGATCAGGTCCAGGTCGTCGACCCCCAGCCCCTCCTTCTTCAGCGCGTGCGCGATCGCGTTCGACGGCTGCGACTGGAGCGAGTTGTCCGGGCCCGCCACGTTGCCGTGCGCGCCGATCTCGGCGATCCACTCCAGGCCGAGCTCCTCGGCCTTGGCCCGGCTCATGACGACCACGGCGGCCGCGCCGTCGGAGATCTGCGAGGAGGTGCCCGCGGTGATCGTGCCGTCCTTCGCGAAGGCGGGGCGCAGCTTGGCGAGGCCCTCGACGGTCGTCTCGGCGCGGATGCCCTCGTCGGTGGAGACCAGCACCGGGTCGCCCTTGCGCTGCGGCACCTCGACCGGGGTGATCTCGGCCTCGAAGACGCCGTTCTTCTGGGCGGCGGCGGCGCGCTGGTGGGACCGGGCGGCGAACTCGTCCTGCGGGCCGCGCTCGATGCCGAGCCGGGTGTTGTGCTTCTCCGTCGACTCCCCCATGGGGATGTTCTCGAAGGAGTCGGTCAGGCCGTCGTACGCCATCGCGTCGAGCATCTCGACGGCGCCGTACTTGTAGCCCTCGCGGGACTTCGGCAGCAGGTGCGGGGCGTTGGTCATGGACTCCTGGCCGCCCGCGACCACGATGTCGAACTCTCCGGCGCGGATGAGCTGGTCGGCGAGCGCGATCGCGTCCAGGCCCGACAGGCACACCTTGTTGACGGTGAGCGCCGGGACGTGCATCGGGATGCCCGCCTTGACGGCCGCCTGGCGGGCCGGGATCTGGCCCGCGCCGGCCTGGAGCACCTGGCCCATGATCACGTACTGCACCTGGTCGCCGCCGATGCCCGCACGCTCGACGGCCGCTTTGATCGCGAAGCCGCCGAGGTCGGCTCCGGAGAAGGACTTCAGGGAGCCGAGGAGGCGGCCCATGGGCGTGCGCGCGCCCGCGACGATGACAGAAGTGGTACCGGTCGTTCCAGACATGAGGCACGGCCCCTTGGGAGGTTGGAAGTGAACGAGGGTTCACCCGACGATACTGACGCCGTCCTCGCACGTCACCGGGCAGCCGGTGTGACGGCGCGCACGTTGCGTAACCGGCCCCAACCACGCTGCACTACAAGCATGCTGACGCGAATCGACCACATCGGGATTGCCTGCCACGACCTCGACAGGACAGTCGAGTTCTACCGGGCCACGTACGGCTTCGAGGTGCACCACTCCGAGATCAACGAGGAGCAGGGCGTCCGCGAGGCCATGATCAAGGTCAACGACGCCTCCGACGGCGGCGCCACCTACCTCCAGCTCCTCGAACCGACCCGCGAGGACAGCGCGGTCGGCAAGTGGCTGGCGAAGAACGGGGAGGGCGTCCACCACATCGCCTTCGGCACCGCCGACGTGGACGCGGACGCCGCGGACATCCGGGAGAAGGGCGTGCGGGTGCTGTACGACGAGCCGCGCACCGGCTCCATGGGGTCCCGGATCACCTTCCTGCACCCCAAGGACTGCCACGGCGTGCTGACCGAACTGGTCACGGCCGCCCCGCCCGCCGAGGGGGGCAGTCCGGAGGACCACTGACTCCCGCCCGACCCGGCCGGTACAGTGGGCCGTTCCGGGCCGGGGCCGGGAATCGGGCCTGCGAGTTGTGGCCCGCTGTTGATCTGACACCATTCCCCCGGGGGCCCGCCCGCTGTCAGGGTGGGGCCGTACGGATCGCCCGTGCGCGCTCGCCGCGCCCGGACGGGCCGATACGACCACGAACGTACGACAACAGAGTCACGACAGTCAGTTGCGACCAGGGGACGGATGGGACCGCGCAGTGCGGGGCTACGAACGCCAGGAGGGCCCTCTACGGGCTGAGTCCGACCATCTCTCGCGGTTCGAGGCCGAGATGGACCGGCTGAAGACCGAGCGGGAGAAGGCGGTCCAGCACGCCGAGGACCTCGGCTACCAGGTCGAGGTGCTGCGCGCCAAGCTGCACGAGGCGCGCCGCAACCTCGCGTCCCGGCCTGCCTACGACGCGGCGGACATCGGCTACCAGGCCGAGCAGTTGCTGCGCAACGCGCAGGTGCAGGCGGACCAGCTCCGCACCGACGCCGAGCGCGAGCTGCGCGACGCCCGCGCGCAGACCCAGCGCATCCTCCAGGAGCACGCCGAGCACCAGGCCAGGCTCCAGGCCGAGTTGCACCAGGAAGCCGTCACGCGCCGCCAGCGCCTGGACCAGGAGCTGGCGGAGCGCCGCCAGACCGTCGAGTCGCACGTCAACGAGAACGTGGCGTGGGCCGAGCAGCTTCGCGCCCGCACCGAGGCGCAGGCCCGCCGTCTCATGGAGGAGTCCCGCGCCGAGGCCGAGCAGGCGCTGTCCGCCGCCCGCGCCGAGGCCGCCCGGGTCACCGAGGAGGCCCGCCAGCGGCTCACCGCCGACTCCGAGGCCGCCCGCGCCGAGGCCGAGGCGATCCTGCTGCGCGCCCGCAAGGACGCCGAGCGCCTGCTGAACGCCGCCTCCACCCAGGCGCAGGAGGCCACCGCCCACGCCGAGGAGCTGCGCACCTCCACGACGACCGAGTCGGAGGCCGCCCGCAAGCAGGCCGCCGAGCTGTCCCGCACCGCCGAGACGCGGATGCAGGAGGCCGAGACGGCGCTGCGCGAGGCCCGCCTCGAAGCCGAGCGGGTGCTCAGCGAGGCGAAGGAGGCCGCCGCCAAGCAGCTCTCCGGCGCGGAGTCCGTCAACGAGCAGCGCACCCGTACGGCCAGGACGGAGATCGCCCGCCTGGTCGGCGAGGCGACCAAGGAGTCCGAGGCGCTGAAGGCGGAGGCCGAGCAGGCGCTCGCCGACGCCCGCGCCGAGGCCGAACGGGTGGTGAAGGAGGCCGCCGACAAGGCCCGCACCGCCGCGTCCGAGGACTCCGCCGCCCAGCTCGCGAAGGCGGCGCGGACCGCCGAGGAGATCCTCACCAAGGCTTCCGAGAACGCCCAGGAGACCACCCGCAAGGCCGCCGAGGAGGCCGAGCGCATCCGCCGCGAGGCCGAGGCGGAGGCGGAGCGGCTGCGCGGCGACGCCGCCGAGCAGGCCGACGAGCTCAAGGGCGCGGCCAAGGACGACACCAAGGAGTACCGGGCCAGGACGGTCGAGCTCCAGGAGGAGGCCCGCCGGCTGCGCGGCGAGGCCGAACAGTTGCGCGCGGAGGCCGTCGCCGAGGGCGAGCGGATCCGCGGCGAGGCCCGCCGGGAGGCCGTCCAGCAGATCGAGGAGGCGGCCCGCACCGCCGAGGAGCTGCTGACCAAGGCGCGCACCGACGCGGAGGAGCTGCGGGCCGCCGCGGGCGCCGACAGCGAGCAGGTCCGCTCCGAGGCCGCCGAGCGGGCGGCCGCGCTGCGCAAGCAGGCCGAGGACGCCCTGGAGGCGGCCCGCGCCGAGGTGGAGCGGCTGCGCGCGGAGTCCGACGAGCAGGCCGAGCGGACCCGCGCCGAGGCCGAGGAGTCCGCCCGGGCGCTGCGCGTGGAGGCGGAGCGCGCGGTGGCGGCCCGGCAGGCGGAGGCCGACGCGGAGATCGAGCGGCTGCGCGGCGAGGCCGAGCAGCGGCTCACCTCGTCGGAGGAGACCCTCATCGGGGCCCGCGCCGAGGCCGAGCGGATCCGCCGGGAGACCGGCGAGGAGAGCGACCGGCTGCGCGCCGAGGCCGCCGAGCGGGCCAGGACCGTGCAGGCGCAGGCCGAGGAGGAGGCCGAGCGGCTGCGGACCGAGGCCGCGTCGGACGCCGCGCAGGCCCGCGCGGAGGGCGAGTCCGTCGCCGTGCGCCTGCGGGGCGAGGCGGCGTCGGAGGCCGAGCGGCTGAAGGCGGAGGCGCTGGAGAGCGCCGACCGGGTGCGCGCGGAGGCGGCCGCGGCCGCCGAGCGGGTGTCCGGGGAGGCCGCGGAGGCGCTGGCCGCCGCGCAGGAGGAGGCCGTACGACGCCGTCGGGAGGCCGAGGAGACGCTGACCGGCGCCCGCGAAGAGGCCGAGCGGGAGCGTGCGCAGGCCCGCGAACAGAGCGAGGAGCTCCTCGCCTCCGCCCGCAAGCGCGTCGAGGAGGCGCAGGCCGAGGCCCAGCGCCTGGTCGAGGACGCCGAGCGGCGGGCCGCGGAGCTGGTGTCGGCCGCCGAGCAGACCGCGCAGCAGGTGCGGGACGCGGTGGCCGGGCTCCAGGAGCAGGCCGAGGAGGAGATCGCCGGGCTGCGCAGCGCCGCCGAGCACGCGGCGGAGCGCACCACGACCGAGGCGCAGCAGGAGGCGGACCGGGTCCGTGCCGACGCGCACGCCGAGCGGGAGCGGGCCGCCGAGGACGCCGCCCGCATCCGCAGCCGTTCCCAGGAGGAGTCGGACGCGGCGAAGGCGCTCGCCGAGCGGACCGTGGGCGACGCCATCGCCGAGGCCGAGCGGGTGCGCACGGACTCCCAGGAGCGCGCCCAGCAGCTCCGCACCGAGGCGTCCGACGCCCTCGCGGCGGCCGAGGAGGCGGCGGCGAAGTCCCGTGCCGAGGCCCGCGACGACGCCAACCGCATCCGCAACGAGGCCGCCGCCCAGGCCGACCTGCTGATCGGGGAGGCCCGCGGCGAGGCCGAACGGATCGAGCGGGAGGCCGCGGAGGTACGCACCAGGGCCGACGAGGAGGCCGCTCGCGCCGTCGCCGAGGCGACCGCGGAGGCCGAGCGGATCACCGCGCACGCGGCGGCCGCCCTGACCACCGCCGAGCAGGACGCGGCGCGGCTGCGCGCCGAGGCCGAGCAGGTCAAGGCGGACGGCGAGGCGCAGGCGGAGGAGCTGCGGGCGGCCGCCCGCGCGGACGGCGAGCAGGTGCTCGACGAGGCCCGCAAGGCCGCCGACAAGCGGCGCACGGACGCCGCCGAGCAGGTCGACACGCTCATCACGGAGGCGGCGGCCGAGGCCGACAAGCTGACCACCGAGGCGCTCCAGCAGGCGGAGCAGCTCGTCACCGACGCCACGCAGCAGTCGGAGCGGCTGGTGGCGGACGCCACCGGCGAGGCCGAGCGGCTGCGCGCGGAGGCCGCCGAGACGGTCGGCTCCGCCCAGCAGGCCGCCGAGCGCATCCGCAGCGAGGCCGCCCAGCACCGCGAGGAGACCGAGGCGGCCGCCGAGCGGCTGCGCACGGAGGCGCGGAGCGAGGCCGACCGGCTGCTCGACGAGGCCCGCGAGGCGGCGTCCAAGCGGCGCGCGGACGCGGCCGAGCAGGCGGACACCCTCGTCGCGAAGGCCCAGGAGGAGGCGCTGCGCGCGGCCACCCGGGCCGAGGAGCAGGCCGACACGATGGTCGGCGCGGCCCGCAAGGAGGCCGAGCGGATCGTCTCGGAGTCCAAGGTCGAGGGCAACTCCCTGGTGGAGCGGGCCCGTACGGACGCCGACGAGCTGCTGGTCGGGGCCCGCCGGGACGCGACGGCCATAAGGGAGCGGGCGGAGGAGCTGCGGGCCCGCCTGGAGGGCGAGATCGAGGAGCTGCACGAGCGGGCCCGCCGCGAGACCGCCGAGCAGATGAAGACCGCCGGGGAGCGCGTCGACAAGCTGATGAAGGCGGCGACCGAGCAGCAGGCCGAGGCCGAGGCGAAGGCCAAGTCCATGGTCTCCGAGGCGAGTTCGGAGGCCGGCAAGGTCCGCATCGCGGCGGTCAAGAAGGCCGAGCAACTGCTCAAGGAGGCCGAGCAGAAGAAGGCCGAACTGGTCCGCGAGGCCACGAAGCTGCGGGACGACGCGAAGGCCGAGGCGGACCGCATGGTCGCCGACGGCAAGCGCGAACTGGACGTCCTGGTGCGCAGGCGCGAGGACATCCAGGCCGAGATCTCCCGTGTCCAGGACGTGCTTGAGGCGTTGGAATCATTCGAGGCCCCGTCCCAGGGCGGCAAGTCGGCCGGCGGTCCGGGTCCGGGCGGTGTCAAGGCCGGTGCGGCGGCGGGCGGGACTCGATCGGGTGGCAAGTCCTCGAACGGCTAGCGGAATCGGGCGGCGGTCGAGGTGCGGCAGTCACGGATGTTTCGAGAAATCTCATCCGTGACCGACGGGCCACTTGTGAGGGAGCCGTGATTCCGGGCAGGTTTGACGGTGTGTTCATCCGTGCGAGTGGCAAGCGTCTGGACGGGTTGCCACTCAAAAGGAGGGTCATTCTCCAGATCAAACCGGCAATGGCTCGATGACACGCCGCTATGGCCCCTAGGATTCCCCTATCACCTCACCGGTCTCATTCGACAGGAACCTCATGAGCGACACATCCGCCTCCCCCTACGGCTTCGAGCAGGTGCGGCGAGGTTACGACCGCGGTCAGGTGGACGACCGCATCGCCAAACTGCTCGCCGACCGCGACAGCGCGCTCGCCCGGATCACCTCGTTGGAGAAGCGCATCGAGGAACTCCACCTCGAAACGCAGAACGCGCAGGCCCAGGTCAACGATGCCGAGCCGTCGTACGCGGGCCTCGGCGCCCGTGTCGAGAAGATCCTGCGTCTTGCCGAGGAGGAGGCGAAGGACCTGCGTGAGGAGGCCCGCCGCGCCGCCGAGCAGCACCGCGAGCTGGCCGAGTCGGCTGCCCAGCAGGTGCGCAACGACGCCGAGTCGTTCGCGGCCGAGCGCAAGGCGAAGGCCGAGGACGAGGGCGTCCGCATCGTCGAGAAGGCCAAGGGCGACGCCACCCAGCTGCGCACCGAGGCGCAGAAGGACGCGCAGTCCAAGCGCGAGGAGGCCGACGCCCTCTTCGAGGAGACCCGCGCCAAGGCCGCCCAGGCCGCCGCCGACTTCGAGACCAACCTGGCCAAGCGCCGCGAGCAGTCCGAGCGCGACCTGGCCTCGCGTCAGGCGAAGGCGGAGAAGCGTCTCGCGGAGATCGAGCACCGGGCGGAGCAGCTCCGTCTGGAGGCCGAGAAGCTGCGCACGGACGCCGAGCGCCGGGCCCGTCAGACGGTGGAGACGGCGCAGCGCCAGGCCGAGGACATCGTGGCCGACGCCAACGCCAAGGCCGACCGGATCCGCAGCGAGTCCGAGCGCGAGCTCGCGGCGCTCACCAACCGCCGCGACTCGATCAACGCCCAGCTCACCAACGTCCGCGAGATGCTGGCGACGCTGACCGGTGCGGCCGTGGCCGCCGCCGGCGCCCCGGTGGACGACGAGCCGATCTCCCGCGGCGTCCCGGCCCAGCAGTCCCGCTAGTCACTCTCGTACGCCCCGTGCCCCCCGTCACCATTCCGGTGGCGGGGGGTTTCGTACGCCCTTAGCGTGTCCGCATGATTGAGGTAACGGGACTGTCGAAGCGGTACGGACCGAAGCTGGCCGTCGACGACCTCACCTTCCAGGTGCGCCCGGGCATCGTCACCGGGTTCCTGGGTCCCAACGGGGCGGGCAAGTCGACCACGATGCGCATGATGCTGGACCTGGACCGGCCCACCGCCGGGGCCGTCCGCATCGACGGCAGGCGCTACACGGACCTCAAGGACCCGCTGACGCACGTGGGGGCCCTGCTGGACGCCAAGGCGCTGCACGGCGGCAGGAGCGCGTACCACCACCTGCTGTGCCTGGCGCAGAGCAACGGCATCCCGTCCTCCCGGGTCGGCGAGGTGCTGGACACGGTCGGGCTGACGGCCGTCGCGAAGAAGCGCTCGAAGGGTTTCTCGCTGGGCATGGGGCAGCGTCTGGGCATTGCGGGCGCGCTGCTCGGGGACCCGCAGATCCTGATGTTCGACGAGCCGGTGAACGGCCTCGACCCCGAGGGCATCCACTGGATCCGCAACCTGATGAAGTCCCTCGCCTCGCAGGGCCGCACCGTCTTCGTCTCCTCGCACCTGATGAGCGAGATGGCGCTGACCGCCGACCACCTGGTCGTCATCGGGCAGGGCCGGCTGCTCGCGGACACCTCGATGGCCGACTTCATCCGGACCAATTCCCGGTCGTACGTACGGCTGCGCAGCCCCCAGCAGGAGCGGTTGCGGGACGTGCTGCACCAGGCCGGGATCACCGCGGTGACGGCCGGGAACGGCACGCTGGAGGTCGACGGGGCGGGGTCGGAGCAGCTCGGTGAGCTCGCCGCCCGGCACCAGCTCGTACTCCATGAGCTCAGTCCGCAACAGGCTTCGCTGGAAGAGGCGTTCATGCAGCTCACGGCCGGTTCGGTCGAGTACCACGCGCATACGGAACCGGCTTCGCCCGCGTCCGGGCCGGGCTGGGGAGCGCCCCGGACGGACTCCGGGGCCTCCGAGGACCGGGGATCGACCGGAGGCGGGAACTGACATGGCGGTCGCCCAGGTATTGACGTCGGAATGGACCAAGATCAAATCGGTGCGTTCCACGGTGTGGACACTCACGACGGCCTTCGCGTTCACGGTCGGACTCGGCTTTCTGATCAGCCTGTTGTCCAAGGACCAGTTCTCGAAGATGAATGCGCAGGAGCGGCAGTTCATCGATCCGACGCTGACGAGTTTCGCGGGGACGAGTCTCGGCCAGCTCGCAATGATCGTTTTCGGGGTGCTGGTCGTCGGCAACGAATACAGCACCGGAATGATCCGCACCTCCCTGGCCGCGGTGCCCCGGCGCGGCGCTTTCCTGTTCAGCAAGATCGGAATTGCCACGCTGCTGGCGTTCGTGGTGGCGCTGGCGACGAGCTTCGTGACGTTTTTCGTCGGGCAGGCGGCGCTCGGGGAGTTCAAGGCGTCGCTCGGCGATCCGGGAGTGCTGCGGGCGGTGATCGGCGCGGCGCTCTACATGACGCTGATCGCGGTCTTCGCGATGGGCGTGGCGACGGTCCTGCGCTCGCCGATGCTGTCGCTGGGCATCCTGATGCCGGTCTTCTTCCTGATCGCGCCGATCCTGGGCAGCGTGGAGGCCACCCGGAAGATCGCCCAGTACCTTCCCGACCAGGCGGGCATCAAGATCATGCAGGTGGTGGCGCCGGAGAACGACGTCGCACCGTACGGACCGTGGGGCGGCTTCGCGATCATGGCGGCCTGGGCGGCGCTTGCGGTGCTGTGCGGCTGGCTGGTGCTGCGGAACCGGGACGCGTGAGCGGGGCCGCCGCGCCGCGGGTCCGCTGCCCGTCGGCGTGAACACCGCTCTCCCGCATCCGGCCCTCCCCTTCCGAACACCCGTTCTTGGCCGGAACGGGCCACCCCTGGTTAAGCTCCTACTGCTTACGGGGGCAAGACGGATCACCGCACACGACCAGGCGCGTGATCGTGGCCCCGACAATCTGTCGATGGGGCTGGAGAATGATCGAGGCAGTCGGCCTGACCAAGCGCTACGGCGCGAAGACAGCCGTGTACAACCTTTCCTTCCAGGTGCGGCCGGGAACCGTCACCGGCTTCCTGGGGCCCAACGGCTCCGGCAAGTCCACCACCATGCGCATGATCCTCGGCCTCGACCGTCCCACCGCGGGCCGTGTCACCATCGGCGGCCACGCCTTCCGCGACCTGCCCAACGCTCCCCGCCAGGTCGGCGCGCTGCTGGACGCCAAGGCCGTGCACGGCGGCCGCAGCGCCCGCAACCACCTGCTCTCGCTGGCCCAGCTCTCTGGCATCCCGGCCAGCCGGGTCGACGAGGTGCTGGGCGTCGTGGGCCTCCAGGAGGTCGCCAAGAAGCGTTCCAAGGGGTTCTCGCTCGGCATGGGCCAGCGTCTGGGCATCGCCGCCGCCCTGCTCGGCGACCCGCAGGTGCTGCTCTTCGACGAGCCGGTCAACGGCCTCGACCCGGAGGGCATCCTGTGGGTGCGCAACCTGATGAAGATGCTGGCCTCCGAGGGCCGCACCGTCTTCGTCTCCTCGCACCTGATGAGCGAGATGGCGCTGACCGCCGAGCACCTCATCGTGATCGGCCGCGGGCAGCTCCTCGCCGACATGAGCGTCAGGGAGTTCATCGCCGCCAACTCCGCCGGTTTCGCCCGGGTGCGCACCCCGCACACCGATCCGGCCCAGCGGGAGAAGCTGACCGGCGTGCTCACCGAGGCGGGCGGCCACGTCCTGCCGGAACAGGACGGGGCGCTGCGCGTCACGGGTCTCGCGCTGCCGCGCATCGCCGATCTCGCGCACGAGGCGGACGTACGGCTATGGGAACTCGCCCCGCACCAGGCCTCGCTGGAGGAGGCGTACATGCGGATGACGCAGGGGGCGGTCGACTACCGGTCCACCGACGACCAGCTCGCGGGCTTCGCCACGCAGCAGGGCGCGGACGGCGTGCTGCCGGGCGTGCTCCCGGGCGCGCAGGCCGCCGTGCCGCAGGAGGCTCCGCAGCAGGGCTGGTACGCGCCCCCGCCCCCGCAGCCGGGCGTGCCGCACCCGGGAGTGCCGGGCCCGGCGCCGGGCGCCCCCGGTCCCGTACCGCCGGACCAGAACCCGTACGCGCGGCCCGTGCCGCCCGCCCAGGCGCCCGCGCCCACTCCCCCGGCCGCCGCGCCGGCGACGCCCCCGAGCCTCAGCAAGAGCGACGACACCACCCCCGAGGACGCCCGATGACGACTCCCTCGACCCCGCACCCGCAGCAGTACGGAAGCGTCGCCGCCCCCGAGCCGCACGGGCAGGGGCAGCGGACCGGTTACGTCTCCCCCGTGCCGCTGCGCCGGGCCACCCTGATGGACGCGCTCGCCTCGGAGTGGACGAAGATCCGTTCCGTGCGCTCCACCCTGTGGAGCTTCGGCGTCATGCTCGCGCTGGTCCTCGGCATCGGCACGCTGATCGGCGTCGCGCTCTCCCGGTCCGACCTGCCGGAGGGCGGATCGGCGATCGCCCTCGGCTTCGTCGGGGTGCTGCTCGGCATCATGCCGGTGATGACGCTCGGCGTGATGACGATCTCCTCCGAGTACGGCACGGGCATGATCCGTACGACCCTGACCGCCTGCCCCAGCCGGGCGCGCGTGCTGGCGGCGAAGGCGATCGTCTTCGCGGCGCTGACCTTCGTCGTCTCGCTGGTCGCCACCGCGCTCGTCTCGGCGATCCTGGTCGGTACCCTCGGCGGTCGCACCACCGCCCCGATGTGGGGGTGGGCGACGGTGGGCGTCAGCGTGTACGTCGCCCTGATCGGCCTCTTCGCGCTCGCGATCGGCGCGCTGCTGCGGCACTCAGCGGGCTCGATCACCCTGATGATCGGCTTCGTGCTGCTGCCGCTGGTGCTGGCCCTGTTCCTGGCCGCGACGCCGCTGGGCGGACTCCAGACCTTCCTGCTGGAGTACTCCATCCCCAGCCAGCTCGGCGTCTTCTACGGCACGGCGATGGCCCAGGACGCGCCGGGCGGCTGGGAGGCGCTGGGCATCATGGGCGGCCTGACGGCGCTCTTCCTGGGGCTCGCGTTCTTCCTGCAGGACCGCCGGGACGTCTGACGGGCGAAACACTGATGTGCTGATGTGCTGATGTGCTGACACGCCGGCGTGCCGACGCCGTGACGGGGTGGCGCCGGCTCAGTGCCGGGGCGCGTTCCGGGACCGCTGCACCTTCGTGGTGCGGCGGTCCTTCGCGTTCCAGCAGGCCTTGTGCCAGTGCCGGCGGTCGTCGACGCCGCCGTAGTCGGGCCAGGCCACCACGTGCGGAACGCCGGAGGGGATCTCCTGGTCGCAGCCGGGGCAGCGGTAGCTCTTGCCCCGCGCACTGGCCCCGGCCACCTGGCGCACCAGCCACTCCTCGCCCTGCCAGGTCTCCGTGCGCTGGAGTCCGTAACGGTCCGGTGAGCCACCGGCGCCTCCGCTGTTCGCGGTCGGATACTCGCCGCCTCGGGGGCGGTTGCGGCGCGGGGACACGTAGCACCTCATGGGGCCGTACGGGCAGGTTTCCTCCAGCCTAGGCCCAACCGGCGGGGGTAGGCGTACCACTGAAGTGGGTACCGCGGAACTCCCGGCGCGCGGCCGACCGGAAAATCACAAGAACTTTGCGCGGGCCCGTGCCTTTGGCACTTGTCAGACGTTAATGCCGATGGGGGATCGCCGATTTCGGAGCCTGAAGGAGGCAGAGGGCGATGCACATTGGAGCTTTTGTACTGGCGGCCCAGTTCCCTGGTCAGGGGCAGGGGGAGACGCTGCACCGGGCCGTGCGGACGGCCGAGGTCGCGGAGGAGGCCGGGCTGGACTCGGTCTGGCTGGCCGAACACCACTTCGTTCCGTACGGGGTGTGCCCGTCCGCGGTGACGCTGGCCGCGCTCATGCTCGGCCGCACTCGCCGGCTGCGGGTCGGCACGGCGGTGACCGTGCTGCCGACCGCGCATCCGGTCAACGTGGCGGAGCAGGCGGCCCTGCTGCACCTGACGTCGGGCGGACGGTTCTCGCTCGGGGTGGGGCGCGGCGGGCCCTGGGTCGACCTGGAGGTCTTCGGCAGCGGGCTGAAGGCGTACGAGGAGGGCTTCCCGGAGGCGCTGGACCTGGTGCTGCGCTGGCTGCGCGAGCCGCGGGTCGGGGCGGACGGGGAGCGTTACAAGTTCCGGGAAGTGGCGGTCGTACCGCGCCCGGACGAGCAGTTGGAGGGCGCGCCCGGACCCGAGGTCGTCGTCGCGTGCACCTCGCCCAGGAGCGTGCGGCTGGCCGCCGAGCGCGGGCTGCCGATGCTGCTGGGCATGCACTGCGGCGACGAGGACAAGGCGGAGATGACCGCCCTGTGGCGGCGGTGCGCACGCGAGGCGGGCCGCAGCGCCGAGGAGATCGCCCTCGTGGGCCATGTCTCGGCGGGCGTCGCGCAGATCGCCGACAGCACGGCGGACGCGCGCGAGATCCTCGCCAAGTCGATGCCCGGCTGGCTGAAGCAGGGCCTCGACGCCCATGTCACGGTCGACGGCCGGCACCGCGCGATGCGCGATCCGGTGGAGTACACGGAGAAGCTGTGCGAGCTGCACCCGGTGGGGACGCCGCAGTTGGCGGCGGACCGGCTGGCGGCGACCGCCGAGCGGACCGGCATCACCCGCTTCGCCCTGCTCACCGAGGGGTCGGGCGACCTGGCCTGCACGGAGCAGAACGTCAGGCGGCTGGGCGGCGAGGTCCGGGACCTGCTCGCGTGAGACACGGGTGCGGCACCTGCTCGCGCGGGGCGGCGGCGCGCCGGTTGCCGGACGCGCGGGACCGGGCTCGTACCCCCGTACCCCCCGTCTCCTCGTGGCTCATCTTTCGTCGTACGCCTCGTACGTCCTCTGCGCCTCGTCCTCCTCGCGCCGAAGGCCGGGGGCTGCCGCCCCTGGGTCAGTACACCTCCCGCGACACGGGAGCGGCAGCCTCACACGTCAGCAGTCCCGCAGTTCCGGCGACTGGTTGAGCAACTGGCCGCGGATCGAGGTGAAGCGGGCGAGCCGCTCGTCGACCGAGGAGTCCAGCGGGAACACCGCGACACGGTGACAGTTCTGGAACGCGAGACGTACTCCGAAGTGGCGTTCGAGCGATCCGCGGATCGCGTCGCTCGCCAGGGCGCGCAGCAACTGGCCGCGGGCCTGCTCGTCGGGGGGCGGCGTCTGGTTGTCGGCGAACTGGCCGCCGTCGACCTTCAACTGGGCCACCAGCGAGCTGATCATCTCCCACGCGAAAGGCAGGGAGGTCCGGACGCAGTCGACGAAGTCGGCTTCGTCGACCTCGCCTCGCTCGGCCTGTTCCAACAGTGCCGGTGAGACGTCGAGCGACATGGGTTCTCCTCTCGCGACCCCGCACCGAGACGGGGTCTTCCGGGCAGGGCAGGAGGCGGCCACGCAGCGTGCACGCACGGCGACCTCCTGCTTCCACCGTAAGCGCGGCACCCTTGCCGCGACAGGGGATTGCGCACACAACCGGCCACCGGGGGAAGCACGTCCGCGCTCTGCGAAGCGTGCCTTACAGGGCGAATCGCGCCCACCCCGTGTCGTGAAGTAGCGTTGCTCCCCATGCGTCTCGTCATCGCCCGTTGCTCCGTGGACTACGCGGGCAGGCTCACCGCCCATCTGCCCTCCGCCCCCCGTCTGATCCTGGTGAAGGCGGACGGCAGCGTCTCCATTCACGCGGACGACAGGGCGTACAAGCCGCTCAACTGGATGTCGCCGCCGTGCACCCTCAAGGAGGGCACCGGTGACGAAGCCGGTGTCTGGACGGTGATCAACAAAGCGGGCGAGAAACTGATCATCACGATGGAGGAAGTCCTCCACGATTCGTCGTACGTCCTGGGCACCGACCCGGGGCTCATCAAGGACGGCGTGGAAGCGCACCTCCAGGAGCTCCTCGCGGACCGCATCGAGACCCTGGGCGAGGGCTACACGCTGATCCGCCGCGAGTACATGACGGCGATCGGCCCGGTCGACATCCTCTGCCGGGACGCCGACGGCGCCACGGTGGCCGTCGAGCTGAAGCGGCGCGGCGACATCGACGGCGTCGAGCAGCTCACCCGCTACCTCGAACTCCTCAACCGCGACCCGCACTTGGCCCCGGTGACGGGCGTCTTCGCCGCCCAGGAGATCAAGCCGCAGGCCCGTGTGCTGGCCACCGACCGCGGCATCCGCTGCCTGGTCCTGGACTACAACGCGATGCGCGGCATCGAGGACGACAAGCTGCGGCTGTTCTGACCCCCGGGCCGTCCCGCCCGCGCCCCCTCGATCGGACACGACGCACGAAACGGCGGCGGCCCGCCTGACTCCAGGCGGGCCGCCGCCGTTCTTCTCTTCGCGCGCGTACGGGCCGCTAGGCGATCGTGCCCGAGGGCGAGTTCCCGCCGGACGACGAGGCCGGGGGCTTGTCGTCCGTGGGCGGGGGCTCCACCGGCGAGGACGGCGGGTCCGTCTTGGGGTCCGTCGGTTCCGGGTCCGTGGTGGTCGGCGGATCGGTCGGCTTGGTCGGCGGGTCCGTCGGCTTGGTGGGCGGATCGGTCGGCTTGGTCGGCGGGTCCGTCGGTTTCGTCGGCGGATCGGTCGGCCTGGTCGGCGGGTCCGTCGGCTTGGTGGGCGGGTCCGTGGGCTTGTCGCTGGTCGGCGGTGCGGTGGTGCCCGGCTTCCCACCGGGCTTGCCGGTCGGTCCCGGGTCGCTGGTCGCACCGGGGGTGACCCGGCCCCGGCTGGTGGAGTCGGCGGCGGGGACGCCGGGCTCGGCGGGGCCCTTGACGCCGCCACCGCCCGCGCCGCCGCCACCGGTGGCGCCGTTGCCCGAGGTCCCGTCGGCCCGGTCGGCGTCGAGGCCGCCCCGGCCGGAGTCCTCGTTGGCGGACTGCTGCGGGGACACCCGCTCGCCGATGCCGTCCTTGTTCCCGGTGGCGCCCAGGGTGACCACGGTGCCGAGCACCGCGACCAGCAGCGCGCCCGCCCCGGCCGCGACCAGGTTGCGCCGGGCGCCGCTGAGCATCGACTGCCTGCTCGGCGCACCGGAGCCCGCCGCGGAGGGGCTGCGGCGGATGACCACGGCCCCGTGCGTGTCGGGGAGTTCGGCTCCGGCCGGCGGAGCGGTGACCCCGGCGGGCGGCGACGCGGACTCCTCGTACCGGGCGGCGGGCATCTCCTCCCCGGCCGAGGGCGAGCCGTACCCGTCGTAGTCGGACTCGAAGGGGTTGAACGGGCTGTCGAAGGGTGAGCGCGACGCCGTGCCCGACACCGACCCCGGCACCGGGCCCGGTGCGGACAGCACCAGCGGCGGCAGTCCCGCTCCCCCGCTGCGGTCGGTGACCAGCGCCAGGGCGCGCCGGGCGGCGACCGTGCCCCGGCGGTCGGCGAGGGCGCCGCGCAGCCCGACCGAGGTCTCCAACTCGGCGCGGGCACGGTCGAGTTGACCGGTGCAGAGGGCGAGGATGCCCAGCTCGTGGTGGAAGTACGCCTCCTCGGCGACCTCGCCGGCGATCCGGGACGCCTCCGCGCCCGTGCGCAGGGAACGCTCCCAGGCCCCCCACTGCATGCCCGCCGCGAACGCGGGCGCGGCCGTGCGGGCCAGCAGCACGGCGGCGCTCGGGTGCCCCGACTCCGTGCCCGGCACCAGGGCGGAGAGCGCGGCCAGCACGGCGTCCGCCTCGGCGCTGACGCGCTCCGCGGTCACCGAGGGGTGTCCGGCCCACCAGGCGTAGTGCTGGGCGGCGGTCAGCGCGTGCTCGACGGCGTCCTCGCCGTACCCGGCGTTCTCCAACTGCACGGCGGTCCCGGCGGCCAGCCGGTGGTTCGCCCCGGAGACGGACAGCAGCCCGCACGCGACGAGCTCGCCCAGCGCGGCGTCCGCGTGGGTGTCGCCGACCAGTGCGGGCAGGTGCGCCCGGTGCGGGACCTCGCCGCCGAGCGCCAGCGCGATGCGCAGCGTGGCCCGGGCGGACTCGCTGAGCCGGGCGGCCAGCGGGGCGACGGGGGCGATGCCCTCGGCGAGGGTGGGCAGCGGTACGTCGTGCCCGTCCTCGGCGTCGAGGGGCGCGTCCTGCGGCGTCCCGGTGGCGTCTTCGTGCGCGTCGAAGGCGCCGGGGCCGGCGCGCAGCGCGTCGCGCTGCCGCAGCAGTGCCCCGGCCTGCACGAAGCGCAGCGGCAGCCCCTCCGACTCGAACCAGAGGTCGCCCGCCCAGTTGGCCTCCTCGTCGGTGAGCGGCCGGCCGACGGCCAGTTCCAGGAGTTCCAGCGAGGAGCCCCGGCCGAGCCCGCCGAGCAGCACCTCTTCGAGGCGGCCGGCCGGGAGGCCGGCGGCGGTCTCGGGTGTGACGGCGAACAGGAACGCGCACTCGGGCGTGGCCCGGAGCAGTTCCTCCAGCCCTTCCGCGCCGATCTCCAGGTCGTCCACGACGACGACCGCGCCGATCTCGTGGACGCGGCCGAGCAGTTCGTCGCGGTCGGGGCGGTGCAGCGGGGCCCGGAAGACGGCGGCGAACAGGTCGTGCAGCAGTTCCGCCGCGGTGCGCCGGTGCCCGGACAGCCGTACGACGCCGTCCGGTGCGAGTTCCGCGCACTCCTCGGCGACCGCGTCGAGCAGTGCGGTGCGGCCGGAGCCCGGCGAGCCGACCAGCCGCACGGAACGCCCGCGCGACAGCAGCCCCACCAGTCGCTCGCGCTCCTCCTGCCGCTCCAGGAGCGGCAGTTCGGGCCCGGCGGCGCCCGGCGGCACCGGCGGCTTGGCCGCGCGCGCGAGTTCGGCGCGGTCGACGGCCGGACGGCGCACGGGCACGGCGGGCCGCTCGCCCGGCGGGCACGGCTCTATCTCGCTCCCGTCGACCGGGTTGACGGTCAGCAGGAAGTCCCCGGACGTGAACTGGACGGTGCGGGCGAGCGAGTGCGGCCCGCCCTGCGCGAGATCGCGGGTGACGGGGTCGCGGTGCACCGGGGCGCGTTCGCGCTCCCGCGCGCCGTCCGGTATGCCCCGTTCGTCGTGGTTGCGGATGTTGTCCTGACCGCGCTCTTCAGACATGGTCAAAGCCCCCCAGATGCGTTGCGTGCTGACTGCCCCTCCCGGCCTTTCGCACGCTCGCTGTCGCTTCTGGTCCGGTGCCCGCCGACGTGGGTGCATCCATTGCGTGGGCTCGTCAAGCGGCAGGCGACCGAACCCTAGACCTTCGCACATTATCTACGAACGTCCGGGGCCCCGGGGGGCCGGGCACGTCACAGTCCTGTGAGGATTGCGCCGCCGGGCGGCCCTCGCCGGGGCGCGCGGGACGGGCCCCGCCGGGAGGGGTCTCAGACCCGCGGCAGCGAGTCCGCCGCGAGTCCGCCCTCGATCGCCAGGATCCGGTGCAGCCGGGTCGCCACGAGCAGCCGCTGCATCTGCGGGGGCACTCCGCGCAGCACCAGCCGCCGGCCGCACCGGCCGGCTCTGCGGTGGGCGCCCATGATGACGCCGAGCCCGGCGGCGTCCCAGGAGTCCAGCTCGGTCAGGTCGAGCACGAGGTCGCCGGCGCCGTCGTCGACGGCCGAGTGCAGGACCGTACGGGCGTCCGCCGCGCTGCGGACGTCGAGGCGGCCCCCGACGACCAGCTCGACGTGATCGCCCCTGATGTGCATGTGCGCTCCCCGAGAGTGCGTGTCCGTGACGCCGTGACGTCTACGTCATCTTTTTTCTTTCCATCAACTGACTGCTGTACGGGCAGATAAGTTGCCGTCTGTAAGCGAATCGATACCGAATTCACCCGCAGGGGTGAAGACCGTGCCCGTTATGACACGGTTCCGCTCCCGTACCGGCTCAGTGCTTGTAGAAGCCCTGGCCGCTCTTGCGCCCGATGTCGCCCGCGTCGACCATGCGCCGCATCAGCTCCGGCGGCGCGAACTTCTCGTCCTGCGACTCGGTGTAGATGTTGCCGGTGGCGTGCAGCAGGATGTCGACGCCGGTGAGGTCCGCGGTGGCGAGCGGGCCCATCGCGTGGCCGAAGCCCAGCTTGCAGGCGAGGTCGATGTCCTCGGCGCTGGCCACGCCCGACTCGTACAGCTTGGCGGCCTCGACGACGAGCGCGGAGATCAGACGGGTCGTCACGAAGCCGGCCACGTCGCGGTTGACGACGATGCAGGTCTTGCCGACCGACTCGGCGAACTCGCGGGTCTTCGCGAGGGTCTCGTCGCTCGTCTTGTAGCCGCGCACCAGCTCGCAGAGCTGCATCATCGGCACCGGCGAGAAGAAGTGCGCGCCGACGACCCGCTCCGGGCGCTCCGTCACGGCCGCGATCTTGGTGATCGGGATGGCGGAGGTGTTGGAGGCGAGCACGGTGTCCTCGCGGACCAGCTTGTCGAGGGTGCGGAAGATCTCGTGCTTGATCTCCAGCTTCTCGAACACGGCCTCCACGACGATGTCCACGTCCGCCACGGCGTCCAGGTCGGTGGTCGTGGTGATCCGGCCGAGGGCGGCCCCGGCGTCCTCGGCGGACAGCCTGCCCTTGCTCACGAACTTGTCGTACGACGCCTTGATGCCGTCCGTGCCGCGGGTCAGGGCCGCGTCCGTCACATCGCGCAGGACCACCTCCCAGCCCGCCTGGGCCGAGACCTGGGCGATGCCCGATCCCATGAGACCGGCACCGATGACGGCGAGCTTCCTGGCCACTGCACACTCCCTCTGACTGCCGCGCCGACTGCCGCGAGCACGCGCGTATTCGTTGTCCTGTGGCGGAGGCTATCGCCGGATCGGGCCGCTGGGGCGGCGAAGAGATGCGCGTCACGTCTCAGATGACGGACATCACACTGGTACGCGCCGGCGCGCGGGGCCCGGGGCGTCAGGCCGCGTCCCGCACGGCGTAGTTGAGCACCGGCGCGCTCAACAGCCCCTCCATGTCGTCCAGGAGGCCCAGCGCCTCCCGCGACACCTCGGCGGGCGCGCGCCCCTTGACCATCTCGCGGCCGATCCACGCCATCAGCGTCGAGTGCACCCAGCAGATCTGTCCGGCGACCAGCTCCGGCATGTCGTCCTCGGCCCCGGTCTCCTCGACCAGCGCCCGCTGGAGGTTCTCCAGCGACTCCTGCTGGATGTACCAGAGCCGGGAGCGCAGGGTGTGGGCGCCGTGCACGACCTTCAGGAAGCGGTCGTAGCCCGCCATGAGGCCGACCCGCGGCGAGACGGCCTCCACCTCGGAGCGCAGCTCGCGCAGGACGGCGGCGGCCGCGGACTCGCCCCGGTCCCGCCCCCTGACGTACCGGGCGAGGAGGTCGACGACGCCCGCGCTGCGGTCGAAGAACAGGTCCTCCTTGGCCGGGAAGTAGTTGTAGACGGTGTTGACGGAGACGTCGCAGGCGGCGGCGATCTCGGCGATCGTCACCGCGTCGAAGCCCTTGTCCAGGAACAGCCCGGTGGCCACGTCGGAGATGTACTGCCTGGTCTGCCGCTTCTTGCGCTCTCTCAGTCCCTCAGCCATGCGGCCATCGTACGCAGCGTCCTTGAACCGACTGGAAACTTGCTCTCTCTTAATTTTTGGGGTGATTGCAAATTTGGCCCGTCTCTGTTTTTCTGGAGCCATGACAGCGAACGAAGTCCCGCCCGCGGTCGTCAGCACCACGGGCCTCGCCCGCACCTTCACGACCGCGGCAGGCCCGGTCGAGGCGGTCCGCGGCATCGACCTGACCGTCCGCCGGGGCGAGATCCTCGGCTTCCTGGGCCCCAACGGCGCGGGCAAGACCACCACCCTGCGGATGCTCACCACGCTCCTCGCCCCCACCGGCGGCACCGCCACCGTCGCCGGCTGCGACCTGCTCACCGACCCCACGGGCGTGCGGCGGAAGATCGGCTACGTCGCCCAGTCCGGCGGCGTGGACCCGCACGTCCCGGTCCGCGAGGAGCTGGTCACCCAGGGCCGCCTCTACCGCCTCACCCGCGCCCAGGCGACCGCGCGGGCCGAGGAGCTGGCCCACGAACTGGACCTCACCGGCTTCCTGGACCGCGACTGCTCCGCCCTCTCCGGCGGGCAGCGGCGGCGCCTGGACATCGCGATGGGCCTCACCCACCGCCCGGAGGTCCTCTTCCTCGACGAGCCGACGACCGGTCTCGACCCGGGGGGCCGCAGCGACCTGTGGGACCTGGTGCGCCGCCTGCGGGACACGTACGGCACGACGGTGGTCCTCACCACCCACTACCTGGACGAGGCCGACGCGCTCTCCGACCGGCTGGTGATCATCGACAAGGGCCGGGTCGCCGCCGACGACACCCCCCGCGCGCTCAAGGCCCGCCACGCGGGCTCGCCCGACGCCTCCCTCCAGGACACCTTCCTGGCCATCACCGGACGCGCCGCCCCGGCGCCGAAGGACAACACGCCCGCAGCGGTCTAGGGGAAAACCGAGATGCCCTCCGTACTCAGCGACACCTCGATCGTCCTCGGCCGCTATCTGCGGCAGACGATGCGCTCGAAGTTCCAGATCTTCTTCGGCGTCCTCATGCCGCTGCTCTACCTGCTCTTCTTCGGCCCGCTCCTCACCGACCTCCCCCTCGCCTCCAAGGGCGACTCCTGGCAGGTCCTGGTGCCCGGCCTGCTCCTGCAACTCGGTCTGTTCGGAGCCTCGTTCGCGGGATTCGCGCTGATCCTGGACAAGGGGACGGGCGTGGTGGAGCGGATGCGGGTCACCCCGGTCAGCCGGCTCGCGCTGCTCCTGGGCCGGGTGCTGCGGGACACGGTCCTCTTCGTCTTCCAGGCGGTACTGCTGGTGGCGGCGGCCCTGCTGATGGGGCTGCGCGCACCGCTCGCCGGGATCCTGATCGGCTTCGCGTTCGTCGCGGTGCTCACCGTCGCGCTCGCGTCGCTCTCGTACACGCTGGCGATGAAGGTGGCGACGCCGCAGGGCTTCGGGCCGGTGGTGAACGCGGTCTCGATGCCGGCGATCCTGCTGTCCGGCCTGATGCTCCCCATGGCGCTGGCGCCGACCTGGCTGGACGTCCTCTCCCACTTCATGCCGTTCCGGTACCTGGTGGACGCGGTGCGGTCGGCGTACGTCGGCGAGTACGCGAACACCACGATGCTGTACGGAGTCCTGGTGGCCGTCGCCTTCACGGGCCTGGCGGTGTTCGCGGGCACCCGGGAGTTCCGCCGGGCGGGCGCGTGATGGCTACCCTCGGGGCATGGTCAATCTGACGCGCATCTACACCCGTACCGGCGACAAGGGCACCACCGCGCTGGGCGACATGAGCCGCACCGCGAAGACGGATCTGCGGATCTCGGCCTACGCGGACGCGAACGAGGCGAACGCGGTGATCGGGACGGCGATCGCCCTGGGGAACCTGGACGAGGACGTGGTCAAGGTCCTCACCCGCATCCAGAACGACCTCTTCGACGTGGGCGCGGACCTGTCCACCCCGGTGGTCGCGGACCCCGAGTACCCGCCCCTGCGCGTGGAGCAGTCCTACATCGACAAACTCGAAGCGGACTGCGATACCTACCTCGCGGACCTGGAGAAGCTCCGCTCCTTCATCCTCCCGGCCGGGACGCCGGGGGCCGCCCTGCTCCACCAGGCCTGCACGGTCGTCCGGCGCGCGGAGCGCTCGACCTGGGCGGCCTTCGAGGTGCACGGCGACACGATGAACCCGCTCACCGCCACCTACCTCAACCGGCTCTCCGACCTGCTCTTCATCCTGGCCCGCACCGCCAACAAGTCCGTCGGCGACGTGCTGTGGGTGCCGGGCGGCGAGCGGTAGGCCAGGCGGAGCGGCAGGTCAGGCGGGGCGGTACGCCTGAAGGGCGGCCCCGGGCGTGCGGCTCTCCGCGCGCCCGGGGCCGGGGACCGCCGCTGCCACCGGCCTCACCGCTCGGTGAACGCCCCCGGCCGCTGGACGCGCTCCGGCTCCCGCGGGGCCGTTCCCTCCGGCTCCTTCTTCGGGAAGAAGGTGTAGCCGGCCGCGATGATCACGTTGATCAGCGCCACGACCCCCATCCGCTGCTGCCACTCCCGCAGGGAGGAGACGTCGCCGCTCTCCCCCACCAGCCACACGGCCCCCTGCAACAGCCCCGCCGCGATCGCGCACGCCAGGATCCACCGCGCCGCCGACTGCAGCTCGAACTTCGTGCGTCCCCACCCGTACTTCGGCGGCTTCACCGGCGGCGGCCCGCCCGCGTACCGGTGGGCGAAGCGCGCGTCCATCCACCGGATCACCCGGTGCGCCATGACCACCGTGAAGCCGATGTAGACCGCCGCCAGACCGTGCTTCCAGTCCGGCCGCGCCCCGTTGCGCAGGTCGAGCACGGTCACCACGAGCAGCACGACCTCCAGCAGCGGCTCGCACAGCAGCACCGCCGCCCCCAGCCGGGGCATCTTCGCCAGGTACCGCAGCCCGAGTCCCGCCAACAGCAGCACCCAGAAGCCCACTTCACACGCGACGACCAGCGCGACGATCACGACAGCAGCTCCTCCCGTACGCACTCCGGTGAGCGCACTCCCACGATCGCCCGTACGCCCCTGGCCGTACATCGTCACCAGTGACGAAACCCCACTGCATCCTTCGGTGTACCCGGGCTTCGGCCCGTGCGGGGAGGACGCGCCGGGAAGATCCGTGTTGGATGGGAGGCGTGCCCCTCCGCCGCCCGCCCTTCCGCCCGCACTGCGACGACGTCCTGCTCGCCGTGTGCAGTTGGCTGGGCGGACTGCTGCTGTGGCTGCTGGGCCTCTACAGCCAGGGCAACCGCGACCTGCTCCCCGCCTGGGTGACCCTGCTCCCCCTGACCCTGCTCGCCGCGCTGGAGCTGATCCGCAGGTCTTCTCCGCAGCTCGCCCTGGTCCTCGCCACCCTGGGGGTGGTCGCGGACCAGTTCACCCGGGGCAACCTCGCCACCGTGATCATGTTCGCGGACATCGTGTACGCGGCCGTCGTCTACGGCACGCCCTCGGCCGCCCGGCGCATCCCGATCACCACGGGCATGATCACGCTGATCACGACCATCGGCTTCGTCGCCTGGTTCAGGACGGCGGAGGCCCTGCTGTTCGGCCTGATCGTCGCCGCGGTCAGCTTCGCGCCCGCCCTGACCGGCGTCACCCTGCGCAACCACCGCCAGGCCGCCGACGCCGCCCGGCTGCGCGCCGAGCAGACCGCCCTGCTCGCCGAGATCGACCACAACCAGGCCGTCCTCGCCGAGCGCACGAGGATGGCCCGGGAGCTGCACGACATGGTGGCGAACCACCTCTCCGCCATCGCCATCCACTCCACCGCGGCCCTCTCCATCGACACCCCCGAGACCTCCTCCCGCGCCCTCGCCGTGATCCGGGAGAACAGCGTCCAGGGCCTGGCCGAAATGCGCCGGCTGATCGGACTGCTCCGGGCGGGCGGCGAGAGCGAGGAACCGGCCGCCGCCCCCACCCTCGACGGGCTCGACGCGCTGCTGGCGCAGTCCCGGGCCTTCGCCGCGGACACCGGGCTGGCCTTCGCGCTCGACGACGCCCGGCCGCCGGGGCTGAAGCTGCCGACGCCGGTCGAGCTGGCCGCGTACCGGATCGTCCAGGAGTCCCTGACCAACGCCCTCAAGCACGCGTCCCCCGGCCCGGTCACCGTCGCGCTCACGCACGCGGACGACACCCTGACGGTGACCGTGACCAGCCCGTACGACGGCGACCGCGCGGGCCCGCGCGCCCCCGGCTCCGGAGCGGGCCTGGTGGGCATGGAGGAGCGGGTGGCGCTCCTCCACGGCGTGCTCGCGACGGGGCCCGTCCCCGGCCCGGACGGCACGAAGACCTGGCAGGTGCGGGCCGAACTGCCCGCCGAGGACAACAGCAAGGAGCTGCCCATATGAACGCCGAACCCCGAGGAGAGGGCCGGGTGCGGGTGCTCGTCGCCGAGGACCAGTCGGCGGTGCGGGCGGGACTCGTCCTCATCCTGGGCAGCGCCCCCGACATCGAGGTCGTCGGCGAGGCCGCGGACGGCGAGGAGGCCGTGCGCCTGGCCCGTGAGCTGCGCCCCGACCTGGTCCTGATGGACGTCCAGATGCCGCGCCTGGACGGGGTGTCGGCGACGCGGCAGGTCGTCGACGGCGGCTTCGCCGACGTGCTCGTCCTGACCACTTTCGATCTCGACGCGTACGTCTTCGGGGCGCTGCGGGCCGGCGCGGCGGGCTTCCTGCTGAAGAACACCGAGGCCAAGGACCTGCTGGAGGCGGTGCGGACCGTGGCGCGCGGCGAGGGCCTGATCGCGCCCGCCGTGACCCGGCGGCTGATCGCGGAGTTCGCCGCGCCCGCCCCCGCGCGCCGCGAGGACGCTCCCGATCCGGCCGTGCTGGACCCGCTGACCCGGCGCGAGCGGGAGGTGCTGGCGCGGCTCGGCGAGGGGCTGTCCAACGCGGAGATCGCGGTGCGCCTCGACATGGCGGAGGCCACCGTCAAGACGCATGTCAGCCGGCTTCTGGGCAAGCTCGGACTGCGGAGCAGGGTCCAGGCGGCGGTCCTCTCGCAGGAGTTGGGGCTCTCCTGAAACGGTGACGGGTCCCGAACGGGAGTTCCCCTTCTCTGGTCCAGACCTCTTGACGATTGGTCCAGACCTTGGCACGCTCGCCGCACTGTGTGGTGAGCACGCCAAGGCCCGCCTCCCCATCTCCATCCGGGCCGTGGCGTGTTCACCGGGCGGCGCAGGTCCCACCCCCGTCATGTCGGACCTCTCTCGGGAGCAACCCTTGAGTACAGCAACCCCCACGCGACAGCGCTACAGAACACGCATCGCGGCCACGCTCACCGCACTCGCCCTTCCCCTCGCCGCGATGGTCGGCCTGGCCTCCCCCGCCCAGGCCGCCCCCTCGGCCACGGCGACGTACACCAAGAAGTCGGACTGGGGCACGGGCTTCGAAGGCTCGTGGACCGTGAAGAACACGGGCACCACCACCCTGTCCTCCTGGACCGTGGAGTGGGACTTCCCCACCGGCACCAAGGCCGGCTCGGCCTGGGACGCCACGCTCACCTCCGCCGGGAACCACTACACGGCCAAGAACCTCTCCTGGAACGGGACCCTGGCACCCGGCGCCGCCGTCACCTTCGGCTTCAACGGCACCGGCCCCGGCAACCCGTCGGGCTGCAAGCTCAACGGCGGCTCCTGCGACGGCGGTTCCCAGCCCGGCGACACCGCCCCGACCGCCCCCGGCACCCCGGTCGCGAGCGACATCAAGGACACCTCGGCCAAGCTGACCTGGACCGCCGCCACGGACGACAAGGGCGTCAAGAACTACGACGTCCTGCGCGACGGCAAGGCGGTCGCCACCGTCACGGGCCTGACGTACACCGACAACGCCCTGGCCAAGGGCACCAGTTACTCCTACGCCGTCCAGGCCCGCGACACCGCCGACCAGACCGGTCCGGCCAGCGGATCGGTCACGGTGAAGACCACCGGCGACGACGGCGGCCCCGGCCCCCAGCCCGGTGACCAGGTCAAGCTGGGCTACTTCACCAACTGGGGCGTCTACGGCCGCAACTACCACGTCAAGAACCTGGTGACGTCCGGCTCCGCCGCCAAGATCACGCACATCAACTACGCCTTCGGCAACGTCCAGGGCGGCAAGTGCACCATCGGCGACGCCTTCGCGGACTACGACAAGGCGTACACCGCCGACCAGTCGGTCGACGGCGTCGCCGACACCTGGGACCAGCCGCTGCGCGGCAACTTCAACCAGTTGCGCAAGCTGAAGGCCAAGTACCCGCACATCAAGGTGATCTGGTCGTTCGGCGGCTGGACCTGGTCCGGCGGCTTCGGTGACGCGGCCAAGAACCCGGCCGCCTTCGCGGACTCCTGCTACAAGCTGGTCGAGGACCCGCGCTGGGCGGACGTCTTCGACGGCATCGACATCGACTGGGAGTACCCGAACGCCTGCGGTCTCACCTGTGACACCAGCGGCCCGGCCGCCCTCGGCAACCTGGCCTCCGCGCTGCGCACCAAGTTCGGCGCGAGCAACCTGGTCACCGCGGCCATCTCCGCCGACGGCTCGGACGGCGGCAAGCTCGACCTCGCCGACTACGGCACCGCCGCCAAGTCCTTCGACTGGTACAACGTGATGACGTACGACTTCTTCGGCGCCTGGGACGCGAAGGGCCCGACCGCCCCGCACTCCCCGCTGACCTCGTACACCGGCATCCCGAAGGCGGGTTACACCTCCGCCGAGGCCATCGCCAAGCTCAAGGCCAAGGGCGTCCCCGCCAAGAAGCTGCTGCTCGGCATCGGCTTCTACGGCCGCGGCTGGACCGGCGTCACCCAGAAGGAGCCGGGCGGCACCGCCACCGGCCCGGCCGCCGGAACGTACGAGCAGGGCATCGAGGACTACAAGGTCCTCAAGGCGAGCTGCCCCTCGAACGGCACCGTCGCCGGCACGGCCTACGCCCACTGCGGCACCAACTGGTGGAGCTACGACACCCCGGCGACCATCACCTCGAAGATGGCCTGGTCCAAGGCGCAGGGCCTGGGCGGCGCCTTCTTCTGGGAGTTCAGCGGTGACACCGCCAACGGCGAGCTGGTCTCGGCGATCGACTCCGGCCTGAAGTAGCCCGCAGGGCACGACGAAGGACTCCCCCCATGGGAAAAGCCGGGGGAGACGGGACCGCTCCCCGTCTCCCCCGGCTTTCGTCCGTACGAAGTACCTCGCCCGGTCTACGCCACATTGACTCGTTGCCCCGGCGGCGCCGCCTCCAGCCACGCCAGGAACCCGGTGAGCGCGTCCTCGCTCATCGCCAGCTCCAGGCGCGTGCCGCGGTGGACGCAGCCCAGGATGTGCGCGTCGGACAGCAGCGCCAGCTCCTCCTCGCCCTCCGGGGCCCGGCGCGCGACGACCTCGATGGCCGAACGCTCCAGGACGCGGCGGGGCTTGGGGGCGTAGCTGAAGACCCGGAACCAGGCGATCCGGTCACCGCTGTAGCGGGCCACGCCGTACACCCAGCCCTTGCCGGACCGGTCCGACTCCTCGGGGGTGTCCCAGCGCAGCGAGCAGTCGAAGGTGCCGCCGGAGCGCTGGATCAGCCTCCGGCGCAACCCGAAGACGAACAGCCCCACCAGCACCAGCAGGACGACAGAGCCGCACACAAGCAGAGCGAGGATCATCTCCTACGACCTCCTCGCCTCATCCAGTACCGCTACGGAAAAGCACTTCAGCACTACAACACCACGCGACGGCGTCCGCTTCCGCATCCGCGTCAGCCGCGACCCGTCCTGGAAGTATCCAGTACGAGCCGCGGCTGAGGGCGGATCACGTGGGGTGAGGCAGGACTCAGTGTCCCGCCACCGCGCGCAGACGGACGTCGGCGCGACGCTCGGCGGCGGAGTCGTCCGCCGCCTTCGCCGCTTCCAGCGCCCGCTCGGCGCGCGCCGTGTCGATCTCGTCGGCCAGCTCGGCGATCTCCGCGAGCAGCGACAGCTTGTTGTCGGCGAACGAGATGAAACCGCCGTGGACGGCGGCGACGACGGTGCCGCCCTCGCTCGTACGGATGGTCACCGGGCCCGATTCCAGCACACCCAGAAGCGGCTGGTGACCGGGCATGACGCCGATGTCGCCGGACGTGGTGCGCGCGACGACCAGGGTGGCCTCGCCGGACCAGACGTTGCGGTCCGCTGCGACCAGCTCGACGTGCAGCTCAGCAGCCAAGGGTGGCTCCTCGGGTCACCACCCGGCAGTGGCTGCCGGGTGTTGGGTCAAAGTCTAGGGGGTGTACGGAGAGAGGGGCGGGGCGGGCCCGCCCCTCTCACGCGTACGGCACTGCACTACAGGTGGGGCCTGACGTCAGCTGACGCCGAGCTCCTTGGCGTTGGCCTTGAGGTCCTCAATGCCACCGCACAGGAAGAACGCCTGCTCGGGGAAGTGGTCGTAGTCACCGTCGCAGATGGCGTTGAACGCGGTGATCGACTCGTCGAGCGGAACGTCCGAACCGTCCACGCCGGTGAACTGCTTGGCGACGTGGGTGTTCTGCGACAGGAAGCGCTCGACACGACGGGCGCGGTGGACGACCAGCTTGTCCTCTTCGCCCAGCTCGTCGATACCGAGGATCGCGATGATGTCCTGGAGGTCCTTGTACTTCTGCAGGATCGCCTTGACGCGCATCGCGGTCGCGTAGTGGTCCGCCGCGATGTAGCGGGGGTCCAGGATGCGCGACGTGGAGTCGAGCGGGTCCACCGCGGGGTAGATGCCCTTCTCCGAGATCGGGCGCGACAGCACGGTCGTCGCGTCCAGGTGGGCGAAGGTGGTGGCCGGCGCCGGGTCGGTCAGGTCGTCCGCGGGGACGTAGATCGCCTGCATCGAGGTGATCGAGTGACCGCGGGTCGAGGTGATGCGCTCCTGGAGGAGACCCATCTCGTCGGCCAGGTTCGGCTGGTAACCCACCGCGGACGGCATGCGGCCGAGGAGCGTGGAGACCTCGGAACCCGCCTGCGTGTAGCGGAAGATGTTGTCGATGAAGAAGAGCACGTCCTGCTTCTGCACATCGCGGAAGTACTCCGCCATGGTCAGGCCCGAGAGCGCGACGCGAAGACGCGTGCCCGGCGGCTCGTCCATCTGGCCGAAGACGAGGGCCGTCTTGTCGATGACGCCCGAGTCGGCCATTTCCTCGATGAGGTCGTTGCCCTCACGGGTGCGCTCACCGACACCGGCGAACACCGACACACCGTCGTGGTTGTTGGCCACGCGGTAGATCATTTCCTGGATCAGCACGGTCTTGCCGACACCGGCGCCACCGAACAGACCGATCTTTCCACCCTTGACGTACGGGGTGAGCAGGTCGATGACCTTGATGCCGGTCTCGAACATCTCGGTCTTCGACTCGAGCTGGTCGAACGACGGGGCCTTGCGGTGGATGGGCCACCGCTCGGTCACCTCGGCGTTGGCCTCCGGCTTGTTCAGGATCTCGCCGAGGGTGTTGAACACCTTGCCCTTGGTGATCTCGCCGACGGGGACGGTGATGCCCTCGCCGGTGTCGGTCACCGGGGCCTGGCGGACCAGGCCGTCGGTGGGCTGCATCGAGATCGCACGGACCAGGCCGTCGCCCAGGTGCAGGGCGACTTCCAGGGTCAGCGTCTTCAGGGCGCCGTCCTCGGCCGGGTCTGCGACCTGGACCTTGAGGGCGTTGTAGATCTCCGGCATGGCGTCGACGGGGAACTCCACGTCGACGACCGGGCCGATGACCCGGGCGACGCGGCCCGTGGCAACGGCCGCCACTGCGGTCTCAGTGTTCGTCGTCACTTACTTGTCACTCCCCGCGGTCGCGTCGGCCAGGGCGCTGGCGCCACCGACGATCTCGCTGATTTCCTGGGTGATTTCGGCCTGGCGGGCCGCGTTGGCAAGCCGGGAGAGGCTCTTGATGAGATCCCCGGCGTTGTCGGTCGCCGACTTCATCGCACGACGACGGGCGGCGTGCTCGGAAGCGGCGGCCTGCAGCAGTGCGTTGTAGATACGGCTCTCGACGTAGCGCGGCAGCAGGGCGTCGAGAACGTCCTCCGCCGACGGCTCGAAGTCGAAGAGCGGAAGGATCTCGTCCTTCGCGCCCTCCTCCTTCTCGACCTTGTCGAGGCTGAGCGGCAGCATCCGGTTCTCGACCGGGGTCTGCGTCATCATCGACACGAATTCCGTGAAGACGATGTGCAGTTCGTCGACGCCGCCCTCGGCCGTCTCGGTGGTGACGGCCTCGATGAGGGGGCCGGCCACGCGCTTGGCGTCCGCGTAGGTCGGGCTGTCGGTGAAGCCGGTCCACGAGTCCGCGACCTTGCGCTCACGGAACCCGTAGTAGGCGACGCCCTTGCGGCCGACGATGTAGGTGTCGACCTCCTTGCCCTCGCCGCGCAGCCGCTCGGTGAGCCGCTCCGCGGCCTTGATGGCGTTGGAGGAGTAGCCGCCGGCCAGACCGCGGTCGCTCGTGAGGAGCAGGACCGCGGCGCGGGCCGGGGCGTCGGCCTCGGTGGTCAGCGGGTGCTTGGTGTTGGAGCCGGTCGCCACCGCCGTCACCGCGCGGTTCAGCTCGCTGGCGTACGGCGTGGAAGCCGCAACCTGGCGCTGAGCCTTGACGATGCGAGAGGCGGCGATCATCTCCATCGCCTTGGTGATCTTCTTGGTCGCGGTGACGGATCGGATGCGACGCTTGTAGACCCGGAGCTGCGCTCCCATGAGTCAGGTCCCTTCCGTCGTCACTTGGAGACGTTGACGGCCGGTGCGTCCTCGCCCAGGGACTTGCCGTCCGAGGTCTCGAACCGTCCCTTGAACGTGGTGATCGCCTCGGCGATGGACTGCAGGGTGTCGTCGGACATCTTCGCGCCCTCGGCGATCGAGGTGAGGAGCTCCTTGCGCTCGCGGCGCAGGTAGTCCAGCAGCTCGCTCTCGAAGCGGCGGATGTCGTTGACCGGGACGTCGTCCATCTTGCCGGTGGTGCCGGCCCAGACGGAGACGACCTGCTCCTCGACGGGCATCGGCTGGTACTGGCCCTGCTTCAGCAGCTCGACCAGGCGCTTGCCGCGCTCCAGCGACGACTTGGAGGCCGCGTCCAGGTCGGAACCGAAGGCGGCGAACGCCTCCAGCTCGCGGTACTGGGCGAGGTCCAGACGCAGTCGGCCGGAGACCTGACGCATCGCCTTGTGCTGGGCGGAACCACCGACGCGCGAGACCGAGATACCGACGTTGAGCGCCGGACGCTGGTTGGCGTTGAAGAGGTCCGACTCCAGGAAGCACTGGCCGTCGGTGATGGAGATGACGTTGGTCGGGATGAACGCCGACACGTCGTTCGCCTTGGTCTCGACGATGGGCAGACCCGTCATCGAGCCGGCGCCCAGGTCGTCCGACAGCTTCGCGCAACGCTCGAGGAGACGCGAGTGCAGGTAGAAGACGTCGCCCGGGTAGGCCTCGCGGCCCGGCGGACGGCGCAGCAGCAGCGACACGGCGCGGTAGGCGTCGGCCTGCTTCGACAGGTCGTCGAAGATGATGAGGACGTGCTTGCCGTCGTACATCCAGTGCTGGCCGATGGCCGAACCGGTGTACGGGGCCAGGTACTTGAAGCCGGCCGGGTCGGACGCGGGGGCGGCGACGATCGTCGTGTACTCGAGCGCGCCGGCCTCCTGGAGCGCACCACGCACGGAGGCGATGGTGGAGCCCTTCTGGCCGATGGCGACGTAGATGCAGCGGACCTGCTTCTTCGGGTCGCCCGAGCGCCAGTTGTCACGCTGGTTGATGATCGTGTCGACGGCCAGCGCGGTCTTGCCGGTCTGGCGGTCGCCGATGATCAGCTGACGCTGACCGCGGCCGATCGGCACCATCGAGTCGACGGCCTTGTAGCCGGTCTGCATCGGCTCGTGCACGGACTTGCGGACCATGACGCCCGGAGCCTGCAGCTCCAGGGCGCGGCGGCCCTCGGTCTCGATCTCGCCGAGGCCGTCGATCGGGTTGCCGAGCGGGTCGACGACGCGGCCGAGGTAGCCCTCGCCGACGCCGACGGAGAGCACCTCACCGGTGCGCTGCACCGGCTGGCCCTCCTCGATTCCGCTGAACTCGCCGAGGACGATCGCGCCGATCTCGCGCTCTTCGAGGTTGAGGGCGAGACCGAGGGTTCCGTCCTCGAACTTCAGCAGCTCGTTCGCCATGGCCGAGGGAAGTCCCTCGATCTTCGCGATGCCGTCGCCGGCAACGCTGACAGTTCCGACCTCCTCGCGCGAGGCCGCGTCCGGCTTGTACGACTGGACGAAGTTCTCCAGTGCGTCCCGGATCTCCTCCGGCCGGATCGTGAGCTCCGCCATCTGGGTTCCCTGCTCTCCTTGTTGGGCCCGAAGTTTTCTAGGGGTCTGGGGTCGGCCCCCAGGAATCCTCTGCGGCCCAACCGGGCCGCTGGCAATGCGTGGTGCTGCGTACGTGATACGGGTACCGGCGTCAGCCGGCCATGCGCCGGGAGACCTCGTCGAGGCGCTCCGCGACCGTGCCGTTGATGAACTCGTCGCCGACGCGGACCTGGATTCCGCCGAGGACCGCGGGGTCCACGTCGAGGTTCAGGTGCATCTCGCGACCGTAGATCTTGGCGAGGGCGGCGCCGAGGCGCTGCTTCTGCTGGTCGGTGAGGGGCACCGCGGAGGTGACCTCCGCGACCATCCGGCTGCGGCGCTCCGCGGCGAGCTTGGAGAGGGACTCGAGTCCCGCTTCCAGGCTACGTCCACGGGGCTGCGTCACAAGACGGACGACCAGACGCTCGGTGACCTGCTCGGCCCGACCCCCGAGCAGGCTGCGGAGCAGCGAGCTCTTGGCGGCGGCGGTGGCCGCCTTGTCGGTGAGCGCGGAACGGAGCGCGGCGTCCGACGAGACGATCCGGCCGAAGCGGAACAGCTCGTCCTCGACGTTGTCGAGGGAGCCGGCCTGCTGAGCGGCGGTGAGGTCGGCGGTGTTCGCCAGCTCCTCCGTCGCGTCGACCAGGTCGCGCGACTGCGACCAGCGCGAGCGGACCATGCCCTTGACCAGGTCGACGGCCGCGCCGTCCACCTGACCGGTGAGCAGGCGCCCGGCCAGCTCCGCCTTGGCCTCGCCGGGCTGCGACGGGTCGGTCAGGACCCGGCGCAGCGAGACCTCGCGGTCAAGCAGCGCGGTGACGGCGGCCAGGTCGCCGGCCAGCTTCGTCGCGTCGACGGACGGGGTGTCCGTCAGCGCGTCGAGGCTGCTCCGGGCGTTGCCCAGGGCCTCACGGCTCGCGCCGTTCATCGGGCGGCCTCGGCCTTCTCCTCAAGCTCGTTGAGGAAACGGTCGATGGTGCGGCTCTGGCGGGCGTGGTCCTCGAGGGACTCGCCGACCAGCTTGCCGGCCAGGTCGGTGGCGAGCTTGCCGACGTCCTGACGCAGCGTCAGAGCAGCCTGCTTGCGGTCGGCCTCGATCTGGGCGTGACCGGCAGCGATGATCTCCTCGCGCTGCCGCTGACCCTCTGCGCGCAGGTCTTCCTTGAGCGCAGTGCCCTGCTCCAGCGCCTCCTGACGGAGCCGCGCGGCCTCGTGGCGGGCCTCGGCAAGCTGGGCCTTGTACTGCTCCAGGACGCTCTCGGCTTCGATCCGGGCCTCGTCGGCCTTCTCGATACCGCCTTCGATGGCCTCGCGGCGCTCTTCCAGAACCTTGTTGATGTTCGGGAGGAGCTTCTTGGCGAGGAAGCCGAAGACGATGACGAAGGCGATCAGACCGATGACCAGCTCGTCGAGATGCGGGATCAGAGGATTCTGAGGCTCCTCCGCCGCCGCAAGGAACAGAGCGTTCACATCAGTGCCTTCCGTGAAAGGTAGTTGGCTGTCGGTCCGGGCTTACTGGTAGACGAAGCCCATGACGATGCCGATGAGGGCGAGAGCCTCACAGAAGGCGAAGCCCATGATCTGGTTGGTGCGGATCAGGCCGGCGGCCTCGGGCTGACGCGCGAGGGCCTGGGTGCCGTTACCGAAGATGATGCCGACGCCGACGCCGGGGCCGATCGCGGCGAGGCCGTAGCCGATGGAGGCGACGTTGCCGACGACGTTCTCCTTGGCACCGGCAGCGAGGTTGACAAGCTCGAGAGCAGCGGACATGCCGTTACTTCCTTCTCTTTCACGGACCGGTGGGGGTTGGCCACCGGACGTCTGTTGGTTCTGGGGGGCGAGGCCCGCGCTGCGCGCCGGCCCGGTCGTGCTGGCTCAGTGGCCCTTGGCGAGTGCGCCCTGGACGTAGCTGGAGGCCAGGAGCACGAAGACGTAAGCCTGGACGGCCTGGATGAAGAGCTCGAAGACGGTCATCACCAGGACCATGACGAAGGACACGGTGCCGTAGGCGATTCCGATGCCGTTCATGAGGTACCAGGAGGCCAGGGTGAACATCACGATGAGCAGGTGGCCGGCGAACATGTTCGCGAACAGTCGCACCGCGTGCGTGAAGGGCCGGATGACCAGGTTCGAGAAGAACTCGATGACCACGACGAGCGGCAGGACCCAGCCCAGCGACTTGTCGTAACCGGTGATGTTCTTCCAGCCGCCGACGAAGCCGTGCTTCTTGAAGGTCAGCGAGACCCAGAGCACGTACACGATCAGCGCGAGGCCGGCCGGGAAGGCGATCAGCGACGGGACCGGGAACTGGGCGACCGGGATGATCGACCAGACGTTCATGATCCAGACGAAGAAGAAGAGCGACACCATCAGCGGGACGTACTTCTCGCCGTCCTTCTTGCCGATGATCTCGTAGACGATGCCGCGGCGGACGAAGTCGTACCCGGCCTCACCGATCATCTGGACCTTGCCGGGCACCAGCTTCGGCTTGTTGAAGGCCGCCCAGAAGAAGGCGACGATCACGAGCGTGCTGAGCAGCGCGAGCAGCATGGGCTTCGTGAACTCGAAGCCCGCCACCTCGAACATCGGCTTGTACAGGAAGGTGTGGAGGCCCGGAGCCGGGAACCCGCATCCGGAGAAAATGTGGCAGCTCGCATCAAAGGCAAGCGTTGTGTCAGCACTCACCGCGGGCTCCTTCAGCGTGGCGCATAGGTACGGCAACCTCGTTGTGTCGGCGCGGCAGGAAGCCGCGGGTCGGCACTGGACTGGTGGTCTTGGAAAGCTGGGCGGGGCGGTTCGGCATCGAGCCTCGCGCTGGGACAGGCGTCAGCTCGAATGCCCGCGCCCGCAGTGCCGCAGTTGGCACCGGACGATAGCAGCATCTCGAACGGCCATTTATCCCGGCCCTACCCTTCACGTCGGGGACCCGGTCTTCTGGGGCTTCTGGGCCTCGGACGAGTCGGGGTCGACGTAAAGGATCTTTGCCTTCATGTAGGCGCGCGCCTGGGCGGCGATCCACATGATGGTGACGGCGAGCAGTGTGAAACCGAACGCCTTGAAGTCGAACAGCTCTGTGCCCTTGAACACTGCCAGGAAGACGAACAGCAGCAGCAGTTGGAGCACATAGAGCAGGAGCCCCATGGCCTGGAAGAGCTGCGGCAGCCGCTTCGCGGTGCGCTGGAGTGCCACCAGCCCACCCCCCATGAAAGCGAGCGACACCCCCGTGCCCACGAGTGCCCCGAGCGCCCCTTCGCCGCCGCCGACCAGCGCGGCGACCAGGACGGCGACAGCGCCGACGGCAGCAGCGGGTACGGCGGTTCGAAGGAGTGTCCGGGCGTCGTTGGACGGCATGGCGGCAGCTCCGCTTTGCTTGGTGGGGGCAGTGGGTGTCGTCATGGACGAGCGTAAGCCCGGATCGAGAAGGGTCCTCGGGCCGCCGGACCGTCGCACCGCGGTCCCGCGGCTCTGTCGCCGGGTCTCGTGAACCGTATCACAAACTATTTGATGCAGTCTTTACCCAGAAAGTGTGGTTGCTGTCACACATGAGAGTGACAGCGCCCGTGTGTGCACTGCACTCTGGCGCTTTGTCTGGTATTGGGCTTCGCTGGGGCAATCGTCAATGCGGGAGGCTCAGTTGAAACGCGAACGGGGGCCCACCGCGGTCGCTCCGTTGACGCCCGCCGCCACGGGCGAACGGTCCCCTTCGTCGCTGTTGTCGCCCTCTGCGCGCGGCGCCTCGGCGGCCTCCTGGGCCCCCGTGGAGGCCGCCGCGGACGACGCGACCACCTGGGTGCGGCCGCGCCGGTAGCGGGGCGGCACGAACGCCTCCATCCACCGCGGGGCCCGCGGCGTGAAGCGCGGCAGGAGCAGCAGGACCAGGCCCAGCGCGCTCAGGCCGACGATCACCAGCACAATCCACATGCTGGCCGAGTTCACCGAGTACGCGACCATCCCGAACGCGATGAGCGCCGACCAGAAGTACATGATCAGCACCGCCCGGCTGTGCGAGTGCCCGATCTCCAGCAGCCGGTGGTGCAGATGCCCGCGGTCCGCCGCGAACGGCGACTTGCCCTGCCAGGTCCTGCGCACGATCGCCAGCATCAGGTCCGCGAACGGGATCGCGATGATCGTCAGCGGCAGCAGCAGCGGGATGAACACCGGCAGCATCGCGTGGGTGGCCGCCCGCTCGCCGCCGATGAAGAGCCTCAGCGCGTCCGAGTCCACCTGGCCCGTGATCGAGATGGCGCCCGCCGCCAGCACCAGGCCGATCAGCATCGAGCCGGAGTCGCCCATGAAGATGCGGGCCGGATGCATGTTGTGCGGCAGGAAGCCGATGCACATGCCGACCAGGATCGCCGCGAACAGCGTCGCGGGGGCCGCCTCCTCGATCCCGTACCGGAACCACATCCGGTAGGCGTACAGGAAGAACGCGGTGGCCGCGATGCACACCATGCCGGCCGCGAGGCCGTCCAGGCCGTCGACGAAGTTCACCGCGTTGATGGTGATGACGACGAGCGCGACGGTGAGCAGATTGCCCTGCCAGCCGGTCAGCGAGACCGCGCCGACGCCGGGGACCGGCAGGTACAGCACGGTGAGGCCCTGCATCACCATCACGCCGGCGGCGATGAACTGCCCGCCCAGCTTGATCAGCGCGTCGATCTCGAACTTGTCGTCCAGGACGCCGATCAGCCAGATCACGGCGGCCCCGGAGAGCAGTGCCCGTGGTTCGTTCGACAGGTCGAAGACGCCGTTGAGGCTCTCCAGGTGGTCCGCCACCAGCAGCCCCGCGCACAGACCGCCGAACATGGCGATGCCGCCGAGCCGCGGTGTCGGTTCCCGGTGGACGTCGCGGGCGCGGATCTCCGGCATCGCTCCGGAGGCGATGGCGAACTTCCGCACCGGCCCCGTCAGCAGATAGGTCACCGCGGCCGTGACGCAGAGCGTCAACAGGTATTCACGCACGGGCTGCCCCACAGTTGTCGCTGGCCTTCTCAGCCCCACACCCTAGCTTCGCGGCCACGGGGTTGAGGACACTCGGGTGCCCCGGACGGTTGCACACCGCCCGTCCGTCCCCGGTAAGGAGGAACGGTTTCACCCCCGGAACGGGGCGTCCGGGTACGGCGGAAACCGCCTCGCCAGCTCGCGCACCCCGCCCGCGGCACGCCGTTCCCCTCGCAGCGCGAGCGCGAACAGCGCCGCCACGCGCGCCATCTGCGCCTCGCCCATGCCCTGCGTGGTCACGGCCGCGGTGCCCAGCCGCAGCCCGCGCCCCTCCCCGTACGGCAGCGCGCACGTGTCCAGGACGATCCCGGCCGCCGCCAGCCGTGCCCTGGCCTCCCGCCCGTCCAGTCCCAGCGGTGCCGGGTCGACGGTCAGCAGGTGCGTGTCCGTGCCGCCGGTGGTCAGCGCGAGGCCCTCGGCCGCCAGGCCCTCGCCCAGCACGCGCGCGTTGGAAACCACCTGATGGGCGTACGTGGTGAAGACGGGCCGCGCCGCCTCGCCGAACGCGACCGCCTTCGCCGCGATCGTGTGCATCTGCGCGCCGCCCTGGGTGAACGGGAACACCGCCCGGTCGATCCGCTCGGCCAGCTCCTCGCCGCACAGCAGCATGCCGCCGCGCGGCCCGCGCAGCACCTTGTGCGTGGTCGCGCACACCACGTCGGCGTACGGCACGGGGCTGGGCGCCGCTCCCCCGGCCACCAGGCCGATCGGGTGCGCGGCGTCGGCGACGAGGTACGCGCCGACCTCGTCGGCGATCTCCCGGAAGGCCGCGTAGTCGGGGTGGCGCGGATACGAGATCGACCCGACGACGATCGCCCGCGGGCGGTGCGTGCGCGCCAGCTCCCGCACCTGCGCGTAGTCGAGCAGCCCGCTTCGCGCGTCGACCCCGTAGCCGACGACGTCGAACCACCGGCCGGAGAAGTTGCCGGGCGCGCCGTGCGTGAGGTGCCCGCCGGACGGGAGCCCCATGGCCAGCAGGGTGTCCCCCGGCTTGAGCAGGGCGGCGTACGCGGCCAGCACGGCGGCCGACCCGGAGTGCGGCTGCACGTTGGCGTGCGCGGCGCCGAACAGCCCCTTCGCCCGGTCCACGGCGAGGCGCTCGGCCTCGTCGACGACCTCGCAGCCGCCGTGGTGCCGGGCGCCCGGGTAGCCCTCCGCGTACTTGTTCGCGAGTACCGAGCCGAGCGCGGCCAGCACGGCGGGCGAGGTGAAGTTCTCGGCGGCGACGAGCTGGAGGCCGGCCGCCTCGCGCTCGGCCTCGCCGCGTACGACGGCGGCGATCTCGGGGTCGAGCCGTTCCAGGGTGCCGAAATCCGCGCCCGGGTGCGCGGGGGCGGTCGGTGACGCGTCGACGACGGGCATCTCGGGCTCCGGGCCTGCGGTGGGGGACCGTAAGGGGCGTGTCCCCCAATGTAGGCCCGGTACGCCGATGACGCCCGGCGTGGTTCCTCAGTCCTTGCCGGGGATGCCCGTCAGGGCGGTGACGACCGGGTCCAGGGCGAGCTGGATCTCCTCGCCGACAGAGCGGAAGAAGGTGATGGGCGCCCCGTACGGGTCGTAGACCTCGTCCGCCTCCTCGGTGGGCGCCAGCAGCCAGCCCCGCAGCGCGGCCGCCGCGCGCACCAGGGCGCGGGCCCGCTCCACGACGCCGTGCTCGGCCGCGTCGGGCAGCGTCAGCGGGTCTATGGCCCGCACCAGCCGGTTGAACTCCTTCAGCGTGAAGGTGCGCAGCCCGGCCGAGTGCCCCATGGAGATGACCTGCGCCCGGTGGTCGCGGGTGGCGGTCAGCACCAGGTCGGCCCGGATGACGTGCTCGTCCAGCAGCTCGCGGCCGGTGAAGCCGGAGGCGTCCGCGCCGAAGTCCGCGAGGACGGCGGCGGCGTTGGCCTCCATGGGGGCGCCCTCGTGGCCCCAGGTGCCGGCGCTCTCGACGACGAGTCCGCCGAAGTGCGGGTCGCCCAGGCGCTCCTCCAGGGCGTGCCGGGTCAGCCGCTCGGTGATCGGTGAGCGGCACACGTTGCCGGTGCTGACGTGGAGGATACGGAAGGTGGTCCCCGATATGCCTTCTGCTGTGCCACGCCCGTCAAGGGCGGTCAACTCGCCACCTCAAGATCGGGCACGACCTTGCGGAGCTCCTCCGCACTGAGCACTCCGGCGCGCAGCAGCACCGGCACGGGGCCGGTCACGTCCACGATGGAGGACGGCAGGTTGCCGGGGGTGGGGCCGCCGTCCAGGTACACCGAGACGGAGTCGCCCAGCATGTCCAGGGCGGCGTCGCAGGTCTCGGGGGACGGGTGCCCGGTGAGGTTGCCGGAGGAGACGGCCATCGGGCCGACCTCGGTGAGCAGCTCGATCGCGATGGGGTGCAGCGGCATCCGGACGGCGACGGTGCCGCGGGTGTCGCCGAGGTCCCACTGGAGGGACGGCTGGTGCTTGGCGACCAGGGTCAGCCCGCCCGGCCAGAACGCGTCGACGAGCTCCCAGGCCTGCTCGGAGAAGTCGGTGACCAGGCCGTGCAGGGTGTTCGGGGAGCCGATGAGGACGGGGCTCGGCATGTTGCGGCCGCGGCCCTTGGCCTCCAGCAGGTCGCCGACGGCCTCGCTGCTGAAGGCGTCCGCGCCGATCCCGTACACGGTGTCGGTGGGCAGGACGACCAGCTCGCCGCGGCGCACTGCCGAGGCGGCTTCGCGCAGACCGGTCTTGCGGTCGGTCGCGTCGTTGCAGTCGTATCGCCGTGCCATTTAACGGACCCCCTCGGGCAGGAACTTCGGGCTGTGCGCAATGCTGGGAGCAATCGGGACGTACGGAGCACTGGTCACGGCATCGCCTTGCGGGCGGTGGCGAAGCGCGGCCGGTTGTTGAGGTCCGGGTGGTCGGCGGCGTCCGCCCAGCCCCGCTCCTCGGTGAAGATCCACGGGACCTGGCCGCCCTGGGTGTCGGCGTGCTCGATGACGACGACGCCGCCGGGGCGCAGCAGGCGGTGCGCGGTGCGCTCGATGCCGCGGATGAGGTCGAGGCCGTCCTCACCGGAGAACAGCGCCAGCTCGGGGTCGTGGTCCCGGGCCTCGGGGGCGACGTACTCCCACTCGGTGAGCGGGATGTACGGCGGGTTGGAGATGACGAGGTCGACCTGGCCGTCCAGCTCGGGCAGCGCGGTGCGCGCGTCCCCGTGGTGCAGGACGACGCGGGACCCGTCGACGTTCTTGCGGGTCCACTTCAGGGCGCCCTCGTCCAGTTCCACGGCGTGCACGCGGGAGCGCGGCACCTCCTGGGCCAGGGCGAGCGCGATGGCGCCGGAGCCGGTGCACAGGTCGATGATGAGCGGCTCGACGACGTCCATGGCGCGTACGGCGTCTATGGCCCAGCTCACCACCGACTCGGTCTCCGGGCGCGGCACGAACACGCCCGGCCCGACCTGGAGTTCCAGGTAGCGGAAGAAGGCGCGGCCGGTGATGTGCTGAAGGGGTTCGCGGGCCTCGCGGCGGGCGATGGCCTCCCAGTAGCGGGCGTCGAAGTCGCTGTCGGGGACCCGGTGCAGCTCTCCCCGCTTGACGCCGTGGACGAACGAGGCGAGCTCCTCCGCGTCGAAGCGCGGTGAGGGCACGCCGGCGTCGGCCAGCCGCTGGGTGGCCTGCGCCACCTCGGCGAGCAGCAGATTCATCCGGTTCCTCCGGCTTGCAGGGGTTGAGCGGGACTGGCCGACGCTGCCGCTACTGCGCGGCGGCGAGCTTGGCCGCGGAGTCGGCGTCGACGAGGGCCTGGATGACGGCGGTGAGGTCGCCGTCGAGCACCTGGTCCAGGTTGTACGCCTTGAAGTTCACCCGGTGGTCGGAGATCCGGTTCTCCGGGAAGTTGTACGTCCGGATCTTCTCGGAGCGGTCGACCGTGCGCACCTGGCTGCGGCGCACGTCGGAGGCCTCGCGCTCGGCGGCCTCCTGGGCGGCGGCCAGCAGCCGGGAGCGCAGGATGCGCATGGCCTGCTCCTTGTTCTGGAGCTGGCTCTTCTCGTTCTGGCAGGAGGCGACGACACCGGTCGGCAGGTGCGTGATGCGCACCGCGGAGTCGGTGGTGTTGACGGACTGGCCGCCGGGGCCCGAGGAGCGGTAGACGTCGATGCGCAGGTCGTTCGCGTTGATCTCGACCTCGACCTCCTCGGCCTCCGGGGTGACGAGCACGCCCGCGGCGGAGGTGTGGATGCGGCCCTGCGACTCGGTGGAGGGCACGCGCTGCACGCGGTGCACGCCGCCCTCGTACTTGAGGCGGGCCCAGACGCCCTGGCCGGGCTCGGTGGCGCCGTTGCCGCCCTTGGTCTTGACGGCGACCTGGACGTCCTTGTAGCCGCCGAGCTCGGACTCGGTGGCGTCGATGATCTCGGTCTTCCAGCCGACGCGCTCGGCGTAGCGGAGGTACATGCGCAGCAGGTCGCCGGCGAACAGGGCGGACTCGTCGCCGCCCGCGCCCGCCTTGACCTCCAGGATGACGTCCTTGTCGTCGTTGGGGTCCCGGGGCACGAGGAGGAGCCGCAGCTTCTCGGTGATCTCCTCGCGCTGCTTCTCCAGGTCCTTGACCTCGGCGGCGAAGTCGGGGTCGTCCGCGATGAACCCGCGGGCGGTCTCGATGTCCTCGCCGGTCTGCTTCCAGGCCCGGTAGGTGCCGATGATCGGGGTCAGCTCGGCGTAGCGCTTGTTGAGCCTGCGCGCGTTCGCCTGGTCGGCGTGGACCGACGGGTCGGCCAGCTTCTTCTCGAGATCGGCATGCTCGCCGATCAGGTCCTCGACCGCCTCGAACATCTTCGGGCTCCTGGTTCGCTGATTTCGCTCAGTAGTGAAGGGTGAGTGCCTGCGTCACGACAAAGCGCCGGTCCTCCCCCGCTCCGGTGGGGAGCGGTAAAGGACCGGCGCGATGACTCGCTACTTCGCGGCGGAGCCGGCCTTGCCGAAGCGGGCCTCGAAGCGGGCCACGCGGCCACCGGTGTCGAGGATCTTCTGCTTGCCCGTGTAGAACGGGTGGCACTCGGAGCAGACCTCGGCACGGATGGTGCCGTCCGTCAGGGTGCTACGGGTGGTGAACGACGCGCCACAGGTGCAGCTGACCTGGGTCTCGACGTACTCGGGGTGAACATCGCGCTTCAAGGTGACTCCTAGAGTTTCGGAGGGCGCCGGGTCGCATCCGCGGATTTGCGGGATACGTGAACCGGGGCCGACGGACCAGTCTGCCAGGGCTGGCCCGCGCTTCAAAATTCGAAGGTAATCATCTCAACGGGGGCGGGCCCCGAGGTATTCCGCGCCACGGACGGGCGGCGGTTTCCGGCCACTCCCCCGGGCCGGCCTCAGCCGCCGCCGACGATCTTCCCGGCGTCGCCCTTGTCGCCCGCCGACCCCTCGGTGACGGACGCGGGGACCGGCCGGTCGCCGCGCAGCGCCGTCCACAGCTCCTGGGACTGCCGGTCCAGCGGGACGACGCGGTTGGGGTCGCGGGGGTCGTACCTGACGGGCAGGGTGACCATCTTCATGTCGTCGGCGCCGATGCCCTTGAGCCCGTTGGCGAAGGACACCAGGCTGGAGACGGAGGCCAGGTCGCTGTCGGTGGTGACGGCCTTGGTGGCGGCGTCCCCGAGGTCGTACAGCTTCTTCGGGTTGGTGAACACCCCGACCTCCTTGACCTGTGCCAGCAGGGCCTTCATGAAGGCCTGCTGGAGCTGGATGCGGCCGAGGTCGGAGCCGTCGCCGATGCTCTTGCGGGTGCGGACCAGGCCGAGGGCCTGTTCGCCGTCGAGCCGGTGGGTGCCGGGCGGGAGGTCGAGGTGGCTCTTGGTGTCCTTGATCGCCCTGTGGGTGGTGACCGGGACGCCGCCGAGTTCGTCGATGAGCTTCTTGAAGCCGGTGAAGTCGACCTCGACGTAGTGGTCCATGCGGATGCCGGACATCTGCTCGACGGTCTTCACCGCGCAGGCCGGGCCGCCGACCTCGTACGCCGTGTTGAACATCTGGCGCCCGGCCGCCGGGACGACCGTCTTCCCGTCCTTGTCGGAGACGCACTCCGGGCGGGATATCAGGGTGTCGCGCGGCAGGGAGACGAGGGCGGCCTTCCGGTGGCCCTCGTACACGTGCAGGATCATCGCCGTGTCCGAGCGGGCGCCGCCCTCGTCGGTTCCGTACTTGGCGTTGTCGCCGTGCCGGGAGTCGGAGCCCAGGACGAGGATGTCCTGCGAGCCGTTGTCGACCTCGTCGGGGCGGTCGGTGCCGAGGGCGCCGTTGATGTCGACGCCCTTGAGATTGCCGTCGAGCTTGAAGTAGACCGCGCCGAGGCCGCCGCCGCCGACCAGCACGACGCCCGCGGCCACCCAGGCCAGGGTGGTGCCCTTGCGGCGCTTGCGTGCTGCGCGGCGTTTGCCGGTGGCCCGTATTCGGCCGCCCCTGCCCTGGTCGGTCATGCGCTCCTCAGTCCTCCGTGGATGCCCGCGTACCCCCTGCCGTGGTGGATCAGGCACGGTTTGTCGACACTTGTCAGACGTTGAATCACCCAGAAGGGTTGCACAGGGGGCTGGGCGCTCCGGGTGCGGCGGGGGTGGTGGGCACTCTGCCGAAGGCGTCTAAGAGCCGTTCTTATCCGCGCTGAGCTGGGACTTCCCGGACACGTGGGCGGGGCCCGCGGGCGCGGGGCCCGGGCGGCGGATGTGGCGTACGTCTCGGCGTGCCGCCGGAGGCGGGCGTGCACGGGGCGCGGGGAACCGCGCGGCCGGCCGCGGCGCGCCCGCCCGGAAACGGGGCGAGCCCGGGCGCCGGTCACCTTTCCGGTGACCCGCGCCCGGGCTCGTACGAACAGGACCCGTCAGGGACTAGTCGTTGCCGTTGCCGTTGCCGGACGGCGTCGTCTTGGCGATCTGCATCAGGAACTCGGCGTTCGACTTGGTCTGCTTCATCTTGTCGAGGAGCAGCTCGATCGCCTGCTGCGAGTCCAGCGCGTGCAGCACCCGGCGCAGCTTCCACACGATCGCCAGCTCCTCCGCGTTGAGGAGGATCTCCTCCTTGCGGGTGGAGGACGCGTCGACGTCCACCGCGGGGAAGATGCGCTTGTCGGAGAGCTTGCGGTCGAGCTTGAGCTCCATGTTGCCGGTGCCCTTGAACTCCTCGAAGATCACCTCGTCCATCCGCGAGCCGGTGTCGACCAGCGCGGTGGCCAGGATGGTCAGCGAGCCGCCGTCCTCGATGTTGCGCGCCGCACCGAAGAAGCGCTTCGGCGGGTAGAGCGCGGTCGAGTCGACACCGCCGGAGAGGATGCGCCCGGAGGCCGGGGCCGCCAGGTTGTACGCACGGCCCAGGCGGGTGATGGAGTCGAGGAGCACGACCACGTCGTGGCCCAGCTCCACCAGGCGCTTCGCACGCTCGATGGCGAGCTCGGCGACGGTGGTGTGGTCCTCGGCGGGGCGGTCGAAGGTCGAGGAGATGACCTCGCCCTTCACCGACCGCTGCATGTCGGTGACCTCTTCCGGACGCTCGTCGACCAGGACGACCATCAGGTGGCACTCGGGGTTGTTGATCGTGATCGCGTTGGCGATGGCCTGCATGATCATCGTCTTGCCGGTCTTCGGCGGCGCGACGATCAGACCGCGCTGGCCCTTGCCGATCGGGGCGACGAGGTCGATGATCCGGGTCGTCAGGATGCCCGGGTCGGTCTCCAGGCGCATCCGGTCCTGCGGGTACAGGGGGGTGAGCTTCTGGAACTCGGGGCGGCCGCGGCCGCTCTCCGGCGCCATGCCGTTGACGGAGTCCAGGCGCACCAGCGCGTTGAACTTCTCGCGGCGCTCGCCGTCCTTGGGCTGGCGGACCGCGCCCGTGGTGTGGTCGCCCTTGCGCAGGCCGTTCTTGCGGACCTGGGCGAGGGAGACGTACACGTCGTTCGGGCCCGGCAGGTAGCCGGACGTACGGATGAACGCGTAGTTGTCGAGGATGTCCAGGATGCCGGCGACGGGGATCAGCACGTCGTCGTCGTTGACCTGCGGCGGAGCGTCCTGGCCGAACTCGTCGCGGCCGCGGCGGCCACGGCGGTCGCGGTAGCGGCCGCGACGGCCGCGACGGCCGCCCTCGAAGTCGTCGTCGTCCTGAGGACCATTGTCACGGTCGCGGTCGCGGTCACGGTCCCGGTCGCGGCCCTGGTTGCCCTGGTTGCCGCCGCCCGCCTGGCCCTGGCTGCCCTGGTTTCCGCCCTGGCCCTGGCCCTGGCGCTGCTGGCGGCCCTGGTCGTCGCCGCCCTTGTTGCCGCGGTCGCGGTCACGGTCGCGGCGGCTCTGGCGGTCCTGGCGGTCGCCGCGGCCCTGGCGGTCGCCGCGGTTGCCGCGCTCGCGGCGGCCCTCGGCGTTGTCGACCGCCTGGTCGGTCCTGGCGTCCGTCCTGGTGTCCGTCTGCGCCTCGGTCTTGACCTCGGTCTTCACCTCGGTCTTGAGGTCGCCCTTCGGCTCGGACTTCTGGCGGTCCGTCACCTCGCTTGCGGAGGCGGCCTGTTCGGGGCTTCCGGCCGCCGCGGTGGCGCGACGGCGGCGGCGCTCGCCGGCCGGCTGGTCGTCGCTCGCGGGCTGGCCCGGGATGTCGATCTGCTGCTGGGCGACGGCCTTCTTCTCGGCCTTCGGCGCGGGCTCGGCCTCGGGGGCCGTTTCGGCCGGCGCGTTCGCCTCACCGCGCGCCTTGGCGGTGGTGCGGCGCTTGGGCTTGGCCTCGGCCTCGGCGGGGGCGGCGCTCTTGGCCGGGGCGGAGCCGCCGCCCGCCTGCGTCTCCTTGATGACCTCGATCAGCTGGCCCTTGCGCATGCGCGCGGTGCCCTTGATCCCGAGGCCGGACGCGACCTGCTGCAGCTCGGCCAGGACCATGCCGTCCAGGCCGGTGCCGGAGCGGCGGCGCCGTGGGGCACTGCCGGTGGCAGCACCTGCGTCGGACGCGTTGTCGACATTCTTGTCGGCAGTCACGCCCATCAGATCGGTGGTGTCGCTCACGAAGGGTCCTTCCCTGGAGCGGACGTCGGCCTGTCTGGCTCGGCGACCGGTTGTGCTGTGCCGGCGGCTCCCTCTGGAGAACCGTGCCGGGGCGGTGGTCCGCCGGATGTGGCGGAGAGATGAACGTGCGTGGGGTTCCGACCCGAAGTCCCCAGTTGCCCCCTCTGGGAAGAACACGGGGTGTCGTGCCGGTTCCGGAGCGTGCTCAGAACTGCTCAGGCAGGCTGCTCAGGCAGTTTGGGGAGGCTCCCGGAGGAAGATGGTCCCGAAGGGGACACGATGCACCGCGCCGCAAGGGCGTCGGATGCAGACTTGAGATTAACACTACCGGCTCCAACAAACATTCCCCCTCTCTTCCGCCGGCAATCGCCCGCGGTCCTATTCGGACACGTCCTGCGGTGCGAGCGGAAGCACACTCGCACCGGCGGCGTCGAAGTCGAGCCGTGCCGCGGCCCAGCCCTCGCCCGCCAGCCGCACGACCTTGTCGGCCGCGTGGTCCTCGGTGAGCGCCAGGACCGTGGGCCCGGCGCCGGAGATGACGGCGGGAACGCCGTCCGCGCGCAGCCGGGCCACCAGCGCGAGGCTCTCGGGCATCGCGGGGGTCCGGTAGTCCTGGTGGAGGCGGTCCTCGGTGGCGGGCATCAGCAGCTCGGGGCGCCTGGTCAGGGCCTCGACGAGCAGGGCCGCGCGGCCCGCGTTCACGCTTGCGTCCACATGGGGGACCGTACGGGGAAGAAGGCCGCGGGCGGCCTCGGTGAGGACCGGCGTGGCGGGGACGAAGACCACCGGGACGAGGGAATCGGCGGGGTCCATCCTGATGGCGCGGGCCGCGCCGGAGTCCGTCCAGGCGAGCGTGAAGCCGCCCAGGAGGCAGGCAGCGACGTTGTCGGGGTGCCCCTCGATCTCGGTGGCGAGCTCCAGCAGGGCCGCGTCGTCCAGCTTGGCGTCGCCGCCTATGGTCACCGCGCGGGCGGCCATGATGCCGGCGCAGATGGCGGCGGAGGAGGAGCCGAGGCCGCGGCCGTGCGGGATGCGGTTGGCGCAGACGATCTCCAGGCCGCGGGGCTGCCCGCCGAGCGCGTCGAAGGCGGTGCGCAGGGACCGTACGAGAAGGTGCCGCTCGTCGCGGGGCAGGGTGGCGGCGCCCTCGCCCGCGATGTCGACGTGCAGGCCGGAGTCGGCCACACGGACGACCACGTCGTCGTACAGCCCGACCGCGAGGCCGAAGGCGTCGAAGCCCGGGCCGAGGTTGGCACTGCTGGCGGGGACGCGCACGCGCACGGCGGCGGCTCGGAAAGCGGGACCGGCCATCGCTCGACGATCTCCTTGGGTGGCGGGGGTGCTGGCGAGGTGCTGGGTGAACTTCGCTCCGGGATACCGGATGCCCGGGGCCTGTACGGCAACGACACCGCGCATATGCGGCGTGGCGGGTTCGGTACAGCCTATCGAAGGAAGGTTCCCCGGCGACATAGGGCGCACGTGTCGCTTGGGCGCGGGGCAAAGGAGTGGGGCTCGCTCGCCCGTGCCGGGTGCGCGGGACGCGCGGGACGGGGCCCGGGGCCCGCCGGGGGCGGGTGGGGGGCCGTGGGTTCGTCGTGGCTGGTCGCGCGGTTCCCCGCGCCCCCGGGTGCGCCCCGGAGGGCGTGCCCGGGCGGGGCGGGCCCGGGCGGCCCGGAACCCGGGCGGGCCCCCGGGCGGCGGGGCCGCGGATCGACCGCGGCCCCGCGCCCTCGCGGGGCTCAGGCCAGGCCGAGCTTCTCGGCGGCGATGGCCGCGTCGACCGGGACGGCCGTCGCCGGGGGCGCGCCGGCGGTGGCCCACTCCGGGTCCTTGAGGCCGTTGCCGGTGACCGTGCAGACGATGCGCTGGCCCCTGTCGACCTTGCCCTCTTCGGCGGCCTTGAGGAGACCGGCGACCGAAGCGGCCGAGGCGGGCTCCACGAAGACGCCCTCCTGCGAAGCCAACAGGCGGTAGGCGGCCAGGATCTGACGGTCCGTCACCTCGTCGATGCGCCCGCCCGACTCGTCGCGTGCGGCGAGGGCGAAGTTCCAGGAGGCCGGGTTGCCGATCCGGATGGCGGTGGCGATCGTGGCCGGGTCCTTGACGACCTCGCCGCGCACGATCGGCGCAGAGCCGGAGGCCTGGTAGCCCCACATGCGGGGGGTGTGCGTGGCGAACGCGTCGGCCGCGTACTCCGTGTAGCCCTTCCAGTACGCGGTGATGTTGCCCGCGTTGCCGACCGGCAGGACGTGGATGTCGGGCGCGTCGCCGAGCGCGTCGACGATCTCGAAGGCCGCCGTCTTCTGGCCCTCGATGCGTACCGGGTTGACCGAATTGACCAGCGCCACCGGGTAGTTGTCGGAGAGCGAGCGGGCCAGCGTCAGGCAGTCGTCGAAGTTTCCGTCGACCTGGAGGATCTTCGCGCCGTGGACGAGCGCCTGGCCCATCTTGCCGAGGGCGATCTTGCCCTGCGGCACGAGGACCGCGCAGACCATGCCCGCGCGGACCGCGTAGGCGGCGGCGGAGGCGGAGGTGTTGCCGGTGGAGGCGCAGATGACGGCCTTCGCGCCCTCCTCCTTGGCCCGCGTGATCGCCATGGTCATGCCGCGGTCCTTGAAGGACCCGGTCGGGTTGGCGCCCTCGACCTTGAGGTACACCTCGCAGCCGGTGCGCTCGGAGAGGACCTGTGCGCGGACGAGCGGCGTGCCGCCCTCGCCGAGCGAGACGACCGGCGTCGTGGCCGTCACCGGGAGCCGGTCCCGGTACTCCTCGATGATGCCGCGCCACTGGTGGGTGCCCTGGATGGTCATGGGTCCTTACTCCCCTTCAACACGCATGATGCTGGCGACACCTCTGACGGTGTCGAGCTTGCGCAGCGCTTCGACGGTCCCGGAGAGGGCGGCGTCGGGCGCGCGGTGGGTGACGACGACGAGGGAGGCCTCGCCGTCCTTCCCCGACTGGCGGACGGTGTCGATCGACACGTCGTGTTCGGCGAAGACCGTCGCGACCTGGGCGAGCACGCCCGGCTTGTCGGCCACGTCGAGGCTGATGTGGTACCGGGTGACGACCTCGCCCATGGGGCTGACGGGCAGCCGCGTGTAGGCGGACTCGCCGGGTCCGGTGGTCCCGCTGAGCTTGTTGCGGCAGACCGCCACCAGGTCGCCGAGGACGGCGGACGCGGTGGGCGAGCCGCCCGCGCCCGGCCCGTAGAACATGAGCTGGCCGGCCGCCTCCGCCTCCACGAAGACCGCGTTGTACGCCTCGCGCACGGAGGCCAGCGGGTGGGTCAGCGGGATCATCGCGGGGTGCACGCGGGCGGTGACGGACCTGCCGTCGGCGGCGCGCTCGCAGATGGCGAGGAGCTTGACGGTGCAGCCCATCCGCTTCGCGGAGGCGATGTCCGCGGCGGTGACCTCGGTGAGCCCCTCGCGGTGCACGTCGCCGATCCTCACCCGGGTGTGGAAGGCGATCCCGGCGAGGATGGCGGCCTTGGCGGCGGCGTCGAAGCCCTCGACGTCGGCGGTCGGGTCGGCCTCGGCGTACCCGAGGGCGGTGGCCTCGTCGAGCGCCTCGGAGTATCCGGCGCCGGAGGAGTCCATCTTGTCGAGGATGAAGTTGGTGGTGCCGTTGACGATGCCGAGCACCCGGTTGACCTTGTCGCCGGCGAGGGACTCGCGCAGCGGCCGTACGAGCGGGATCGCGCCCGCGACGGCCGCCTCGTAGTACAGGTCGCGGCCGTGCTCCTCGGCGGCGGCGTGCAGGGCCGCGCCGTCCTCGGCGAGGAGCGCCTTGTTCGCGGAGACCACGGACGCGCCGTGCTCGAAGGCGGCGGTGATCAGGGCGCGGGCGGGCTCGATGCCGCCGATGACCTCGATCACGACGTCGACGTCGCCCCGTTTGACCAGGGCGGTCGCGTCGGTGGTGATCAGCGCGGGGTCGATGCCCGCGCGGACCTTGGAGGGCTGCCGTACGGCGACGCCCACGAGCTCGACGGGGGCGCCGATGCGGGCCGTGAGGTCGTCGGCGTGCGTCGTCATGATGCGCGCGACTTCCGAGCCGACCACACCACAGCCCAGCAGCGCCACCTTCAGTGGACGCGTACGCATCATCCGACCTCACTCCTCATACTTCTTACGGTATTGACCAGTCTCACCCACCGGACGGGAGTTTCTGCCCCCCGTCCAGCAGGTGAGACGTGTATTTCATCAGCCGACATCGAGCCGCAGGAGATCTTCCTCGGTCTCGCGCCGGACGATCACCCGTGCCGCGCCGTCCTTGACGGCGACGACCGGCGGGCGCAGCGCGTGGTTGTAGTTGCTGGCCATGGAGCGGCAGTACGCCCCGGTGGCGGGTACGGCGAGCAGGTCGCCGGGGGCGGTGTCCGCGGGCAGGAAGGCGTCCCGTACGACGATGTCGCCGCTCTCGCAGTGCTTGCCGACGACGCGCACCAGCATCGGCTCCGCGTCGGAGCGGCGCGAGACGAGCGCGACCGTGTAGTCGGCGTCGTACAGCGCGGTGCGGATGTTGTCGGACATGCCGCCGTCGACGCTGACGTACGTCCGCAGGCCCTCCAGCGGCTTGACGGTCCCGACCTCGTACAGCGTGAAGGCGGTGGGGCCGACGATGGCGCGGCCGGGCTCGACCGAGATCCGGGGGGTCCTGAGCTTCGCCGCCTCGCATTCGCGAGTGACGATCTCGGTGAGCGACTTGGCGATGTGGTGGGGCTCGCGGGGGTCGTCCTCGGAGGTGTACGCGATGCCGAGGCCGCCGCCGAGGTCGATCTCGGGCAGCTCGACGCCGTGCTCGTCGCGCACCTCGGCGAGGAGCTGCACGACCCGGCGGGCGGAGACCTCGAAGCCCGCCATGTCGAAGATCTGCGACCCGATGTGGGAGTGGATGCCGATCAGTTCGAGCCCGTCCAGCTTGAGCGCCCGGCGCACGGCCTCCGCGGCCTGTCCCCCGGCGAGCGCGATGCCGAACTTCTGGTCCTCGTGGGCGGTGGCGATGAACTCGTGGGTGTGGGCCTCGACGCCGACGGTGACCCGGATCTGCACCCGCTGGCGCGTGCCCAGCTCCTGCGCGATGTGCGCGACGCGGACGATCTCCTGGAAGGAGTCGAGCACGATGCGCCCCACCCCCGCCCCGACGGCCCGGCGGATCTCGCTCTCGCTCTTGTTGTTGCCGTGGAAGGCGATGCGCTCGGCGGGCATCCCGGCGTCGAGCGCGGTGGTCAGCTCGCCGCCGGAGCACACGTCGAGGTTCAGGCCCTCCTCCTTCAGCCAGCGCACGACCGCCCGCGAGAGGAAGGCCTTGCCGGCGTAGAAGACGTCGGCCTCGGTGCCGAAGGCGTCGGCCCAGGCACGGCAGCGGGCCCGGAAGTCGGCCTCGTCGAGGAAGTACGCCGGGGTCCCGAACTCCTCGGCCAGGCGGGTGACTTCGATGCCTCCGACGCGTACGACACCGCTGTCCTCGGCACGCTCGACGGTCCGCGCCCAGACCTTCTCGTCGAGGGCGTTGAGGTCGTCGGCGGGGGCGGTGTAGTGGCCCTCGGGGAAGACGTCGGCGTGGCGGGGCCCGGCGGGGTGGGCGGAACGGCTCATGGTTCTCTCTCACTCACAGGTGGTCTGGTGCGCTGACGCCGAGCTGGGACAGGCCGCCGGCCAGCACCGTCCCGGCGGCTTCGGCGACTGCCAGCCGGGAGCGGTGGGCGGCCGAGGGTTTCTCGTCGCCGAGCGGCAGCACCCGGTGGGTGTCGTGGAAGCGGAAGAAGGCGTCGGCGACGGCGACGAGGTGCCGGGCGAGCCGCTCGGGGGCGGCAAGCCGCACGGCGGCGTCGAGCTCGACGGGGTAACCGCCGAGGAGGCCGATGAGCTCGGGGGCGTCGACCGTGCTGTCGTACGCGCTGGAGAACCCCAGGTCGGCGGCGTTCCGGCGCAGTGCCCTGGTCCGGGAGTGGGCGTACCGCACCCGGAAGAGCGGATTGCGCTCGTGCTGGGCGAGGAGGTCGGGGCCGGGGAGCAGGGCCGCCCAGACGGCGGCGTCGCGCCCGAGCCGGGCGACGTCGGCGGCCTCGGGCTCGGGGGCGGGCAGGCGGGGGTCGGGGACCAGACCGCGCTCCAGCAGCTCGCGTACGACATGGTCCTGGGCCTCGTCCGCGAGGGTGAAGCTGAGGAATCCGGGGCCAGTGACGTCGACGGCGGCGATCCCGGGGGTGTCCGCGAGCCGGGCCCTGAGCACGTCGGCGACCTCGCGGGGGGTCTTGCCGGCCTGCTTGGCGAGCCGGAGCGCGACGTTGCTGGCCCAGTCACCGGTGCCCCCGGGGCGGGTGCGCTCGACGGCGGCCCGTTCGGGCACCGGAGCGCTCAAGGCGTCCTCCTCGACGGCGCGGCGCACGGCGCGCAGCACGGTACGGGAGAGCTCTGCGGGGGTCACGGGGCCAGCCTAGGCGAGGAGGGGGGCTCCCCCGCCAACCGGTTTCAGCATGCGGGCGGAGCCGGGCGGGGGCCTCACGGGGCGGGCCGGCATCCTCCCGTGGGGCGGACGCACTCACCGGCATGGCCGCCGTCGGCTGACGGCGGCTCCTCCTGACCCGCCAGCCTGCGCACGAGCCGGACCAGTTCGGCGGGCTCGAAGGGCTTGGCGAGGAAGGCGTCCACTCCGGCGGCGAGGCCGCTCTCCACTTCGTACTGGGTGCAGGCGCTGACGATGGCGAGCGGCAGCCCGCTGGTGCGCGGGTCGGCCCGGAGCCGGGCGGCGGTGCTGATGCCGTCGAGGCGGGGCATGACGACGTCGAGGGTGATCACGTCGGGGCAGGTCCGGTGCACGATCTCCAGGCATTCGGCACCGTCGGACGCGGTCACGACCTCGAAGCCCTCCAGTTCGAGATTGACCGTGATCAGTTGGCGGATGGCCTTGTTGTCGTCGACGACAAGGACCCGGCCGAACGCGCCTGGCACTCTTCGAGGGTAGGTCGCGCTCCCGCACCGCGTCCGGGTTTTGCCCACTTCGGTCCCGCGCGGGCGAAGCGCTTGCGGGAGGCTGACGTGCGCGGGCCGCGGAAATTCGGTTCACGGGCACACTCCGGGAGCTGGTAAGGTTCACCACGTCGCCGACACACCGGCGACACGCCCCCGTAGCTCAGGGGATAGAGCATCGGCCTCCGGAGCCGGGTGCGCAGGTTCGAATCCTGCCGGGGGCACTTCAGTCCGGACAGCGTCTTCACGGCGCTGACCAGGCGAGGTGCCAAGAATGAAGGGTCGAATCCAGTCTCACTGGGTCCGGCCCTTCGTCGTTGTCTGGCACTGCTCGCGAGTGAGTGGCGAGTGGTTCTAAGAGGCTGCACCTCACCCCCACGCTAGACCCGCGAGGTCTGCATGGAGGCGCCCCCCAGCAATCCGACGAACCTCTCCGCCAGGTCACTACCTCCGCCAGCCTCAAGCCCGGAATCCTCCCCGTTCTTCAACCCTGCTCCACCAGATTGCCTAAACTGGCCCTCCTGTTTCCGCTCAAGTCGGCGCATTGAGCGGCCATTGAGGGAGAGCAGATGGCAAGTCAACAAAATTTCAACGTCTGGTACACGGCGAAGAATTTTCCTTCTTCGGTCGTTCAGCGCAGGACAGATCTAATCACCTTCCCGGTCGATGATCTCGCACACGCACTCTTTGTCACGGGGCGGGCTCCTGCAGACCGAGCAACTCATGGCGCTACATCCTTTTTCGAATGGATCCACCGCGTAGCGCTTGCACCCGCCTACCTGCGCATGGGGCCAGGTGGTCGACTTATGCGCTCCGATCTTGCGCGAGAACTCGATCGTTCCGAGAAAGTCGCCCTGTCCTACACACTGGGCCAGGCTATGACTGGAGTATTTAGCGAGAGAGTGCTTTCGGTCCGATTTCTTATGCATGTAGATCGCTATGCCAGCCGCCACCATCTCGTTTTCTCCCAGACCACCAAGAAGCGTGCAGATATGTTCGGTCAAAAAAAAGACGGGGGCTGGATAGTAGCAGAGGCTAAGGGGCGGTCTGGCGTCGTGGACTGGAAGCTTGAACAGAAAATGATCGAACAGAAAGGCACCATCAAGTCCATCGCAGGAATGGCACCTGACTTCACTTTCGGTTGTGCCGCACATTTTCCTAAACTGAACGATGGCTCGGAGCCTCTGGCCATTTTGGCAATCGACCCTCCAGAGTTCGAAGAAGAAGCAATCAACCTTCCCATCACTCAGGACAAGTTCATCCAAACCTATTATGAGCCCTTCTTGATGGCACTAGAGCAGGGAGGACCTAGAGAAGAGAACGGGGGCTTCTTGGTCGCAGATTTTCAACCGTTGCAGCTCCGCATAGGCGTACTTCGCTCGGTAGTTGACCGAGTGGACAGAGCTCGCAACGGGTTCCTCGAAGGACTTCACGCGGACGTAACTACTCTCCTTTCCGAGCAAGTCCCAGAGGAACTTCCTCCCGGCCACTTCCTGGACGGCACCATGATCAGGACCAATTGGGATACTCATATCTACCAGGAAGACTGGAGCGAGTACTTCATTGCGGATAAGTTCTAACTCACCCTAATACCTCGTTGGTTGCGTGCCCAGAAAGCAGTTAGAGGGCTGACCTCAGTAAATCTGGGGTCAGCCCTCCGTCGTCGCCTATAGCCGAAGCACGTAAGCGTGGCTACAACTTCCCTTCCCAGCCCATGGCTTGCTCGATCCTCCGGTTGTTCAATTCCTCGTGGCCGTCGATGCAGCCTGCGTAGCGGCGGTGGACGACCTCCGGGGAGTTTCCGGCGCGGCGAGAGACTTCGGCTACGGGGACGCCGGCGTTCAGCCAGTTCGTGATGCAGGTGTGCCGAAGGTCGTACGGCCGGTGGGCGAGCGGTGAGTCGGTCTTGTCCGGCGGCAGCGCGTACGGGCGGGCTTCCTGCCACACTCGCCAGTAGCTGGTGGAGCCGAGGACTCCCCCACGCTCGTTGGCGAACAGCCGGCCGTCCTTGGCCACGCCGAACTCCGCAATGTGCGTGCGGAGTATCGCGACCAGGATGGGCGGTATCGGGACCGGCCGGTCCGTGTTCGCCGCGCGGGATTTCAGGCCGCGGCGGTCGTGCCGGAGACCTGAGTCCGTCCACTTCGTTCCGACCACGGGCCGGGTCTCGCGGAGGGTGAGGGTGCCCCATCCCTTTTCGGGGAGGTAGCAGTCCTTCTCGCGGAGCCCTACCGCTTCGGCTGGCCGGAGCGCGGCATAGAGCTGAACGGCGAAGAAGCCGACCAGTCGACGGCCGCGATTTCGGTGGATGCTCCCCACGTACGAAACGGCGGTCAAGAGCTGCGAGCCCTGCTCCTGATTGACCAATACGCGAGGATCGACCGCGTCTCCGGTCCGCGAGCCGCTCCGCCGGATGTTGGCGAGCGGATTGCTGTCCAGGTAACCCGCTTCGACCGCGTACTCCATCGCCGTGTTCAGGCCCCGCCGACGGCGCTTGTACGTCTCCCCCGCGGCGGGCTTGTCATCCAACTTGGAGGAGAGCCGGTACTGGATGTCCCGCGGAACCTTCGGGTCCGACAGAGAGGAGAGCGGGAGCGAATGCAGTGACAGCCACGTGCACGTGGCTACCAGGTCCGGCGGCGGCTCTTCGTTCTTGTGGGCAGGGACGACACGTCAGCGCACCGCATGACGGACTTCTTCCGGTGTCGGAGCCTTGGCAGCGTCACCCATCATGGCGAGCGCGGTCGTCGCGAGGCTGTCCGCGATGCCCTCTCGGGTCTTCGCGGCCGTACTGCGCCAGCGAGCGGCCCTGTCCGACTGTCCGATTAAGCCTCTGACCAGCACAAACGACCCGGACAGCGGAAGCGAGAGCTGTCCGGGGTGTCCGGTCATAGGCTGCTGCAACACTGCCGATGGTGTTGCAGCAGCCACGGAGGCCCGCCATTGCAGCAAGTTTCCATACTCGATTAAGGCGGCTCGCTCCGCTAGCGTCGGTCGAGGGGATCACTGTACGCGCGTTCTCAATTTTCTTGACGGATCTCAAATCAACTTCCTCAGACCCGCCGAAATAGTGGCCTCAGCGGCGTTCCTGATGGACCGGACAAGGGCGTCAACTCCAGAAGCCATTGTCTGATCGTGCCCTCGTGCTTTAATCCCCTGTTCAATCTGCGCGTGTTTGGCGTCGGGAGTTTTCCCCTCCGGCAGGGACCAACTGCCACGGTGAGCGACAGAATTACGCACAGCGGTCCAGACGCCGATCTCATCCCACAAGTCTCCGCTTCCGCCAGTTCCCCTTAGGGCGAAATTCGACTCGGCCTGATTAGTCATTGATGCAATCAACCTGAGAAGCTCGAATACCTTTCCTTGGGCCTGCTTTGTGGTGTACTTCTGGCCATTTGCCATGAGCTTCGGAATTCCATCAGACCCGACAATGGCTGCATTTGAAGGAAGCTTCTCTTTGCCAATCCCTTCCAGGAGGTTGAAGCAACGGAATAGCTGATACTCCCACCGCTCATCCATGATGGCGTCCGAATATAGTGATAGCCAGAGGCGCAATCGCGGATCCTGGCTTACAGCATCCCATTGACTGAGAAGCGAATGGGGGTCTTCGCCAGCGATGAATCCGCCAAGTAGATTACCTTGGTATCCCCCTCCTTCGATCCAGGATCCCGAGAATTTCATCCCTCCGGACGGCGCGCTAGTCGGGGTTCCGATCACCCCACCAATGATGCGCCCCCGACTTCCCCTGTTCAATGCCAGCAAGTCCAGCAGTTGGTGCGCAGCCTTACGGCTTGCCATAGCGGCAGTGCCTGCGTCGGGGGCTTGCACTGACGGCATATGGAGCACAACTGCAGGACGCCTGTTACGCATTTCAGAAAGCCAAGCCTCGGAAGACACGAATGCGGTAAAGCCGAGCTGACCTAGTACGGAATTCAGCACGCTAGCCCCATCGGATCCCAGCGTGGAATCAGTCAGCTTCAGCACCGAAATTCCGGGAATTCTGAGTTGCGACGTAATCAACAAGTCATCAGCGAGTATAACCGAGGAGAAGATTTGATCGGTTGCCTTTGCGTCGTCAGCTTGGAGCGTAACCGCATACCGCTGCCGCCTTGCCGCCTCGATCTCAGAAAGTTCCCTTCTCGCCCTGTCCCCGGCGTGCCATTCGTTACCCGATTCAGGCTTAAGGAAGATTAGCGGTTCACTAATCGCAATATCTTGTCCCGACCCATCCACGATTTTCGCAATTTGGACAATCCTGCGTCGGTCTCCGCTTTCCAGAGAGACCCTCAACTCCCAGCTCGATCCGATTTTAGAGCATGCGCCGTTAGCGAAGAAATTCACGGCAACATCGTCATGCCCAAGAAGGGTCATTTGAATAGGAACCAACAAGCCCTCTTCGGTATCGAGAGAGCAGGTTACTACTAGGGAGGTTTCACTTGTGGATACCGTAGCGCTTACCAGGCGTGCCATGGACGCTCCAAATTAGCGGACATTTACTTTATCTAGCATTAAAGCCAGCGATGTGAAACCCTGTTCGAAGGTATTCCGCCGGAAACTTACGCGCTCAGATCGATGCACCTCTCTGGCGTGCTCTAGCGACGGCTTGCGGCGTCTTCGTCAGACGTGGACGTGCCAGCGGATAGGGCGCGCCATCGACGCCTCAACAACGAATTACCATAGTGCGCCCCCACTTTGAACCGAACATGATGCTAGCTGGCTACGCCGTCAGCTCGCCGGATTTTCGGACCAACTCCGAGCCGTCCGAGGCCGCTCAACGCTGACAAACGGAGACTGCCAGTGACAGGTGCCCGAGACGACTGCCCCAGGTCACCACGTTCCGTCTGTGACGCTCGTACGACCATGCCAAAGCCCGGAGAACTGCCGTGACGACGCCGGGCCAGGCCACGGGTCAACGCCCTACCCAAGTTGCTTCGGGGCGAAGGAATCACTGTCCGCAGAGCCCGTCTGCGAGTGAGAGGCGAGTGGAGCGGCCTCATTCCCAAACGTGGCTTTACATTCTCGCAGCTCAGAGCAGCGGTTAGTCCTCAAAGTGCAACGCCCTCCGGAGCCGGGTGCGCAGGTTCGAATCCTGCCGGGGGCACTTGAAGGACGGGAACGGGTTTCATGCCCTGTTCGCGTCTGTCGAGTGTCGAGATCGGGTGTCCGTACTTCGGTACGGGCGCCCGATTTTTTTGTGCCGTGGGTCCGGTTCACGGGTGACGGCCGTCAGTCCGTCCCCCAGGTGCGCCGGGGGCCCATCTGCCGGGTGTCGCCCAGCAGTCGGCCGGGATGCGGCAGGGTGGCGGCACGGGCGCGGCTGCCCGGTAGCGCGCAGGTGGCGGGGTGATGGTCCGCCCGGCCGAGCACGGGGATGTGCTGGCTCTCTCCTGAACCCGTACCGGGCGGGGTTGCTGCCGGGAGGCTAGGGCACGCGGAGCCAGGTGTGGCGGTCGCGGGCCGACGCGTACAGCGACTCGACGTCGGCGGGCTTGAGCAGGCCCTCCAGCCCGGCGAGGACCGTCGCCGCCGTCCCGTCCCGCAGGAGCAGAAGATCGTTCGAGGCGGCTCCGTCGACCCGCGTGGCGCCGACGACCGCCAGGCACGCGCGTGCCCCCGTCGCCAGCGCCTGCGAGGCCCGCTCGGCGTCGTGTACTGCCCGGCGTACGACGGAGGCTGCCGCATCCAGCCGGAAGCGGCGGTTCCGCGAAGGGACCGTCCGTACCGTCAGCACCCCCGCGGGCCCGATCAGCACGTGGTCGAGGAAGTCCGGCCGCCTTCCCCCGGCCAGGGGCACGCAGTGCAGCACCCGCCAGCCCGTCCTCTCCAGCCCGTCCAGTTCCTCTCCCGTGCGCTGGAGCGCGATCAGCGCCTCGCGCCGTGGATCGGCCCGGAGGCGCCACGGCGCCGGGGCCCCGTCCAGCTCCGCGTGCAACGCCTCCCCCGGCCGGTTCGGGGCCAGGTCGTCGTCCGGGTGGAGCGCCAGCCGCGCCAGGTCGGCCGCGGACGGCACCGGCGGCGGCCCGACGGTGAGCGGCCCGGTCACGTACGGCGCGAGAGCGGTGAGCACCTCCTCGCGGCGCCTCTCGGCGAGCAGGCTCACCCGGCCGGTGTCCCGGTCGTACCAGGCGAGGGTGCGGCCGGAGGGGAGCGCGACGTAGAGACGGGCGCCGCCGCGGCCGTGGGCCGGTGTGACGCGCAGTGGCTTCATGGTGCATCACCCCCTGCCATGGGAACAGCAGGCAGCCCTCCGGGGCAACAACTGTGCACGGGAGAGGGGGAGTTGATCGGGGACACCCGGGGGGCGGTGCGGAAGCGGCGCGGGCGGCCGCTCCGGGTCCGGGGTCGGGAAGGTTCCGGGTCCGGGCCCGGTTCCGGGGCCGGGAAGGTTCCGGGGCCGGGAACCACCGCCGTCCGCCGTGCGTTGAAGCAGTACGGAGCAGGATGGAGCAGGACGATCGCGCGGGCGCGGCGAAGCGGGGGCAATCATGATCATCTTCGGCACCAAGGGCTACCTCTACCAGCTCGCGATGCTGACCCTGGTGTGCGGGCAGTGCGGAAATCCCTCCGCGCACGCCCTGCGCAAACGGGTCACGAAGTTCACCCTCTTCTTCGTGCCGCTGTTCCCGGTGTCCACGAAGTACGTCACCCAGTGCACCTTCTGCGGGGCCGAACGGCGGCTGGAGCGGGACAAGGCGGAGCGCCTCCAGGCCCAGGGCGGCGGGCCCGCGCAGGGCTTCCAGCAGGGCCCCGGGGGCATACCGCAGCAGCAGAACCCGTACCAGCGGTAGCCGGGGCGACGCCGTAGGCGCGGGAGCCGGGCCGCGTCGGGCCGCGACGGGCCGCTCCGGCGTCCGCCGTCGGGCGGGTGTGACAAGAGCGATGAATCTCCGCAATGGCGGACATTTAGAATTCATCACATGAGTACGACGACCAAGCCCAGCACGCAGCAGCCCCGCACGGCCGGGCTCGTGGCCGCGTCCGTCCTCGTGGTCGCCCTGGGCGGCGGGCTCGTCGCCTGCGGCCAGGGCGGCGCCTCCGCGGCCCTCGCCCCCGACGTCACCGTCACGAACGCCGCCTCCCGGCCCGCGGCCCGGCCCCAGGTCCAGGACGGGCAGGCCGCACCCCTCAAGGCCGCCAGGCCCACCGGCCTGACCATCCCCTCCGCCGGCGTGCGCACCGACACCATGCTCGACCTCGGCCTGGACGAGAACCACGAGCTGGAGGTGCCGTCGGTCGCGGACGCCGAGAAGCCCGGCTGGTACACCGGCGCGGTCACCCCGGGCGAGAGGGGCGCCGCGATCCTGGTCGCCCACTACGACACCGCCAAGGGGCCGGCCCTGCTGCGCGACGTCGCCAAGATGAAGATCAATGACGTGATCGAGGTCGGGCGGGCGGACGGCAGCACCGCCAAGTTCAGGATCCGCGAAATTCAACAGGTGGACAAAAAGGACTTCCCTACGAATAAGGTCTACGGGACGACCGCAGGCCCGGAACTGCGCCTCATCACGTGCGGGGGGCCGATCCGGGACGGACACCGCTCTGACAACATCATCTTCTTCGCCGACCTCGTGAAGTAGGGGCCGGCAGGGAGGGGAGTTCTTGTTCCTCCGTCGCCGCCCCGACGGCCGAGGAGCACCGGTCGGCCGACCGGTGCTCCTCGGCCGTGCCCGCACGCCGTCCCCGGCAGCCCGGGGAGCGTCGGCGTCGCCGCCGCCCTCGCTGCGCCCGTCGCCGACGTCCCGTCGACGGCGTTCCGCCGTGGCGGCCGCCGTGCTGGCGGGGGTGGTCTGCGCCGGGGGCACGGGCTGTGTCCAGGCGGGCGAGCTGAAGAGCGCGGGCCCGGCGCCCACGGCGGCCGGCCCGGTGCGGCTGTGGCCCGGGCTGCCGCCCGCCACCGCCCCGGCCGAGGACTACGGCGTGGCCGAGACGGAGACCGCCGAGGGCCTCAGGGTTCCGGGCGGCAACGTGCACAAGGTGGACCCGGTGGCGGTCGTACGGGCGGAGGTGGCCGCGCATCCGGACACCTACAGCGGGCCCGACGGCCTGTACGCGGAGACGGTGGAGCGGCTGGGCCGGTGCGGGGAGCGGCCGAAGCAGTGCCCGGTCCTCCCGCCGTACTACCGCGACCTCACCGGTGACGGGAAGGACGAGCTGATCCTCGGGATCACGATGCCGCGGGGCCAACTGGCGATCCGCGCCTACCTCGCCGAGAAGGGCGGGCTGACCCGGATCATGGGCACGTCGGACGCCGTGATCAGCGTGGCCTTCGCGGGCCGTGACCTGGTGCTGCGGGTGCCCGCGGGGATCGCCGGATACGAGTACCGCACGGCGTGGTCCTGGGACGCCCGCCAGCACGCGATGCTGGCCACGCAGGACCAGATCGTCCACGTCGGCCGCAGCCCGCACCCCCGCAGGTCCGGCGCGGGCACGGGCACCGGCACGGGTCCGGGGACCGGCCCCGGCACGGGAGGGGGCGCCGACCTCGACACCGGTGCGGGCGGCGGCCCGGAGGCGGGCAGGGGTCCCCGTTCCCCCCAGCACACGGACTCCCGCACGGACGGCCTCGCGGACCCCGGGGCGGACGGGGCGGATGCCGGGACGGACGGCACGGAGCCCCGCACGAGCCGCTCGGCCCGCCGCACGCTCGGCAGCGTCGGCGCGAGCCCCGCCCCCGCCCGCCCCGCGAGCCCCCTCGGATGAGCCGGGCCCGTCTGCGGTTTCCCGCCTGGACCGCCTCGCTGACCTGGAAGGCCCTCGCCTTCCTCACCGTGATCTGCTGCCTCCTGGCCTTCTTCCTCGGCGCCCTCGTGCACGTCTCCGTCACGCACCAGACCGTCGAGCAGGCCCGCGAGAAGGCCCTCGACCGCCTGGGCCGGGCCGCCGAGGCGTACGAGGCGGGCGAGCCGCTGCCGCCCGGCGCCGGCCTCGACCTGCCGGGGCTGCCGGAGTCGCTGCGGGCGCTGAACCGCAAGGGCGAGCAGGGCACCGTCGTCGGGAACGACCTCGACGGCCGCCCCCGCATGTGGGCGGCCCGCGCCGCCGACCGGCGGTCCCTCGCGGTCGCGCTCGACTACCAGGCCGGCGTCGACACCATCACGGGCCTGGACCGCGCCATCATCGGCTCCTCGGTGCTGGCCATCGGCGCGACCCTGCTGGTCGGCGCGTTCGCCGTCACCCGGGTCACCCGCCGGCTGCACCAGACCGCGCGGGTGGCCCGCCGGATCGGGGCGGGCGACCTGGACGCCCGGGTGCACGACCCCCGCAACCAGGATCCGGGCCGCCACCAGGACGAGGTCGCCATCGTGTCGGGCGCCCTGGACACCATGGCCGGGACGTTGCAGTCCAAGCTGCTGAGCGAGCAGCGCTTCACCGCCGACGTCGCGCACGAGCTGCGCACCCCGCTGACCGGACTGACGGCGGCGGCCGGGCTGCTGCCGCCCGGCCGCCCGTCGGAGATGGTGCAGGAGCGGGTGGCGGCGATGCGCCGCCTGACCGAGGACCTGCTCGAAATCTCCCGGCTCGACTCGGGCAGCGAGCAGGTGGAGCTGGACCTGCACCGGCTGGGCCCGCTCGCCGAGCGCGCGGCGCGGGCGGTTCCCGCCCCGACCGGCGTCCGGATCGTGCGCGACGTCGGGGTGGAGACCGACCGGCGCCGTCTGGAGCGGGTGCTGGGCAACCTCGTCTCCAACGCGCACCGGCACGGCCGGACGCCGGTGGAGCTGACCGTGGACGGGCCGGTGATCACCGTACGTGACCACGGAGCCGGTTATCCGGCGTATCTGGTGGAGCACGGGCCGCAGCGCTTCCGTACGGAGGCGGGCGGTCCGAAGGGCGGGCACGGGCTCGGTCTGACCATCGCGGCAGGCCAGGCGGAGGTGATCGGGGCACGGTTGACGTTCGCCAACGCGCCGGACGGCGGGGCGGTCGCCCGGCTCGTGCTGCCCGCGCACGAAGAGATATCAGAAAACCCATCCAGTGACACAAAGTGACACTTTGCGATCAATAAGTGACGATTCTAGGGTGAAGCAAGCGAGTTGAGGGCCGTGTCCCGCCATGGGGCACCGCCACTCCTCCCTAGGAGGCAACATGCTCACCCCCCAGAAGTTCGCCCTGTACGCCGCCGCCGGCGCACTGTCCGCCGCCGCTCTCACCGCCACGCCGGCGCTCGCCGAGCAGGCCGCCCCGGACACGGCCCCCGCCGCCGCCCACCCCCGGCACACCGAGGGCCGCGTCGTCGCCAGGTCCGGCCTGAAACTGCGCGACAAGCCGACCCGCAGCAGCCGGATCATCCGCACCGAGCCGTACGGCGCGACCGTCCACATCTTCTGCAGGACCACCGGGGACCACGTCGAGGGCAACGACCACTGGTACCTGCTCACCGACGGGACCTGGGCCTGGGGCTCCGCCCGGTACATCGTGCCGAAGGGCGGCCACTCCCCCCGCTGGTGCTGAGCCGCGCCGTCACGGAGGGGGCGGCCGACACCCGGGCGTGACGCCCCGCCCCCTCGATGACATATACGGACATTCAGCACAGTCACTTGTTACGTTTCCGGGGTGACCGACGCTCCCTCGCTCCAGCCCCGCCTCCCCAAGCGGCGCGGCGTCGAGCTCTGCCTCCTCGTCGGAGCCGTCCTGATCGCGGTGCTCGGCTACTGCGCGACCGGCCTGGGCAGGACCGGCTCCGCCCCGCCCGACGCCCTGAGGCACGGCGCGGGCCTCGGCGTCCTCGCCCTGGTCGCGCACTTCGCGGTGCGTGTGCGCGCGCCGTACGCCGACCCCCTGTTCCTGCCCATCGCCGTCCTCCTCAACGGCGTCGGGCTGGTCCTCATCTACCGGCTCGACCTGGAAACCCCCGACGACCAGGCGGCGTTCACCCAGTTGACCTGGTCGACGCTGGGGGTGGGGCTGTTCATCGCGGTCGTGGTGCTGCTGCGCGACCACCGGGTGCTGTCGCGGTACGCGTACCTCTCGTGCGCCGCGGCCCTGGTCCTGATGGCGGTCCCGATCTTCTTCCCCGCGATCAACGGGGCGAAGATCTGGATCCGGTTCGCCGGGCTGTCCTTCCAGCCCGGCGAGTTCGCCAAGATCCTGCTCGCCGTCTTCTTCGCCGCCTACCTGGCCGCCAACCGCAACGCCCTCGCGTACACCGGCCGCACCTTCCTCTTCAAGCGCCTCCAACTGCCGACCGGCCGGGTGCTCGGCCCCATCGTCGCCATCTGGCTGCTGAGCGTGGGCGTCCTGGTCCTGGAACGGGACCTGGGCACCTCGCTCCTCTTCTTCGGCCTCTTCGTGATCATGCTGTACGTCGCCACCGGCCGGACCGGCTGGATCGCGGTGGGGCTGCTGCTGGCGGCCGTGGGCGCGTACGCGGTGGGCTCCGTCGAACCGCACGTGCACGGCCGGGTCGCCGACTGGCTGCATCCCTTCGCCTCCGTCGAGGCGGGCCACGGCCCCGGCCAACTCGCGCAGTCGCTCTTCGCGTTCGCGGCGGGCGGGATGCTCGGCACCGGTCTCGGGCTCGGCCACTCGATCCTCATCGGGTTCGCCGCGAAGTCCGACTTCATCCTCGCCACGGCGGGCGAGGAACTCGGCCTGGCCGGTCTGACCGCGATCTTCCTCCTGTACGCGCTGCTCGTCGCCCGGGGCTACCGGGCGGGCCTCGCCCTGCGCGATCCGTTCGGGCGGCTGCTCGCCATCGGGCTGGCCTCGATCGTCGCGTTGCAGGTCTTCGTCATCGCGGGCGGAGTGACGGGGTTGATCCCACTGACCGGCATGGCGATGCCGTTCCTGGCCCAGGGCGGTTCGTCGGTGGTCACCAACTGGATCATCGTGGCGCTGCTGATCCGGGTCAGCGACTCGGCCCGCAGCCCGCGCCCGACCGCCGCCGACACCGGCCAGATCGCCGCGGTGGTGGAGCGAGAGCTCGTCCAACTCAGTGACGTACAGGAGAAGTTGGAGAAGGGACGGCCGCGGTGATCCGTTACATCCGCCGGGCCGCCGGGTGCTGCCTGGTCCTGCTGGTAGCCCTCCTGCTCAACGCGGCCCGCGTGCAGGTCTTCCAGGCCGGCGCGCTCGACGAAAACCCGGCCAACCGCCGCAAGAACATCGAGCGTTACGAGCAGCGGCGCGGGAACATCCTGGTCGACGGCAAGTCCGTCACCGGCTCCAAGGACACCGGCGAGCAGTTGCGCTGGGAACGCACCTACGCGCAGGGCCCGTTGTACGCACCGGTCACCGGGTACGCCTCGCAGACGTACGGGACGGCCTTCGTGGAGGCCGCCGAGGACGGCGTCCTCTCCGGCACCGATCCGCTGCTCGCCCCGTTTCCCCTCCTCACCGGGCTGACCCGGGGGCAGCGGCCCGGCGGGAACGTGGTGACCACGATCCGGGCCGCCGCCCAGCGGGCCGCGTACGAGGGACTGGGCGGCCGGCGCGGCGCGGTCGCCGCCCTCGAGCCCGCGACCGGGCGGGTTCTCGCACTGGTCAGCAGCCCTTCGTACGATCCGGGACTGCTGTCGGGGACGGGCCGGGCGGTCACTGACGCCTGGGCACGGCTGAACGCCTCCAGGAGTCAGCCGATGCTGAACCGGGCGATCCGGCAGACGTACCCGCCGGGCTCCACCTTCAAGATCGTGACCGCGGCGGCGGCGCTCGACGCGGGGACGGTGCTCGACGCGGACGCGCCGACGGACACCCCGGACCCGTACCTCCTGCCCGGCACGCGCACCTCGCTGCCCAACGAGGCGAAGGGCTGCGAGCGGGCTTCGCTGGCGCACGCGATCCGGGTGTCGTGCAACTCGGTGCTGGCGAACCTGGGGGTGAAGACGGGACTGAAGTCGATGCTGGACACGGTGGAGCGGTTCGGTTTCAACGACTGCGGCATCCGGATTCCCTCGCCGGTCGTGGCGAGCAACTTCGACAGGCGGATGAGCGACGACCAGCTCGCGCTGTCCTCCATCGGGCAGTTCGACACACGGGCGACGCCCCTGCAGATGGCGATGGTCGCGGCGGCGGTGGCGAACGGCGGCGACCTGAACCGGCCGCGCCTGGTGGACGCCACGACGACCCGCGGCGGCGGCGTGGTCTCGCAGACGGCGACCCGCTCCTACCAGCAGGCGATGAATCCGGCGACGGCGTTGCAGCTCCAGCGGATGATGGTCGACGTCGTCGAGAGCGGCACGGGCGGCAACGCGGCCATCCCGGGCGTGACGGTCGGCGGCAAGACGGGCACGGCGCAGCACGGGGTGGGCAACTCCGGTGTGCCGTACGCCTGGTTCATCTCCTGGGCGCAGAAGGACGGGACGGGAGTGCCGGGGGTGGCGGTGGCCGTGGTGGTGGAGGACGCGGCGGCGCGGCGCGGGGACGTCACGGGCGGCGGGCTGGCGGCGCCGATCGCGCGGGCGGTGATGGCGGCGGTGCTGGGAGACTGACCGGCATGGATGTGGGCCGGTCGTTGGCGCGGATCGCGGAGGCGGACCCGCGCCTGTGCGCGTTCCTGGAGGTGTGGGAGGACGCCGCCCCCGAGGCGGGCGGCGCCGGACTCCCCTTGTACGGGATGCCGTTCGCCGTGAAGGGCCGCGCGGGGCTGCGGTCGTACGCGGCGCGCCGGCTGATCGCGGCGGGCGCGGTGCCGGTCGGGGCGACGTCGGTGCCGGGCCCGGGGACGTACTGGCAGACCTGGGGGCTGGGGGCGCGGGGCCGGACCCTGAATCCGTACCGCCCCGACCTCACGCCCGGGGGTTCCTCGGCGGGGTCGGCGGTGGCGGTCGCGGCGGGGATGGTGCCGCTGGCCACGGGGAGCGACGGGGCGGGGTCGGTGCGGATTCCGGCGGCGTGGTGCGGGGTGTTCGGGCTGCGGACGACCCGGGGCCTGCTGCCGTCGCCGGACCGTACGGGGCTGGCGACGGCGGGGGTGCTGGGCAGGTCGGCGGCGGAGCTCCAGGCGTACCTGGGGTGCGTGGTGGAGGGGTACGCCCCTGCGGACGCCCTGCCGGCGCGGGCGGTGTGGTCGGCGGACCTGGGGTTCGCGGCCGGCCCGGAGCTGGACGCGGAGGTGGTGGGGATCGCGCGGCGGGCGGCGGAGCGGCTGTTCCCGCTGGAGGACCGCGCGGACTTCGCCCTCCTGGACCCGAAGGAGGAGTGGTCGGCGATACGGGGCGGTGGCGCGCCGGGAGCGGTGGCGCGGGAGAACGCGGCGCGGCTGGCCGAACTCTTCTCCGGGGTGCGGGTGCTGGCGACTCCGGCCACCCCCTTCCGCCCGCACGGGCACGAGGGGCCGGGCGGACGTTTCTCCACCGCGCTGACGTGGGCGTTCAACGTGAGCGGGCATCCGGCGATGAGTGTTCCGGCGGGGTTCACGGAGGACGGCTGCCCGGTGGGGTTGCAGTTGGTGGCGGACTTCGGTGCGGAGGGGGTGCTGGCGGGGGTGGCGGCGGGGGTGGAGCCGGGGCCGCCGCCGCCCCGGGTCAGCGGCGGCGGTTGACCGCGGTCGGGTCGACGCCGGTCGGGGAGGGGGACGGAGAGGCCGAGCCGGCCGTGGGGGATTCCGGCTGTGCCGGGGGCGGCGGGCACGGCGGGCGCCGGGCCGGGTGCGGGCGGGCCGGGGGGACATCGTGGTACGGGCCGCGAACCGTCCCCTCCATTGTCGTCCGGGGAGCGGGCCGGTTCCGTCGTCCGGGCGGATGATCCTCAACGGGCGCACAGGTCCCTACTGTTGAGCCCATGAACCGCAACCACCTGCACGTCCGCGACCACGGCGGCGAAGGGCCCGCCCTCCTCCTGCTGCACGGCGCCGGGCGCTCGCACGCCGACTGGGACTCCGTCGCCCCGCACCTCCTCCCCCACCACCGCGTCCTCGCCGTCGACCTGCCCGGGCACGGGCTCTCCGACCCGCCCGCCTCCGGCGGCTGGTCCTTCGAGGAGACCGCCGAGGCGCTGGAGGACCTCCTGGCCGCCCACGACGCCCTGCCCGTCGGGCACTCGCTCGGCGGCATGCTCGCCGCGCACCTCGCCGCGACCCGTCCCGGCGTCCGGGCGGCCGTCAACCTCGACGGGTTCTGGTGGGGGGCCTCGGGCGACGCCGAGGCCCGGGCGCGGATCGGTGCGGTGGTGCGGGCCGGGGCGGGCGCCGTCAACCCCGCCCACCTCGACCAGCAGGCGGCCTACGCGGCCGGGCTGGGGATCGATCCCGGGGTGGCCGAGCGTTCGGCGCGGGCCGCGGCCCGGGAGCTGCCGGACGGAGGGTGGCAGACGCTGCCGCTGCGGGACACCGCCCTCGCGATGTTCGACGCGCTGGACGCGCTCGACCTCTTCGCCCTGTTCCGCAGGGCGGCGTGCCCGCTGCTGCTGGTGCGCGCCGAGCGGTCGGACCCGGCGGCCCCGCCCGGGATGGAGTGGTTCGACGACTTCCTCGCCGGGTACCGGGTGGAGCTGACCCGGGCCCTCGCCGATCTGACCGCGGACCGGCCGGACACCGTCACCGTGCGGGGGATCGACGCCACGCACGCGATGACGCTGGAGGAGCCGAGGGCGGTCGCCGGGCTCATCACGGAGTTCACCTCGCGGGTCTGACCGGGGCGCGCCTCCCGGGCCGGGAAAGGGTGCGCCTCCCGGGCCTGGGCGGGGTGCGCCTCCCGGGCCGGAACGGGGTTCGCCTCCCCGGTCCCGGTGGCCGTGCCGGGGCTACTGGGACGCGCCGTCCGCGATCGCGTCCCCGACCTCCGCCACCCGTTCCGCCTCCTCCGCCGCGAAGCGTTCGCGGTCCAGTTGTTCGGCGATCTCCTCGTCCTGGGTCATCAGGAGATCGAGGTTGGAGTCGCCGAGTTCGAAGACGCCCATGTCGACGTACGCCTTCTGGAGGCGCTCGCCCCACAGGCCGATGTCCTTGACGCACGGGACGATGCGGGAGAAGAGCAGCTTGCGGAAGAGGTGCAGGAACTCGGACTGTTCGGTGAGTTCGTGGGCCTCCCGGCGGGGGATGCCGAAGTTCTCCAGGACCTCGACGCCGCGCAGGCGGTCGCGCATCAGGTAGCAGCCCTCGATGACGAACTCCTCGCGCTCCTTGCGTTCGGCGTCGGAGAGCTGCTTGTAGTAGTCGCGCAGGGCCATCCGCCCGAAGGCGACGTGCCGGGCCTCGTCCTGCATGACGTACGCGAGGATCTGCTTGGGCAGGGGCTTGTTCGTGGTGTCGCGGATCATGCCGAAGGCGGCGAGGGCGAGCCCTTCGATGAGGACCTGCATGCCGAGGTAGGGCATGTCCCAGCGGGAGTCGCGCAGGGTGTCGCCGAGGAGGCCCTGGAGGCTGTCGTTGACGGGGTAGAGCATGCCGATCTTCTCGTGCAGGAAGCGGGAGTAGATCTCGGCGTGGCGGGCCTCGTCCATGGTCTGGGTGGCGGAGTAGAACTTCGCGTCCAGGTCGGGCACGGACTCCACGATGCGGGCGGCGCAGACCATCGCGCCCTGCTCGCCGTGCAGGAACTGGCTGAACTGCCAGGCCGTGTAGTGGCGGCGCAGGTCGCCCTTGTCCTTGTCGGTCATCCGGTCCCAGTGGCGGGTGCCGTAGAGGTTGAGGGCCTCGTCGGGGGTGCCGAGGGGGTCCATCGGGTCGACCTCCAGCGACCAGTCGATGCGGGTGGCACCGTCCCACTGCTTGTCCTTGCCCTTCTGGTAGAGGGCGAGGAGGCGTTCGCGGCCCTCGTCGTACGCCCAGGAGAAACGGGCCGCGCCGGTGGCCGGCACCTGCCAGAGCGGCTCGGCCGGGGGGTTGGTGTAGAGCTCGTGCGTCGACATGGACGGCCCCTTCGCATCTCCGACAGAGCTGTGCGATCGCTCACGTCGCAGGCTCACACGCGGGTGGACGCACGGTCAACAAGCCTGCCGGTACGGGACGAACAAGTGCCGCCGAGGGGATTGACGCCCTTGCTGACAAGGAGTCTCATAAGGGGTGACCCCCGGTAACCCCAACCACGAGGTGCTCCGACCATGACGACCGCCCCGGCAAGGAACACCGAGCCCACCGAGACGGACTTCACCGCACTGCGCGACGCGCTCGGGTGGCTCAAGGACCGCGAGCAGGTCGCCGAGCGGCTGCTCGAATCGTCGGCCAGGCACTCCTTCGACCCGGACACGGAACTCGACTGGGACGCCCCCGCCGACGAGGGCAAGTGGTACTGGCCCCCCGAGCTGGTGTCCCTGTACGACACCCCGCTGTGGAAGAAGATGGGCGAGGAGCAGCGGATGGAGCTGGCCCGGCACGAGGCCGCCGCCATCGCCTCGCTCGGCATCTGGTTCGAGATCATCCTGATGCAGCTGCTGGTGCGCCACATCTACGACAAGCCCGTGACCAGCAATCACGTGCGGTACGCCCTCACCGAGATCGCGGACGAGTGCCGGCACTCGATGATGTTCGCGAAGATGATCCAGAAGGGCGGGGCCCCGAGCTACCCGATCCCGCGGGTCTACCACAACCTCGCGCGCGTCCTGAAGACCGTCTCCACCACCCCCGGTTCGTTCGCGGCCACCCTCCTCGGCGAGGAGATCCTCGACTGGATGCAGCGCCTGACCTTCCCGGACGAGCGCATCCAGACCCTGGTGCGGGGCGTGACCCGCATCCACGTCATCGAGGAGGCCCGCCATGTCCGGTACGCCCGCGAGGAGTTGCGCCGCCAGATGGTGACCGCCCCGCGCTGGGAGCAGGAGTTCACCCGGCTGAGCTGCGGCGAGGCGGCGCGGGTCTTCGCCACCTGCTTCATCAATCCGCAGGTGTACGAGAACGTGGGCCTCGACCGGCGCGAGGCGATCGCCCAGGTGAAGGCGAGCGGGCACCGCACCGAGGTCATGCAGAACGGGGCGCGCCGGCTGACCGACTTCCTGGACGACATCGGCGTGCTGCGGGGCGCGGGGCGCCGGCTGTGGGTGAGCTCGGGACTGCTGGCGCGCTGAGGTTCCGCACAGGGGGCGGGGCCGGGGCGTGCCGTGCCCTGGACGCGCCCCCTCACCCTCTGGGACCGTCGGGGTGCGGCCCCCTCGCGGCGGGGCCAGAGGGACGGTGAGGCCGGTGTCGGGGATCTGGATCGCAGTGCTCGCGGCAGTGCTCGTGCTGGCCGTGAACGCCGTCGTCAAGAGGCTCCGCAGGAGGCGCGCCCTGTACCCCGACGGCGCGCCCCGCGCGGCGAGTTGGGCCGCGGGCGGCGCGGTCCTGGGCACCGCGGCCTGGCAGCCCGGTCAGGACGACGACCGCGACAAGCACAGCTCCACCTCCTGCGGCGGCTGCGGTGGCGGCTGCGGCGGGTGCGGGTGCGGCGGCTGAGCCCGGCGGGCCGGGCCCCGTCCCCGCTCAGCGCAGGGCGCTCCTGCTCCGCCAGTCGGGCCAGGACAGATTCCACTGGCCGAAGCCGTTGTTCGGGGCGACCGTGCCCTTGGTGTCCTTGCCGGTGATCTCGAAGGGGTCGCCCGGGCGGACCTGGGCGTAGAACCAGGACGCGTCGGCGTCGCTCATGCCGATGCAGCCGGAGCTCTGGTTGGAGTTGCCGAAGAAGCGGGTGTTCCAGGGCGCGGCGTGGGCGTACATGCCCGACCAGGTCAGGCGCATCGAGTAGGCGACGTCCTTGTCGTAGGCGTTCCCGAGGCCCACTGTCTCGGAGTTCATGTTGATCGTGCCCTCCTTCGCCATCAGGACGGCCGTCCCCCGCCAGGAGCGTTTGTCGCCGCCGGGGGTGCCGCCGGAGACGGGGATGCGGCGGACCGTCGCGCCGTCGCGCAGCAGGGTCAGGTGGTGGGCGTCGAGGTCGACCTTCACGATCTGCCGGGGGCCGATGGTGAAGGAGGTGGTGTAGTCGCGGACGAACCAGCGGTCCTCGGAGGAGGCGGTGCCGTTCAGTTCGGCGGTCACCGTGACCCGGGTGCCCGGTTTCCAGTAGTCCTTGGGCCGCCAGTCGACGCGGTCGTTGCCCGCGTAGTCCCGCAGCCAGCCCCAGGAGCCCTCGGTGGGGTTCGAGGTGGTGATCTTCAACTGCTTCTCGACCTCGGCGCGGTTCCTGACCGGGTGGTCGAAGACCAGGGAGACGGGCTGGGCGACGCCGACGGTGGTGCCGGCGCCCGGCCGCCAGTCGACCTTGTTGACCTTGGCGGCGGGGGCCGTGGTGAAGAAGGAGCGGTTGGTGGTGGCGGTGCCGCCCCGGGTGCGGGTCTCGGCCGTCACCGCGTACGCCGTGCCCGGGGCGGCCTTGCGGGACGAGGTCCAGGTGCGGCCGTCGGGGGCGGCCCTGCCCGGGAGGCCGCCTCCCCTGGCGTCGGTCACCGTCACCGAGGTGAGGCGGCCGCCGGACGCGGTGACGTGCACCGGCTGCCCCGCCAGGACCTGCTTGCCGGTGGGGGTGACCTGCACCGTGACGGGTCCTTCGGCGTTCTTCGCGGGAGCGCCCTCGCCCGTGCCGGCCGCCGCCGGGGCCGGTGCGGGGTCCGAGGTGCAGGCGGCCGACAGCGGTACGAGCAGGGCTGCGGCGAGGACGGTGCGTATCGGGTGGTGGGCGCGGACGCGGGTGCGGGGCAACGGGACCTCCGGGGCGGTAAGGGCGGGCGCGGAAGTCGGCAAGTACGCCGAAGGCCGCCCGAGTTGTGACTCTAGGACCGCACAAGGGCAGGTCAGCGGCGTCGGAGCCATGTGACGGCGACTGGTGAGGAACGGTCATGGTCCGGTCACATTCGCCGTACGGAGCGGTCATGGCCGGCTGTGAGCATCTGCGGCGACCCCGCGGAGAGCCCGGGGAGAAGCCCCGCCGCGCCGGACCCGGGGGAAGACCCCGCGCCGGGCCGGGGAGATGGAGAGGCCAAGACCGTGACAGCGCTGCTCGTTCCGCCCTCGTCCTCGTCGTCCGCCCCGGAGGCTCCCCGCCAGGGGTCCCCGGGCGGGGACGCGCTCGTCCTGGGGCCGGTCACCGCCGGGGCCTACCGGGCCTTCCTCGCCTCCCGGGGTGGCAGCGCCCTCGGGGCGTCGTTCCTCCAGTGCCCGTCCTGGGCGGACGTCAAGGACGGCTGGCGTTCCCTGCTGCTCGGGTGGGGGCCCGGTCCGGAGGCGGGGCGGCTGACCGGGGTGGCGCTGGTGCTGCTGCGGCAACTGCCCGGCACGCGCAAGTACTTCGCGTACCTCCCGGAAGGGCCGGTCGTCGACTGGGCGGACCCGGACGTCGACCGCTGGCTCGACCCCCTGCTGGAGCACCTGCGCACCGCCGGCGCGTTCGCCGTGCGCATCGGGCCCTCCCCCGCCTACCGGCGCTGGGACGCCGCCCTGCTGAAGTCGGCCGCCGGCCCTGGCCGGCGCCTCGGCGACGTGCTGGCCAGCGAGGTCGATCCGCTCGGCGCGGCGGTGGGCGAACGGTTGCGCGCCCGGGGCTGGCAGCGCTGCGGCGACGACTCCCGGGGCGGCGACGGGGACGCCCAGCCGCGGCACGTCTTCCGGGTGCCGCTCGCCGGACGCAGCACCGAGGACCTGTGGGCCGGGCTCAACCAGGAGTGGCGGCGCAACGTGCGGCGGGCCCGCAAGGAGGGCGTGGAGGTGGTGGTGGGCAGCGCGGCCGAACTGCCCGAGTTCCACCGCCTGCTGCGCGTCACCGAGGAACGGGACGGGTTCCGGCTGGGCCGGCCCGCCTCGTACTACGAGCGGCAGTTCGCGGCGCTCAACGCCGAGGAGCCGGGCCGGATGAAGCTGTACCTGGCCCGGCACCGGGGGGAGATCCTCGCCGCGCACACGCTGATCACCGCAGGACGCAGGACCTGGTACCAGACCGGCGCCTCCGCCGACCACCGCCGCGAGGTGCGCCCGTCCAACGCCCTCCAGTGGCACCTGCTGCTGGACGCCCACGCGACCGGCGCCGACGTGTACGACATGCGCGGGGTACCCTCCACTCTCGACCCAGGCGAACGTTCGTACGGCCTCCTGCGGTGGAAGCTCGGCACCGGAGGACAGGTCGTCGAGGCGTTGGGGGAATGGGAGAAGGCCTTGGGCGGCACGACCAACCGGACGCTGCACCGCGCCTTCCAGGCGTACCTGAACCGCCGGTGAGCACCTCCGCGCACCAGGCGCTTCCCCCCGAGGCCGCCCCGGAGGCCGCCGCCGCACAGGCCGGCCGCCGGCCCGCGCCCGCCGGGCCCGCCGCCCCCGGGCCGCGCTCCCCCGCGCCGGCGTCCACCGCCCGCAGCAGCGCCGTGATGGCGGCGGGCTCCCTGGTGTCCCGGGCCACCGGCTTCGTGCGGTCCGCCGTGATCGCCGCCGCGATCGGCACCATCGGGGCCGTCCCCGACGGCTACGCGGTCGGCAACGCGCTGCCCACCATCGTCTACATGCTGCTGCTCGGCGGCGCGCTGAACGCCGTCTTCGTGCCGGAGCTGGTCAGGGCCGCGAAGGAGCACGCCGACGGCGGGGCCGCGTACACCGACCGGCTCATCACGCTCTGCGTCCTGGCCCTGCTGGTGATCACCGCGGGCGGGGTGTGGGCGGCGCCCGCGATCATCGGCGTCTACACCGACTACACCGGCGAGCAGGCGACGATGACGACCGCCTTCGCCCGCTACTGCCTGCCGCAGATCTTCTTCCTGGGCGTCTTCACGCTGCTGGGGCAGGTGCTCAACGCGCGCGGCCGGTTCGGCGCGATGATGTGGGCGCCGGTCCTGAACAACGTCGTCGTCATCGGGGTGTTCGGCCTGTTCCTGGGCCTGTCGCTGGACGGCTCCGGCACCCTCACCCCGTCCGGGACCGCGCTGCTGGGCTGGGGCACCACCGCCGGGATCGCCGTCCAGGCCCTCGCGCTGCTGCCCGCGCTGCGCGCCGCCCGGTTCCGCTGGCGGCCCCGGTTCGACTGGCGGGGCAGCGGGCTGACCCGCCCGCTGCGCGCGGCGGGCTGGCTGGTGCTGCTCGTCCTGGCCAACCAGGCCGCGTTCTGGGTCACCACCCGGCTCGCCACCACCGCGGGCCTCGAAGGCGGCCCGGGGTACGGCGCGTACAACAACGCCTACGTCCTGTGGGTCGTCCCGCACGGCATCGTGACGGTCTCCCTGCTGACCGCGCTGATGCCGCGGATGAGCGCGGCGGCCGCCGACCGGGACCACGCGGCGCTGCGGCGGGACGTCTCGCACGCGCTGCGGTCCTCCTTTGCCGTCGTCGTCCCGGCGGCCTGCGCGCTGTTCGCCCTCGCGCAGCCGATCATGTCGCTGGTCTACGGCCACGGCAGGACGAGCGCGGACGACACCGCCGCCATGGCCGCGATCCTGATGGCGTTCGCGCCCGGACTCCTCGCCATGTCGGGGCAGTACGTGCTGTCGCGGACCTTCTACGCGCTCGGCGACACCCGGACGCCGTTCCTGCTCAACCTGGTGATCGTGGTCCTCAACGCGAGTCTGTCCTTCACCGCGTCCCAGGTGCTGCCCGCCCGCTGGGCGGTCACCGGGATGGCGGCGGCGTACTCCCTCGCCCTGTTCGTGGGCTGGCTGGTGACGGGGCTGGTACTGAGCCGTCGCCTCGGCACGGCCGGGGCGTGGCGCTCGACTGCCGCCGGGGCGTGCGCGCGGCTGCTGGCCGCCGCCGTGCCCGCCACCGCGCTGGCGTACCTCACGACGGTCCGGGCGGGCCCGGCGGGCGCCGCGGTCGCGAGCGCCGCCGGCGCCGCCGTCGTCGTGCTCGTCTTCGCGCTGCTGGCCAGGCCGTTGCGGCTGACCGAGCTCGACTCCCTGCTGGCCGGTGCACGCCGTCGGGCGGTTCCGCGCCGCCGCCGCACCCGGCGCTGACGCCCCGGAGAACCCTGAGAACCCGGAGAACCCGGAGAACCCCGAGAACACGGAGAACCCGCCGATGCCCCGCGTACTGCTCATCGAGGACGACCCCGCCGTGCGGGAGGGCGTCGAACTCGGCCTGCGCCGCCGCGGCCACGACGTACGGTCGGCCGCCACCGGGGAGGCCGGGCTCGCCGCGCTGGCCGACTTCCGCCCCGACCTGCTGCTGCTCGACCTGATGCTGCCCGGCATGAACGGCGTCCAGGTCTGCCGCCGGGTCCGCCAGGACAGCCAGCTGCCCATCATCATGCTCACCGCGCGCGGCGACGACTTCGACATGATCGTGGGCCTGGAGGCCGGGGCCGACGACTACATCGTCAAGCCCGCCCGCCCGGACGTGATCGAGGCCCGCATCCGGGCCGTCCTGCGCCGCATCGAGGTCAACGTCACCGACCGGCCGGCCGTCGAGACCCACGGCGACCTCACCGTCGACCGGGCCGGGCTGACCGTCACCAAGGCCGGGCAGCGGATCGCGCTGGCCCCCTCCGAGCTGAAGCTCCTGCTGCACCTGACGGCCGCCCCCGACCAGGTCTTCAGCCGCCAGCAACTCCTGGAGCACGTCTGGGAGCACAGCTACCACGCCGACGCGCGCCTGGTCGACGCGTGCGTGCGCCGCCTGCGCCACAAGATCGAGGACGACAGCGGCGCACCCCGTTACGTCCAGACCCTGCGCGGTTTCGGCTACCGCTTCGGGCCGCTGTGAGCGGCAGACCCCGGGTGCGCCGCCGCGGGGAACCCGCCCGCCGGGTGCGGGCGTTCGGCCTGCGCACCCGGCTGGTACTGGCGTTCCTGCTGGTCGCGGCCGTGAGTGCGGGGACCACGGCCGCCCTGACCTACCGGGAGGCGCGGACCGCCCTGCTGAAGACCGCGCAGGACACGGCCGTCGCCTCGTTCCGCGAGCAGGTCACGCTGAGCGGCTTCTACGTCCCGACCCAGGCCGGGAACCTGGAGTCGAACCTGCGCGACATCGCCCGCCGGGGCAAGCCGCGTCCCTGGATCGTCTTCGCCGAGTACGGCACGCTCCGCGCCTCCTCCGGCACCAGCCCCGTCTCCGGCGTCATCACCCCCGGGCTGCGCCGGGCCGCCCTCGCCAACCCGCGCGGCAGCTTCGAACGGGTCGTCAAGGACGGGGTGCCGTACCTGACCATCGCCATGCCGACCGTCTTCAGGACCGGCCCGGAGCGGGCACTGCCCACCGGACTGGTCGTGTACGCGGTGATGCGGATGAGCGACGAGCAGATCAACGTGGAGGCCCTCCTGGCCGCCGCCCGCGACGGCGCCCTGCCGGGCCTGGCCGTCGCCCTGCTGCCCGGACTGCTGGCCGCCCGCAGCGTGCTGCGCCCGGTGCGCGAGCTGCACCGGGGCGCCCTCGGCATGGGCAGCGGCAAGCTCGACACCCGTATCGAGGTGCGCGGCAGGGACGAACTGGCCGACCTCGCCCACACCTTCAACGAATCCGCCGCCAACCTGGAGCACTCGGTGCGGGAACTGCGCCGGGCCGAGGCCCGCGCCCGCAGATTCGCCTCCGACGTCTCGCACGAGCTGCGCACCCCGCTCGCCGGAATGCTCGCGGTGACCGAGGTCCTCGACGAGGACGCCGACCACCTGGACAGCGACACCGCCAGGGCGGTGCGGCTGATCAGCGCCGAGACCGGGAAGCTCGCCGTCCTGGTGGAGGACCTGATCGAGATCTCCCGCTTCGACGCGCGCGCCGCCGAGCTGAACACCGACGAACTCGACGCGGCCGAGGCCGTCCGCAAGTCGCTGGCCAACCGGCACTGGACGGACGCCCGGATCCACGCCGAACTGCCCGCGGGCATCCGGGTGCGGCTCGACCCGCGCCGCTTCGACGTCGTCGTCGCCAACCTCGTCGGCAACGCGCTGCGGCACGGCGCCGCGCCCGTCACCGTACGGCTGCGCAGCGAGACGGGCTCCGACGGGACGCCGGTGCTGGTCACCGAGGTTGCCGACAGCGGTCCCGGCATCGACGCGGACGTGCTGCCGCACATCTTCGACCGCTTCTACAAGGCGGACGCCGCCCGGACCCGTTCGGCGGGCAGCGGGCTGGGGCTGGCGATCGCCGTGGAGAACGTCCGGCTGCACGGCGGAAAGATCCGCGCGGGCAACCGGCCGGAGGGGGGCGCCGTCTTCACCGTGGAGATACCGCTGTTCACGGAGGGGGACCCGGCATGAGCCACGGACGCGGACGCCGCTGGGCCCGGGCCGCGGGGCCGCTGGCCGCCCTGGTGCTCACCGGGTGCGGCATCCGGGAGACCGACGTCATCGAGGCGGGCGGACCGGCCACCGTGGACTACCTCTCCGACGCGAGCGTCGACGCGCTGCTGTTCTTCCGGCTGCCGCACGGCGCGCTGGCTCCCGCGGCCCGCCCCCTGGGGACGCACGCGGACGCCGACAACGGCTTCAGATCCCGTCCCGCGTCGACGGAGCGGGTGATGTCCGCGCTGCTCGGCGGCCCGTCGAAGGCCGAGCGGGCGGCCGGCCTCGGCACGGCCCTGCCCCGGACCGCCGGCCGCGTCGAACTCCGTGAGAGCGCCACCTCCGACGAGATCGCGCTGACGCTCCCCTTCTCGCCCGCCGGGCTCGACGGGACGGCACTGCGCCAGTTGATCTGCACGGCCGCCTACAGCCGGGACCGGGCGGGCCTGGCCACCGTGCGGCTGACCGGCCCGGACGGCGTCTCCGAAACCGGCGCCTGCGGCCTGGGACTGCCGGCGGGCGACCGGGACGGCTGAGGAATCCGCCCGCGGCCCGCGGGCGGCCGATTACGCTTCCCGGCATGACCACCGCCGCGTCCAGCCCCGCCTACCGCCGCCTCAGCGTCGAACAGCGCCGTCTCCAGCTCATCGACGCGGCACTGTCCCTGTTCGCCCACCGCGCCCCCGAGGACGTCTCCCTCGACGACGTGGCCGAGGCCGCCGGGGTGTCGCGGCCGCTGGTCTACCGCTACTTCCCCGGCGGGAAGGTCCAGTTGTACGAGGTGGCGCTCGGCTCGGCGGCCGACGAGCTCAAACTGTGCTTCGCCGAACCGCAGACCGGCCCGCTCACCCGCCGCCTGGCCAGCGCCCTCGACCGCTACCTGGGCTTCGTGGACACCCACGACACCGGGTTCAGCGCCCTCCTGCAGGGCGGCAGCGTCGTCGAGACCTCCCGCACCTCCGCCACCGTCGACGGGGTGCGCCGCGAGGCCGCCGAGCAGATCCTGCTGCACCTGGGCGTCACCGACACCGCGGGCCCCCGGCTGCGGATGACGGTGCGCACCTGGATCTCCGCCGTCGAGGCCGCCTCGCTGATCTGGCTCGACGAGGGCAAGCAGCCGCCGCTGCCCGAGCTGCGGGACTGGATGGTCGACCACTTCGTCGCCCTGCTCGCCGTCACCGCCGCCACCGACCCCCAGACCGCGGACGTCACCCGTGCGGCCCTCGCCCTGGAGTCCTCCGACGGGGCGGCCGGGGTGCTGGCCCGCCGGGTGGCACCGGTGCTCTCCGGAGCCGTCCACCTGCTGTGACACTGGTGGGGTGAGAAGCGAGAAGACCCCCTTCGTCGGCGGCCCCCTGGACGGGCAGGCCCTCGACGTCCTGACCGGCCCCACCGGCAACCCGCCCAAGTGGTACGAGGTGCCGGTGCCGTCCGAGGACGGCCCGCCCACGGTGCACGCGTACGAGCGGCAGGCCGCCGGGTACGGCAAGCGGCTCGGCCTCCAGCGGGGCTGGAAGTACGTGTACGTCCCCGAGGGGCGCGCCCCCTGGTCGCCGAAGTGGCCGTGGACCAAGCCCGCGCCCTGAGTCCGGCGCGTCCGGTACGCCGGGCACGTCCGGCGCGTCCAGCCGCCACGCCGACGGCGGCCGGACTTCGCCCGGTACGAGTGACCGCGCTGCGCCGCGGGGCCCACCCGCCGGGTCGACCGGGGTGAGACGGCGCACCATCGCCTGGAGCCGGGTCGACCTCCCGGCTGCGTACCGGAGGTGATGGTGTGTCGAGGATCGCGACCGCGGTGGCACTGGCAGTGGCGACGACGGTACTGGCGACGACCGGGAGCGCCCTGGCCGCACCCGGCGACCCCGGGGGTGTCGGGCAGCTCCTCACCGACCTCCAGCGGCTCTACCGGCAGGCCGAGGAGGCGTCCGAGGCCTTCAACGCCACGGAGGAGAAGCTCGGACTCCGGAAGGCGGAACTGGCCCGCGTGACGAAGGAGTTGGGTACGGTACGGGCCGGTCTGGCCGACGGCAGGCGGGCCGCCGGGATGCTCGCCCGGGAGCAGTACAAGGGGCGCGGCGACCACGCGTACTCCTCCTTCGTCCACCTCCTGACCTCCTCCGACCCCGAGCACGCGCTCATGCGGGGGCACGCCCTGCGCAGGGCGGCGGCGTCCCGGGCGGTGAAGGTGGCGCGGCTGCAGAGCGACGAGAAGCGCGCCGACGACCTGGCCACGAGGGCACGGGCCGCGCTGGACGCCCAGCAGACCCTGGCCGCGCGGCAGAAGAAGGAGCGGGACACCGTGCGGGCCCGGCTCAAGCAGGTCGAGGCCCTCCTCGCGGACCTCACCGCCGACGACCTCGCCTCGCTGGCCGCGCTGGAGAACCGTACGACCGAACGGGCCCAGCGGGCCCTCATCGGGTCCGGGGCCCTCGGCCCCGGCGGGGTGCGGGCCTCGCGCACCCCCTCGCGGGAGGGGGCCCGGGCGCTCGACTACGCCGTCCGGCAGCTCGGGAAGCCGTACGTGTGGGGCGCGGAGGGGCCGGCCTCCTTCGACTGCTCCGGGCTCACCCAGCAGGCGTGGGCGGCGGCGGGGCGGACCATCCCGCGCACCAGCCAGGACCAGTGGAAGCACCTGCCGCGCGTCCCGCTGTCCGCGCTGCGCCCCGGCGACCTGGTGGTCTACTTCCCGAAGGCCACCCATGTGGCGATCTACCTCGGCAACGGGCAGGTCGTACAGGCCCCGCGGCCCGGTGCGCACGTGAAGGTGTCGCCGATCGCCTCGAACCCGGTCCTGGGGGCGGTCCGCCCCGACCCGGCGCTCGCCTCCCTCCCCTCCTACACCCCGCCGGACCTGCCGGCGGGACACACGGTGGAGGGAAACGAATCGGACGCCGGGTACTCGGCGGCGCACGCACCGGACGCACGGTGAAGCGCGCCCCGTGAATGCTCAGCCGGAGACCGACGCCAGATACGCGTTCGTCTTCTCCGGCTCGTAGAAGAAGTTCTCGAAGTCGGACGGGTCGTTGAAGCCGTTGGCGAAGCGGTCGGCGACGGGCTGGAGCTGTCCGGCCGCGCCGATGAGGTTCAGGACGTGCTCCGGCGGGACGCCCAGCATGGCGTTGGTCCACTTGGTGACGTGCTGGGCGGTGTCCCAGTAGCGGTCGAAGGTCTGCTGCATCCAGGTCTCGTCGAACTCCGCCTCGCCGTGGGCGACGATCGAGTCGAGGTAGGCGGCGGCGCACTTGGACGCCGAGTTGGAGCCCTGGCCGGTGATCGGGTCGTTGGCGACGACGACGTCCGCGACGCCCAGGACCGCGCCGCCGCCGGGGAGGCGGCCGACCGGGTGGCGGACGGTGGGCGCGTAGCGGCCGGCGAGGGTGCCGTTGGCGTCGGTCAGCTCGACCTTGGTGGCGCGGGCGTACTCCCAGGGCAGGAACTTCTCCATCAGCTCCAGGGTGAGGGAGAGGTGGTCGGCCGGGTCCTTGACGCCCTTGAAGGCGTCGACCGGGCCGCCGGGGACGCCCTCCCAGAAGAGGATGTCGGCGCGGCCCGAGACGGTCAGGGTCGGCATGACGAAGAGCTCGCCGACGCCGGGGACCAGGTTGCAGCGCACCGCGTCGAACTCGGGGTGCTCGGGGCGCGGGCCCAGGCCGTGCACGTAGGCGACGGCCAGCGCGCGCTGCGGGGCGTCGTACGGGGAGCGGGAGGCGTCGCGGCCGAAGAGCTGGACCAGTTCGCCCTTGCCCGCAGCCACCAGGACCAGGTCGTACGTACGGGAGAAGAAGTCCAGGTCGGAGACGGCGGCGCCGTGGATGACGAGCTGCCCGCCGCGCTGGGCGAAGGTGTCCATCCAGCCGGCCATCTTCACGCGCTGGTCGACGGACTGGGCGTATCCGTCGAGCTTGCCCACCCAGTCGACGGCCCGGGTGGGGTATCCCCTGCTCGAACGCAGCTGAGAGCTCGGGGAACCGTCGGGGGCGGCGACGGAGACGCCGAGGCCCTCGATGCGGGGGGCCTGGGACTCCCAGAAGTTGAGCCGGAGGTCGCGCTCGTGCGTCAGGGCGGTGTGGAACATGCACTGCGTCGACATGACCTTGCCGGAGCGGATCTCGTCGGAGGTCCGGTTCGACATCAGGGTGACTTCGTAGCCCTTCGCCTGGAGGCCGAGGGCGAGTTGGAGACCGGACTGGCCGGCGCCGACTATGAGGATCTTCCGCATGGGGTGGGTGGCTCTCTCAAGAAGAAGCTGGAATTAGGCGGGGGTGGCGTCGAGGGCGTGGCCGACCAGGCCGAGGAGGGTCTCCACGACCGAGACCCGGCTGCGGGCGTCCATCACCAGGACGGGCACGTGCGGGGGCACGCTGAGCGCCTCCCGGACGTCCTCACTCGCGTAGCGGTCGGTGCCCTCGAAGTGGTTGACGGCCACGAGGTAGGGAAGGCCGCAGCTCTCGAAGTAGTCGAGCGCGGGGAAGCAGTCGGTGAGGCGGCGGGTGTCGGCGAGCACGACGGCGCCGATCGCGCCGCGCGCCAGGTCGTCCCACATGAACCAGAACCGCTGCTGGCCGGGCGTGCCGAACACGTACAGGACGAGGTCGTCGTCGAGGGTGACGCGGCCGAAGTCCATGGCGACCGTGGTGGTCGTCTTGTCCGGGGTGCCGGACAGGTCGTCGGTGTCCTCGCTCGCGGTCGTCATGACCGCCTCGGTCTTCAGGGGGGTGATCTCGGAGACCGAGCCGACGAAGGTGGTCTTGCCCACGCCGAAGCCGCCCGCGACCACGACCTTCACGGCGGTGGGGGCCCGGGTGCGGTCCAACTGCCACGCGGGCACGGCGGGTTCGGCAGCGGGCTGCTCGGTGACGATTGGTGCCTCAGAGGCGACGGAGCCCATCCAGGACCCTTTCCAGCAGTGCGCGATCGGGGCGTCCGGCTCCGTGGCCGGTTCCGTACACGCGGATCTTTCCCTGGTCGGCCAGGTCGCTGAGCAGGACCCGGACCACACCCAGCGGCATCTTCAGCAGGGCGGCGATCTCCGCGACGGTCCGCATCCGGCGGCAGAGCTCCACGATCGCCTGCATCTCGGGGCCGACCCGGCCCGTCGAGCGGCGTCCCAGCAGCTCCGGCCTCTGCGGGGGTGCTTCGAGGGCCGCCACGAAGGTCTCCACCAGGAGCGCGTGCGTGAAGCGCGTCCGGCCCCCGGTCAGGGAGTACGGGCGCACGCGCGCGGGACGGCGGCCCTCGCCGCGTATCGGAAGCCGGTGCGCGGGCGCTGCGGGTTTGCTCATCGGTCGGCACTCTCCAGCGACTGGCGCAGCTCGCTGCGGAGTTCGGGGGTCAGGACGTGTCCGGCACGGCCCACGAAGAGCGCCATGTGGTACGCGACGACGCCCATGTCGCAGTCGGGCGCCGCGTGCACGCCGAGCAGCGAGCCGTCGCTGATCGACATCACGAACAGGCTGCCGTACTCCATGGCGACCATCGTCTGCTTGACGCCGCCGCCCTCCATCAGGCCGGCCGCCCCGACGGTGAGGGAGCCCAGGCCGGAGACGATGGTGGCGAGGTCCGCGGTGGAGCCCTTGGGGCTGACCAGGCGCGGCGTGGTGTCCGGGAGCATGTGGTCGGGGTCCGAGGACAGCAGGAGCAGTCCGTCGGAGGACACGACGGCGACCGAGACGAGGCCGGGCACCTCCTCGACCAGATTGCTCAACAGCCAGTGCAGATTACGGGCTTCGGTGCTCAGCCCGTATGTGATCGGCGCGGTCAACTGCGTGCCTCCTCGACGGTGTCCCCCTCGGTGTCGGTCTGGTCGTGCCCGGTGGTCCGGTGGTCGGTCGCGGACCGGGCGTGGGGTTCCCCGGGTGCCCCGCCTACCCCTTGCGTCCCGTTGTTATCACTGTTGGCGATCTCCGCCTCGACGTCGCGCCGGCCGCTGAGCGCGCCGCGCTGGAATCCGCCCAGGCGACGGCGCAGGGCCTCGGCGTCGACGCCGCCGGCGCGCGGGGGCGCGGCGGGGGTCGTCGGCTTGACGAACTTGGGGGTGCGCTTGGGGAGGCCCTTGGCGGTCAGGGGCGACGGGGCGGGCTCCGCCTCGGAACGCGGCTGTGACTGCGGCCCGGGCTCCGGGGCGGGGCCGGGCAGGCGGAACTCACGGGTGGGCTGGTCCTGCTCGGGGGTTTCCCCGACGGCCTGCGGCTCGGGCTCCGCGGGCTCGGACTCGGGCTCGGGCTCCGCGGCCTCGGGCTCCGCGGCTTCCGCCTCTTCGGGCTCGCGCTCCTCGGGCTCGGCCTGCGCGTCCTGGACGGCCTTCTCCGCGACGGCTATCAGCGGGTCCTGGTCCGGGGCGCGCCCGGCGTCCCGGCCGGGCAGGACGTTGGAGTTGGCCTCGGCGACGGAACCCGGCAGCGCGTGCGGGGTCTCGGTCCCGGCCGGCACGGCGGGCGGTCCCGCCGGGAGGAGCGCCCTGGGCAGGACGACGACGGCGGTGACGCCGCCCCGGTCCTGCGCGCGGACCTCGATGCGGACGCCGTGCCGGGCCGCGAGCAGGGCGGCGACCTGGAGGCCGAGGCCGTCGCTGTCGTCGTGCGGGGTGTACGTCGCCGGGTCGGCGAGGCGGTCGTTGAGGTCGGCGAGGCGCTCGGGCGTCATGCCGATGCCCTCGTCCTGCACGGAGAGCATGACCTCGCCGCTCTCCAGCAGCCAGCCGGAGAGCTTGACGTGGGCGGCGGGCGGCGAGAACGAGGTGCCGTTCTCCAGGAGTTCGGCGAGGAGGTGGCTGAGGTCGTCGGCGACGTACCCGGCGACCTGGGCGTGCGGCGGCAGGGCCTGGAGGGTGACCCGCTCGTACCGCTCGATCTCGCTGATCGCGGCGCGCAGCACGTCCACGAGCGGCACGGGCCCGGTGTGGGCGACGCCGTGGTCGGTGCCCGCGAGGACCAGGAGGTTCTCGCCGTGGCGGCGTATCACGGTCGCCATGTGGTCGAGCTTGAAGAGGGTGGCGAGGCGGTCGGGGTCCTGCTCGCGCTCCTCCAGGGTCTCGATCACGGCGAGCTGGCGTTCGACGATGCCGAGCGTGCGCAGCGAGAGCTTGACGAACGAGGAGTGGACGGTGGAGCGCAGCTCGTCCAGGCGTGCGGTGGTGTCCTGGGCCCGGGCCAGCAGCTCGGCCTGTTCGGCGGCGAGCCGGCTGTTCTCCACGGCGAGGGTGCGGCGCTGGGCGTCGAGGGACTCGCGCTGGCCGATCAGGTGGCCGCGGTCGCCCGCGAGTTCCTCGGTGCGGGCGGCCAGCTCCACGTACTTGCCGTGCAGGGTGTTGAGGGACCGGACGGCCTGGGCGAACTCGTCGTTGCGGCCGGTGTAGCGCACCGGCTCCTCGGACCGGGGGTCGCCGGCCAGCCGGGCCGCGCCGAGCCGCAGCACCGCGAGGGGCTGGGTGAGGGTGCGGGCGACGGCGGTGGAGACGCCGACGGCCAGCAGGAAGAGGGCGGCGAGCAGTCCGACCCGCCACTCCATGGCGCTGACGTCGTCGTCGCGCAGGGCGGCGAGGTTCCCGGCCTGCGCGGAGGCCAGGGCCGCCTCGGCGCCGCGCATCCGGTCGACACGGGCCGTGAGCGCGGCCCCGACCTGCTCGGCGCCGAGCCTGCGGTCGGCGGCGGAGAAGGTGGGCTCGTCGGTGAGGGCCTTGAGGTAGCGCTCGGCGGCGGTGACCTCGGGCCCGGTGACGGTGGCGGACACCGAGTCGCGGTCCTCGGCGGGCGCGGCCAGCGCGAAGTCGGCGAGGGCGGCCTGCTCGCGGTGGCGGGCCTGCTGGGCGGCGGCGGAGAGCCCGTCGCGCGTCCGCTTGGCGTCACTGCTCTCCGCCCGCACCGGGAGCCCGGTGACGGGGTCCACCGTGCCGGCGCCCTCACCGCGCGGCACGGAGAGGGCGGCGAGGAGGAGACCGCGGGTGGCGGCGGCCTGCTCGACGGCGTTGCCCAGGGCGGCCGGGGCGGTGCCGGAGCCGCCCGCGCGGGGCGGGGTCCGGCGTGCCAGGTCGCGGGCGAGGGAGCGCAGCTCGTCGAGGGCGGCGGTGTAGGAGCGGTGCAGCGCGAGCGGCGCCACCGCGGGGTCCGCGGCGTCCGCCCGCAGGCCGGAGACCTTGCCGAGGGCGGCGCGCAGGCTCGCGGGGAGCTCGGTGCCGGCCGCGCCCAGCGCGGTGATCTCGGCGACTTGGCGGTCGACGCGGGAGGTGTTCGCACCGGCCGCGCCGGCCTTGTCGCGGCTCTTCGCGCCCCGGGCGGCCTTGCGGGCGGTGACGTCGTCGCGCTCGTCGGCCAGGGAGTGGGCGAGGGCGACGGTCTGCTTGTTGAGCTCGGCGAGGTCGAGGAGGCGCTGGGTACTGGTCAGCTCGTCGGAGGCGGTGAGCAGGGACGGGGCCCCGGCCGCGAGGACGAGGACCCCGACGGCGGCGACGGAGGCGACCAGGCGGTTGCGGACCCGCTTGGCCCGGCCCTTCTTGCCGACGGGGGCGGGCCCGGCGTCGGCACCGGAGCCGGGGCCGACGGGACCGGACTGCGGGGAGCCGTACTCCGGCGAACCGGGCGCGCCCGTGTCCCCGGCAGGGTTCGTCCGGCTCTTCCCGGTCCCGCTCCTGCTGCCGCCCCGAGGCCGCCTGTTCTGCACCGGTGCTCGCATCCTTGCTTTCGTCCGCCCAGTTTCATCGCCCAGCTGGCCGAGGTGACGACTGGTACCTCCGGTACGCACGGACCGAGCACCTTCCACCCCGGTGGGAGCCTTCGACCCTTCCAGCGCCCCGGGGAGGGAGGCGTGCAACATCCACCCCGCCACCCGAACGAGTGAACAACACTCGGGAGTTGGCAAACAACTCCGGTCACGGTCCGTCAGGCGGCACTCCCGTGCGCCGGTTGGAAGTTCGGTGCGGGCTTTGGCAGGATGCGCCCCCACAGCTTCCCGGAATGGATCATTCCGGCCCAATTGCCACAGGGCGCCCGGCTGGTATGGGCCATTTCGGACCCACGGACGGCGGCCCGGCGCCGTCCGGCAGACTGGCCGCCATGCGCATCGATCTCTCCACCGCCGCCGGCGCCCCCGAACGCCCCAACGAGGACTGGGCATCCGTGGCGCTGCCTGCGGGCGGAGCGGGCGGAGCGGCGGGCGGCAGCGGGGTGGTCGTCGTCCTGGACGGGGTGACGCCGCCACCGAGCGAAACGGGTTGCGTGCACTCGGTGCCGTGGTTCACCGCGCGACTGGGCGGCTCCCTGATCGAATTGTCCGGTTCCCGCCCGGAATTGCCCCTGTGTGACGTCCTCGCCGGGGCCATCGCCCGCACGGCGGACGCCCACCGCGCCACCTGTGACCTTTCTCACGTGCGGACGCCTCAGGCGACGGTGGTCGTGGTGCGTTGGGGGGCGGACCGGGTGGAGCACCTGGTCCTCTCCGACTCGGTGCTGCTCCTGGAGTCCCCGGCCGGGGAGGTCCGGGCGGTGCTGGACGACCGTCTGGACCGCGTCCCGCGCGAGGCGCTGCGCTCCCACGTGGCGACGGACGCGTACCGCAACGCGGAGGGCGGCTTCTTCACAGCGGCGGCGGACCCCTCGGTGGCGGCCAGGGCGGTGACGGGCTCCTCGCCCAGGGACTCGGTGCGTTCGCTCGCGGCGCTGACGGACGGGGCGTCCCGCTGGGTGGACCTGTTCGGGGCGGGGTCCTGGGCGGACTGCCTGTCCGTGCTCCGCAAGGAGGGCGCGGACGCGCTGATCGCACGCGTACGGGAACGGGAGCTCTCCTCGGCGGCGCCGGCCCGCGGCAAACGCCACGACGACGCGACCGTCGCCTTCGCCGAGCTCTAGAACCCGGGGGCCGGGAGCGGCGGCCCCGGCGGAACAGCGGCCCCCGCCCTACTCCCCCGCCCGCGTGTTGAGCTGGTGCAGCAGCCGCGCCAGCTCCGCCACCTCCCGCCGGTCCCACGAGGCCAGTTTCTGGACGTAACTCGCCCGCCGCGCGTCCCGCACCCGCCGGAACCGCTCCCGGCCCTCGGGCGTGAGCAGGATCAGCGAGGCCCGTCCGTCCGCGGGGTCGGGCTCGCGGACCACCAGCCCCAGCTCCTCCAGGGCCCGCAGTTGCCGGCTCATCGTCGCCTTCCCGACTCCGAACCACGCCGCCAGCTCCGTCGCCCGCTGCCGGTCCGCCTCGTCCAGCCGTACGAGCAGCCCGTACGCCGCGGGTTCCAGCTCGGGGTGGACCTCCCGGGCCATGTCCCCCGACGAGGCCCGCGCCCGGCGCAGGAAGAGCGCCAGCTCCCGCTCCAGCGCGAGGAATTCCTGATCCACCCGTACGTTCCCTTCGTCGGCCACACCGTCGTCGCAGTTCAGCCAGTATTTCGCAGAAGGGGGCAGCGGAAGGACCCCCGGCGCACGGGCGCCGGGGGTCCGGTTCACTGGGCCGGGCGGTCACACCCGGGGGTCGTGCCCGGGAAGCGGTCCCGGGTCACGCGGGGCAGCCGGTCAGCAGCGTCCCGCCGGGCGGTCCCGCACCACCAGGTCCGTGTTGCTGGTCGTGCCGTCGATCCACACCACGCGCCTGCCGGTGTCGGCCGACGCGTAGGACTGGTCGCCGCGGTTGCAGGAGACGCGCTCGCCGGCCCGGACGCCCGCGGCGTCGAACTGCCACAGCTTGGGCAGCGTCTCGTTGCGGTACTGCGTGTCGGGCAGTGCGGCGGTGACCGTCACGGCCTCCTCGGAGGCGGTCAGGTCCGAGGCGAACAGCCCCTTGCCGCCCGCCTCCGGGCTGAGGTCGATCAGCTTGGTGCCGTCGAGGTTGGCACGGCGCACGGCCGTCCGGCCGCCGTCCGTGGCGTTCTCGTCGACCAGCCAGGAGACGTGCGTCGTGGACAGACCGGTCTGGCCCAGACTCTCCACGGTCCCCGTCTGCGGCAGGATGCTCGTCCTGCCGGTCCTGGTGTCGAGGAGCTCGACGTCCAGCTTGTACTCGCCGGCCACCGGCCACAGCTTGGCGTAGGCGACCTTGCCGTTCTTCACGGCGGGCAGCGCCGAGCTGAGGTGGTAGCGGCCGCCGTCGACGTACGCCTGCTGGCCCGTCTTCAGGTTCTTGTACGCGGCGTGGCGTCCGCCGAAGGGGTCGTTCTCCTCCCAGACGGCCAGGTCGCCGTCGACGCGCAGGCCCTGGAGCCCGGTGGTGGAGGACCACACCTTCTTGATCGGGCCGCCCGCGACCGGACGCAGCAGGACGTCGATGCTGTCGGTGCCGAAGGCCGCCCAGACGACGTTCTTGCCGTCGGTCGCCGGGTAGACGTGAAAGCGGCCGTCGTTCGGGCTGACCAGCTTGGGCGAGCCCTTGCCGTCGGTGCGTCCCGTGTAGACGGAGTACGGCTCGGAGCCGTCGTCGTTCGACTTGGAGACGGCGTACTGGCCGCCGCCCGCGCCCGCCCCGCTGCCCGCGGTGTTGAGCTTGCCGAGCAGCGTGTCGCTGTCCATGCCCAGCGCGTCCTCCCAGCCCGGGACGATGCCGTGGGCGTTGAAGGAACGCGTGATGACCTTCTGGTCCTTCGCCGAGGCCTTCAGGTCCTTCGCGGCCGCGAGGACCGCGTTGCGGCCCTCGGTGAAGCCGTCCAGGGGGGTCAGGTACTCGGCGAGCGCCTTGTGGACGATGCGGTCGGCGAGGTCCTTGTCGATGTCCTGGCGGATGTCCCACAGGGCGCCGGAGAAGATCGTCGAGTTGAGGTGCACACCGCCGTTGTCCACGCCGTAGGAGACGCCGAGGAAGTCCTTGGAGGTGGTGCGGCCGTCGTTGAGGTCGCGCAGCGCGCACTCGCCCTTGGGCAGGGTGCGGCAGAGGTCCTCGCCGAGGAGGCCCGAGTCCGGGTCGTCCATCGAGGTGCCGGAGGTGTCGGTGTCGATGGCGTTGCCGAAGTAGTCGGCGATGCCCTCGTTCAGCGCGCCGGACTGGCCGACGTACACCAGGTTGGCGGTGTTCTCGACGACGCCGTGCGTCATCTCGTGGCCGACCACGTCGACGTCGGAGGCCAGCGGCCTGTACTCGTCGTCGCCGACGCCGTAGACCATCTTCGTGCCGTCCCAGAAGGCGTTGACCCACGGCTGGCCGCCGTTCGTCACGCCCACCAGGGAGTTGATGGCCATGCCGCGGCCGTCGAGGCTGTCGCGGCCGTGCTTGCCCTTGTAGTAGTCGTAGACCTGGGTGGCGGCCCACTGGGCGTCGACGGCGCCCGCGTCGGTGGCCTCCTTGCCGAAGTCCTGGACCGGCGAGCCGAACACCTTGATGCCCGAGGGCCACTTGCCGGCCGCGTCGTTCGCCTCCACGCCGCGGGCGTCCCAGGTGGAGATCGGGTTCTTGGAGCCGTCCCGCATGCGGACGTAGTCGCTGAGCGTGTACTCCTTGCGCGACGCGTCGTGGTACAGGTTCAGGTCGACCTTGGTGCCGTCGGTCTTGACGCCGGTGCCGGTGGCGTCGGCGGGACCGAACGCCTTCTCGCCGGCGGCCTTCGCGGCGGCGCCCTTCGGGGCCGCGCCCTTGGCCTGCTGGGTGCCGAAGGTCTTGATCGAGCTGTACTGGAGGACCGGGAAGCCCGCCCTGGCGTCGATGTAGACCTGGCGCAGCACGGCTTCGCCGGTCACCGGGTCGTTGCCCTTGACGGTGACCTGGCGGGTCAGCACGCCCTTGCCCTGCGGGAGGACGACGAGTCTGCCCGCGGTGCCGGTGAGGGCGCCGGCGGCGGCGGTCTTCTCGCCCTTCGTCTGCGGCGTGTCCTTCCTGCCGAGGTTCTTGCCGCTCAGCTCCCGGGTCACGGCGGCCACCGCGCGCTGCACGGCGGTCTTCTCGGAGACCGTGGCGGCGGTGCCGGTGGCGAGCTCGGTGAAGTACTTGCCGGAGGTGCCGACGACGTTGCGCTTGCCGCCCTTGTTCTCCATGCGGACGACGTACTGGCCGCCGAGGACGTCGAGGCCCTTGTACTTCTGCTGGAGGCGTACGGTCTCGGTGCCGCCCTCGGCCCGGGCGGAGACCGCCTTCAGGTCGCCCTCGGGGTTCGTGATGCGGTAGCGGCTCTTCTTCTCGGCGAGGTGCCCGACGGCGGCGTCGGCGGCGCTGCCGGTGGCCTTCGCGGGCTCGTTGATGCCGTCGACCAGGGCCGGGGTCGCGGTGTCCGTTCCCGGGATCACCTCGGCGGCCGGGGCCGCCGGGGCGGCCTGGGCGGCGGGCACGACGCCCGCGAGCAGGGCGGCCGCGGTGAACGCCGCGGCGACCCCCTTGGATATTCCGGCACTTGTGATGCCGGGTCTTGCTGCACGCACTCGGGTCCTGTGCTGCACGCTTCCCCTCCCACGGTACGGACGAGCTTCGAACGGTCCGGGCACCGCCATGCAAGTCGCCGTGCGCTCAACTCGGCAATGTTTCCCGTGTGTTCAGATGTGGACACGCACACTTGTGTGCATGGTGTGTCCACGAAAGAATTCGGCCCATGATCGAGGGGGAAGAACTGCACAGCCTCGGCCTGGGGGAGGTCGAGGGACGCGTCTACGCGGCCCTGCTGAGGGAACGGGCCCATTCCACCGTTGAGTTGGCGAACCTGCTGGACCTTCCGTACTTCCGGATCGACGAGGCACTGACCAGCCTCGAAGGCTCCGGGTTCGCGGTCCGCGGGGCCGACGGGGCACCCCGCCCCGCCGCACCGGCCGCCGCCATCCGCACACTCATCCATCGCCGTCAAGCGGAACTCCACATCCGGTCAGCGGAGCTGGAGCAACTGATGATGTCCGCGGACCGGATAGCGGGACGCCTCACGGCGGGCTCGCCGGGCGCCTCCGAGGGCGGCATCGAGGTCATCACCGGACAGCGGCAGATCGGGGAGCGCGCGGAGTCGCTGCTCGCCTCGGCCGAGCAGGAGGTGGTGATCCTGGACCGGCCGCCGTACGCGAAGGCCGACGTCGGCCGTCCCGGGCGGCCGCCCGCCCTGGACATCGAGGCCCTGCTCGACCGGGGCGTCTCGGTGCGGGCCGTCATCGACCGGGAGGGCCTGGGGTTTCCGGGCCGGATGCGGTCCCTGACGGCGCTGGCGGCGCGGGGACTGCGGGCCCGGGTCACCTCGGGGGTGCCGACCAAGCTGATCGGCGTCGACCGCCGGATCACCCTCCTGCCGCCCTCGGAGTCGGCGGACCCGCGGGCCTCGGCGCTGGTCGTGGGGGACTCGTTGTTGCGCAACGCGCTGCTGCCGCTGTTCGAGACGGTGTGGGACCGTTCGATCCCGTTGGGCAGCAGCGGGGCGGCGGCGGCCTCGGACGCCGTCTCCCGTCAGCAGCGGGAGCTGCTGGGCCTGTTGGCGGCCGGGCTCAAGGACGAGGCGATAGCCCGGCGGCTCGGGGTACATGTCCACACCGCGCGTCGGCGCATCACCCGGCTGCTGGAGGCCCTGGACGCGGAGACCCGTTTCCAGGCCGGCGCCCAGGCCGCCACCCGCGGCTGGCTGGCCTGAGCGGGGCGAGGGCGGCCTGGACGAGGGGCGGGAGCCGCACCGACGGCGGCGGCCGGGGTTTCCGCTTCCCCGGCTTTCCCGGCTTCCCCGGCCCCCGGGCCACGGCCTGGAGGTCGCCACCGTCCCGTACGGCGGTTTCCGGCGCTGATACGGGCGCAGGGGCCGTACGGGAGCGACTCCCGTACGGCCCCTCCGCGGTGGGACCGCGTCAGGCGGCGACCGGCGCCGCCACCTGTGCGGGGGCCAGCGCGATCTCCAGCACCTGGCGGACGTCCGTCACCGGGTGGACCTCCAGCTTCTCCAGGATCTCGGCGGGCACGTCGTCCAGGTCGGGCTCGTTCCGCTTGGGGATGACGACCGTGGTGGTGCCCGCCCGGTGCGCGGCGAGGAGCTTCTGCTTCAGGCCGCCGATGGGCAGGACGCGCCCGGTCAGGGACACCTCGCCGGTCATGGCCACGTCCGTGCGGACCAGCCGGCCGGAGAGGAGGGAGGCGAGGGCCGTGGTCATCGTGATGCCCGCGCTCGGGCCGTCCTTGGGGACCGCGCCCGCCGGGAAGTGGATGTGCACGCCACGGTCCTTGAGGTCGCCGACGGGGAGTTCCAGTTCCGCGCCGTGCGAGCGCAGGAAGGAGAGGGCGATCTGCGCGGACTCCTTCATCACGTCGCCGAGCTGACCGGTGAGGGTCAGCCCGGAGCCGCCCGTCTCGGCGTCGGCGAGGGACGCCTCCACGAAGAGAACGTCGCCGCCCGCGCCGGTGACGGCGAGACCGGTGGCCACGCCGGGGACGGCGGTGCGCCGCTCGGCCGGGTCCTGGGCGGACTCCGGCACGTGGTGCGGGCGGCCGATCAGGTCGCGCAGGTGGGAGGAGTCGATCGTGAACGGCAGCTCGCGGTCGCCCAGTTCGTGCTGGGCGGCCACCTTGCGCAGCAGGCGGGAGATGGAACGCTCCAGGTTCCGCACGCCGGCCTCCCGGGTGTACTCGCCCGCCAGCTTGCGCAGGGCGGACTCGTCGAGGGTCACCTCGCCCGGCTCCAGGCCGGCCCGGTCGAGCTGGCGCGGCAGCAGGTGGTCGCGGGCGATGACGACCTTCTCGTCCTCGGTGTAGCCGTCGAGGCGGACCAGTTCCATCCGGTCGAGGAGGGCCTCGGGGATGGCTTCCAGCACGTTGGCGGTGGCGAGGAAGACGACGTCGGAGAGGTCGAGCTCGACCTCCAGGTAGTGGTCGCGGAAGGTGTGGTTCTGGGCGGGGTCCAGGACCTCCAGCAGGGCCGCGGCCGGGTCGCCGCGGAAGTCGGAGCCGACCTTGTCGATCTCGTCGAGGAGGACGACGGGGTTCATCGACCCGGCCTCCTTGACGGCGCGGACGATGCGGCCGGGCAGGGCCCCGACGTACGTACGGCGGTGACCGCGGATCTCCGCCTCGTCGCGTACGCCGCCGAGCGCGACCCGGACGAACTTGCGGCCCATGGCGTGGGCGACGCTCTCGCCGAGCGAGGTCTTTCCGACACCGGGCGGGCCCACCAGGGCGAGCACGGCGCCGCCGCGGCGGCCGCCCACCACGCCGAGCCCGCGGTCCGCGCGCCGCTTGCGCACGGCCAGGTACTCGGTGATGCGCTCCTTCACGTCGTCCAGGCCCGCGTGCTCCGCGTCGAGGATCTCGCGGGCGCCGCGGATGTCGTACTGGTCCTCCGTGTGCTCGTTCCAGGGGAGCTCCAGGACCGTGTCCAGCCAGGTGCGGATCCAGGAGCCCTCCGGGGACTGGTCGCTGGAGCGCTCCAGCTTCTCGACCTCCTTGAGGGCGGCCTCGCGCACCTTCTCCGGCAGGTCGGCGGCCTCCACCCGGGCCCGGTAGTCGTCGGACTCCTCGCCCTCGGCCTCGCCGTTCAGCTCGCGGAGTTCCTTGCGCACGGCATCGAGCTGCTTGCGGAGCAGGAACTCGCGCTGCTGCTTGTCGACGCCCTCCTGGACGTCCTTCGCGATGGTCTCGGCGACGTCCTGCTCGGCGAGGTGCTCGCTGAGGGCGGTCAGGGCCAGGCGCAGGCGGGCCACCGGGTCGGCGGTCTCCAGCAGCTCCACCTTCTGGGCGGTGGTCAGGAAGGGCGAGTACCCGGAGTTGTCGGCGAGGGCCGAGACGCCCTCGATCTGCTGCACGCGGTCCACGACCTGCCAGGCGCCGCGCTTCTTCAGCCAGGTCGTCGCGAGGGCCTTGTACTCCTTGACCAGCTCGGCGACGGAACCCGGCAGCGGGTCGGGGTCGGACGCGTCGATCCGGGACCCCTCCACCCACAGGGCCGCTCCCGGCCCGGTCGTGCCCGCGCCGATCTTGACGCGGCCCCGGGCCCGGATGAGCGCGCCGGGGTCGCCGTCGGACAGCCGGCCGACCTGCTCGACGGTGCCGAGGACGCCGGTCCCCGCGTACGTGCCGTCGATGCGCGGAACAAGAAGCACCTCGGGCTTGCTGCCACCGGTACGAACGGCGGCCTGTGCCGCTTCGACCGCCGCGCGCACCTCGGTGTCGGACAGGTCCAGCGGCACCACCATCCCGGGCAGCACGACCTCGTCGTCGAGCGGCAGCACGGGCAGGGTGAGCGGTGTGGACGTCGATGCCATGATCTCCCCTTGGGCAGTGAAGTTGAGCTATGTGGACTCAATGCTCTGGAGCGTCCCAGTGTTCCCCAACCCGTGTTCGCTCTGAGCGATCAGCGATCGACGAGGAGGGAGCCACCGGTCGGTCCGGCGCCGCTGAAGCCGGGAGCCGGTCGCGACGACGCGGGCAGGCGCGGGCAGGCGCGGGCAGGGGAACGCGCGGCGGGGCCTCCGCGTCAGACGGACGACAGCGGCACACGGCCCACGACACGACGGGAACACCATGCGAAGCACACGTTCCGGGCGATCGGCGGCGGCGCTCACGGCGGCCGCCCTCTGCGGCACCCTGTTGCTGACGGGGTGCGACGGCGCGGGCGAGCCCCCGGCCGCGGACACGCCCGCACCGGCGGCGACCGCCACGGGCGCACCCGCCACCTCCACGCCCACCGCCGGCGCGCCCGCCACGGCCGCACCCACCGCCACCCCGCCCCCCGCTCCCCCGGCGACCGGTGACCCCGCGCCGTCCGCCTCCGTGCCCGCGACGGCCCCGCAGGGCGAGCGGCTCGTGGCCGCCACCGTCAGCGGCGGCTTCGACGGCCGGCACCGCAGCGTCCTGGTGAACGGTGACGGCGGCTACACCGTCCTCGACCGCACCAAGCCCCCGAAGTCCGGCCGGATGGGCGCGCAGGAGCTGGCCGAGCTCAAGGACGCGCTCGCTGACGCGGACTTCGCGGAACTGCCGCGCGTCTCGAAGGCCGACCCGCCGGTCATGGACGGCATCACCACCACCGTGATCCACCGGGGCCACGAGGTGACGACGGACGGCATGAAGAAGCTGCCGGAGCTGGACCGCGTGATCGCGGCCCTGCCCGGCCTCGGCTGACCCCGGTTCAGCGGTGGCCGCGGACGACGGTCAGCGGTGGCCGCAGACGATCTCCGTCACGCGCGCGACCGTCGACAGGTCCCCCAGTACGTTCTTGGTGACGGCCCAGGCCGTGCCGCTCGCCCGGTCCGCGCCCGCCCAGCTGCCGCCCGCGCCCGCCATGCCGAACACGTGCGGGTCGGGCCCGGAGCCCTGGTCGGGCAGGCCGAGCGCGTACCCGAGCGCCCAGGACGACTCGTTACCCATCAACCGGTCGGTTCCGCTCGCGGCGAGCGCGGTCGCCTCGCGGGTGCGGTCCGGCGACAGCAGCCGTACGCCGTCGACCTCCCCGAGCACGGCCGCGTACACGCGCGCGATCGCCCGGGCGGAGGTCTTGGCGCCCGCCGGAAGGTCGGCGGCCAGGATGTCGGCCCGGTTGCCGAACGCGGCGCTCGGGAAGAGGTGCTTGGGGGCGGCCTTGAACATGGGGAGGTCGTCCGGGAGCGCGTCGAGGTCGAAGGTCTCGGCGCGGGAGGGGTCCTCCTCGAGCCGCGCCGCCCGCCCCTGCTCGGACTCCGGCATCCCCAGGTACAGCTCGTCGGCGATGCCGAGCGGGCCGGTGAGTTCGGTGCGCAGGACGTCGGAGAGGTCGCGGCCGGTGGCCCGGCGGACGATCTCACCGACCAGGAAGCCGAAGGTGAAGGCGTGGTAGCCGACCGCCGTCCCCGGCTCCCACCAGGGCTCGGCGTCCGCGAGGGCGGCGCACATGGCGTCCCAGTCGCAGAGCTCGGCGTGGGTGGTGGCGGAGGGGATGCCGGGCACGCCGGCGGAGTGGCTGAGGGCGTGCCGTACCGTCACCCGCTCCTTGCCGTGCGCGGCGAACTCGGGCCACAGGTCGGCGACGGGCGTGTCGTACGAGAGGAGTCCTCGCTCGGCGCACACGTGCGCGAGGGTCGCGGTGGCGCCCTTCCCGATCGAGAAGTTGTAGAAGGGGGTGTCGTGGCGGACCTCGCGCCCGGTCGCCGGGTCGGCGATTCCGGCGGCGACGTCCGCGACCGGCTCGCCGTGCCGGTACACGGCGATCTGCAGGCCGCGCTCGGCCCCGCTCTCCACCAGTTCGTCGGCGGTGTCCTGTAGCTGCTGGTGCAAGTCGGCGGCGCTCATGACCGTCCCCTCCGTAGCTCCGTGCAAAAGCACGAACGTACGAAGGGGACGAGGCCGCCGGCCACCGAATTTCCCGGCTCAGAGGTACGAGGGCGCGGCCCGGGCCGCCTTCCAGCGCCGTACGACGGGCCAGCCGGCCAGCCCCAGGCACAGGGCCAGCGGGTGCCCGAGGGCGGTCAGCGGATCGACGTACGCGATCAGGTCCTGGAGGAGTACGAGCGCCACCGCGCCCAGCAGCCCCCAGCGCAGCCACGCCAGGCGGAGCACCCCGGCGAGCGCGCCCACGCAGGCCAGCAGCCCGAAGCTGATGCCGAAGTCCAGGCGGTGCAGGGAGGTCTCGGGCAGGTGCCCGGCCCAGACGGCGACGCCGACCGGGATCTCGGTGGCGAGCGAGGCCACCACGTGCCCGAAGGCGAAGACGGCGGCGGTCCGCAGCCCGCCGATGCGCCGTTCCAGGGCGGTGAGGATCACCAGGAACCCGAGGGCGTACGGGGACGCCAGCCCGCCGGCGACCCACAGGGCGCTGCCGACGAGGGCGACGACGGGGGTGTGGGTGAGGTGGGCGACGTCGGTGCTGGACGCCCTGAGCAGGGCGCCGACGGTCGCCGGGTCGCCGAGCTGGGCGTAGAGGGAGGTCGCGACCAGGACGAGCGCGTAACCGAAGGTGAAGGGGGTGCCGGTGGGGGTGGGCAGGAGGTGCCACAGGTGCCAGCGCCGGTCGGGGACGGGGGGCTGGACCCGTGCCCGCGGGTCTGCGGCCGCCGGCTCCGGGGAGCTTTCGGGGGCGTGCGTCTGAGGGTCTTGGGGCAGGTGCTTCCGCGGAGCTTCGGGTGCGGGCATCTGCGGAGCTTCGGGCAGGCGTACGGGCGAACCTTCGGGCAGGCGTACGGACGAACCTTCGGGCAGGCGTACCTGCGGGTCTTCGGGAGCGTGCCGGGCCCGCGTCCGCTGTCCGGGCACGGCGTTCAACGCCGCGGCGGCCTCGCCGTCCGCGTCGTTCCGGTCCTGTTCCGGCCTCTGCCCCTGCTTCTTCTGCTCTGGCTGCTGCTGCCCCTGCGGCTTCCGCCCGGGCGGTGTCGTGCTGGTGCGGTGCACTGCGTGAGGCCCCATTCCCCCGGGCGCCGCGCGCTGGGGCGGGCGGCCGGAATCGTCAAGCCACGCCCGTGTCCCTCGGCCGCGTCTTTCGCGTTCGCTTGCTGCGGTGGTGCTGTCGCTGGTGTTTCTGCCCCTCCTCGACGAGGACAACGCTCACCCTCCGCCCGAATCTCCCGTTCCGTCTATGGCACACCTCACACCTGTGCGTACTGGGGCAACCTTCACAGGTTCGCAGACGTCCGGCACCCTCCGGCGCACCGCCCGGCGGACACCGTGAACCGATCGGGCGACGCCGAGCGATAGAGGGGACGTGAGACTGTTGCGCCCCTCCGGGGAACCCCGGGCCGAGGACGGCACCGACGACGACGGCGCGTTGCTGCGCGCGATCGCCCGCGGCGACGCCGCCGCGCTCGGCACGCTGCACGACCGGCACGCGGGCTGGCTGCACGCACGGCTGACCCGGCGCTGCCCCGACCCGGAAACGGTGCGGGACGTCCTCCAGGACACCTTCGTCACCGTCTGGCAGTCCGCCGCGTCGCACCGGGGCGGCGAGGCGGGCGGCTGGCTGTGGGTGATCGCGGCCCGCCGCCTGGTGGACGCGCAGCGGATACGCACCCGGGCCGACCGCGCCGTACCGGCCGCCGGGACCGCCGCCCCCTCCGCCGCCCCCTCCGCCGAGGAACACGTGCTGACGGGGCTGGAGTTCGGCGACGTGGGCGCGGCCCTGGACCGGATCCCGCCGGAGCTGCGCGAGGTCCTGCGGGCCACGGTCGTCGACGGCCTCACCACCCGCGAGGCCGCCCGCCTGCTGGGCATACCGGAGGGCACGGTCAAGACCCGCGCCCTGCGCGCCCGCCGGGAACTGAGAGCCGCCCTGGCCCGGCTCACCACCGAATCGGACCCGCTGGGAGGAACGGCATGACCCCCGCCCGAAGCCGGCACGTCACCCCGGCCGCGGCCGCCCAGTACGCGGCGGGCACGACCCCGGACGCGGACGCCTGGTCGCTGGAGCAGCACGTCGAAACCTGCGGCCAGTGCGCGGCCCGGGTGTCGCGGGCGGTACGTTCCGGAACCGCGGGCCCCCAACTGGCGCGGCAGCGCGCACACCTGCTGCACCTGGCGGGCACTCCTCAGCCCCCCGCTCCCGCTCTCGCCCCCACTCCCGCTCTGCGCACCCACCGCCTCCTGTGGGCGCTCGGGCCCGCCCTGAGGCTCGGGTGGGTGGTGAGCGTGCTGGCCGTCGCGCTCGGAGCCGTACTGCTCGCGTTCGGGGCGGGCCAGACGGCGGCGCGGCCGCTGCTGCTGGCCGTGGCCCCGGTCGTACCACTGGCCGGGGTGGCCCTCTCGCACGGCAGGCGCACCGATCCCCTGCACGAGCTGCACGCCTCCATGCCGGGCGGCAACCTGCGGCTGCTGCTCCATCGGACGGCCTGCGCACTGGGCCTGAGCATTCCGGTGCTGACCGCGGCGGGAGCGGTCCTGCCGCCCGTGGAGGGTGTGCCGGGGGCGGCCGCCTGGCTGCTGCCGGGGCTGGCGCTGACCCTGGGCGCGCTGGCGCTCGGCAGCTGGATCGGGTGCCGGAGGGCGTCGGCTGCAGTCGGCAGCGGGTGGGCGCTGGCCGTGACGGCCCCGGCGGCCGGTGAGAGCGGGCCACTGCTCCACATCACGCCTTACCTCGACACCCCCGCACCACAGGTGAGTTGGGCCGTCGCCGCAGTCGCGTGCGCGGTGCTGCTCCTCCTGCGACGTACCCACTTCGACCGGATGGAGCGCGTGTGAGCAGCGACGAAGGCAGCGGCGCGAGGGTGGCGGGGCTGACCGTGCGGCACCGGCGGACGCCGGCGCTGGACGCCGTGGACCTGGACTTCGGCCCCGGTGTGCACGGGCTGCTCGGCCCCAACGGCGCGGGCAAGACCTCCCTGCTCCGGGTGCTGGCGACGGTCGCCGCGCCGACCGCGGGCACGGTGACGCTGCTGGGCCACGACATCGCGGGGCACCGGGCGCGGACGCAGGCCCGGCGCCGGCTCGGCTACCTCCCGCAGGAGTTCGGCCACTACCCGGGATTCACCGTGCGGGAGTTCGTCGCGTACGTGGCGTGGCTCAAGGAGATGCCCGCCGCTTCGGTGCCGGGGGCGGTGGAACGGGCGGTGGAGCGGGTCGGGCTGGCGGACCGGATCGACGCGAAGATGAAGTCCCTCTCCGGCGGCATGATCCGCCGGGTCGGCACGGCCCAGGCCCTGGTCAACGAACCGTCCCTGCTGCTCCTGGACGAGCCGACCGCCGGTCTCGACCCGGAGCAGCGCTTCGAATTCAGAGCACTGCTCCGCGAGGTGAGCACTGCTTCCACCGTCATCGTCTCGACCCACCTGGTGGAGGACGTGGCCGCGGCCTGCACGGCGGTCACCCTCCTGGACGCCGGCCGCGTCGCCTACCGGGGGACGCCGGACGAGCTGAGCGCGCTCGGCGACGAGAGCCGCCCCGGCCGGGGAGCGGAGCCCCTCGGCGACAACCCCGTCGAACGCGGCTACACGACCGTGCTGCGAGCCCACCGCCTGGAGGCCCGCCGATGAGCCTGCGCCCACAGACCGCCACCCCACCCCCGGAGTCGCTCCGATGACGAGCACGCTCACCCCGTCGGCCTTCCCGCCCCGGCGTCCGGCCTCCCCACTGCGCACCGAGCTCCGCCGGGGTCTCGCCCCGTGGTCCGGACTCGCCGTCGCCGGGGCGGCACTCCTCGTGATGGCTGCCGGCAGCGCCGAGTGGCAGGGCAGTTGGGCGGAGACGCAGTCCCTCCTGCGCAGCGTCGCCGCCGCCGTCGCCGCGCCGCTCGCGGTGGCCGCCGGGTGCCTGCAGGGCGGGCGCGAGCGCCGGCTGCGCACCGGCGCGCTGCTGGCCTCAGCCTCCCGCGGGCGCGCTGCGCGGACCGCGGTCGCGGCCGCCCCGGTGATGCTGTGGACGGCCGCCGGGTACACGCTGGCGCACGCCGTCTCCCTCCTCGCCTGCCTGCCGTACGCGCACCACGGGCGGCCCGCCGTCACGCATGTCGCGGCCGACGCGGTGCTCGTCGCGGCGGCCACCGGCCTGGGCTTCGTCGCGGGACGGCTCTCGCCGTGGCGGCCGACCGCGCCGGTGCTCGCCCTGTGCGCCTATGCCGTACTGGTACTCCCCCAGCACGCCGAGTCCTCCGGCCTGCGCTTCCTGAGCCCGGCCCTGCGCGGCGACCACCCCCAGGCGTCCCCCGTCTGGTGGCAGGCCCCCGCCGACATCCTGTGGACCGGCGGTCTGGCCGCGACCGCGCTGGTCGCCCACGCCGCCCGCCGCAAGTACCTCGCCCTCGCCCCGCTGGCCGTGGCCGTCGCGGCGGGCACGCTGATCACGCAGAACGGCGAACGCATGTGGCAGCAGGGCCCCCCGCCCGCGGCGACGGCCTGCACCTCGCTCGCGGGCAGGCAGATCTGCGTGGCGGAGAAGGACCGGAGCCTCCTCCCGGAGGTCGCCGCAGCACTGCGCACCCCCTTCGGCAAGGTCGAGGACCTCCCGGGGCTTCCGACCCGCTACACGGCCGGCACCACCGGGCCGCCCCCCGGCGAGGGCCGGCTCTTCCCCCTCCAACTCGGCTGGTCGGTGACCCGCGGCGAGATCACCGACCCCGGCGAGTACGCCCATGGAACGCTCCTCCCCAGCCTCGGCGCGCCGGCCGGCTGCGCCACCGGCAGGGCCCCGGCCGCCGACCGCACCCGTTATGAAGCGGCCCGGGCCGTCGCGCACCACTGGGTGATCCCCCTGAACGCCGACCTCGCGGATCCGCACGCCCCCACCGCCGCCTTCGAGCGCTTCGCCGCGCTGCCGGAGCCGGACCGCAGGGCCTGGCTCGGCCAGTACGTGGCCGCCGTCCGGGCCTGCGACCTCACGAGAATCCCGGCAGTCCCCTGACCTTCACGTCCACGGCCACGGCCTGCGGCTCCCCCGCACCTTCAGGAATGCGGGGAACCGCGTGGGGAATCGCGCGGGCAACCACAACGCATCCGCACGGAGGCCGCCCCGCCACACACCGGTCCGCTCCTCCGAGACAACATTCACAGCTCCCACACGTTTGCCCGTACAACCCTGCCTCCCCCGACCAATGGGTCACCAAGCCGACATCCCGCGATTCCTCGCCTACGCAACGTCTACTTCCCTGTGCACAAGGCGAGTTGTCCATCCCCGACTTACGAAGAGTCATTGCGGAATGTCGTATTCAGAGAGATTCGGGCGATCCGGAACGACTTGCCCGAGGCGTCGCTTTCGCTGCCCCGGCAGGCAGTTGCACCGCGTAGCCGTGAGCAGGTCAGTGCCCGTACGCTGCTCATCTGACCGCGGGATCTTACGAACGCACTCCAGGGGCGGGGCGATGGAGCAGACACACACCAGCCACAACGGCCTCGCGGCCACTCCCGGCGCTCAGCGCCGGGTACTGGTCGTCGAGGACGATTCCACGATCGTCGACAACATCGCGGCCCGGCTGCGGGCCGAGGGCTTCCAGGTGCAGACGGCGAGTGACGGCCCGGCGGCGGTCGACACGGCCGAGGCCTGGCAGCCGGACCTGATGGTGCTCGACATCATGCTGCCCGGCTTCGACGGACTCGAAGTCTGCCGCCGGGTGCAGGCGCAGCGACCCGTACCGGTCCTCATGCTCACCGCGCGCGACGACGAGACCGACATGCTGGTCGGGCTCGGGGTCGGCGCGGACGACTACATGACGAAACCGTTCTCCATGCGCGAGCTGGCCGCCCGGGTGCACGTCCTGCTGCGCCGGGTCGAGCGGGCCACCATCGCCGCCGCCACTCCGCGCAGCGGCATCCTGCGCCTGGGCGAGCTGGAGATCGACCACGCGCAGCGCCGGGTCCGGGTGCACGGCGAGGACGTGCACCTCACGCCCACCGAGTTCGACCTGCTGGTCTGCCTGGCGAACACCCCCCGCGCCGTCCTCTCCCGCGAGCAGTTGCTCGCCGAGGTGTGGGACTGGGCGGACGCCTCGGGCACCCGCACCGTCGACAGCCACATCAAGGCCCTGCGCCGCAAGATCGGCGCCGAGCGCATCCGTACCGTGCACGGCGTGGGGTACGCCCTGGAGACGCCGGCGCCGTGAGCAGTACGGCCGGGACGGGGACGAGGCGCGGACCGTTGCGACGGCGGGTGCCGGTACAGCGGCGGGAACCCTCGCGCCCGGCGCGCAGATGCGGCGACTGCGGGCAGCGGGTGCGCCGTCCGCTGCGGACGCGGCTGCGCCCCGGCTCCCTGCCGGGCCGGGTCGGAGCGCTGGTGTCCCGGCCCTTCACGGTGCGCCCCTTCACCATCAGGGGAAAGCTGATCGCACTGGTCGTGGTGTCGGTGGCGCTGACCACGGGCCTGGTGATGGTGGCGCTGGCCACCAAGACCGAGCTGCGCTTCATCACGGTCTTCTCGATCATCGCCTCGATGCTGATCACGCAGTTCGTCGCGCACAACCTCACCAAGCCGCTCGACGAGATGCGCGAGGTCGCCGCCGCGATGGCGCACGGCGACTACACGGGCCGCATCGACGGCGAGAACCGCCGCGACGAGCTGGGCGGCCTGGCCACCACCCTGAACCGGATGGCCGAGGAGCTCCAGGCCGTCGACCGCAACCGCAAGGAACTGGTCGCCAACGTCTCGCACGAGCTGCGCACCCCGATCGCCGCGCTGCGCGCCGTGCTGGAGAACGTGGTGGACGGCGTGGTCGCCGCCGACCCCGAGACCATGCGCACCGCGCTCAAGCAGACCGAGCGGCTCGGCGGGCTGGTGGAGACCCTGCTGGACCTGGCCCGGCTGGACAACGGCGTCGTACCGCTCAAGGCCCGCCGCTTCGAGGTGTGGCCGTATCTCTCGGGCGTGCTGAAGGAGGCCAATCTGGCCGCCGCGCAGCGCAATCTGACCTCCGGGTCCGGGCACCACATGCGCAAGGACGTCCATCTGCACCTGGACGTCTCCCCTCCGGAGCTGACCGCGCACGCGGACCAGGAGCGGCTGCACCAGGTCGTCGCCAACCTCATCGACAACGCGGTCAAGCACTCCCCTCCGCACGGCCGGGTCACGGTCCGGGCGCGGCGCGGGGAGCTGCCGGAGAGCCTGGACCTGGAAGTGCTGGACGAGGGTCCCGGCATACCGAAGTCGGAGTGGCACCGGGTGTTTGAACGCTTCAACCAGGGCAAGTCGCCCGCCAAGCCCACTTCGGGCAGCGACGGCGGCACGGGCCTCGGCCTGGCCATCGCGCGCTGGGCGGTCGATCTGCACGGCGGCCGGATCGGAGTGGCCGAATCCGAGCGCGGTTGCCGCATTCAGGTCACCCTTCCGGGGACCGTCTCATCACGCGATTGACGTAGGGTTCGAACCAGAAACGGACGTTCTGCGTCCGTCCTGCCAGGATGCGGTGGTAAGGGTCGCATCCTCGGTCGGATGCACCCGGCTCGGCACCCTCGTCAATGATCGGTTGACGCGCGGTCCACAGCGGAACCACGCTTGTTTCCCGCCATTTCGTGCGCCGAAACCAGCTCTCCGATGTGACTTACGCGACGGATGCACCGCCCGGTCTGCATCTCCCGGCCGGGGAGGCGTAGCCTTTATTTCCGCTGTCCACCACCTTGCGAAGCGGAAGAGGGCGGTTAACGCCGTGTCGTCTCAGTCCACCAGTAGCTCAAGTCATTCATCGACCGACCAGGACGGGCAAGGGAAGAACCCAGCCGCCGCCTTCGGTCCCAACGAGTGGCTCGTCGACGAGATCTACCAGCAGTACCTCCAGGACCCCAGTTCCGTCGATCGAGCGTGGTGGGACTTCTTCGCCGACTACAAGCCGGGCGCCACCGGCGGTACGGCGGAGAAGCCGGCCCCCGCCGCCCAGGCCGCGCCCGCCCCGGCCGGGCAGCCCGCCCCCGCGCAGGCGTCGTCCACCGCCGTCCCGCCGCAGGCCGCGTCCGCCGCGAACGGCCAGTCCGCCCCGGCACAGCCCGCGAGCGCGCCGGCCGGACAGACCGCCGCACCCGCGCAGGCCGCCCCGGCCCAGCAGGCCGCCCCCGCGCAGGCCGCCCCTGCCGCCGAGCCCGCCGCCCAGGCGCCCGCATCCGCTCAGCCCGCCGCCAAGGCGTCCGCACCCGCACAGAAGGCCGCACCTGTGAAGCCCGCTCCCGCCGCCGAGGCCACGTCCGCCCCGGCCGGTCCCGAGTACGTCACCCTGCGCGGCCCGTCCGCCGCCGTCGCGAAGAACATGAACGCCTCCATCGAGGTCCCCACGGCGACGTCCGTGCGCGCGGTCCCGGTGAAGCTGCTCTTCGACAACCGCATCGTCATCAACAACCACCTGAAGCGCGCCCGGGGCGGGAAGATCTCCTTCACCCACCTCATCGGCTTCGCGATGGTGCAGGCCATCAAGGCCATGCCGTCGATGAACTACTCCTTCACCGAGAAGGACGGCAAGCCGACCCTCGTCAAGCCGGAGCACATCAACTTCGGCCTGGCCATCGACCTGGTGAAGCCCAACGGCGACCGCCAGCTCGTCGTCGCCGGCATCAAGAAGGCCGAGACGCTCGACTTCTTCGAGTTCTGGCAGGCGTACGAGGACATCGTCCGCCGCGCCCGCGACAACAAGCTGACGATGGACGACTTCACGGGCGTCACCGTCTCGCTCACCAACCCGGGCGGCCTCGGCACCGTCCACTCGGTGCCGCGTCTGATGCCCGGTCAGTCGGTCATCATGGGCGTCGGCTCGATGGACTACCCGGCGGAGTTCCAGGGCACCTCGCAGGACACCCTGAACAAGCTGGGCATCTCGAAGGTCATGACCCTGACCTCGACGTACGACCACCGGGTGATCCAGGGAGCCGCCTCCGGCGAGTTCCTGCGCGTCGTCGCCAACCTCCTGCTCGGCGAGTCCGGCTTCTACGACGACGTCTTCAAGGCGCTGCGCATCCCCTACGAGCCGGTCCGCTGGCTCAAGGACATCGACGCCAGCCACGACGACGACGTCACCAAGGCCGCCCGCGTCTTCGAGCTGATCCACTCCTACCGGGTGCGCGGCCACGTCATGGCCGACACGGACCCGCTGGAGTACAAGCAGCGCAAGCACCCCGACCTCGACATCAACGAGCACGGGCTGACGCTGTGGGACCTGGAGCGCGAGTTCGCGGTCGGCGGCTTCGCGGGCAAGTCGATGATGAAGCTGCGCGACATCCTCGGCGTCCTGCGCGACACGTACTGCCGCACCACCGGCATCGAGTTCATGCACATCCAGGACCCCAAGCAGCGCAAGTGGATCCAGGACCGCATGGAGCGCTCGCACTCCAAGCCCGAGCGCGAGGAGCAGCTCCGCATCCTGCGCCGCCTCAACGCCGCCGAGGCCTTCGAGACCTTCCTCCAGACGAAGTACGTCGGCCAGAAGCGCTTCTCCCTGGAGGGCGGCGAGTCCGTCATCCCGCTGCTCGACGCCGTCATCGACAGCGCCGCCGAGTCGCGCCTGGACGAGGTCGTCATCGGCATGGCCCACCGCGGCCGGCTGAACGTCCTGGCGAACATCGTGGGCAAGTCGTATGCCCAGATCTTCCGCGAGTTCGAGGGCAACCTGGACCCGAAGTCGATGCACGGCTCCGGCGACGTGAAGTACCACCTGGGCGCCGAGGGCACCTTCACCGGTCTCGACGGCGAGCAGATCAAGGTCTCCCTCGCCGCGAACCCCTCGCACCTGGAGGCGGTCGACCCGGTCCTGGAGGGCATCGCCCGCGCCAAGCAGGACATCATCAACAAGGGCGGCACGGACTTCACCGTCCTGCCGGTGGCCCTGCACGGCGACGCGGCCTTCGCGGGCCAGGGTGTGGTCGCCGAGACGTTCAACATGTCGCAGCTCCGCGGCTACCGCACCGGCGGCACGGTGCACATCGTCATCAACAACCAGGTCGGCTTCACCGCCGCCCCGGAGTCCTCGCGCTCCTCGATGTACGCCACCGACGTGGCCCGCATGATCGAGGCGCCGATCTTCCACGTGAACGGCGACGACCCGGAGGCCGTGGTCCGCGTCGCGCGCCTCGCCTTCGAGTTCCGCCAGACGTTCAACAAGGACGTGGTCATCGACCTCATCTGCTACCGCCGCCGCGGCCACAACGAGGGCGACAACCCGCAGTTCACCAACCCGCAGATGGTGACGCTGATCGACAAGAAGCGCTCGGTGCGCAAGCTCTACACCGAGTCCCTGATCGGTCGCGGCGACATCACCCTGGAGGAGGCGGAGCAGGCGCTCCAGGACTTCCAGGGCCAGCTGGAGAAGGTGTTCGCGGAGGTCCGCGAGGCCACCACCTCCACCACCTCCGCCGCGCCGTACAGCGACCCGCAGGCCGAGTTCCCGGTGGCGGTGAACACGGCGATCTCGCAGGAGGCCGTGAAGCGGATCGGCGAGTCGCAGGTCAACATCCCGGACAACATCCACGTCCACCCGCGCCTGATGCCGCAGATGCAGCGCCGCGCCGCGTCCATCGACGACGGCACGATCGACTGGGGCATGGGCGAGACCCTCGCCATCGGCTCCCTCCTGATGGAGGGCACCCCGGTCCGCCTGGCCGGCCAGGACTCCCGCCGCGGCACCTTCGGCCAGCGCCACGCGGTCCTCGTCGACCAGGAGACGGGCGAGGACTACACCCCGCTCCAGTACCTCGCGGACGACCAGGCCCGCTACAACGTCTACGACTCGCTCCTCTCCGAGTACGCGGCGATGGGCTTCGAGTACGGCTACTCGCTGGCCCGCCCGGAGTCGCTGGTCATCTGGGAGGCCCAGTTCGGCGACTTCGTCAACGGCGCCCAGACGGTCATGGACGAGTTCATCTCCTCGGCCGAGCAGAAGTGGGGCCAGACCTCCGGCGTCACGCTCCTGCTCCCGCACGGTTACGAGGGCCAGGGCCCGGACCACTCGTCCGCCCGCCCGGAGCGCTTCCTCCAGATGTGCGCCCAGAACAACATGACGGTCGCCATGCCGACCCTGCCCTCGAACTACTTCCACCTGCTGCGCTGGCAGGTCCACAACCCGCACCACAAGCCGCTCATCGTCTTCACCCCGAAGTCGATGCTGCGTCTGAAGGCGGCGGCGTCGAAGGCGGAGGAGTTCACGACGGGCGGCTTCCGTCCCGTCATCGGCGACGACAAGGTGGACGCCAACGCCGTCCGCAAGGTCGTCTTCTGCGCCGGCAAGGTCTACTACGACCTGGAGGCCGAGCGCGAGAAGCGCGGCGCCACGGACACCGCGATCATCCGCCTGGAACGCCTCTACCCGCTCCCGGGCGCGGAGCTCCAGGCCGAGATCGCCAAGTACCCGAACGCCGAGAAGTACCTGTGGGCCCAGGAGGAGCCGGCGAACCAGGGCGCGTGGCCCTTCATCGCGCTCAACCTGATCGACCACCTGGACCTGGCCGTCGGCGCGGACATCCCGCACGGCGAGCGCCTGCGCCGCATCTCGCGCCCGCACAGCTCGTCCCCGGCGGTCGGCTCGGCCAAGCGCCACCAGGCGGAGCAGCAGGCCCTGGTGAACGAGGTCTTCGACGCGTAGTCGCCGAAGCCGGTACGTGACGGAGGGCCCGGCCCCGCGGAGAGGTTTCCGCGGGGCCGGGCCCTCCCCGTGTCCCCGTAATCTTGTACGCATGTACTTCACTGACCGTGGCATCGAAGAGCTGGAGAAGCGGCGGGGCGAGGAGGAGGTCACCTTCGAGTGGCTCGCCGAGCAGTTCCGTACGTTCGTGGACCTGAACCCGGACTTCGAGGTCCCGGTGGAACGCCTGGCGACCTGGCTGGCCCGCCTCGACGACGAGGACGAGGACGAGGACATCTGATCCCGCCCCCTCCCCGTGCGAGACGGGAGCACGACCGTGCGGGGAGCGCCGGGGGGGCATGCAGGGTTCGCGGCCCTAGGGGGTGCCCCCCGCCCCCCGGGCCCGGTCGTAGGCCAGCCCCGTCACCCCCTGTGCCAGCAGCACCCCTCCCGCGACCGCCCACCCCGCGGAGCCCCGCCGCAGCCCCCACCCCAGCATCGGCGCCCCCACCACCACCTGCGCCGCCCCCACCGCACGAGCCCGCGGCCCCCGCACCCACGCCCCCACCGGCCCGCGGTCCACCACGTCGAACTCCGCCCGCAGCGCGTCCCGCCACCCCGACCACTCCACCGTCTGCGCGCCGGACTCCGCCCGGGCCGCTTCCCGCAGCCGGTCCGCACTCTCCCCCGGTGTGAGTCCCACCGGCAGCGCCAGTCCCACCCGGTGCAGCACGGCGATCAGCCCGAGCAGCCGGGCCCGCCCGTCCGCGTCGTCGTCCGGCTCCGCCAGCGCCTCCAGGCTCGCCATGTCGTGCACGGGGTCCAGCTCCAGCCGCACCGCGAAGGTCCGCATCGCCTCGTCCTCGCCGAGCGGGGTGCCGTCGGCCAGCCACTCGTAACCGACCGCCCGCCGGAAGCCCGAGGCCAGCGTGTAACCCGTCCGGTCGGGGTCCCACCACAGGGCGAGCACCGGCCAGTCGGTGCCGATGGCGAGCGCGGACGCCCAGCCCGCCAGCACCCGGTCGACGGGCTCGTGCGCGCTTCCCCCGGCCAGCCAGGGCCTGCCCTCGGGCACGACGACGCTCCAGCCGTCACCGGCCGGGGCCAGCAGCGCGCGCTCGCGCAGCACGGCCGCCGCGAGACGTACGTCCTCGACCGGCGCCCGGCAGAGGATCAGGGCGCCGGTGGCGCTCGTGGAGGGTGCGGACGAAGAAGCAGGGTGCGACATACGACCCAAGTTAGGGCACTTCACCCGGGCCCACCTCCGCTGCCCCCTCGCCCTTATGTTGACTTCACCCAACCGCGATATATCGTGTCGAAGGCAAGACGCGATATGTTGCGTCGCAATGCCGCGTCACGTCCAGACCGGGAGATCGCCATGACCGAGTGGTCCGTCAGCGAACCGCAGAAACTCACCTTCGAGGAGCCCGTCGACGCCCTGCGCGTCCGGATCGTCAACGGCGCCGTCAACGTCGTGGGCACGGACGACCCGGCCGCCGGCGCCCTCCTGGAGGTGACCGGGATCGACGGCCCGCCGCTGGTCGTCACCCATGAGGACGGCACCCTGACCGTCACGTACGAGGACCTGCCCTGGAAGAGCACGAAAGGCTTCCTGAGCTTCCTGGAGCGGCAGAGCTGGCAGCGCTCGGCGGCGGTCACCCTCGCCGTACCGGCGGGCACGAAGGTGAGTGTGGGCGCGGTCGGCGCGAGCACGGTCGTCTCCGGCGTCCGGGGCCGCACCGAGGTGCGCGGCGTCACCGGTGACACCACCCTGGTCGGCCTGACCGGCAAGGTCAGCGCGGAGACGGTGTCCGGCAATCTGGAGGCCCACTCCCTCACCGGCGACCTGCACTTCAAGTCGGTCTCGGGCGACCTGACGATGGTCGACGGGGCGGGTTCGTCGGTACGGGCGGAGTCGGTGGGCGGCGCGATGGTCATCGACGTCGACCCGGCCCGCAACGGGCCCGCCGACATCGCCCTGACGACGGTCTCCGGCGAGGTCGCCATCCGCCTCCCCCACCCGGCCGACGCGAAGGTCGAGGCGAACACGACGAGCGGACAGGTCTCCAGCGCCTTCGAGGACCTGCGCGTCTCGGGCCAGTGGGCCCAGAAGAAGATCACCGGAACGCTGGGCACGGGCGCGGGCAAGCTGCGGGCGACGACGGTCTCCGGCTCGATCGCCCTGCTGCGCCGCCCGCCGACGGACGACGCGCCGCAGGACGCCGCCCCGCAGGACGGACCGCAGGACGGCCCGCAGGACACCCCTCCCACCGACTCGCCCTCCGGAAAGGTCCTCTGACATGCCTCCCGTCTTCGCCCACGGCCGCCTCCGCCTCTACCTCCTCAAGCTGCTGGACGAGGCGCCGCGCCACGGTTACGAGGTCATCCGCCTCCTCGAAGAGCGCTTCCAGGGCCTGTACGCCCCCTCCGCGGGCACCGTCTACCCCCGGCTCGCCAAGCTGGAGGCCGAGGGCCTGGTCACGCACGCCACCGAGGGCGGCCGCAAGGTCTACTCGATCACGGACGCGGGCCGCTCGGAACTGGCCGACCGAGGCGGCGAGTTGGCCGACCTGGAGATGGAGATCCGCGAGTCCGTCTCCGAGCTCGCCGCCGAGATCCGCGACGACGTACGGAGCGCCGCGGGCGACCTGCGCCGCGAGATGAAGGCCCAGGCCGCGGCCTCGGGCGCCTCCGCCGCATCGGGCAAGGAGTCCGGGGGCGACTGGGGCAACGGCCCCTGGGGCGACAAGGAGGCCTGGCGGCTGGCCAAGGAGGAGATGCGCAAGGCCCGCCAGGAGTGGAAGGAGCAGGCCCGCCGCGCGAAGGACGAGAGCCGCCGCGCCCGCCACGACGCGCAGGAGGCCCGCCGGCAGGCCAAGGAGACGACGGACCGGGCCCGCGAGCAGATGCAGCAAGCGGCCCGCCGGGTCGAGGAGCAGGTCCGCGAGCACGTGTCGCGCGGCGACTGGCCCTCCGCGGTACGGGACGGACTGGCCGAGATCGAGAGGGAGTTCAGCCGCGCCTGGGGCAAGGACTTCGGCCGCTTCGGCAAGGGCGGCCACGACGCCCCCAAGGAGTCCCCGGACATCACGGTGGAGCGGGCCGACAAGACCGCCCCGCCCTCCGGCGACGTCTGGGAGGACGCCGTCCGCGAGGACGCCCCCGCCTCGGCCCCCCTCCCCGACTGGGCCCACGAGGACGCCAAGCCCGGCACGGACCCGGCCCGCGAACTGGACCGCCTGCTGGACCGCTTCCGCGACGACATCCGCGACACGGCCCGCGACCACGGCGTGACCTCCGCCCAACTGGCCGACGCCCGCGCCCGGCTGGCGGGCACGGCGGCCCACATCGGCCGCCTGTTGCGAGGTACGCAGAAGTAACGGCCCCCACCACACAACTGGCCCACCCATGCCACTCCCGCACCCCGGAGCAAGACCGCTCCGGGGTGCGGGCTGTCAAAAAGTAGGACACTTCCTCAAGAAAGCGTCCCACTCCTCACGTGCATGGCACTCCCCACCAAAAGGTTCTCGGCAGCAAATTCCCCCCGCACACCCGAAGGCACATACAAGCCAATCCTCTCCCCGCCACCACCTGCGCCCTTTCTCGGAACCCCCGCTTCCGTCCCGAGATGTCAGGACTTACCCCTCCAAGAGAAGGGGCTGATTCTTGCGCGCATGTGTTCGAAAGATGGGGGCAGGGCGCACACATCCGTGAGGGATCTGTGTGAACGTGTGCGCCTCCGGTGGTCATTGGGACCGCCGGTATCTGACTTTCCGTGGGGGGAAGTTGATGCAGAAGCACACCCCTGCCCGTGCGCAGGTACGGGCCAGACGCACTCTCACCGTGGCCCTGGCGGTCCTGGCCCTGGGCGCGGGAGCGCTCCCGACCGCCATGGCGGACCCGGTGGAGCCGCCGCCGGTCCCCGCGAACTCGGTCTGGGGCAAGACCACCACCAAACTGCCCGTCCCGCCGGTCAAGGTGGGGACGAACAAGGCTCCCGCGCCGGTCGCGGAGGCGGCCCCGTCGAAGGACCGCGCCGCGTGGCGGGCGGCACAGAAGCAGCGCTCGCGCTCCTCGCAGAAGGCCCGCCTGGCCGCCCCGGCCGCGCCTCTGCTGGCGGAGATCCCCCAGGGACAGGGCGCGGTCCCCTGGCACAAGATCTCCGACTTCCGCATCACGGACGCCCTGGTCGCCCGGGTCAACTACTCGACCGGCAACCTGATGCTCGCCGCCACCGACTTCGACGTGCCCGGCGTGGGCCAGTCCCTCCAGCTCACCCGTACGTACAACTCGATGGACGCCCCGTGGGGCAAGGTCTCCCAGCGGTGGTGGCAGGGCTGGGAGCGGTACGCGCAGGTCAGTGACACGGAGTTCGCCTGGTTCGACTCCACCGGCGCCTCGGTCCGCTTCACCAAGAAGGCCGACGGCACGTACACGACCCCGGCCGGTTACTCGAAGGACCTGACGAAGAACGCGGACGGCACCTTCACCCTCACCGACCGCAAGTCCGGCTCGAAGGACACGTACAACGCGGGCGGCACCCTGACCAAGGTCACCGACCGCAACAACGGCACGATCACGGTCACCCAGCACGACGAGGGCGCCGAGCACAAGGGCTTCAAGCTCACCGAGACCCGCTCGGGCCGCTCGGTCGACCTGGTCAAGACGGACGCCTCGCAGTGGCAGGCCAAGGACCACACGGGCCGCACCGCCGTGTTCGACCTCAACCCGGCCGGCGACCTCGCGAAGACCACCGACACGGCCGGCAAGTCCACGTCCTTCGAGTACGACGCCTCGCGCCGTCTCACCCGGATCACGACCCCGGACGGCCGGGTCACCAACTTCGGTTACGACGCGCAGAACCGCGTCACCTCGATGCAGCGGGCCACGGCCTTCAACGGCGACGCGCACACGGGCCCGACGTACTCGTACGCCTACGAGACCGGGAAGACGAAGGTCACCGACCCGGAACAGCACACCACCACCTACGAGCTGAACAAGGACGGCGGCGTCACCAAGACCACCGACGCCCTGGGCCACTCCCGCTCGACGTCCTACGATGCGAACCACAACGTCAAGACGGCCACGGACGCCATGGGCACGGGGACGACCCCGGGCAATGAAACGGTCTACGGCTGGGACGCCCGCAACAACCCCACGTCCTCCAAGCTGCCGACCGGTGCCACCGCGCTGGCGGGCGGGTATACCACGAAGTCGGGCATGGACCTGCCCGGCAACCAGGAGACCCCGGACGGGGAGAAGACCAACTACACGTACGACGCGGCGGGCAACACCGAGTCGGTGGCCGTCACGGGCACCGGCGGCGGCACGGAGAAGTACACGTACAACAAGGGCACCCCGACCTGCGGCGGCTTCGAGGGCCAGCGCTGCACGCTCACCGACGCGCGTGGCAAGGTCACGAAGTTCCAGTACGACGCCAAGGGCAATCTGACCGAGGTGACCCCGCCCGCACCGCTGGGCAAGACGACCTACACCTACGACGCCCTCGGACGCATCGAGACGATGACCGACGGGCGCGGCGTCAACGCGGTCTACAGCTACGACAACCGTGACCGCATCACCGAGGTCTCCTCCTCCACGACCACGGTGCGCTACGTCTACGACGGTGACGGCAACCTCTCCCAGCGCACGGACGACGGCGGGCTGATCAAGTACGCCTTCGACCCGCTCTCGCGCGAGACGGTCCGCACCCTCCAGGACGGCTCCCAGACCGAGCTGACCTACACCCCGGCCGGCAACGTCGACACCTACAAGGACCCGGCGGGCCTGACCGACTACACCTACGACGCGGCGAACCGCCTCACCGCGCTGAAGGACCCGGCGGGCAAGACGACGACGTACGCCTACAACAACAACGACAAGCGCACCAAGACCACTTACCCCGGCGGCACGGTCCAGGACACCACCCTGGACAAGTCCGGCCGCCCGACCCTGATCAAGGCAACCTCGCCCAAGGGCACGCTCACCAACACCTCGTACACGTACTCCTACGTCGCCGGCACGGCGACCAAGGACGGCACGAAGATCCGCACCTCCACCGACGGCGTCATGGGCCTCGCCAAGACCTACACCTATGACAGCGCGGGCCGCTTCTCCTACTCCGAGGAGAAGAAGGGCACCACCCTCGCCGCGTCCTACCAGTACTGCTACGACGCAGCGGGCAACCTCACCTCCCAGGGCTCCGCGAAGGGCTGCCCCTCCGGCATCGCCCTGACCTACAACGACGCCTCCCAGCTCATCTCGCGTGCGGGCTCCACCGCGGGCTGGGGCTACGACAAGGCGGGCAACGAGACCGACGGCGCCAGCGGCGTCGAGCGGGCCCGCACGGGCGGGGTCTGGTCGGATCACTCGCAGCAGACCTCGGTGACCGTGGCCGGGAAGAAGTACACGGGCCTGTACGGCTCGACCGACCAGTCCGAGCGCCTCTTCTACGGCGACACCACGCTGCACAACGGCCCCCTCGGCCTGGCCGGAAAGACCGACCCGACCGGCGACATGGGATTCAACCGGGAAGCTTCGGGCACCCTCAACTCCATGACCACCGGCGGGAAGTCGTACTACTACCTCACCGACGCACTCGGCTCCGTCCTGGCCCTGGCCGACGAGACCGGCGCGAAGGTGAACGAGTACCGCTACAGCCCCCGCGGCGTCGACGGGGTCTTCACCGAAAAGGTCCCCCAGCCCTACCGCTTCGCGGGCGGCTACCAGGACCCGACCGGGCTCTACCACTTCAAGGCCCGCTACTACGACCCCCGCATCGGCCGGTTCACCTCGCCGGACCCCTCCGGCCAGGAGAAGAACCCGTACCTGTACGCCGAAGGCGACCCCGTCAACCGCATCGACCCCTCAGGCCTGCTGAGTCTGGGTGACGTGGTGGGGGCCGTAGCAGGAACGGTGGCCTCCACTCTCTTGGACGGCGCTTTCGGTCCCGTCGCCGGAGGCGCAGCGGGAGGGTGCATCGGAGGAGCTATCACAGCGGCCATCGACGGAAAGAACATTGCGCAATCCTGCGTCGAGCAGGGGGCGCTGGGAGCAGTAACAGGTGGGTTCGGAGCCGCTGCAAAGGCGGGCAAGGCAGCCTTTGCAGCGAAGGCTGCCAAGAAGTAAGACGTTGAACCAGCAGATCTGAAGCTGTGGGTGGAGGACGCTCCTCCACCCACAGCCGGCAGAAAGGTTATAGGTGGAGAATTATTCGGCACGACTAGCAGTATTCATCGGTGGACTCGTCGTTTTCGGGCTGATTGTATGGCCCATTCTCACGTGGATGCAGGGGCAGGCGTACGGGCTGAGACTGACTGTCGGAGTCATCCTGCTGCTCGTCCTTCTGGGATATATGTTCGCAGGAGGGATTTGGGCGAACAAGGGAAAACGTTCCACCTGATGAGTACCAGACAGTCTGAGGAATCGCGACGGCCCTACGGTCCTTTCGGAGAGCCGTCGCGGTTTTCGGCGCGGTGACTCGGCAGGTCCACGAATTAGACACAATCGGCTCCTTCCTGGTCATGACCAATGAGACCGGCGGGAAGGAGAACGAGTACCGCTACAGTCCCCGCGGCGTCGACGGTACCTTCACCGCGACGCCGAAGACGACCCCGTCCACCGCGCCGCCCCGGATGGCCTGCTTCCGGAGTTCATCAGCATGGCCGCCAGCACACTTGGAAACGCCATGGACGTGCACGAACCTTGCGAACATCGCCAGATCGTCAATTGATCCATCAGCCCCAAGAGGAGCAACCACTTCCTGGAGGAAAACATGCGGCTGGCTGATTCGATGCAGAACTTCGCGTACCGCGGTGCGGATCTCCTGCCGACATGGCTGCTTCTCACCATCCTTGGTGCAGTCGTGGTGATGATGATCGTCATTGTGGTGCGTCGGAGAAATGGCCGGCCTTAACTGACGATTTCCGGGCCCCACGCCCAATGTTTTCACTGACGCCGATAATTCTTTCGGTAGGTTTGTTGGTGGCGGCCAGGAAGAAGGATCGGGCGGGTCGATTATTCGGTACGTGCCCTGCGGAATGTGGAGAGGTTCAGCCAGGTGTGCGTTGAGGAATAGGACACTTTGCCAGGAAGGTGTCCTATTCCGCGCGAGCGTCGGATGTTCGTCCCACGTCGCACGGCTCGACCGGCCAGGCCGAGCATCTCTGCTGCGGTGACACCGCTCAGAGCCACACACTTCGCGATCGGCCGGGTCAGGGTCGTACGACTAATTCACCCTTCAAAGCGAGCCGTTGGCGGATGCGATGGACCGGCATTCCGCCGTCCTGCCTTCATGTGTCCCAGCCGTTCAAGAGCGAGAACATGGAGGACTCCTTGGCAGGATGGAAGAGTGTTGCGGTCGGCCTGATGGCGAGATGCGTACCCGCCACCTGCTCGGCTGTCGGCGGCCTGGCGGAGAAGACCCAGGGGCGGTACTGGACCCCGCCCCTCAACCCCTGCTGATTCACCAGCGTCACCTCCTTCCGTCCGGCACCCGCGACACCGGTGCCGGGCGTTTCTCCTGCTCAGGGAAGCCCCCGTGATCGAAGCCTCCGTCAACGCACTGCCCGGTGTGACCGTCTTCTTCCTCGTTCTGGCGGTACTCGTCGGCCCGCCCGCCGCCTTATGGGCCCGCGCCCGGGGCCGGTCCGCGCTCCTCGCGTCGGCGGCGGCGGTCCTGCTCGCCGGCGCGCTCGCGGTCACCCTCGCACCGGGGCGCAACACCGCTCCGGTGGAACGGGTGTGCGCCACCGGTACCTCCCTGCACGGCGCGCTGCAGACGGTCCCGGGACAGCTCAACGCGGTGATCTTCCTGTTCCCGTGCCTGCTGCTCGTACTCGCCACCCGACGTCCGCTCACTTCTCTCGGCGTCACCTGCCTGGTCGTTCCCGGCGTGGAGGCCGCTCAGGCGCTGCTGCCGCTCGGGCGCAGTTGCACCTTCATCGACCTCGGCCTCAACTGCCTTGGTGCTGGGGCAGGTTGGGGCGCTGGTGCGCTTCTCCTCGTGGTACGTGATCGGGCCGGGGCCTTCCCCCGTTCCGAGGTCGTACGAGGCGCGGCCTTCACCGCGGGCGGGGCCCTGGCCGTACTGGCACTCTTCCACAGCGCGATCACCCCCGTCGCGGGCCTCTCCGACGGCCAGGACCTGACCCCCGCCCAAGCCGACTGGGCCCGGGCGACCTCCACCGCCCTCTTCGGACCGCAGGCCCGCGTCATCAACGTCCAGCAGACTCCGCAGCTCGGCGAGCAGCCGTTGCGGATCGCCGTCTACACCGACAAGGGCCGCACCGAGCTGGACTGGGACCACCGCAGGATCTTCTCGGCCGAGTCCTACGATCACCAGGGCACCCGGGGCTCGCTGAACGTACGTCAACTGCGGGCATGGGCAGCGGAGTTCGGTTCACGCTGGTTTCCCGGGCAGACGCGCGGGCTCCAGCCCCGGGTCGAGCCTCTCGGCCCGGGCAACGGCCCCGTGCTGGCCAGCTACCGGCGTTACCGCCACCACGTCCTGATGCCGATGCGCCTCGACTTCACCCTCGCCCGGAACGGGAACCTCATGGCGCTCACCACCCGCTTCGCCTCCGACCCCGCCCTCCCCGCCCCGCGCCTCAGCCGCGCCGAGGCGCAGCGGCGTGCGGAGGCGGCGAGTGGGCGGACCGCCGTCGGTCCGGGCTTCCTGCTGGCCGAGCAGGTGGGCGGTCTGTGGCGTCCGCTGTGGCTGGTGAACGTCGGTACGGGCGGCAGGGCCGAGCGGGCGGTACGGGTGGACGCGGTGACCGGTGCGGTTGTCGTGCCCGACCCGCCCCGTGACTACTGAGCCGGGCTCGGGACGGTGCGCGCTAGCGGAAGGTGTCAGCCTTCACCGCGGTGAGGAATTCGCCCCAGGCGGCGGGGTCATGGAACTGGGTGTCCCGGGCACGGTCCTCGGTGTCCCATACGGCCCGGCCTCCGTCGGCCGTCTGCGCGACCTCCACGCATTCGTCGGCAGAGGCTCCCCCGGAGTGGGTCGACTTCGCGAAGGGGGTGACGATCTGCTGTTCGCTCACGTTTCCTCGTTCTCCGTGGCGATGCCGTTCATCAACTGCCGGATGAAGGTGAGACTCCTGTCCGGCGTCAGGGCCGCCGACCGCAGCGCCTCGTGGGCGTGCAGGTAGCCCGCCATGTCCTCGTGGTCTTCGAGGTTCACGCTGTTGGCCATGGTGTCCTGCACGACGGCCTCCGGGGCCGTACCCAGCGACGCGGGGTCGCCGAGATCGCCGCGCACGTCGGACTTCGGTGCGAGGACTCCCCTACGTCAACCGAGATTGAGGTCAAGTGCCAGCCGGGGTCCCCGCAGGGCCGCCGCCTGACGGTCAGGCGGGCCGGACGATGTCCAGTCGTTCGGGCGACGGCTCGTATCCGGCGGCCCTGTACGTGGCGGCGGCGCCCGTGTTCGAGCCCTCGGCGGCGACGAGCGCGCTGCACGCGCCCATCTCGCGCAGCGCCGCCGCGGCGGCGACGCTGATCGCCCTCCCGTGGCCGCGGCCGCGATGGTCGGCGTGCACGCCCATCGGCTCCAGCAGGCCGGGCTTTCCGGGGCCGGCCGACCAGACCGTCGCCGCGGCCACCGCATTGTCCTGGTCGTCGTAGCCGATCAGGCAGCGGGCGTCGGCGTACACCGGTCCGGCCGCCAGGACGTGCCAGACCTCCTCGGTGAACATCGGGCTGCCGAAGGCCGAGCGGTGCACCGCGGTCCGTGTCGCCGCCGTCCGCGGGCCGGCCACCTCGATGCGCAGCCCGGAGTCCTCCACCGGAGCGGTGAGGTCGCGGCGCAGCGGCGTCCACGGTGCGCCCGGATTCCAGCCCGCCTCCAGGAGGACCTCGCGGAGCAGGGCTCCGGTGGGGACCTCGAGACCGGCCTCTCCGGGCGGGAGCACTCCGCGCCCCGGGTCGCTGAAGTCCGCCAGCAGTTGCCGCGCCAGAGCCTCGTCCTGCCGCAGGTCCGGCGCGGTCGTCAGGCGCAGCACATCGGGGCCGTCCAGGTATCCGACGGCGACGATCCGCCCGTCCGCGCTCCAGGTACGGACGGCGGCGGCCACCTTCTCCGCGCCCAGCGCCCACGCCCAGCCGAGGTCTCCCGGGTGGAGCTGGAACGGCGTCCGGTCGTCCTGCCAGGCGCGGAGCGCGTCCACGGCTTCGGTCAGTCCGTCGACACCGGGTTCGTTCACAACGATCGTCATGACTCCGCACCCAACATCACCGGGACGCCCCGCGGCACCCGGTTTTCTCCGGCCGGCCGGCGCGGGAGGGTGTGCTCTAGGCGCACTGCCAGAGGAAGCGGCCCTCGCCTCCGTCCGGGGACAGGAACGCGTAACCGATGCCCGCGTCACCGAAGTCGACGTCCACCGGCAGGGCCGTCGCGTCGAGCTGGACCAGCAGGGTCCATGGTTCCCCCGCTTCCTCCCCCGGTGTCTCCTCGCCCTGGAGCCACAGGGGCTCCACGCCCGGACCGCCGAGGAACTGCCAGGTCTCCCCGTCCTCGTCCGGCTTTCCCGGTACGGCCAGGTGGTCGTCCCCGACGGAGGGGCCGGAGGTCAACTCCCGTACGCCTGCGACGAAGGGCGGCATCCGGCCGCCCGGCTGCACGACCACCGCGTTCTCCCCGGCGTCCGGGGCGAAGGTGTCCGAGGCGTCCCCGGTCATGAAGACGTACGCCAGGCGGTCGCCCGGCAGCTCGAACTGGCCGATGAATTCCATCGGTTCGCCGGACTCCGCGGAGAGCGGCCACTGGGGGGCGTCCAGCCACACCGGCCGGCCGCCCACCTTCGTGACCGGCTCCGCGACCGCCCGGCCCGCGGGCACGAACTCCACCGGAACCGGAACCGGATCTGCCACCACCACGAACCTCCCGCAAAGCGACGAAACGAGCGTTGTCGACCGACCATAGCGGTCGGGTCCGACAACGCCCGTTCCGAGCGGGTGGCGAGGCTACTCGCCGTCGCTCCCGAACATCACCCGCTCCACGTCCCCGTACCCCGCCCCGAAGTCCGTCAGGGCCTCCGAGACGACACCCGGGCGCACCGTCAGCGCCAGGAGGAGGTGCTCTTCGCCGATGTACTTGTCGCCCCGGCCCAGCGCCACCCTCAGCGACTGCTCCAGCACCTTCTTCGCGCCCGGGGTGAACGGCCGGTGGTCCAGCAGTGCCCGCCTGCGCCGCGTCCGGGGGCGGCGGGCGGGTTCGGCCTCGGGGGCGCCCGGGCCGAGCACGCCCGGCCCGTGCGTCTCCTCGACCTTGGCGACGATGGCGTCCACGTCGATCCCGAGGCCGGCGAGTGCGTCCGTGTCGGCCTTCGACATGCCGCCCCTGCGGCGGGCCGCCGCCAGTGCCGCTTCGATGTCGGTGCGGCGGTCGCGCACGCCGAGCGCCGTGAAGGCGAAGTAGGCGCGGCCTTCCGCCGTGTCGAGGAGGGAGAGGAGGAGGTGTTCCTCGGTGACCTGGGGGTGGTCGAGCCGCTCGGCCTGGGCGACCGCGCCGGTCACCGTACGGCGGGCGCTCTCCGTGAACCGTTCGAACATCATCGACCCCCATGCTTCTTGTGCACGGCCTGCTTGCTGACGCCCAGTTCGGCGGCGATCTCCTGCCAGGACCAGCCCTGGTTGCGAGCGCCCCGTACCTGTACGGCCTCCAGTTGCTCCAGCAGGCGTCGCAGGGCGACGACTGCGCGGAGCCCGACCTTGGGGTCCTGGTCTCCCGCCCTGGCGGCGAGATCGGTTGCTTCGCTCATATCCGTCAATGTACGTTGACGATCCTCTCCCGTCAACCCCAATTGACAAGCCACCCCGCACCTTCCTTCCGAGCCTCCTTGGCGTCGTCCCCCTCCCCTTGGGCGGTGGGGCCGCCCTTCCCGTTTCCCCCGCCCCCTTGGGCGACGGGGCCGCCCCAAGGGGGCGAGGGGGGCACCCCCTGCTCGAGCGAAGCCGAGAGCTTGGGGGAGGGCGGGCAAGGGGGCGGCCCCTTCCGCTCCCGGCCCACCCGGGTACCGCCCCCTGCGCAAGCGCCTGCGCCGGACGCGCGACCCTGCCAGAGCTGTGAATCCAACCCCGGTACCGGACGCCTCAGCCTCGTTCTGCTCAGGCAGAGAGGCCCCGGGCCCGCCCCTTTCCCTAAAGCGCTCGCCGCGCGGCCAAGGGGAACGGTTCCGTGCAGGTGCGTCGTGGCTGGTCGCGCAGTTCCCCGCGCCCCTGAACGGGGCGCATCGCCGGGTAAGCCCGTGCGGGTGCGTTGGGGTTGGGGGCGTCGACGGTGTGCGGGGGCGCGGTGGTTATCGCTTCTGGACGGTCACCGTGACCTGGCCGCCCGGGAGGCCGTGCACGCGTACCCGCTCCGCCCGGCCCGGCGCGACCCCCCGTGTCGCCGTCCAGCCCCGGCCGCTCACCCGGACCCGCCAGCCCCTCGCGTCCGGCGGCACCGAGATCTCCGCGCCCGCGCCGCCGCGCGCGGACGGCTCGTAGGAGAAGGTGTACGTACCGTTCACGTACGTCTCCGAGCGCGTCCGGCCCGCGACGGCCGCCGCGTACGGGGCCGCGGTCTGCTGCTTGTGGCCGCGCAGCCTGCCCGACGCGTCGACCGCGCAGTAGCCGCCGCCGTAGCACCAGACGTAGCCCGCCCAGCCGGAGCTGTAGCGGCTGAAGGAGGCGAGGGCGTCGCGGTAGAAGGCGCCCATGTTCGGGCCGTCGTTGTTCAGGGGGCCCCACTCGCCGACGACGACCGGGACGCCGTACCGCTTCGGGTACTGGGTGACGGCGGCCTCGTAGCGTTCGATCCAGCCGTCGGCCGGGTCGTAGTCCGCGCCCGCCTCCATGGCGGTGTTGTAGAAGTGCGGCGCGTACACGACCTTCTTCTTCGGGTCCTTGATCCGGCCGAGGCCCGTCGGCACGCCCTCGCCGACGATCGGGGTCGGTTCGACGAACAGCCACTTCTTCGCGTCCACCGAACGGACCGCCGCCGCGAGGCGGTTGTGCATCGGGGTGATCTGGTCGCGTTCGATGCGGCGGGCGGCCGTGGGGAGGTCCTCGCCCTCCTTGAGCTCGCCCATGGGCTCGTTCAGGAAGTCGTAGCCGAAGACGGCGGGGTGGTCGCCGAAGCGGTCGGCGAGCAGCCGCCAGACCTTCGCCTGCGCCTGCTGGAGGTCCTCGTCCTCGTAGAGGTGGGTGAACGCGCGCTGCACGGCGGGCTGGAAGTACTCCGAGAACCAGTCGTCGGGGTTCGGGGTGAAGGGGAGGCCGTCCGTGCGGGTCGCCCATTCCGGGATGCCGCGGTGCCCGAAGGCGGGGCCGAAGACGTCCTGGTGGCCGTCGAGGAGGACCTTCACCCGGTACTTGTGGGCCCAGCCCAGGATGCGGTCGACCTTGCGGAGGTACGCCTCGCTGTACCTGCCGCGCACCGCCTCGATGTCGTCCCAATAGACGAGCAGGCGCGCGAAGTTGAAGCCCTGCGCGCTCATGTCGCGGAAGTGCTTCTCGGTGACGAGGGTGAGGGCCTGGTCGCCCCGGTTGGTCTTGTCCTCGACGTTCCAGCCGCGCAGGGTGATCGTGCGGCCCCGGTCGTCGGTGAGCCGGGGGACGGCGGGCTCGGCCGCCGGCTTCCGCTCCGCCGCGTGCGCGGCGGGGCCGGCCAGCAGGGCCGCACAGCTCGCACCGACAACAAGGGATCTTCCGTACGTGCTGCTGCGCATGGGGGCACTCCTCGGCCGTCCGGCGTCGCCGGTCACTCGCAAGTCAGGTGCCGGCGATCCAAACAGTGCCCCCGGGGACTCTCAAGACCCGGTGAGCACAATCTTTCCGAAGAGTTCGCCGCCCGCCATCCGCTCGAAGCCCTCCCGGGCGCGGTCCAGCGGCAGGACCCGGTCGATCACGGGACGTACACCGGTGGCCGCGCAGAAGTTGAGGAGGTCCTCCAGCTCGTCCTTCGACCCCATCGTCGAGCCGACGACCCTCAGCTCCAGGAAGAAGATCCGGTTCAGCTCGGCGTTGGACGGGGTCTGCCCGCTGGTCGCGCCCGAGATGACCAGTGTGCCGCCCGGGCGGAGGGACTTGACGGAGTGCGACCAGGTGGCAGCCCCCACCGTCTCGATGACGGCATCGACCCGCTGCGGCAGCCGCGCGCCCGGCTCGAAGGCGTCCACCGCGCCCAGCTCCACGGCCCGCTTCCGCTTGGCCTCGTCGCGGCTGGTGGCGTACATCCGCAGACCGGCGGCCTTCCCGAGGACGATCGCGGCGGTGGCGACGCCGCCGCCCGCGCCCTGCACCAGGACCGCGTCGCCGGGGCGCACGCCCGCGTTGGTGAACAGCATCCGGTACGCCGTCAGCCACGCGGTGGGCAGGCAGGCGGCCTCCTCGAAGCTGATGCCGCTCGGCTTGGGGAGGACGTTCCAGGTGGGCACGGTGACGCGCTCGGCGAAGGTGCCCTGGTACTTCTCGGTGAGGATCGAGCGCTTCTCGTACGGGCCGACGCCGTGCCCGGTCTCCCCGATGACGGAGTGGACGACGACCTCGTTGCCGTCCTCGTCGATACCGGCGGCGTCGCAGCCGAGGATCATCGGGAAGGCGTCCTCGGTGATGCCCACCCCCCGCAGCGACCACAGGTCGTGGTGGTTGAGGCTGGCGGCCTTCACTGTCACGGTGGTCCACCCGGGCCGCGCTTCGGGCTCCGGGCGCTCCCCCAGCTCCAGGCCGTTCAGCGGCTGGTCACGGTCGATGCGGGCTGCGTAGGCGGCGAACATGGGGTGACGATAGGCCCCGTCGGGGGCCCGGCGGAACCGCTCCCGGGTGTGACCCGCGCCGCGTCGCGCCGCTCCGACCGTCCTCGTCCGCCGTCGTCCGGCATCGTCCGTCTTCATCCGCTGTCGTACGGCGTCGTCCGCTGTCGTACGGCGTCGTCCGCCGGGCTCGCGTGCTCTCCGCCCGGGCGGCCCGCCCGCCGTGCCCCCCTGCGCGGACACGGGCCGCGCCCGTGCCCCCCGCACCGGGGACACGGGCGCGGCCCATAACGTAACGCGGCTAGCGGCGCGCCACACCCTCCGCGCGGGCGGCCGCGGCGACGGCGGCCGTGACCGCCGGGGCGACGCGCTCGTCGAACGGGGAGGGGATGACGTAGTCGGCGGCGAGCTTGTCTCCCACGACGTCGGCCAGCGCGTTCGCGGCGGCGATCTTCATGCCCTCGGTGATCGTCGTCGCGCGCACCTGGAGGGCGCCCGCGAAGATGCCCGGGAAGGCGAGGACGTTGTTGATCTGGTTCGGGTAGTCCGAGCGGCCCGTGGCCACGACCGCCGCGTACTTGTGCGCGATGTCGGGGTGGACCTCGGGGTTCGGGTTGGCCATGGCGAACACGCAGGCGTTGGCCGCCATGGAGGCGACGGCGGGCTCGGGGACCGTACCGCCGGAGACGCCGATGAAGACGTCCGCGCCCGCGAGGGCGGACTCCAGGGAGCCGGACAGGTTCGCCTTGTTCGTCAGCTCGGCCAGCTCGCGCTTGACCGGGGTGAGGTCGTCCCGGTCGCGGCTCACGATGCCCTTGCGGTCGGCGACGGCGACGTCGCCGAGGCCGGCCTCCAGGAGGAACTTGGCGATGGCCACGCCCGCCGCGCCCGCGCCCGAGATGACGGCGCGCAGGTCGCTCAGCGAGCGGTTGGTGAGGCGGGCCGCGTTGCGCAGGGCGGCCAGGGTGACGACGGCCGTGCCGTGCTGGTCGTCGTGGAAGACCGGGATGTCGAGGGCTTCCTTGAGCCGGTCCTCGATCTCGAAGCAGCGGGGAGCCGAGATGTCTTCGAGGTTGACCCCGCCGAAGGACGGGGCGAGGCGGACGACGGTCTCCACGATCTCGTCCACGTTGGTGGTCGCCAGCGCGATCGGGACGGCGTCGACGCCGCCGAACTGCTTGAAGAGGATGGCCTTCCCCTCCATGACCGGGAGGGACGCCTCCGGGCCGATGTCACCGAGCCCGAGGACCGCCGTGCCGTCGGTGACGACGGCGACGACGTTCGACTTCCAGGTGTAGTCGTTGACCAGGTCCGGCTGCTCCGCGATCGCGGTGCACACCTTGGCGACACCGGGCGTGTAAGCGAGGGACAGGTCGTCCTTGTCGCGCACGGGGACGGTGGCCTGCACGGCCATCTTTCCGCCCCGGTGGAGCGCGAAGGCCGGGTCGAAGGGCTCATCCAGCCCTGCGCCCGTGCCGGTCTCGGAATTGACGATCTCCGCTGCCATGTTCTTCAGACCCCTTAAGTCTTCATCAGTTGAGGGTGGCCACTCCTGGTTGAGGAGGGGTGGGCGGGTCCGCGTCCGCGCCCTGTCAAGGGGGGCAGGTCCGCTCCGTGAAGAGCGGTCGGCCCCGCCCCGGCCAGGGGGAGGTGCGAACGCGCGGGCGCGCCGCACACGCGCCCTGGGCCCCGGATGAGGGGTGTAAGGATCCTTCTTACCGGACCGAACGCACCGACGACGAGTCCGATTCCGGGTCGGCCGCCCCGCTGTGGCCGATCGCGAGTGCGGCGCGAGGAGGTCTGGGGGGACTCGTACCGCCATGTCGGACAAGTTCCGCGGAAGTCCAGGACATGTCCTGTTCTGCGACTTCTTTTGTGTCCGCATCGCGAGACTTGCCGCAGTTTCTCCGGCTGTACGGCCTCTGCTCCGCAGAAGGTCCGGCCTTCAGGTACCGGCCTGTTGAGGTTCGGGGATCACCCGTTATCTGATTTTGACATGGCCAGCCCCCTTCATGACCGGGTCCGAATGGCAAGATGCCGACATCACACCTGGTCGCGTCCGGGTCGTGCCACCCAGAGCCGCGTGCTCAGCCCTCGCGACCTGCCCGAATTCGTCCGGGCACCAGGCGTCCGGGGAAGACCCGGCCGCCCGCACGCTCACCCTCGTCTGCCGGAGGACCCCCATGACCGCTCGCACCCCCCGCCGCTCTGCCGCACGTTCCCGCATGGCCGCGGTCGGCGCCCTCGCGGTCGCCGGAGCCCTGGTACTGACCGGCTGCGGCGACCAGACCAAGGCCAAGGAGCCCGCCGCGGGCGGCGGCGACGGCAAGACCTCCGGGGCCCCGCTGGCCAACCTGCTGCCCAAGGAGATAGCCGCCAAGGGCGTCATCAAGGTCGGCTCCGACATTTCGTACGCCCCGGTGGAATTCAAGGACAAGGACGGCAAGGTCGTCGGCATCGACCCCGACATCGCCGCCGCCCTGGGCAAGCAGCTCGGGGTGAAGTTCGAGTTCCAGAACGGCGACTTCGACGCCCTGGTGACGGGTCTGCGCGCCAAGCGCTACGACATCCTGATGTCGGCGATGACCGACACCAAGGACCGCCAGGAGGGCATGGAGAACGGCAAGAAGGTCGGCGAGGGCGTCGACTTCGTGGACTACTACACCGCCGGCGTCTCCCTGTACACGCAGAAGGGCAAGTCCAACGGCATCAAGACGTGGGACGACCTGTGCGGCAAGAAGCTCGTCGTGCAGCGCACCACCGTCTCCGAGGACCTGGCCAAGACCCAGTCCGAGAAGTGCGAGAAGGGCGGCAAGGGCGCCATCAAGATCGAGGCCTTCACCAACGACCAGCAGGCCCAGACCCGCCTGCGCTCGGGCGGCGCGGACGCCGGTTCCTCGGACTCCCCGGTGACGGCGTACGCGGTGAAGACCTCCGGCGGCGGCAACGACTTCGAGAAGGTCGGCGAGGACGTCGACGCGGCTCCGTACGGCATCGCGGTCTCCAAGCAGAACAAGGAGCTCACGAAGGCCATCGAGGCGGCGCTGAAGGCGATCATCGCCAACGGCGACTACAAGAAGGCGCTCGCGAACTGGGGCGGCGAGGGCGGCGCGATCACCGAGGTCAAGGTCAACGGCGGTTCCTGACCGTCGACGCGCGGGGGCGGTGAGCGGGTCGGGTCCGGGCGGGGCGCGGGTTCGAACCGGGCGCGGGTCCGGGCCAGGGTCCATCGGGCGCCCGGAGCTCGTCGCGTGAGCGACTTCGGAACGGCTTCGGAGCAAGCTTCGGAACGGCTTCGGACGCGTTACGGAGCAGGCTCCGGAACGTGCTACGGAGCGGCCGCGCGGATCGGGCCCGCCGAGGCCGGCCTCCCGGCCCCCGCCGGCCGGACCCGGCGTCCCGGTTCCGGTGACCGGAGCCGGCCGTTCCGGACCCGGCCTGACCGGAGCCGACCGCTGCGGACCCGGCGTGACCGGTCCCGGCCGACCCGGACCGCGCGTCCCGGGTCCCAGGGCCCCGGCCCCCGCGTTCCGTCGGCCCGGATCTCCCGCCGCCCACGACCCGGCACCGCCCGCGCCCCCCGCACCCCCGCACCACCCCGCGATCCCCGTACCACCCGCCCAACGTCCCGTTCGGCGCTGAGAGGCACAACCTGTGACAGCTGACATGAACAAGAAGGGCCCCGAGGACTCCATACCGTCCCCGGGCGGCCCGGCCACCACCCCCGTGCCGCTGAAGGCGATCCCGGTCCGGCACTACGGGCGGTACGTCTCCGCGGTCGTCGCGCTCGCCCTGCTGGCGGCGATCGTCTCCGCGTTCGCCGGGGGCAGGATCAACTGGGGCGCGATCCCGGACTACTTCTTCGACGACCGGATCCTCAGCGGCATGGGCCAGACCCTGCTGCTGACCTTCCTGTCGATGGCGATCGGCATCGTCGGCGGCATCCTGCTCGCCGTGATGCGCCTGTCGAAGAACCCGGTGACCTCCTCCATCGCCTGGTTCTACATCTGGTTCTTCCGCGGCACGCCCGTCCTCGTACAGCTGATGGTCTGGTTCAACCTGGGCCTGGTCTTCGAGTACATCAACCTGGGTCCGATCTACAAGGACTACTGGTCGGTCTTCATGACCCCGCTGCTCACCGCGCTCCTGGGCCTCGGCCTGAACGAGGCGGCGTACATGGCGGAGATCTGCCGGGCCGGTCTGCTCGCGGTCGACGAGGGCCAGACGGAGGCGTCGCACGCGCTGGGCATGACCCACGCGAAGACGCTGCGCCGGGTGGTCATCCCGCAGGCGATGCGGGTGATCGTGCCGCCGACGGGCAACGAGGTCATCAACATGCTGAAGACGACCTCGCTCGTCTCGGCGGTCCAGTTCGCCGAGCTGCTGCGCCAGGCGCAGGACATCGGGCAGACCTCGGGCGCGGCGGTGGAGATGCTCTTCCTCGCGGCGACCTGGTACCTGATCCTGACCACCCTGTTCTCCATCGGCCAGTTCTACCTGGAGCGGTACTACGGGCGCGGCTCCAGCCGTGCGCTGCCGCTCACCCCGTTCCAGAAGGTCAAGGCGAACCTGGCCTCGCTGGGCAACCGCGCGGGAGCAATGCGATGACCACGACGAAGAATTCCACCGTCCCGATGGTGAAGGCCGAGGGCGTGCACAAGTCCTTCGGCGCCGCGCACATCCTCAAGGGCATCGACCTGGAGGTGGCCCCGCGCGAGGTGTTCTGCCTGATCGGCCCGTCCGGCTCCGGGAAGTCGACCTTCCTCCGCTGCATCAACCACCTGGAGAAGGTCAACGCGGGCCGGCTGTCGGTCGACGGCGAGCTGGTCGGCTACCGGCAGAAGGGCGACAAGCTCTACGAGCTGAAGGACAGCGAGGTCGCCCGCAAGCGGCGCGACATCGGCATGGTCTTCCAGCGGTTCAACCTGTTCCCGCACATGACGGCGATCGAGAACGTCATGGAGGCGCCGATCCAGGTCAAGGGCGAGACGAAGGCTGTCGCCCGGGCCCGCGCCGAGCGCCTGCTGGACCGCGTCGGGCTCTCCGACAAGGCGAGGAACTACCCCTCGCAGCTCTCCGGCGGCCAGCAGCAGCGCGTGGCGATCGCCCGCGCGCTCGCCATGGAGCCGAAGCTGATGCTCTTCGACGAGCCGACCTCCGCGCTCGACCCGGAGCTGGTGGGCGACGTGCTGGACGTGATGCGCGGCCTCGCCGAGGACGGCATGACGATGATCGTCGTGACGCATGAGATGGGCTTCGCCCGGGAGGTCGGCGACTCGCTGGTCTTCATGGACGAGGGCGTGGTCGTCGAGTCCGGCCACCCGCGCGACGTACTGACCAATCCGCAGCACGACCGGACGAAGTCGTTCCTGTCGAAGGTGCTGTAGCGCTCCGCCGGTGCCGGTGTGCGAGGAGGGGCGGTGCGGGACCGGTCCCGTACCGCCCCTCCTCGCTGGTCCGACACGTCACCTGCGCGACCCGGGCGGCCCGGGCGACGCGCCCGGCCTACTTGACCGCCAGCACCAGCGCGTCCGACGGCGACGCCCACACCGCCCGCGCCTCGGCGAAGCCGGCCGCGCGCAGGGTGGAGGCGTGCCACTCCGCCGAGGGGGTCTCACCGTCCGCGTGCTCACCGAAGACGGCGAACCGTTCGGCGGTCGGGGCGGCCAACTCCGGGTCGGAGGCCGCCAGGCGCCACCAGCCCGCCCAGTCGGTCACGCCCGCGTCCCCCTTCGTGCGCTCCATGAGCGCGTGCCGCTGCGCCCGCTCGGCGGCGTTGATGCGCGGGGTGGTGAGGTCCTTCATGCGGTCCGCGTTCATGAACACCCCGCCCTCGCGCACGAGTTCGGCGACCTGTCCGTAGAGGGTCGCGAGCGGGCCGAGCCTCAGCCAGTGCAGGGCGGTGGCGGTGAGCACCGCGTCGTACCGGTCGTACGGCACCTTGTCCCGCCACGCCGGGTCGGTGAGGTCGGCGCTCACGAACTCCGCGCGGGAGTCCCCCGCGAAGGTGCCGCGGGCGATGGCGAGCAGCGCCGGGTCGAGGTCGACGCCCGTACTCCTCGCGTCCGGGAACCGCTCCAGCAGCCTGCCCGTGATACTTCCCGTACCGCATGCGAGGTCGAGCACCCGGGCCTCGCGCCCGACGAACGCCTCCACCATGTCGAGCATGACCCGGAACCGCTCCTCACGGTCCGGCATGTACCACTCCTGCTGCCGGTCCCAGCTCGCCTGCCACTCGCCCCAGCCCTGCGGAATCCGCCCCGCGTCCGCCCCGTCCACCACGAGAACCACCCCTCCGTAATACCCTAGCTTGATAATCGCCCATTACTTTGAGCGCTCGCATCGAGACTAAACCGCCCCGGTAAGGACTACAAGTGGAACTGGCCTATTACGCGGACTACGCCGTGCGCCTGGTGAACACGGAGGAACCCGCCCGCAACAAGGACACGCTCACCTCCGTCGAGGCGGTCCGCGAGCTCTTCGGCTCCAGCCAGCAGGCCGCCCGCCGGGCGACCGACGCCGACGTGACCCGTTTCCGCTCCGTACGCACCCGGCTGCGCGCGATCTTCGAGGCGGCCGACACGGGCGACGAGACCCTCGCCGTGGACCTCCTCAACTCCCTCCTGCTGGAATTCCCGGTGAGCCCGCAGATCTCCGGCCACGAGACCCGTACCTCCGACGGCCGTCCGGACTGGCACATGCACCTCGCCGACCACCCGTCGAACGCGACCGCGGGCTTCGCCGCGACGGCCTCGATGGGCCTGGCCTTCCACGTCACCGAGTACGGCCCGGACCGCCTCGGCCTCTGCCAGGCGGCGCCCTGCCGCAACGCCTACCTGGACACCTCCACCAACCGCTCCCGCCGCTACTGCTCCGACCGGTGCGCCACGCGTGCGAACGTGGCCGCCTACCGCGCCCGCAAGCGCCTGGAGAGCGACCGGTCCGCCCACACCGGCCGCACCGCTCCCGCCAGCCACGACAGCACCACCCCCACCGACCGCTGACGCCCGGCCCGCACGGGCCGGTACCGCGCCCGCACCCGCCCGAGCACCAGGGCGGGCGGCACCACCCCGAACGCCCGGGAGTCCGAGACCTCCTCGTCCTGGTTGTCCCCGAGCACCCACCACCCCCCTTCCCTGCGCTCCACCGCCCTCTTCACCACCAGCAGGTCCTGCCGCAACGGATGCCTCAGCACCACCACGTCACCCGCCCGCACCGCGGCGCCCCAGTGCACCAGCACCTGGTCCCGGTGCCGCAGCGTGGGCACCATGGACAGCCCGGTCACCTCGGCCCTCCCGAACGGCAGCAAGCTCGCGGGCAGCCCCTGCTCGCGCGGCTGCCCCTGCCCGTAGTCCGCCATCTGCGGCACCTCCTCGTCCCGATCCCTGACCGCCCCCGGTCCCATACTGACCCCGGACTTTTGACGTAGGCCCATGGGGGCACTCGCGAAAAGCCACCTTCCACGGAGTAATCTCCCCTCTTGAGAAGACGATCACGAGGAAGGATGCGATTTACATGCTCTCCCGCCTGTTCGCCCCCAAGGTCAAGGTCAGCGCGCACTGCGACCTGCCCTGCGGCGTGTACGACCCCGCCCAGGCCCGCATCGAGGCCGAGTCGGTCAAGGCCGTCCAGGAGAAGATGGCCGCCAACGACGACGCGCACTTCCAGGCGCGCGCCGTCGTCATCAAGGAGCAGCGCGCGGAGCTCGCGAAGCACCACGTCTCGGTGCTGTGGAGCGACTACTTCAAGCCCCCGCACTTCGAGAAGTACCCGCAGCTGCACCAGCTCGTCAACGACACCCTGAAGGCCCTCTCGGCCGCCAAGGCGTCCACGGACCCGAAGACCGGCGAGAAGGCCCTTGAGCTGATCGCCGAGATCGACCGGATCTTCTGGGAGACCAAGAAGGCCTGACGCCTCCCCTCGCCGGCCGGGTTCGCGCCCGGGCCCGGCCGTTTCCCGACCGCACCCGGTCCGCCGTCCGCCCCTCGGGGCGGGCGAGGCGGGCCGGGTGCGGTCGTTCCGGGGCCTTCGGGCGCCGAGCCCGGGGCGACGGCCCGCCGCACCTGGCACCCCGGGGGCCGGGCTTGGGGGCCGTCAGGGCGTGGCCTTAGGTTTGCCGGGGGTGAGGCGGGTCCGGGCACGGGCCGCCTCCAGCAGGAGTCCGGGAATCCCACCGCCCGGCCGAGACACGCAGCCGGACGTGGAGAGGATCGTCGTGGAGTCAGCGGTACGGAGCCCAGGGACCGGACGCATACCGGGGCCCCGGGCCGGGGACGGCCGGGGGGCGCGGGTGCGTGCCGCGCTGCGGACCCGGCTGCCCGGGGCGCGGGCCCTGGGCTGGTCCCTCACCGGGGTGTTCTTCGTGCTCTACTCGGTCGTCGCGGTCCTGCGTCACCGGCAGGGGCTCAACGGCGGCTTCGACATCGGGATATTCGAGCAGGCGGTGCGGGCGTACGCGCACGGGCGGGCGCCGGTCGTGGAGCTGAAGGGGCCCGGGTTCAACCTGCTCGGGGACCACTTCCATCCGATTCTGGTGCTGCTCGCGCCCTTCTACCGGGTGTTCCCGAGCCCGTACACCTTGCTGGTGGCACAGTCGGCGCTGCTCGCGCTCGCCTGTTGGCCGCTGACCCGATGGGCGCACCGCGCCGTCGGGCCGGTGGCCGCGCTCGTGGTCGGGTGCGGGGTGGGGGCCTCGTGGGGGATCGTCTCGGCGGCGGCCAAGGACTTCCACGAGATCGCGTTCGCGGTGCCGATGCTGGCCTTCGGCGCGGTGGCGCTGGGGCAGCGCCGGTGGTGGGCCGCGGTGCTGTGGACGGCGCCGTTGCTGCTGGTCAAGGAGGATCTGGGGCTGACGCTGGCCGCGGTGGGGGCGTACATCGTCTGGCAGGCGGTGCGCGGCGGGCGCAAGGACGCTCCGCTCGGGCTCGGGGTGGCCGTGATGGTGCTCGGGGTCGTCGGCAGCGCGGTGGAGATACTCGTGCTGCTTCCGGCGGTGAACCCGAGCGGCGCCTTCGCGTACTGGGGACAGCTGCCCGGTGAGGAGGGGGCGAGCGGCGGCGGACCGCTGTCGCTGGCGCTGGGGCTGGTGTGGCCGCCGATGAAGTGGCTGCTGGTGTTCATGCTGGCCGCGCCCGTCGCCTTCGTCGGGGTGCGCTCGCCGTTGCTGCTGCTGTGTGCGCCGACGCTGGGGTGGCGGTTCCTCGCGGGCAACGAGCACTACTGGACGCCGGGGTTCCACTACAGCGCGATCCTGATGCCGGTGCTCTTCGCGGGCTTCGTGGACGTGCTGAGCCGGCGCAAGGACCTGCTCCCGGCCCCGCGCAGACGGCGTGCGCTCGGCTTCTGCGCCGCCTTCACCGCCGTGTGCGCCGCCGTCTACCCGCTGCACGACCTGGTACGGCCGTCCGCCTGGCGCACCCCCGGGCACGTCGCCGTCGCCCGGCAGGTCCTGGAGCGCATCCCCGACGGCGACACCGTCGCCTCCTCCAACCGGCTGGCCCCGTTCCTCACCTCGCGGACCACGGTCAGTCTCGTCTGTTACGGGACCGGGCCCGACCCGAAGTCCCTGCCGACCGGCCTTCCGGCGCACCCGCCGCGCTGGGTGGTCTTCGACAGCACCGATCCGACCGTCAAGGTGCCGTGCCCCGTGGAGCGTTCGCGGCACATGCTCGGGCTGTACCGGCAGCACGGGTACGTCGAGGTCGTGCGCCAGGACGGGATCACCCTGCTGCGCAGGCCCTGACGTACGGAGCGCCGGGCCCCGGCGCGCGGCCGGCTCAGCGGGCCGGGGTCCGCCCGGTCACGCGCGCCGCGCACAGGCCCACCAGGGCGCAGGCCCCGCCGACGGCGAACCCCTCCTGCCACGTCCGTCCCATCAGGTCGTGCTGGAAGACCGCCATCAGCTCCACCAGCACGGCCAGCCACATCAGCAACCGCATTCCATTCGCCTTCATGACACTCGCGGCTACCCCGCACCCGGCGGGATCAACGGGCCGGGCGGGAGCGGGAAGTTCTCCGTCGAGCCGCGCATGACTCCGCCGGAGGCCGGGCACCTGCCTGTACGAGGGCCCCGCCACGTTCCCCCGTCGTGGCGGGGCCCCGTTCACGTACGCGCGGCGCCCACCCCGGTCCACGCCCCCACCAGCGGGCTCCCCGCCCGCTCCAGCCACTCCCGGTACCCGTGCGCCCGCAGCGCCGCGTCCCGGTAGGCGGCCTCCAGGTCGGCGTAGAGCAGCGGCAGTTCGGGGAGTCCCGGGCGGGCCGCGAGCAGCAGGCGTACGCCCAGGGGGTCGCCCCGCAGCGGGCGGATGGCCATGTCGTCGCGCGGGCCCGAAGTGGGCTGGCAGGGGGCGACGGCCTCGCCGATGACGATGAGGGAGGAGGCCGTGAGGTAGTCGCCGTGCAGGAGCGGCGGGTCGAGGCCCGCCTCGTTGAGGACCCGGCGCAGGCCGTCGCGTTCGCCGTCGACGCTCGGGTCGACCATCCAGCGGTCGCCCGCGAGGTCGGCGAGGTCCACGACCGGGGACGCGGCGGCGGGGTGGTCGAGGGAGAGGCAGACGAACTGCGGCTCGCGGTCCAGGAGGACCCGAAACTCCAGTTCGGGCGGCAGCCGCAGCGGGCAGCCCTCGACCTCGTGGACGAAGGCGACGTCCAGGGCGCCGGCGGCGACCATGGCGAGCAGGGCCTCCGCGGAGACGTCGACGTGCAGGGTGGGGTCGGCGTCGGGGAGTCTGAGTCTGAGTCTGCGCAGCCACAGCGCGACGACCCGGCTCGCGGTGGAGCCGATGCGCAGGACGGGACCGGAACCGAGCGCGCGGGCGGACTCGGCGCGCATCTCGGTGATGAGCTCGCTCATGCCGTCGACCAGGGGGCGGGCCCGGCTCAGCAGGGACTGGCCGAGCGGGGTGGGGCGGCAGCCGGTGCGCCGGCGGGAGAAGAGCTGTGCGCCGACCGCGTTCTCGATGCGGCGCAGTTGGGTGGTGAGGGAGGGCTGGCTCATGCCCAGGGCGCGGGCGGCCTTGTGCAGGCTGCCCGCGTCGGCGATCGCGACGAGTGCACGAAGGTGGCGGACTTCGAGCTCCATGGGGGCGAGAGTAGAGCGGAGGCACCCCGGACACCAGAGGTTCCCCTTCCGTTTGGACCCCCGACTGGCTCGATTCGACCGTCCGCGGGGCGGCGGGCGGCAGGGTGATGTCATGGCGCTATCGGCGGTTGACATCATGCGCGGCCCGCTCCCGCTCCCCCACACTCTCCCCAGTCCCATCCGATCCCCACCAGCACCCGGTCCCGCCGGGTCACCGGACAGCAGGGAGAACCCCCCACCATGAGACACCCCCGTGCCTTCTTCGCCGCCGCTCTGGGCCTCGGCCTGGCCGCCGTCGGCGTGGCGCCCGCCGCGAACGCCACCGCACCCGCCCCGGCGGCGTCGAGCTACGTGGCGTACCAGCAGTCCCCGGAGAACGCGGCGGCCACCAAGGCCTTCCAGGAGGCCGTGTGGAAGGAGGTGCGCAAGCAGCGTGCCGCCAACCCCGGCATCCAGGTCGTCACCGTCCGGTACAACGCCTCCAGCGCGCCCACCTTCCGGACCCAGATAGCCCGTTCCACGCAGATCTGGAACAGCTCGGTGAACAACGTCAAGCTCCAGGAGTCCACCACCGGGGCGAGCTTCTCGTACCGCGAGGGCAATGACTCGCGCGGCTCGTACGCCAGCACGGACGGGCACGGGCGCGGCTACATCTTCCTGGACTACCGGCAGAACCAGACCTACAACTCCACCCGTGTCACCTCCCACGAGACCGGACACGTCCTGGGCCTGCCGGACCGCTACTCCGGCCCGTGCAGCGAGCTGATGTCGGGCGGCGGCCCCGGCCCGTCCTGTCAGAACGCCGTCCCGAACGCCACCGAGCGCGCCCGCGTGGACCGCCTCTGGGCGAACGGACTCGCCGGCTGACCTGCCGCGCGGCCGCGTCCGCGCTTCGGCGTCGCTCACGTGGAGACGCCCGTACGGTCGCTTTCCCGACCGTACGGGCGTCTTCGCGCGCCCGCCGCGACGAGGAGCGGCGGGGCGGCTCAGGCCGTCGAGGCCCGCGGTGGCTGGAAATCGCCCTGCACGGGCAGCAGTTCCACCCGTGGCGGCGGGAAGGGGCCGCGGTTTCCGGTGCCCGGTCCCTCGGCGGGCCTGCGCTCGAAGTCGGGGCAGCGGTGGGTCTCCTGGACGGGACCGGAGCTGCGGTCCCAGATGCCGAGGAGGGCGGCGGCGTCCCCGGCCTCGCGGTAGGCGTCCTTGGCGTCCCGGAAGCAGGCCAGGCCGCCGAAGAGGCCGGGGCCGGACGCCGGGTAGTAGTCGGAGAAGGCGCAGGAGAGACAGGACTTGAGGTAGGAGCCCTCGGGGAGCTGCCGCTGGATCTCGGCGAGGGCGCCCTCGAAGTCGTTCTCGGCGTGGCCGGAGGTGAACAGCGCGCCGTCGAAGTGCAGGGCGAGGGCCAGGTGCAGGCGCTCCGGGTCGCCGTCGGGCGCGCCGGGGGCCGGGCGGCCCAGCGAGAGCAGGCAGCGCAGGGCGGCACGGTGCACGATGCCGTCGTCGTACACCGGCATCGGTATGTCCCACTCCAGGACGCAGCCGCACAGCGCGCCCGCGGGGGTGAGGGTGAAGGCGCCCTCGTCCGGGGGGACTTCGGGGTCGGGGAAGAGGCCGGTGAAGGTCTCGCCGGTGAGCTCGTGCCCCCGGATGCGGGCGCGCAGGCGCCGCCCGTCGGTGCTGAGGGTGAGGGCTTCCGTACCGGCGCGATCGCGGTACCAGCCGACCCATGACTCTCCTGTCATGGGCGGGACTTTAGTGCGTCCGGGGGACCCGCCGATCAAGGGCGGCCACCGCGGGGTGGCCGCCCCGGGGCCCGGTCACCGGATCTTGCGGTACGTCGAGACGATCGCGCCGTTGTCGAAGCTGCGGACGGACGTCAACTCGTAGCGGCGCAGGGCGAATCCGGCGGACGCCATGGGGATTCCGGAGCCGACGAGGACCGGGTAGGTCTTGATGACCAGCTCGTCGATCTCCTCGACGAGCTGCCCGGCGATCTCTCCGCCGCCGCAGAGGTAGATGTCGAGCTCGCTGTCCTCCGCCTTCAACTCCCGCACCTTTTGCACCAGATCACCCTGGATCAGCTCGATCGCGGGGTCGGGGGACTCGGTGAGGCTGCGGGAGGCGACGTACTGGCGCAGGTGCGCGTACGGGCTGGTGATGCCCATGTCGTACGCGACCTGGTTGCTCCTGCGGCCCTGGACGACGGTGTCGAAGCGGGTCAGCGGGGCGTCCGCGATGCCCAGGTGCGCACGGCCGAACGCCGGGACGGTGTCGCCGTACTCGCCGAGCAGGAAGGCGTGGAAGTCGCCGGACGCGAACTGTTCGAAGAACGAGCCGTCGCCGGTCTCCGGGTGGCCGATGAAGCCGTCGATGGAGGTGGCGATGTAGTAGATCAGCTTGCGCAAGCGGGTCAGCCCTTCAGCCGGAAGTAGGTGAGCACGACGGTGCCGTTGTCGAACGTCCGCGTGGAGTCGAGCGAGAAGGAGTGCACGCCGAACGCGGCGGTGAAGACGCGGACGCCGTCGCCGAGGACGACCGGGTAGACCTTGAGGACGAGTTCGTCGATCTCGTCCAGGAGCTGGCCGGCGACCTCAGCGCCGCCGCCGAGGTAGATGCCGAGCCCGCCCTCCTCGGCCTTCAGCTCCCGCACCTTCGCGACCAGGTCGCCGGAGATCAGCTCGACCGCCGGGTCGGGGGACTCGGCGAGGCTGCGGGAGACGACGTACTGGCGCAGGTGCGCGTACGGGCTGGTGATGCCGATGTCGAGGGCGGCCTGGTAGGTGGTGCGGCCCTGGATCATCGTGTCGAAGTGCGTGTTGGGCGCCGCGTCGGCGCCGAGCGCGGCGCGGACGTGCGTGGGCAGGCACTCCGGGTAGGCGCCGACCAGGAAGTCCTTCAGGAACTCCTCGCTGATCGGATAGGCGTCGATCGAGAGGTCCGGTGCGGCGATGAAGCCGTCGAGGGACATGCCGACGTAGTACGTGAGCTTGCGCAAGCGGGGTCCTCTTTCCAAGGGGTCGTGGTGGGCCTGCTGCCGCAACCACGACAGCTATAGTGCTTCAGGTGTAGTGGTTGCGCAAGCCTTTCGCGGTACGAGATCTGAGAAGGAAGAGAACCCATGGCCAGGAACCCCGAGCGCCGAACCGCCCTGCTGGACGCCGCCATTGACGTACTCGCCGACGAGGGCGCCCGCGGGCTCACCTTCCGCGCCGTCGACGCGCGCGCCAGGACCCCCACCGGCACGGCCTCCAACTACTTCGCCGACCGGGACGCCCTGCTCGCCCAGGTGGCGGTGCGGGTCAACGAGCGCATGACGCCCGACCCGGCGCACGTGGCACGCCTGATGGCCCCCGAACCGTCCCGGGAGCTGATCGTGGACCTGATGCGGGACCTGGTGCGCCGGGTGGTCGCCGAACGCTCCGGATATCTGGCGATGCTGGAACTGCGGCTGGAGGCCACCCGGCGGCCCGCGCTCCGCGAGGAGCTGAACCGGACCGTCCGGGAGACCTTCGACGACAACCTCCGGTTCCACCTGGAGGCCGGCCTGCCGGGCGACGCCGACGACATGCGGGTCCTCTACCTGGCGATGTCCGGCCTGCTGGTGGAGCACTTCACGCTGCCGGAAATGCTCTCCGACACCCCCGAGGCGCTGGACGAACTGGTGGCGGTCACGGTGGAGCGGATCTTCCCGGAAGCCTGATCCGCTCCGGCCTGATCCGCCCTGACGACTTGGCCCGCCCTGGCGGCTTGATCCGCCCTGGCGGCTTGATCCGCTCCGGCCGCTTGACCCGCTAGAGCCGCGGCTCCGTCTGCGGGTCGCGCCACATCGGGTACATCAGCGGTCCCCCGTCGGGCAGCCGCAGCGGCTCCCCCAGGTCCGTGAAGCCGCTGCGCAGATACAGCTCGCGGCTGCGCGCGCTGCTGGCCTCCAGGTAGGCGGCGGTGCCCTCCCGGTCGCAGCGCTCCAGCACCGGCACCATCAGCGAGGAGCCGAGGCCCTCGCCCTGCCGCTGCGGGTCCACACCGATGATCCACAGATACGCGTGTTCCCGGTGGTGCGGGTGGTTCGCCGCGGTCAGCGCGCCGACCGTCTCGATGCGGTCGTTGTCCGGGTCGACGGCGGCACGCAACTGCGCGGGCCCGTCGTCGGGTTCCGGTTCGCCCTCGGGCGTGGGCAGCCACATCGCGACGGCCGACAGGTCCTCGGTGACGTCCACCCAGCCGTGCTCCAGGCACAGGTCGAAGAAGGCCCCCATCATCTGCGCGTGGACCCGGTCGTAGCGCGCCGGGTCCGGGAAGATCCAGTTGCTCACCGGGTCGTCCCGGAAGGAGTCGTCCACCACGCGCAGCACCGCGTCGCGGTCCGCCTTCGTCGCCTGCCGTATCCGTACGCCCATGATCGTCTCCGTGTTCCGCGCCCGCTCCGCTGTGGCGGACGTACGTGCTCAACGTACGTCCATGATCGCAGAGTTGGGGGTGCGGGGCGGGGCCCGCCGACGAATTCCGGCGGGCCCCGCCCCGTACGCGAAACCCCTCCGCCGACGGACTCTCCCCCTCCGGTCAGCGCGTCCTGCGCGTCACGAACTCGGCGAGCGCGAGCAGGTCGTCGGCGGCGGCCAGGTCCGGGACCGCCCGCGAGAGGTGGTCCACCGCCCTGGCCATGCGGTCGGCGGCCTGGCTCTGCGCCCAGTCCCGGCCGCCGGCCCGTTCCACGGCGTCGGTGGCCAGACGCACCGTGGCGGCGTCCATGGCGGGTGCGCGGTAGAGCTCCGCCAGTTCGGCGGCGGCCGGGGAGCCGGAGGCCATCGCCGCCACGACGGGCAGCGACTTCTTGTGCGCGGCCAGATCGGCGCCGGCCGGTTTGCCGGTGTGGGCGGGGTCGCCCCAGATGCCGATCAGGTCGTCGATGAGCTGGAAGGCGAGGCCGGCCTCGCGGCCGAAGGCGTCCATCGCCTCGACCTCCTCCGGCGCGGCCCCCGCGTACAGCGCGCCGATCGCGCACGCGCAGCCCAGCAGGGCACCGGTCTTCGCCTCGGCCATGGTCAGGCACTCGGCGATGGTGACGTCCTGCGGCGCCCGGTTCTCGAAAGCGCAGTCGGTCTGCTGGCCCGCGCACAGCTCGATGACGCAGGCGGCGAGCCGGGCGGAGGCCGGCTGGGCGGCCGGGTGCGGGTCCTCGGCGAGCACCCGCAGGGCCAGTGCGCACATCGCGTCGCCCGCGATGACCGCGTCCGGGATGCCGAACACCGTCCAGGCCGTGGGCCGGTTCCGGCGGGTCGGGTCCTCGTCGATCACGTCATCGTGCAGCAGGGTGAAGTTGTGCGCCAACTCCACCGCGGCGGCGGCGTGTTCGGCCTCGCCCGGGTCGCCGCCGAGCGCGTGCGCGGCGGCCAGGACGAGGGCGGGCCGGATCGCCTTGCCCGCGTGCGCCTGCGTCGCCGTGCCGTCGGCCCGCTCCCAGCCGAAGTGGTAGCGGGCGATCCGGCGGAGCTGCCCCGGCAGCGAGTCGACCGTCTCCCGCAGCCGCGGGTCGACGGCGGTCCTGGTACGGGCGAGGAGTGCGGCGGCCCCCTGCGGGCCGCCCGTGTCGCCTGCCGCCCGGGTCGTGGTCATCGTCAATGCCAACTCCCTCCGTACCGGGGGGCGCCGGCGCTCCCGCGCGACCGCGCCCCCGTCCTCCCCTTACCCCCTCGGGCCGTCCCCTCCTCCCGCCGGCGGTCAGTGCCAGCGGCCGATCTCGACGTTCTCCAGCACGCCCAGCGCGTCCGGCACCAGGACGGCGGCCGAGTAGTAGGCGGTCACCAGGTAGGAGATGATGGCCTGCTCGTCGATGCCCATGAAGCGCACCGAGAGGCTGGGCTCGATCTCGTCCGGCAGCCCGGTCTGGTGCAGGCCGACGACGCCCTGCTCCTCAAGTCCCGTACGCATGCACAGGATCGAGGTCGTCCGGGCGTCGGTGACCGGGATCTTGTTGCACGGGAAGATCGGGACGCCGCGCCAGGCGGGGATCTGGTTGCCGCCGATGTCGACGCTGCCGGGCACCAGGCCGCGCCGGTTGAACTCGCGGCCGATCGCGGCGATGGCGCGCGGGTGGGCCAGGAAGAACTTGTTGCCGCGCCGCCGGGAGAGGAGTTCGTCCAGGTCGTCGGGGCTGGGGACGCCGTCGTGCGGCTGGAGGCGCTGCCCGTAGTCGCAGTTGGCGAGGAGGCCGAACTCCTTGTTGTTGATCATCTCGTCCTCCTGCCGTTCGCGGAGGGCCTCGACGGTGAGCCGCAACTGCTGCTCGGTCTGGTTCATCGGCTGGTTGTAGAGGTCCGCGACCCGGGTGTGGACCTTCAGGACGGTCTGCGCGACGGAGAGTTCGTACTCGCGCGGAGCGGCGTCGTAGTCCACGAAGGTGTGCGGGACCAGGGCCTCGCCGACGTGGCCCGCCGACAGGTCGATGGGGGCTTCGCCGAACTCGTTGGTGCGCCGGCGCGGCAGGTCGCGGACGGCCGCGAGATGGCCGCGCAGGGACTCCGTGCGGTCCGCGAGCGTCAGGACGTCGTTCCTGGTCAGGGCGAGGACCGTGCACGCGGTGGCGGCCTTGGCGGTGTATCCCCAGGTGGCGTCCTCCTCAACGAGGGCCTGGTCGCCGAAGTAGGCGCCGTCCGCGAGGACGCCGAGCACCTGCTCCTCCTCGTAGGGGCCGGAGCCGATCTTCTCGACGCGGCCGTGCGCCAGCAGGTACACGGTGTCCGCGCTGTCGCCCTCGCCGGCGATGACGTCCCCGGGGGCGAACTCGCGCTGCTCGCAGCGCTGCGCCAGCTCGTGCAGCACGTCCTGGTCGTCGTACGTCCGCAGGGCGGGCAGCTCGCCCAGCTCGCCCGGGATGACGGCGACCCGGCTGCCGGTCTGCACGAACTCCACCCGCCCGTCGCCGACCGCGTAGCTCAGCCTCCGGTTGACCCGGTAGGCGCCGCCCTGGACCTGCACCCAGGGGAGCATCCGCAGCAGCCAGCGGGAGGTGATCTCCTGCATCTGCGGCGCGGACTTGGTGGTGGTCGCCAAGTTCCGCGCGGCGGCCGTGCCGAGACTCTGCTGCGGCTGCGGCTGCACTTGCTGATCGCGGACTTCGGGACCTGCCTCGACCGACATCTGACTTCCTCTCACGGCATCTGTGCTGACCTGCGGCAGAAGCCTTTCAGCACGGCCCGTGGCGGCGCCATTACACAAAAGAGTGTGACTAGATCACCGGCGAAGGGGGAATCCCGCGCGCCGGGTTGACCGGGCGGGACGGCCGGGGCGCGCGGAACGTCCGCACGCCTGAGTCGCATCCGAAATGCAACTCACTCAGCGTGACGTCATGCGGCTGACGAGATTCACCGACCTGGCACCGCGCGTGCTGATGCGCCTGGCCGTCGAGAAGGACGGACCGCCCACCGCCCGGGAGGTGGCGACGGCCATGGAGATCCCGTGCACGCACACCGCCAAGGTGGTCTTCCCGCTCCAGCACCTGGGCCTGGTCGAGGCCCGCCGGGGCCGCGGCGGCGGGCTCGCGCTCACCGCGGCGGGCCGGACGGCGTCGGTCGGCACGGTGGTGCGGGAGCTGGAGGGGTCCGGCGACGTCGTCGACCGCGAGGGCGGGACGGCGTACCCGCCGCGGTCGGCGTGCAGCCTGCGCGGGGCGCTGCGGCAGGCCCAGGAGGCGTTCTTCGCCGCGCTGGACCCGCTGACGGTGGACACGCCGACCGGCGCGCCGACGGGGCCGCTGCTGCTGGGCCTCTCGGCGACTCGCCGGGCGGACCGAGCCGCGCGGGCCCCGCCCGCACCGGCCATTTCCGGCCGTTTCGGAGACGTACGACCCGATGGCGTACGACCCGATGACGCAGGACCCGTCGGCGTGCGGCCCGGTGACGACCCATCAGCCGCGGCCGACGTCTTTCGCCCCGCCTTTGACTACGACTCTCATATACCAATGAGCCTCGCGAGGAGCCCGCCATGCTCTCCCCCGCCGCCACCGCGACCGTCCGCGCCACCCTTCCCGCCGTCGGCGCGGCGATCGAGGACATCACCGCGCTCTTCCACGACAAGCTCTTCGCGGCCTACCCGGAGCTGCTGCGCGACCTCTTCAACCGGGGCAACCAGGCGGCCGGCACCCAGCGCCGGGCACTCGCCGGGTCGGTCGCCGCCTTCGCGGCGCACCTCGTGGACCGGCCCGACGGGCGGCCGGACGCGATGCTCTCCCGGATCGCGCACAAGCACGCGTCACTGGGAGTGACGGCGGGCCAGTACCGGGTGGTCCACCAGCACCTCTTCGCGGCCCTCGCCGAGGTGCTCGGGGACGCGGTGACGCCCGAGGTCGCGGCGGGCCGGGACGAGGTGTGCTGGCTGACGGCGCACGCGCTGACCGCCGTCGAGGACCGGCTGTACGCGCAGCACGGCGTCCTGAAGGACGACACCTGGCGGGACTGGGAGCTGGCCGGGCGCACCGAGGAGACGGCCGAGGTCGCCGTCTTCCGACTGCGGCCGGCGGACGGGGGCCGATGCCCGCCGCCGAGCCGGGCCAGTACGTCTCCGTGCAGGTGGAGCTCGCGGACGGGGCGCGGCAGATCCGCCAGTACAGCCTCTCCTCGGCACCGGCGCCGCACTGCGCTCGATCGCCGTCAAGCGGATCGGCGACGGCGAGATGTCGTCCCACCTGCACGCGCACGTGCGCGAGGGCCACCGGCTGCGGGTCTCCGCGCCGTACGGCGACCTGGTCGTCGCCGACGGCGACGCGCCCCTCCCGTCGGCCTCGGCGGGCATCGGCTGCACTCCGATGAGCGCGACACTGGAGCACCTGGCGGCGACCGGGCACGGCGCCCCGGTGACGGTGGTCCACACCGACCGCTCCCCCGCCGCCCACCGCTGCGCGCCGACCACGGGCGGCCGGCCGAAAAGCTCCCGGCGGCCACGGCCCACTTCTTCTACGAGCACCCGGAGCCCGGCCACCCGGCCGACCGCACCGGCCCGGTGGACCTCTCGGGCGTCGAGTTCGCCCCCGGCACCCGCGCCCACCTCTGCGGACCGCTGCCGTTCATGCGGGCGGTGCGCGCCCGGCTCCCCGCCAAGGGCCTGCCCGCGGCGGACGTCCACTACGAGGTGTTCGGCCCCGACCTGTAGCCGGCGACGACCTGAGGGACGCCTGGGATGTCCGGAACGGCTCGCACACCGTGCGAACGGGCTGTCACGGACGGTGATCTTCCGGTACAAGCGGTAGGAGCGATTCCGTTCTGATTCCGTACGGAGGCCCCCATGGCCCGCCCCCTCTCCGCCGACGCCTTCCTGTCCGCACTGCGCGCCGAGGGGGTGACCGTGGTCGAGGTCGGCAACTGGCGCACCCACAACCGGCACGGCCACGGCCCCTGGGGCCCGGTGCACGGCGTGATGATCCACCACACGGTCACCCGGGGCACCGCGGCGACGGTCGCCCTGTGCCGCGACGGCCACGCGAACCTGCCGGGCCCGCTCTGCCACGGGGTGATCGCCAAGGACGGCAGGGTCCACCTGGTCGGCTACGGCCGGGCCAACCACGCGGGCCTCGGCGACGACGACGTCCTGCGCGCGGTGATCGCCGAGAAGCGGCTGCCCCCGGACAACGAGGCCAACACCGACGGCAACGCCCGCTTCTACGGCTTCGAGTGCGAGAACCTCGGCGACGGCAAGGACCCCTGGCCGGCCGCCCAACTGGAGGCGATCGAGCGCGTCTCGGCGGCGATCTGCCGCGCCCACGGCTGGGGCGCGGCCTCGGTGCTGGGCCATCTGGAGTGGCAGCCGGGCAAGGTCGACCCGAGGGGCTTCAGGATGGACTGGATGCGGGGCCGGATCAGGGACCGGCTGAAGTGACCCGCGGACCGGGGGGAGGACGGCTGCGCAGCAGCCCCTTCCAGCGGCGCGGGGAACTGCGCGACCGGCCACGACGCACCTGCACGGCCCCGGGACCACCCGCCCCCGCACGGTCCCGGGACCGCCGCCCCTCCGCACGGGCCCGGGACCGCCCACAACGCATCCGCACGGACTCACGACCAGCCACGACGCACCCACCGGACCCGCGACCCGCCCGCACAGAACCGGGACCAGCCACGCCCCCCGGCCCCCTCACCCGGACGGGACCCGCAGGACAATGACCCGGTGCCCCCCGACCTGCGCCCCCGCCTCCCCTCCCCCCTGACCCCCGTCCGGGACCCCCGCTTCGACGGCCACGGCGTGCGCCTCCTCCTCAAGCGGGACGACCTGATCCACCCGGACCTCCCGGGCAACAAATGGCGCAAGCTCTCCCCCAACCTCCGCGCCGCCGCGGGCCGCCCCCTCCTCACCTTCGGCGGGGCCTACTCCAACCACCTGCGCGCCACCGCCGCCGCCGGCCGCCTGCTGGGCATCCCCACCGTCGGCGTCGTCCGCGGCGACGAGCTCGCCGCACGCCCCCTCAACCCGTCCCTCGCCCGGTGCGCGGCGGACGGCATGCGGCTGCACTTCGTCTCCCGTACGGACTACCGCCGGCGCCACGACCCGGCGTACCTGGCCGCGCTCCTGCCCGCCGTCTCCCTCCCGGACCTCCCCGAGCCGTACGTCGTTCCCGAGGGCGGCAGCAACGCCCTCGCCGTCGAGGGCTGCACGCGGCTCGGGCGGGAGCTGCACGGGGTGACGGACGTGGCGGCGGTGGCCTGCGGCACCGGCGGCACCCTGGCCGGGCTCGCGGCGGGCCTGGCCCCCGGCCAGCGGGCGCTCGGCGTCCCGGTCCTCAAGGGCGGCTTCCTGGAGCAGGAGGTCGTACGCCTCCAGGAAGCGGCCTTCGGCGGACGGCGGGGCGAGTGGTCCCTCGCCGACGGCTTCCACTGCGGCGGCTACGCCCGCACCACCCCGGAGCTGCTCGCCTTCGCCGACGACTTCGAGGCCCGGCACGGTCTGCCGGTCGAGCGCCTGTACGTCGCCAAGACGCTGCACGCCCTGACCGTCCTGACCGCACAGGGCGCGTTCCCGCCCGGCACCCGGCTGACGGCGGTCGTCACCGGACGCCCGTAGAACCGGACGGCAGGAGTCCTCACTCCTCCTCCCGCCACCCGGCCGCCTCCTCCAGGTCCAGCCGCCGCAGCAGGGTGCGCAGCATCTCGTCGTCGATCCGGCGGGTGTCCCGCAGCTCCACGAAGACCGCCCGCTCCGCGTCGATGAGCTCCCGGGCCACCCGGCGGTACGTCTCGTCCGCCGACTCCCCGGTCTCCTCGTTGACCGCCCCGAGCCGCTCCCACACCGCGTTCCGCCGCCGTTCCAGCACGGTCCGCAGGCGGTCCTCCAGGGGTTTCGGCAGGGCGTTGGCCGGGTCCGCCAGCAGCTCCCGCAGCCGTGCCTCGGCCGCCGCCGACGCCTCGTTCTGCGCCTGCGCCTCCGCCAGGGTCGCCGCGTACCGGTCCCGCCCGGTCACCTTCAGCGCGCGGATCAGCGGCGCCAGCGTCAGTCCCTGCACGCCGAGCGTGCCGATCACGGTCGTGAAGGTGAGGAAGAGGATCAGGTTCCGCCCCGGGAAGGGCTCCCCCTCGGCCGTCAGCGGGATCGAGAAGGCGATCGCGAGCGACACCACGCCCCGCATGCCCGCCCACCCCACGATCAGCGGCGCGGCGACGGTGGTGTCCGGCTCGCGCGTCCTGATCCGCTCCGACAGCCACCGCGGCAGGTACGTCGCCGGGAAGACCCACACGAACCGCACCACCACTACCAGCAGGAACACCACGACCGCCCACCAGAGGACCTCCTTGCCGCCGTACGGTCCCAGCCCCGCCAGCACCACCGGCAGTTGCAGCCCGATCAGCGCGAAGACGGCCGACTCCAGCACGAAGGACACCATCTTCCACACGGCCGCCTCCTGGAGCCGCGTCGCGAAGTCCACCTGCCAGGAGCGGTGGCCGAGGAAGAGGGCGACCACCACGACCGCGAGCACCCCGGACGCGTGCACGTACTCGGCGGCCGCGTACGCGACGAAGGGGATGAGCAGCGACAGCGTGTTCTGGAGGATCGCCTCCTTCAGCCGGGTCCGCAGCCAGTGCAGCGGCACCATGAGCAGCAGCCCCACCCCGACCCCGCCGACCGCCGCCACCAGGAACTCCTGCACGCCCGCCGTCCAGCTCGCCCCCTCCCCGACCGCCGCCGCGAGGGCGACCTTGTACGCGGTGATGGCGGTGGCGTCGTTGACCAGCGACTCCCCCTGGAGGATCGCCGTGATCCTGGGCGGCAGCCCCAGCCTGCGGGCGACCGCGGTGGCCGCCACCGCGTCCGGCGGCGCGACCACCGCCCCCAGCACCAGCGCCGAGGCCAGCGGCAGCCCCGGAACGAACAGATGAACCAGCCACCCCACCAGCACGGTCGCGAACAGCACGTACCCGACCGACAGGAGCGCCACCGGCCGCAGGTTCGCCCGCAGGTCCAGGTACGAGCTCTCCAGCGCGGCGGTGTGCAGCAGGGGCGGCAGCAGCAGCGGCAGCACGATGTGCGGGTCGAGGGTGTACGCGGGCACCCCCGGCACGAAGGACGCGGCGATCCCCACCGCGACCAGCAGGAGCGGCGCGGGCACGGGGGTGCGCCGGGCCAGCCCGGCGACCGCCGCGCTCACCGCGATCAGCGCCAGCAGCGCGGTTGCGTCCATCGGCTCGGGGCCCGTCCCTCCGGTTCGGCGTCACGTCGTCCACCCATGACGTCATGAACAATGGTCTCCATGAACGCATGCCCGCACGTCGAAGAGCTGCCGCGGCCCGCCCCCGAGCCGCTCGGCGACACCTGTCCGGAGTGCCTGGCCACCGGCACGCACCCGGTACAGCTGCGCCTGTGTCTGAGCTGCGGTCACGTGGGCTGCTGCGACTCCTCGCCGGGCCGGCACGCCACCGCGCACTTCGAGGACGCCGGCCACCCGGTGATGCGCAGCTTCGAGCCGGGCGAGAGCTGGCGCTGGTGCTTCGTCGACGGTTCGATCGTCTGAGACGTGGGTAGCTCAACCCCTCGTCGGTGGCGTCCAATTGGGCCCCGCACACCCCTAGCCACTGTCCGTGCGCATGGGCTTACCATGTGTGACATCTCGCCGGGCAGGGGGTCCGGCGACACGGAGCGGCGGATCGCGATAGCGTCACCGGCGATAGACGTGAACGACGTACCGCTTGTGCCACCTTGGAGGTGAGGGTGTCCCCTATCGCAGGCGAGCCCGGGAACCAGGACTTCGTGGAGGTCCGGCTGCCCGCTGCGGGTGCCTACCTGTCGGTGCTGCGTACGGCCACGGCCGGCCTCGCAGCGCGTTTGGACTTCACCCTCGACGAGATCGAGGACTTGCGCATCGCGGTGGACGAGGCGTGCGCGATCCTGCTCCAGCAGGCCGTGCCCGGCTCCGTCCTCAGCTGTGTGTTCCGGCTGGTGGACGACTCACTGGAAGTGACGGTCTCGGCGCCCACCACCGACGGCCGCGCCCCCGAACGCGACACGTTCGCGTGGACGGTGCTCTCCGCGCTCGCCGGCAAGGTCGACGCGACCGTCGCCGACGACAAGACGGTCAGCATCAGTCTGTACAAACAGCGCGGCGCGGGGCCCGGTCCGGTATGAGCGGGGACGGGCCGGTGCGGGACGAGGAGCGCAGCAGGCGGGCGCTGAACGGGATTCCTGAGCAGCAGGCCCGCCCGCACCCGGCGGAAGAGGCTCAGGCGGCAGAGCGGGCGGCGGACCAGATGAGCGACGACAGGCGCGACACCGAGAAGCGCGACAGCGGGCACCGCGACGAGAACACCTCGCAGGAGGTCCACTCCGGCGGCGGGACCGCCGGGGCGGCCCACGCCGGGGTGTCCGAGCCGCACGCCGGGACGACGGACGCGTCCGAGCCGCATTCCGGCGCACCGGACGCACCCGAGCCCCACCGGGAGCGCGCCGAGGCCCCCGACCCCCGGGACCGCTCGGGGGCGCGGCTGCTCTTCGTCGAGCTGCGCGGGCTGCCCGACGGCTCCCCGGCCAGGGCCGAGCTGCGCAACCGTCTCGTACGGATGCACCTGCCGCTGGTCGAGCACCTGGCGCGGCGCTTCCGCAACCGCGGGGAGCCGCTGGACGACCTCACCCAGGTCGCCACGATCGGGCTGATCAAGTCGGTGGACCGGTTCGACCCGGAGCGCGGCGTCGAGTTCTCGACGTACGCCACTCCGACGGTCGTCGGCGAGATCAAGCGGCACTTCCGCGACAAGGGCTGGGCGGTACGGGTCCCCCGCCGCCTCCAGGAGCTGCGGCTCTCGCTGACCTCGGCGACGGCGGAGCTCTCCCAGCAGCACGGCCGCTCACCGACCGTGCACGAGCTGGCGGAGCGCCTGGCGATCTCCGAGGAGGAGGTCCTGGAGGGGCTGGAGTCCGCCAACGCGTACTCCACGCTGTCCCTGGACGTCCCCGACACGGACGACGAGTCCCCGGCGGTCGCCGACACCCTGGGCGCGGAGGACGTGGCGCTGGAGGGCGTCGAGTACCGCGAGTCGCTGAAGCCGCTGCTGGAGGACCTGCCGCCGCGCGAGAAGAAGATCCTGCTGCTGCGCTTCTTCGGCAACATGACCCAGTCGCAGATCGCCCAGGAGGTCGGCATCTCCCAGATGCACGTCTCCCGGCTGCTGGCCCGCACCCTGGCCCAGCTCCGCGAGAAGCTCCTGGTGGAGGAGTAGCCGGTCCGTCGCGCACGGACCGTGCGGAGCGGGGCCCGCCCGGCGCTCAGGCGCCGCCGCGGGCCCCGTTCGCGTTCCCCGGGGCGGCTCAGGCGCCGCGCGGGCCCCGCTTGATGCCCAGGGCGTCCACGACGGCCGGGTTCAGCAGCAGCACCAGCGAGACGACGGCGACCGCGCCGAGCAGGATGCCGGCCGGGATCGAGAAGGCGCCGTCGGTGGTCATCAGGGTGTAGGCGACCGGCAGCGCCATGAGCTGGGTGATCACGGCGGGCCCGCGGCTCCAGCTTCGGCGGGTCCGCAGCCCGTTCGCGGCGACCAGCGGCAGCACGGCGAGCGCGACGAGGGTCAGCCCGCCCATCTCCGCCTGCTCGGGCCGGTCCGGAGTGCCCAGCAGCCCCATCACCAGCAGGTACAGCCCGACGGCGACCAGCGCGAGGCCCTCGGCCGCCACCAGCGCGGCGGCGGCCCCCAGGCGCGCGGGCCGGGGCTCGCGCGGGTGCGGCACGGCCGGCGAATCGGGCAGCGGCTGCTCGTCCTCGGCCGGGGGCCGGGCCGGGGGCCGGGTCCCGGACGGGGCGACCGGCTTGCGCGCGGACTTCGCGGCGGATTTCCGTACCGACTTTTTACTCACTCCTGCAGGGTAACGAGACACCCCGTGACCCCGTACTCGAACCCCTCGCTCCGAGCTTCCCCTCCCCGCCCCGGTAACCTGCACCGCATGCGCGCACTTCTCGTGGTCAATCCGGCAGCAACCACCACCAGTGCCCGCACCCGGGACGTCCTGATCCACGCCCTGGCCAGCGAGATGAAGCTGGAGACGGTCACCACCGAGTACCGCGGGCACGCCCGCGACCTCGGCCGGCGGGCCGCCGACAACGCCGACACCATCGACCTGGTGGTCGCGCTCGGCGGCGACGGCACCGTCAACGAGGTCGTCAACGGACTGCTGCACGCGGGCCCCGACCCCGAACGCCTGCCCGGATTCGCGGTCGTCCCCGGCGGTTCCACGAATGTCTTCGCCCGCGCGCTCGGCCTTCCCAATGACGCCGTGGAGGCGACGGGCGCGCTTTTGGACGCGCTGCGTACCGGAAGCGAACGCACAGTGAGCCTCGGCCTCACAAAAGGCGTACCGGGAACGGAGGACGAAGCCGTCCCGGAACGCTGGTTCACCTTCTGCGCCGGTCTGGGATTCGACGCCGGCGTCATCGGCCGGGTCGAACAGCAGCGGGAGCGCGGAAAGCGCTCCACGCACGCCCTCTATCTGCGCCAGGTGGTCCGCCAATTCCTGGAGGAACCCCACCGCAGACAGGGTGTGATTTCTCTGCAGAGGCCCGGTGAGGACCCGGTGACCGACCTGGTTCTGGCGATAGTCTGCAACACCTCCCCCTGGACCTACCTGGGGAATCGCCCGCTGTACGCCTCCCCGGAGGCGTCTTTCGAGACCGCCCTCGACGTGCTGGGCCTCAGCCGTCTTTCCACTCCGGCGGTCACCCGGTACGCCACGCAGTTGCTCACTTCCACCCCGGAGCGCGGCCCACACGGGAAGCACGCCGTGACCCTCCACGACCTGACGGACTTCACCTTGCATTCGAAGGTGCCACTGCCCCTTCAAATGGACGGCGACCACCTCGGGTTGCGTACGAGCGTCGCGTTCACAGGCGTTCGCCGTGCACTGCGTGTGATTGTGTGAGTGGAAGGGCCCAAAGTCCTTTATCTCGAACGTACGGACTGCCATCCACCCCATGGAAGTACGGCTGTGACCTAGCCGACACCGAGGAATCAAAAAAAACTTTCCGGAAGGGGTTGTATCCGCCGACGAGGTTTGCGAGTCTCTTCATGGCGATCGGGACGGCCCGCAACACCGGCCTCCCTGAGAACCAGAATCCCTCCTCACACTCAGGACCACAACCAGTGTTCGCTGGAAGTCGGCCCTTCCCCTGTGAGGGGATTCGTGAAAGCGTTCACATTCACAAGCAACGTGCATGTCACAAGGAGAGGTAGCAGCCATGGACTGGCGTCACAACGCCGTTTGTCGTGAGGAAGACCCGGAGCTGTTCTTCCCCATCGGCAACACCGGTCCTGCGCTGCTGCAGATCGAGGAAGCCAAGGCCGTCTGCCGCCGCTGCCCCGTCATGGAGCAGTGCCTGCAGTGGGCGCTCGAGTCCGGCCAGGACTCGGGTGTCTGGGGTGGCCTCAGCGAGGACGAGCGCCGCGCGATGAAGCGCCGCGCCGCTCGCAACCGGGCGCGCAACGCGACCGCCTGAACCACCCTGCTTCGAGCCTGAGCTCGGCGGCGCATACAGCGCGTATGCAGTCACCGCCCCCGAAATCGCAGCGCGCAGTACCCCCCAATGCGCAGTAACGCGTGAGCAGTTGAGCCCCGGACCGTCACCTCGGTCCGGGGCTCTTCGCTGTCGTGGCAGGCCGCGCCCGCCGTCGGTCCGGGGCGCGGGGGCTACTTCTGCGGCCGCACGGGGACGTCCAGGACCACGCGCGTCCCGCGCTCGGGGCCGCGGACCATGTCGAAGGTCCCGCCCAACTCGCCCTCCACCAGGGTCCGCACGATCTGGAGCCCCAGGTTGCCGGCCTTCTTCGGGTCGAAGCCCTCGGGCAGACCCCGGCCGTCGTCCAGCACGGTGAGCAGCAGCCGGGCCTCGGCGGAGGTGCCGCCGCGCACGGCGGAGACCTCCACCGTGCCCTCGTCGCCGGGGGCGAAGGCGTGCTCCAGGGCGTTCTGCAGGACCTCCGTCAGCACCATGGAGAGCGGAGTGGCGACCTCCGCGTCCAGGATGCCGAAGCGGCCGGTCCTGCGGCAGGTCACCTTTCCGGGCGAGATCTCCGCGACCATGGCCAGGACGCGGTCGGCGATCTCGTCGAACTCGACGCGCTCGTCCAGGTTCTGGGACAGCGTCTCGTGGACGATCGCGATCGAACCCACGCGCCGCACGGCCTCGTTGAGGGCCTCGCGCCCCTGGTCCGAGTCCATCCTGCGGGACTGGAGTCTCAACAGGGCGGCGACCGTCTGGAGGTTGTTCTTCACCCGGTGGTGGATCTCCCGGATGGTGGCGTCCTTGGTGATCAACTCCCGCTCGCGGCGGCGCAGTTCCGTGACGTCCCGGCAGAGCACCAGGGAGCCGATCCGGGTGCCCTTGGGCTTGAGCGGGATGGCGCGGAGCTGGATCACTCCCCCGCTGCCCTCCACCTCGGTCTCCCGGGGCGCGTACCCGCTGGCCAGCTTGACCAGGGCCTCGTCCACCGGGCCCCGGGAGGGCGCGAGCTCGGCGGTGGCCTGGCCGAGGTGATGGCCCACCAGGTCGGAGGCGAGGCCGAGGCGGTGGTAGGCGGAGAGCGCATTGGGACTGGCGTACTGGACGATCCCGTCGGCGTCGAGCCGGATGAGCCCGTCCCCCACCCGCGGGGAGGCGTCCATGTCGACCTGCTGCCCGGGGAAGGGAAACGATCCGGCGGCGATCATCTGGGCCAGGTCGGAGGCGCTCTGGAGGTACGTCAGCTCCAGGCGGCTCGGCGTACGGACCGTCAGCAGGTTCGTGTTGCGGCCGATGACGCCGAGCACCCGCCCCTCGCGCCGCACGGGGATGGACTCGACCCGGACCGGGACCTCCTCGCGCCACTCCGGGTCGCCCTCGCGCACGATGCGGCCCTCGTCCAGGGCGGCGTCGAGCAGCGGGCGGCGGCCGCGCGGGACCAGGTGGCCGACCATGTCGTCGTGGTACGAGGTGGGACCGGTGTTCGGGCGCATCTGCGCCACGGAGACATAACGGGTGCCGTCGAGGGTCGGGACCCACAGCACGAGGTCGGCGAAGGACAGGTCGGAGAGCAACTGCCACTCCGAGACCAGCAGGTGGAGCCACTCGAGGTCGGACTCGCTGAGGGCGGTGTGCTGGCGTACGAGATCGTTCATGGAGGGCACGCGTCGAACATACCCGTAACCTGTGGGACAACCGGCGGTGCGCAGGCGTAGACAGGGGTTAGTGGTCTAGTCCACAATGGCCGGGCAAAGCTTCATCCTCCCCGCACAGGAGGGTGAAACCGAGGGACGCGCGCTCTCTGCCCTGACTGCGCCCGCCCCTCCTGACGGCCGGAGGCACCGCACACCGCCGGCCGATGCAACTCCGGGCTGCGGTGCCGGGCGGGCTGAGGGTCCCGCCGGGCGCCGTGGCCCGCGGGTGTCTCTACGGCCCCTCCTCGGGCGGCCAGGCGCGCATCGCCAGTTCCGCCACCGCCTCCAGCTCCGCCCGGTCCGCCCCGTCGCGAGCCTGCTGCGACATGCCCTGGAGCACGGCGCCCGAGAAACGGGCCAGGGCCTCGGGGTCGGTGCCGGACGGGAGCCGGCCGGCCGCCACGTCGGCCCGGACGCGGGAGGCGAAGGCGGCGATGTTGGCGTTGCGGCGGGCCCGCAGGGACTCCTCGACCTCGGGGGTCGTGCAGTTGGTCGCGGCGGTGATCACCAGGCAGCCACGGGGGTGGGCGGGGTCGGTGTACTCCGCCGCCGCCTCGTGGAGCAGCCGGCCGACGGCCGCCCGTGCCGTGCCCTCCTCCTCCAGGGCACGGGCGCCGAAGGCGCCGTGGGTGGCGGCGTACCGGGCGACGACCTCCGCGAAGAGGGCCCGCTTGTCGCCGAAGGCGGCGTAGAGGCTGGGGGCGGCGATGCCCATCAGGCGCGTGAGGTCGGCGACCGAGGTCGTCTCGTACCCGCTCTCCCAGAAGGCCAGGGTGGCCTTCTCCAGGGCCGCCCCCCGGTCGAAGGACCGGGGCCGGCCGCGCTGTCCGGTTGCCATGCCGGGATTCTATAGCGTCCGCTAGCTATTTCAGCGCCCGCCGGGTGTCTCCGGTCAGCGGGTCTCGGTGACCTTGGCGAGGGCCCGGGGGGCGTCGGGGTCCTGGCCCCGGGCGAGGGTCACCTCGTACGCGAGGAGCTGGAGGGGGAGGATGTCCAGGACGGGCTGGAGTTCCTCGGGGACGGACTCCGTGGGGACGGCGAAGCCCGAGGACGCCTGGGCGACCTGGGACGCGGGGCCGACCACGAAGAGGTCGGCGCCCCGGCCGCGCAGCCGGTCCAGGACGGGCTGGAGGGCCTCGCCGCCCCTGCCCGAGGTGACCACGGCGATGACCGGGGAGATGTTGTCGACCATGGCGAGCGGGCCGTGCAGCAGGTCGGCGCCGGAGTAGGAGAGGGCGGGGATGTAGCTCGTCTCCATGAGCTTGAGGGCGGCCTCCTTGGCCGTGGGGTAGCCGTAGCCGCGCGAGGTGATCACCATGCGTTCGGCGAAGCGGTAGCGGGCGGCCAGGGCGCGGACCTCCTCCTGGCGGGCCAGGATTCCCGCGGCCAGGTCCGGCAGTCCGGCGGCCGTCGCCGTGCCGTCCCGCGACTGGAGGCCCTGGACGAGGAGGTAGAGGCAGAGGAGGGAGGCCGTGTAGGTCTTCGTCGCGGGCAGGGCCCTCTCGGGGCCGGCCAGGACGTCGATGTGGTGCTCGGAGACCGCCGCGAGGGGGGAGTCGGGGTTGTTGGTGACCGCGAGGGTCAGGGCGCCGGCCTCGCGGGCCGCGCGCGTGGAGGCCACCAGGTCCGGGGAGCCGCCCGACTGGCTGACCGTGACGACCAGGACGTCGCGCAGGGAGGGGCGGGCGCCGTAGGCCGTCGTGGTGGACATGGAGGTGAGGCCGCAGGGCAGTCCGAGCTGGATCTCCAGCAGGTACTTGGCGTACAGGGCCGCGTTGTCGGAGGTGCCGCGCGCGGTGAGGAGCACGAAGCGGGGGCTCTTGGCGGCGATCGCCTGCGCCGTCGCGAAGATCCGCGGGGCCGCCTCGTCCAGGATCCGGCGCAGCACGGCCGGCTGCTCCGCCGTCTCGGCGGCCATCAGGCGGCCCGGGCGCTCCGCGAAGGGGGCCGTTGGGAGGGAGGGGACGCTCATCCCCTGCGCCGGTCGTTCCACGGGCGACATGACGGACCTCCCGGACCTGCCTGGCACGGCTGCTCGAGGTGACGGATGCTCGGGGCCAGTCGACCATGGGAGTCCACGGGGCCGCCAGTGGAAGGACGGTGCGGACCCGCGGAAGACCGGGTGCGCGGACCTCCGCTCTGCTAGATTGGTCTATACCACAGATCGTCCGGCCCCGCAGGACCTCGGCGGACGGTCTCCGCACTCCCACACAGACAGGCAGGCATCAGCGTGGAAGTTGTCATCGTTCCGGACGCCAGGGCGGGCGGCGAGCTCATCGCGCAGAGCATCGTGGACCTGCTGGGCGGCAAGCCCGACGCCCTGCTCGGTGTCGCCACCGGTTCGTCCCCGCTGCCCATCTACCAGGCCCTGGCCGCCAAGGTGGCCGCCGGTGAGGTGGACGCGTCCCGGGCCCGGATCTGCCAGCTCGACGAGTACGTGGGCCTGCCCGCCGGACACCCCGAGTCCTACCGCGCGACCGTCCTGCGCGAGGTCGTGGAGCCGCTGGGCCTGACCGAAGCGTCCTTCTTCGGCCCCGACGGGTCCGCCGAGGACGTCCAGGCCGCGTGCGAGGCGTACGACAGGGCGCTCGGCGAGGCCGGCGGCGTCGACCTCCAACTGCTGGGCATCGGCACCGACGGGCACATCGGCTTCAACGAGCCCTGCTCCTCGCTCGCTTCGCGCACCCGGATCAAGACGCTGACCCAGCAGACCATCGACGACAACGCGCGCTTCTTCGACGGCGACACCGCCCAGGTCCCGCGCCACGTCATCACCCAGGGCATCGGCACCATCCTGGACGCCCGCCACCTGGTCCTGCTGGCCACCGGCGAGGGCAAGGCCGAGGCCGTCGCGCAGACCGTCGAGGGCCCGCTCTCCGCGCTCGTCCCGGCCTCCGCGCTCCAGCTCCACCCGCACGCGACCGTCGTCGTCGACGAGGCCGCCGCCTCCAAGCTGAAGCTGGCTGACTACTTCCGGCACACCTACGCCAACAAGCCGGTGTGGCAGGGGCTGTAACCACCGCGAGTACGCACGGAAGGCCGGGCCCCCGCGGGGGGGCCCGGCCTTCCGGGTGCTCCGGACACTGCTCTCCGCGCCCTCCGGGTGCGGGTCTTCCGGTGCGGGAGGGCTCAGCGGCCGGTGACGGCCTCCGCCGCCGCCGCGCCGCAGACCCGGGCCGCACCGTGCGTCGCCACATGCAGCGCGCCGCGCGGGGTCGCCTGGGGGACGCCCATCTCGACCACGACCGTGTCCGGGCGGGCCGCGAGGAGCGCGTCCAGGGCGGCCGCCATCCACGGGTGACGGTGTTCGTCCCGTACCACCGCGACGATCCGGCGGCCGCCCGCGGCCGTCACCACGGCCTCCGCCGTGCCCGTCTCCGCCGTGAACGTGCCGGTCGCGGTGCCCGGGAGCAGGCGCGCCAGGTCGGCGGCGACGCCCCACGGGGTCTCGTCGCCCACCGCGATGTTCGCGACCGGGGTGAAGGCGGCGACGTACGGAGCGGACATGACGGGAGTGGCGCCCGGCGCGCGAGTGACGGTGACGGCACGGCGGGCGGCGACCAGGCCGATGGTCTCGTTGCCGGGCGCGGTCCCCTCCTGCACTTCCGCGCCCGGCCCCGAAGCCTCGCGGGCCGCCGACGTCCACGAGGCGAGGGAACGCACCCTCGCCGCCGCGTCGGCCAGCCGCTCCTCCGGCAGTTCACCGGAGCGGACCGCCGCCACCAGCGCGTCGCGCAGGCGCAGCACGGTCTCCTCGTCGGCGAGGCCGCCGCCGACGCAGATCGCGTCGGCGCCCGCGGCGATCGCCAGGACGGAGCCGCGCTCGATTCCGTACGTCGCGGAGATGGCCCGCATCTCCATGCCGTCCGTAATGATCAGCCCCTGGTAGCCCAGCTCCTCCCGGAGCAGACCGGTCAGGATCTGCGGGCTGAGAGTCGCGGGACGGGTGGGGTCGAGCGCAGGGAGAAGAATATGCGCACTCATGACCGATTTGGAACCGGCGGCGATCGCGGCCCGGAAAGGCACCAGCTCACGGGCGTGCAGTGTGGCGAGGTCCACATCGATGCGGGGCATGTCGTGGTGCGAGTCGACATTGGTGTCGCCGTGCCCCGGGAAGTGCTTGGTGCAGGCGGCGACCCCGGCGGCCTGGAGGCCCTCGACGTACGCGGCCGTGTGCCGGGCGACGAGCGCCGGGTCCGCGCCGAAGGACCGTACGCCGATGACCGGGTTGCCCGGGTCGGAGTTGACGTCGGCCGACGGCGCCCAGTTGAGGTTCACCCCGCACTCGGCCAGGCGTCGGCCCAGCTCGCGGGCGACGTCACGTGTCAGGTCCACGTCGTCGACGGCGCCGAGGGCGAGGTTGCCGGGGAAGGAGGAGCCGCCGCGCACTTCGAGGCGGGTGACGTCGCCGCCCTCCTCGTCGATGGCGACCAGCACGTCCTCGCGCTCGGCGCGCAACTGGGCGGTGAGGGCCGCGAGCTGCTCGGGGGAGGCGATGTTGCGCCCGAACAGGCCGACGGACGACAGCCCCTCACCGACGCTGCGCAGCAGCCAGTCGGGGGCGGAGGTGCCGGTGAAACCGGGCTGGAGGACGGCGAGGGCGTCCCGGGTGACGGTGTCCGTGCGGGTGATGAGCGTCGTCATGGGTGCTTATCCCTTCACCGCGCCGTCGGTCAGACCACTGACCGCCTTGCGCTGGAGGAAGACGAAGAGGATCAGGATCGGGATCGCGAAGAGCGAGGACGCCGCCATCGTGGCACCCCAGTCGTCGCCGAACTGGGTCTGGAACTGGGTCAGCCACAGCGGCAGGGTCTGGAACTCGGCCTGCTTGTTCAGGACGAGCACCATGGGGACTTCGTTCCAGGCGGTGATGAATCCGAACAGCGAGGTCGACATCAGGCCGGGGGCCAGCAGCGGCAGGATCACCTTGACGAAGGCCTGACGGCGGGTGCAGCCGTCGACCATCGCGGACTCCTCCAGCTCCTTGGGCACGGCGGCGACGAAGCCGCGCAGCGTGAGGAGGGTGAAGGGCAGCACCATGACCATGTAGAAGGCGGTCAGCGGGATCAGGCTGTTGAGCATGTCGGCGTCGCGCACGATGAAGTAGATCGCGATGACCATGACTTCCCAGGGCGCCATCTGCGCCACCATGAAGCCGATGATGAAGCCGCGCCGCCCCTTGAACCGCATCCGGGCGAGGGCGAAGGAGCCGGCCAGGGCGAGGATCAGGGAGAAGACGACCGCGAGGATCGTGACGGTGAGCGAGTTGCGCACCATGGTGCCGAAGTTCTCGGCGTCGATCGCGGTCTTGAAGTGCTCGAAGGTGATGTCCGTCGGGAACCAGACGGGCGTCTCGGAGACGATGTCCGGCGTCTTCTTGAAGGCCGTCGCGAACATCCAGTAGACGGGGAAGACGAGGCCAATAACGAGCAGGACCGCCGTCGCGTTGGGCCAGATGCGGCCGGGCAGGGAGCGCTTCATCGCTCGTCCTCCTCTTGCTTAAGAACGATCCGCAGGTAGTACGCGGTGAGCAGCAGCAGGATCAGGATGGTCAGGACGGAGATCGCCGAGCCCATGCCGAAGTGCTGGTTGCCCATGCCCTCGATGTAGGCGTAGACCGGCAGGATCTCGGTGAGCCGGTCCGGGCCGCCCGCGTTGATCGCGTACACCTGGACGAACGCCTTGAAGACCCAGATGATCTCCAGGAACGTCGTCGCGAAGAGGAAGGGCTTCAGGAACGGCAGGGTGACCTGGGTGAAGCTCTTCCAGGCGCCGGCGCCGTCCAGCGCGGCGGCCTCGTACAGCTCCTTGGGGATGGTCGTGCTCGCGGCGTACAGGTTGAGCGCCACGAAGGGGATCGACTGCCAGACGATCAGAACCATGATCACGAAGAACGTGGAGAGCTGGCTGCCGGTCCAGTTGTAATCAGCCATCGAGTGGAAGCCGAGTGCGTCCAGCACCCAGTTGACGACGCCGAAGCGCTGGGCGAACAGCCACTGGTAGACGGTGGTCGCGGCGACGACGGGCATCGCCCAGGCGAGTACCAGGCCGATCATCAGGACGACCCGCATGCGCTTGCCGAGGCGAACCAGCAGCAGGCCGACCAGGGTGCCGATCACCATGATCAGCACGACGTTGGCGGCCGTGAAGGCGATCGAGCGCCCCGTGACGTTCCAGAACTCCTCACTGCTGAGGACGTCACCGTAGTTGTCGGTGCCGTTCCACTCGGTGAGGTGCTGGATCAGCTGCCTCATGTTGAGGTTCTGGAACGAGATGAGGACGTTCTTGACCAGGGGCCAGCCCAGGAAGACCAGGACGGCTGCCACCGGGGGCAACAGCAGCAGATAAGGGGTGAGCGATCCCGCTCTGCGGGGCTTCCTGCCCGGATCGGCCGGCTCGGACCCGGCCCCCTTGAGGATCTCCGTCGGACCGGAGGGCGGTCGTTCGGTCTGCACGGTCATGCTCGCCATCTCTTCCTAGGCGCACTGCAGGACGCAGTGAGGGCACTGCGGGACACAGCCGGGCGGGGAGACACACGGCTGACTGCCGGGTTCCGGCCCCCTCGGTGCCGCGGAGGGGGCCGGAACCCGGCAGGAGGGTTACTGCTTCTGCGCGAGGCGCTTGTTGAGCTCGGGCTCGACCTGCTTGGCGGCCTCCGCCGGGGTCTTGCCGTTCAGGACCGCCGTCAGGTAGGTCTTGATCGGGTTCGGGTTGTTCTCGACCGCGGCCCACTCCGGGATCAGCGGCGTGGTGCCACCGAACTTGGCGGACGGCGCGGCGGCCTCGGCGACCGGGTTGCCGGTCAGGTTGGAGTTGAGCGACTCCTTGTTCGGGATGACGCCGGACTCCTTGGCGAGCGCGCCCTCGAACTTGTCGGACAGCGCGAGCTTCAGGAACTCCTTGGCGAGCTCCTGCTTCTTGCTGCCGGCGGCGACGGCGAAGTTGGAGCCGCCGAGGAACACGCCCTCGGGCTTGTCGGCGGTCTCACCGGGGATGGTGAAGTAGCCGATCTCCTTCTCGATGGCCGGGTTGGCCTTGATGGCGGTGCCGGCCTCCCAGCCCATGCCGATGAAGGCGCCGGTCTTGCCCTTGGCGAAGACGTCGGCCTGCTGCGGGGTCGCCTCGTCCTTGTCCTTGGGGGCCTTGGAGTAGGACTGGTACTTCTTGTACAGCTCGGCGGCCTCGCCGATCTTCGGGTCGGCGAGGTTGGAGACCCACTTGTCGCCGTCCTTCTTGATCAGGTCCGCACCCTTGCCGATGGTGAGGCCGTCGAAGAAGTACCAGTTCTGGCCGGGCAGGTAGAGCGGCTCGGCCGCGCCCTTGGCCTTGATCTTGTCGAGCGCCTTGAAGAAGTCGTCACGGGTCTTGGGGACCTCGGTGACACCGGCCTCCTTGAAGACCGACTTGTTGTAGACCACGACGCGGTTGGCGAACCACCACGGGGCGGCGAACTGCTTGCCGTCGACGACCGAGGCCTTGTTGAAGTTCTCGGCCCAGTCCGCGCCGATCTCCTTCTTGAGGTCGTCCAGCTCCGCGAGACCGCCGGTCTTGGCGTACGCGGCGGTCTGCGTGTTGCCGATCTCGAAGACGTCGGGGGGGTTCTCCTCGGACAGGGCGGTCGTCAGCTTCTGCTGGATGCCCTCCCACTTCTGGACCTCGAACTTGAGCTTCGCGCCGGTCTTCTTCTCGAACTCGGCGGTGAGGTCCTTGGTCCAGTTCGGCGGGGTCGAGCCGTCCATGGCCCAGACGGTGAGCGTCTCGCCCTTGAACCCGTCGGCACCGGCCTTCTTGCCGCCGTCCTTGGTGTCCGAGCCGCCACACGCCGCAACGCTGACCAACATGCCGGCGACGCCAATCGCCGCGATGAGCTTGCGCTTCATTACGCCACTCTCCTGCTCAGGGATGCCTGCAACCCCCTGCCCACCGCGAGGACAACGCACGAAGTACGGCCTGTGGGACTGGGACCTGGTCTTTAATGGTTTAGACCAGTAGCTGGAGCTTGGCCTAGACCTTTTGGGGTGTCAAGGGTGTGTCAGACCACTCGTCGGGTCCGTTATCGGACCGACACCTCGCCCCGCGCGGGACCGTACAACAGCCCCTGTGTCCACGGCGTTCCCACGCGTCGCGGTGTATAAGAAGGAATCGCGCGGAGCCCGAGCCCCGCGCGGCGGACCGTGCCACCATCCATGTGAGCCGCGACAGACGGAGGAGCCGGTGACGGCAGCAGCGCAGGAGCCGGAAGGGCGGACCATGATCACCGACGGGGGACGCACGGAGACCAGCACGGGGGGCACGGTCACCGAGCCGGCGGCGCCCGCCCGCACCGCCCGCGTCCCGAAGTACTACCGCCTCAAGCGGCATCTGCTCGACATGACCGAGACCCTCCCCCCGGGCACCCCGGTGCCGCCGGAGCGGACGCTGGCCGCCGAGTTCGACACCTCGCGCACCACCGTCCGCCAGGCCCTCCAGGAGCTGGTGGTCGAGGGGCGCCTGGAGCGCATCCAGGGCAAGGGCACCTTCGTCGCCAAGCCGAAGGTCTCGCAGTCCCTCCAACTCACCTCGTACACCGAGGACATGAGGGCCCAGGGCCTCGAACCCACCTCCCAGCTCCTGGACATCGGGTACGTCACGGCCGACGACACCCTCGCCGGACTGCTGGACATCACCGCCGGCGGCCGCGTCCTGCGCATCGAACGCCTCCGCCTGGCCAGCGGCGAGCCGATGGCGATCGAGACGACCCACCTGTCCGCCAAGCGGTTTCCGGCCCTGCGGCGGTCACTGGTGAAGTACACCTCGCTCTACACCGCGCTCGCCGAGGTCTACGACGTACGCCTCTCCGAGGCCGAGGAGACCATCGAGACCTCCCTCGCCACCCCCCGCGAGGCGGGGCTGCTCGGCACGGACGTCGGGCTGCCGATGCTGATGCTGTCGCGCCACTCGCTCGACAAGGACGGCGAGCCGGTGGAGTGGGTCCGCTCGGTCTACCGCGGCGACCGCTACAAGTTCGTGGCCCGCCTGCGGCGCCCGAACGACTGACGGCCGGGCGCCCGTCGCCCCCGGGGGCCGCCGGTCGACAGTGGTACCCCCGCTGACCTGCGGTGGTCGGGCCGTGTCCGTACCGATATGCGGACAGGGGGTTACGCGGCCCGGTCGCAGCCCCTAGATTTCGCGCACGTTGTGACAGTGAAGATCGCGCGAGGGGACGGATCGCCATGGCAGAGCCGAGACCGACAGCCGAGACCGAGCAGGCCGGGTCGCCCCCGGGCCCCGCCCGGCGGAAGCTGTCGCCCAAGTCCGTGGCGATCTGGACCCTGGTCGCGATCGCCGGCGCGGCGGGCTGGGCGGTGCTCGCGCTCTCCCGCGGCGAGGACGTCTCGGCCGTGTGGATGCTGGCCGCGGCCCTCGGCTCGTACGCCATCGCCTACCGCTTCTACTCCAAGTTCATCGCCCACCGCGTACTGAAGGTCGACAAGACCCGCGCCACCCCGGCCGAACTCAACGACGACGGCGTGGACTTCCACCCCACCGACCGCCGGGTGCTCTTCGGCCACCACTTCGCGGCCATCGCGGGCGCGGGCCCGCTGGTCGGGCCGGTGCTGGCGGCCCAGATGGGGTACCTGCCGGGCACCATCTGGATCGTCGCGGGCGTGATCTTCGCGGGCGCGGTGCAGGACATGGTGACGCTGTTCTTCTCGACGCGTCGCAACGGCCGTTCGCTCGGCCAGATCGCCCGGGACGAGATCGGCCCGGTCGGCGGCGCGGCGGCGCTGATCGCCGTGTTCGCGATCATGATCATCCTGCTCGCGGTGCTCGCACTGATCATCGTGAACGCGCTGGCGGAGTCCCCCTGGGGCGTCTTCTCCATCGGCATGACCATCCCGATCGCCCTCTTCATGGGCGTCTACCTGCGCATCCTGCGGCCCGGCCGGGTCACCGAGGTGTCTTTGATCGGCGTCGCGCTGCTGCTGCTCGCGATCGTCGCGGGCGGCTGGGTCGCCGAGTCCTCCTGGGCGGAGACCTTCACGCTGGAGCCGGGCACGCTGGTCATCTGGATGGTGGTCTACGGGTTCCTCGCCTCGGTGCTGCCGGTGTGGCTGCTGCTCGCGCCGCGCGACTACCTGTCGACGTTCATGAAGGTCGGCACGATCGCGCTGCTCGCGGTGGGCGTGCTGATCGCGCTGCCGACGCTGAAGATGGACGGCATCACGCAGTTCGCGACCAGCGGGACGGGTCCGGTCTTCGCGGGCTCGCTCTTCCCCTTCGTGTTCATCACCATCGCGTGCGGCGCGCTCTCCGGGTTCCACTCCCTCATCTCCTCGGGCACCACCCCGAAGATGATCCAGAAGGAGACCCAGATCCGCACGATCGGCTACGGCTCCATGCTGATCGAGTCGTTCGTCGCGATCATGGCGCTGATCGCCGCCTGCATCATCGACCCGGGCCTCTACTTCGCCGTCAACGCGCCCGCGGGCGTGGTCGGCGACACCGTCCAGGCGGCCTCGCAGGCGGTCGGGAACCTCGGCTTCACCATCACCCCCGAGCAGTTGGCGCAGGCCGCCAAGGACGTCGAGGAGGCCAGCCTGCTGCACCGCACGGGCGGTGCGCCGACCTTCGCGCTGGGTCTGTCCGAGATCTTCTCGGCGGCCTTCGGCGGGGCCGCGATGAAGGCCTTCTGGTACCACTTCGCCATCATGTTCGAGGCGCTGTTCATCCTGACGACGCTGGACGCGGGCACCCGGGTCGGCCGCTTCATGCTCCAGGACATGCTGGGCAACGTCTACAAGCCGTTCAAGAACGTCAGCTGGAAGCCCGGCGTCTGGATCGCCAGCGCGATCGTCGTCCTGGCCTGGGGCTACTTCCTGTGGGTCGGCGTGCACGACCCGCTGGGCGGCATCAACCAGCTCTTCCCGCTGTTCGGCATCGCCAACCAGCTCCTCGCGGCCGTGGCGCTCGCCGTCTGCACCACCCTCCTCATCAAGTCCGGGCGTCTCAAGTACGCCTGGGTGACGGCCGTTCCGCTGCTGTGGGACGTCGCGGTCACGCTCACCGCGAGCTGGCAGAAGATCTTCTCCGCCGACCCCAAGGTGGGCTTCTTCGCCCAGCGCGACGTCTACCAGAGCGCCCTCGACAAGGGCCTCGACAAGGTCGGACTCGCCAAGAACCGCGAGCAGATGGAGACCATCGTCACCAACTCCACGGTCGACGGCGTCCTGTCCGTCCTGTTCGCGGTGCTGATCCTGGTCGTCCTCTTCGAGGCCTGCCGCGCCTGCCTGAAGGCGGTCCGCAACCCGGCCGGGGTCGAGCTCAGCGAGACCCCGTACGTCGAGTCGAAGCTCGTCGCCCCGGCCTCCCTGTTCGCCACCAAGGAGGAGAAGGCCGAGCTGGCCGCCGCGGGCCTGGGCCCGGACGGCCGCCCGCGCAAGGAGGAGAGCACGGTATGACCACGGGCGCGGTGCGCACGGCAGGGCTGCGGCACTGGCTGTCCCGGCTGCGCTGGTACGTCCGCGAGGTGACCGGCGAGGCGGCGTACGACCACTACGTCGCCCACGCCCGCGCGCACGACCCGGACGCCGCGGTCATGACCCGCCGCGCCTTCGAGCGCAGCCGCACCGACGCCCGCGAGGGCGACCCCCGCGACGGCTTCCGCTGCTGCTGAACCGGTCGGAGCGACCGCGGTACGGCCCGGTGTCCCGCCCCTCGACACGGGGTGGGACGCCGGGCCCCCGCCGTTGCACACTGCCCGGCATGGACATGCGCATCCGCATCGCGGAACCCCCCGAATACCCGGCCGTGGGCGAGATCACCGCCCGCGCCTACCTCGACGACGGCCTCCTCGACGGCGGCGAGGACAACACCTACGCGACCACCCTGCGCGACGCCGCCTCCCGCGCCGCGAAGGCCGACCTCCTGGTCGCCGTGGACGCCGACGACACCCTCCTGGGCACCGTCACCTATGCTCCCCAGGGCAGCCCGCTCCAGGACATCGGCGTCCCCGGCGAGGCCGAGTTCCGCATGCTCGCGGTCGCACGGGCGGCCCGGGGGCGCGGGGCGGGCGAGAGCCTCGTGCGGGCCTGTGTCGCCCGCGCACGGGCCGAGGAAGGGGTCGTCCGGCTGGTGATGTCGACCCAGCCGACGATGCTGGGGGCGCACCGGATCTACGAGCGCCTCGGCTTCGTACGGACGCCCGAGCGGGACTGGCAACCGGTGCCCGGACTGGGCCTGCTGACGTACGCACTGGCGCTCCAGCCCGGTGCGCGCGGGGGCTCAGGATCCCGGTGAAACGGGGCCCGTACCCCCTTTAGCCGGGGAAGCGCAACGGCGCGCGACACAACATGTGGTGGGTTCCCCAACGGGGACCCACCACATGTATGCTCGTCCTCGCTGTCGCCGCAGGGGAATCCGGTGAGAATCCGGAACTGTCCCGCAACGGTGTGTCATGTACGCATTTGCGTACCGCCAAGTCCGAGGACCTGCCGACGGTGTGATCCGGCTCGACCGAACCGGATTCCGATACGTCCGGGCTTCGAGGATGAGCCGGTGGACGCCAGGCGACGTGCGCCCTTCTTCCGGGGCGGACGCCTGCTCGCGCGCCCCCGCTCCGCCCCGTGGCCCCGCGCCGAGCGAGGGAGAGCCCCCACGTGACCATCGCGCCAGTCGACCCGGCCACCGCCGAGCAGAGTCAGGACAGTCAGGACGCCCCCGGCACCGCGCTGCTGCGCACCCTGACCGACCTGACCGCCGACCTCACCGACACCGACCCCGGCCGGGTCGCCGCCGCCGCCCTGCGGGGGCGCAACGCGCGCTCGGACGCCGCCGAGCTCCGGGAGCTGGCCACCGAGGCCGCCGCAGGGCTCATCTCCGAGGACCCCGCCTACTCGCGCCTCGCCGCGCGCCTGCTCGCCCGTACGATCCGGGACGAGGCCGCCTCCCAGGGGGTGGGCTGCTTCTCCGGGTCCGTCGCCGTCGGCCACCGCGAAGGGCTCATCGCGGACCGTACGGCCGAGTTCGTCGCCAAGCACGCGGCGGCGCTGGACGAGCTGATCGACCTCGAGGGCGACGACCGCTTCGAGTACTTCGGCCTGCGCACGGTCTACAGCCGCTACCTGCTGCGCCACCCCATCACCCGTCAGGTGATCGAGACCCCGCAGCACTTCATGCTGCGCGTGGCCTCCGGCCTGGCGGCGGACGACAGCGAGCGGGCTCTCGCCGAGGTCGCCTCGCTGTACCGGCTGATGAGCCGTCTGGACTACCTGCCGTCCTCGCCGACGCTCTTCAACTCCGGCACCCGCCACCCGCAGATGTCGTCCTGCTACCTCCTCGACTCCCCGATGGACGAGCTGGACTCGATCTACGACCGCTACCACCAGGTCGCGCGCCTGTCCAAGCACGCCGGCGGCATCGGTCTGTCGTACTCGCGCATCCGCGCCCGCGGCTCCCTGATCCGCGGCACCAACGGCCACTCCAACGGCATCGTCCCGTTCCTGAAGACGCTCGACGCCTCCGTCGCGGCCGTCAACCAGGGCGGCCGCCGCAAGGGCGCGGCCGCCGTCTACCTGGAGACCTGGCACGCGGACATCGAGGAGTTCCTGGAGCTCCGCGACAACACCGGCGAGGACGCCCGCCGCACCCACAACCTCAACCTCGCCCACTGGATCCCGGACGAGTTCATGCGCCGCGTGGACCAGGACGGCCAGTGGTCGCTGTTCTCCCCCGCCGACGTCCCCGAGCTGGTGGACCTGTGGGGCGACGACTTCGACGCCGCCTACCGCAGGGCGGAGGCGCAGGGCCTGGCCAAGAAGTCCCTGCCGGCCCGCGAGCTGTACGGCCGCATGATGCGCACCCTCGCGCAGACCGGCAACGGCTGGATGACCTTCAAGGACGCCTCCAACCGCACCGCCAACCAGACGGCGGAGCCGGGCCACACGGTCCACTCCTCCAACCTGTGCACCGAGATCCTCGAAGTCACCGATGACGGCGAGACGGCCGTCTGCAACCTCGGCTCGGTCAACATGGGCGCCTTCGTCCTGGACAGCGGCGAGATCGACTGGGACCGCCTGGACCGGACGGTCCACACCGCCGTCACCTTCCTCGACCGCGTGGTGGACATCAACTTCTACCCGACCGAGCAGGCCGGCAACTCCAACTCCCGCTGGCGGCCGGTCGGCCTGGGCGCGATGGGCCTCCAGGACGTCTTCTTCAAGCTGAAGCTCCCCTTCGACTCCCCGGAGGCGGCGGCGCTCTCCACCCGCATCGCCGAGCGGATCATGCTCGCCGCGTACGAGGCGTCCTGCGACCTCGCCGAGCGCAGCGGACCCCTCCCCGCCTGGGAGAAGACCCGCACCGCGCGCGGCGTCCTGCACCCCGACCACTACGGCGTCGAGGTCACCTGGCCGGAGCGCTGGGAGGCGCTGCGCGCCCGCGTCGCGAAGACCGGCATGCGCAACTCGCTCCTGCTGGCCATCGCCCCGACGGCCACCATCGCCTCCATCGCGGGCGTCTACGAGTGCATCGAGCCGCAGGTCTCCAACCTCTTCAAGCGCGAGACCCTCTCCGGCGAGTTCCTCCAGGTCAACTCCTACCTGGTGCGCGACCTCAAGGAGCTCGGCGTCTGGGACGCCCAGACCCGTGAGGCGCTGCGCGACGCGTCGGGCTCGGTCCAGGGCTTCAACTGGATCCCCCAGGAGGTCCGCGACCTCTACCGCACCGCCTGGGAGATCCCGCAGCGCGGCCTGATCGACATGGCCGCCGCCCGCACCCCGTACCTCGACCAGTCCCAGTCGCTCAACCTCTTCCTGGAGACGCCCACCATCGGCAAGCTCAGCTCGATGTACGCGTACGCCTGGAAGAAGGGCCTGAAGACGACGTACTACCTGCGCTCGCGCCCCGCCACCCGGATCGCCCGCGCCGCCGGCTCGCAGACCGCTGCCGCCGCCCCCGTCCCCCTCCCCGTGCAGCAGACGACCGACGCCGAGGCGCTCGCCTGCTCCCTGGAAAACCCCGAGTCCTGCGAGGCCTGCCAGTAATGAGCACCAACAGCGAAAAGAACCTGCTCGACCCCGGCTTCGAGCTGACGCTGCGCCCGATGCGCTACCCGGACTTCTACGAGCGCTACCGGGACGCGATCAAGAACACCTGGACCGTCGAGGAGGTCGACCTCCACTCGGACGTCGCGGACCTCGCGAAGCTGACGCCGGGCGAGCAGCACATGATCGGCCGCCTGGTCGCGTTCTTCGCCACGGGCGACTCGATCGTCTCCAACAACCTCGTGCTGACCCTGTACAAGCACATCAACTCCCCCGAGGCGCGGCTGTACCTCTCCCGCCAGCTCTTCGAGGAGGCCGTGCACGTCCAGTTCTACTTGACGCTCCTGGACACCTACCTCCCCGACCCGGACGACCGCGCCGCGGCCTTCGACGCGGTCGAGGAGATCCCCTCCATCCGCGAGAAGGCGCAGTTCTGCTTCAAGTGGATGGACTCGGTCGAGAAGATCGACCGCCTGGAGACGAAGGCCGACCGCCGCCGCTTCCTGCTCAACCTGATCTGCTTCGCGGCGTGCATCGAGGGCCTGTTCTTCTACGGCGCCTTCGCGTACGTCTACTGGTTCCGCTCGCGGGGCCTGCTGCACGGCCTCGCGACCGGGACGAACTGGGTCTTCCGGGACGAGACCATGCACATGAACTTCGCGTTCGAGGTCGTGGACACCGTCCGCAAGGAGGAGCCGGACCTCTTCGACGACGAGCTGGAGCAGCAGGTCACCGACATGCTGAAGGAAGCGGTCGCCGCGGAGCTCCAGTTCGGCCGCGACCTGTGCGGCGAGGGACTGCCGGGCATGAACACGGAGTCCATGCGCGAGTACCTGGAGTGCGTCGCCGACCAGCGCCTGGAGCGCCTCGGCTTCCCGAAGGTGTACGGGTCCTCCAACCCGTTCTCCTTCATGGAGCTCCAGGGCGTCCAGGAGCTGACGAACTTCTTCGAGCGCCGGGTCTCCGCGTACCAGGTGGCCGTCGAGGGCACGGTCGGCTTCGACGACGACTTCTAGCCGAGGGCCGCACCCCGGGGCGGGGGGGACGCGGGACCGCGCCGTGACGGCACAGGGCTGTCGCGTGTCCGCATCCCCCCTGCTCCGGGGCGTCCTCACCGTGCCGCTCCCCCACTGGCCGAGGTGAAGCCGTCAGAGGCGGAGCTGTCAGAGCTGAAGCCGTCAGAGCTGAAGCCGTCAGAGGTGGAGCGGCATCTCCAGCACGACGGAGGTCGTGCCGGAGGCCGGGCTGTCGACGCCGAGCGTGCCGTCCACCGCCGCCAGCCGCTCCCGCAGCCCCGACAGCCCGCTGCCCCTGCCGAGCCCGGCGCCTCCGACGCCGTCGTCGTGGACGGTGATCCGCAGCTTCATCCCCTTGGGCTTCCTGATCCTGGGCTTCTTCCCCCTGCGCTCCTCGCCCACGACGCGGACGTCCACCGACGCCCGGGTCGCTCCGCTGTGCTTGGCGACGTTGGTGAGCAGCTCCGCCACGCAGAAGTACGCGACGCGCTCGACGGCCGGGTCCGGCTGCTGCTCCACGTCCACCCGCAGGGACACCGGCACCCCGGCCCGGCCCGTCAACTGCGGCAGGGCGTCCAGCAGTCCGCGGTCGAGCGCGGCGGGACTGATCCCGTCGATGAGGCGGCGCAGTTCGGCGATCGCGTCGTCGGTCTGGGCGCGGGCCCGGGCGACGAGCGTGCGGGGCCGCTCCCAGGGCGCGTCGCCGGTCGCCTCCCGTACGTCGTCGGACAGCGCGTCGGCGGTCAGGGACAGCGTCATCGCGAGCGCGACGAGCTGCGCCTGGGTGCCGTCGTGCAGATCGCGTTCGACCTGGCGCAGGCCGCGGTCGCTCTCGGCCAGGGCCGCGCCGCGCGCCCGTTCCAGGGTCCGCACCCGCAGTTGGGAGGCGCTGGGGCCGAGCAGGGCGCGAGCCAGCGAACGGTGCAGCCGCGCCCACGCACGGAACACCACAGGGCCGAGCACCAGCACGGCCAGCGCGAACAGGACCGCGGCGGCCACGACCCACCACTCCTGGCCGCCGGCCGACGCCCACACCGCCGACCAGACGCCGAACAGCGGCAGCCCGAGCGCCACCACGAGGCCGAGCAGGTCGAGCGGCAGTCTGAGCAGCAGATAGAGCAGGCCGCGCCACGCGGTGACGTCCGACAGACTGCCGCGCACCCAGGCGATCGTGCCGTCGGCCGCGGGCGGGGGCGCGGGGCTCTCGACCACCTCGTCGAGCAGCACCCGGACCAGCCGCAGGTGGACCCGGACCAGGTGGCGTGCGCCCCGCAGCCCGAGCGCCAGCAGCGGCAGCCCGACCAGGGTGAGCGCCAGCAGGCCGCCGACGTACAGGACCAGCAGAACGTAGGCGGCGCCCAGGAGCGAGAGCGGCAGAGCGGCGGCGAGGTATCCGGCGGCCCGGAGCGCCGGGCGGCGCGGGGCGCCGGGAGCGCCGGCCGGAGTTCCGCCGTCCGCGTCGCGGAGGTGATGTTCCGTCACTGCGCGGCCGCCTCGGAGGTGTTCAGCCGCGAGGTGGCCCGCGCCCCGGTGGCCAGCACGGTCAGCACGGTCAGCGCCACCGCCCCGAGCACCACGGGGCCGAACGACCCGAGCGGCACCACCGGCAGCGCGCTGCCCGTGGCGGCCAGCGCGAACGCGCAGCTCATGGGTGCCGCGACCAGCAGCCCGAGCAGCACCCCCGCCCCCGCGGTCAGCACCGCCTCACTGCCGAGCATCCGCATGAGCTGCCGCCGCGTCGCCCCGGTCAGGGCGAGCAGGGCGTACTCGCGCCGCCTCGCGGCGGTCAGCGAGACGAGCGTGTTCACCGTGGCCACCGCGCCGAAACCGGCCAGCATGGCGAGTTCCACCCCGCGCAGCCAGACGTCGCTCTCGGCCTGTGCTCCCGGCGGGGCGACCTGCTGAAGGGTGCCGGTGACGGCGGCGAAGGTGGTGGAGAGCCCGACCAGCAGCGCGATCGGAATCAGCGCGGACGACAGCCGGTGGGCGTTCCCCCGGAGGTTCTGCGCGGCGAGCGCGCCCCCGCCGTCACCCCGGTGCCGGGCGCCCGCCAGCCGGAACGGCAGACCGAGCAGCGCCACGGCGGGCCGCGCCAGCGCGGGGCCGAGCAGCCCGGCCACGATCATGCAGAGCAGCGAGCCCAGCAGCGCCGACTGCGCCGCCTTCTCCACCGGTTGGCGGGCCGTGAGCAGCAGGAGGGGCACGGTCCCCCCGAGGGCGAGCACCCCGGCGAGCCCGCGCAGCAGGCCCAGCCGGTCCGCCCCGGCCGTCCGCGCCATCGCCGCGGCGGGCCGGTCGACGACCGTCCGACGGGCGGCGATCTTCGACGCACCGGCCCCGACGAGCAGCGTCACCGCCGTCCCGGCCAGCGGGGGCCACGGCGACCACGGCACGACCGCGTCCACCGGAGCGAGGTCCCGGGCGGCCAGCTCCGCCAGGAACCAGCGCGCACCCCAGCCGCCGAGCAGCCACCCGGGTGGCGAGACGAGCAGGGCCAGCAGCAGCACCTCGTACCGGACCAGCCGCTTGACCTGCACCGGCGTCGCTCCGCTGGTCCGCAGCAGCACCATCTCCCGGGCCTGCTGCCGCACCGAGAACGACAGGGTGTTGGCCACCACGAACAACGCCATCAGCATCGCGATCTCGCCGAACGCCCCGCCGATCATCGCCAGCCGTTCGTCACCGCCCCCGTCGGCCGCCGTCAGGACGAGCGAGCCGAACAGGGTGATCACGGCGACCGTCAGCAGCAACGCCACGGCCGGCCCCGCGAAGGAGGCGGGCCCGGCCCGCAGCCCCCCGAGCGCGAACCTCAGCACGCCGGGCCTCCCAACTGTCGCGCGATCCGGGCGGCGGACGGCCGCACCAGGTCCTCGACCAGCACCCCGTCGGAGAGGAACAGCACCCGGTCGGCGAAACTCGCCGCCACGGGGTCGTGCGTCACCATCACACACGTACGCCCCTGCTCCTCGACGCCCGTGCGCAGCAGCCCCAGCACCTGCAGGCCGGTCGCCCGGTCCAGGGCGCCGGTCGGCTCGTCCGCGAACAGGACCCGCGGCCGGGCGTACAGGGCGCGGGCCACCGCCACCCGCTGCTGCTGGCCGCCGGAGAGCCGCCCCGGCCGCTCCTTGCCCCGCCCGGCGAGCCCCACCTGCGCGAGTGCCCCGGCCACCGCCGCCCGGTCGATCCGCTCGCCCGCGAGCCGGGCGGGCAGCGCCACGTTCTGCTCGACCGTCATGGCGGGCAGCAGGTTGTACGCCTGGAAGACGAAGCCCGCGTCGGCCCGGCGCAGTCGCGCCAGCCGCCGCTCGGACAGTCCGGTGATCTCCGTGGACCCCCAGTGGACCGTTCCGGACGTCTGCCGGTCCATCCCCGCCACGCACTGCAGCAGGGTGGACTTGCCCGATCCGGAGGGGCCCATCACCGCGGTGAAGCTGCCCTCCGCGAAGACGACGTCGACGCCGCGCAGGGCGTGGACGGCGTCGCGGCCACGGCCGTACGAGCGGCGCAGGTTCTCGGCACGGAGCCGCAGCCCCGGACGCGGACTCGGCTCCGGCGGGCCCGGTGCGTGCGGGGGACGGTCGGGGACTTCGGTACGGATCGGCATGGGTCAATTCTTGGCCGCGCGGCCCGCGCGGACCACGGGGGTACCGCCCGTCCCGGAGGTTCGGATATCCGCCCTACCCCCGGGGCCCGACCTCCTGCAAGTACGTCACCACGGCCTTCACCCTGCGGTTGTCCGCGTCGGTCGCCGGCAGGTCGAACTTGGTGAACACGGAGGCCACGTGCTTCTCCACCGCCCGCTCCGAGATGACGAGCAGCCCGGCGATGGACCGGTTCGAGTGCCCCTGGGCCATCAGGTCCACCACCTCCCGCTCCCGGGGGGTCAGCCGGTCGAGCGGCCGGGTCCCGTTGTTCAGCAGCCGGCTGACGATCACCGGGTCGAGCACCACCCCGCCGGCCGCGACCCGGCGCAGCGCGTCGACGAAGTCGGCGGTGGCGGAGACGCGCTCCTTCAGCAGGTAGCCGACGCCCGCCGGGTCGCCCGCCAGCAGCCGGGCCGCCCAGGAGGTGTCGGCGTGCTGGGAGAAGACCAGGACGCCCAGCCCCGGGTGCTCGGAGCGCAGTCGCACGGCGGCGCGCATCCCCTCGTCGGTGTGGGTGGGCGGCATCCGGATGTCGACCACGGCCACCTCGGGAAGGTGGTCGGCCACCGCGGACAGCAGCCCGTCCGCGTCGCCCGCGGTGGCGACCACCTCGCAGCCGCGCGCGGTCAGCAGCTCCACCATGCCTTCCCGGAGGATGACCGAGTCCTCGGCGATGACCACCCGCACTGTCCGCTCCCGCCCTCGCCCGCCGTCCGCCGTGCCCTCATTCAACCAGCAGGCCGACGGCTCCGGCGTTTCAGGCGGCACGCCCGAACCCGGTGCGGGCGTGCCGCTTCACCTCCTCGGCGGCGCGGGCCTCCGCCGCCCGGCGGAGCTGACGGTCGACGGTGAGGTCCCGGGCGTGCCCGATGAGCGAGGGAAGTGCGAGAAGGACGGCGACGAACGCCACGGCCAGGAGGTCCAGGAATGTGTTCATGCCTCAACTCTGCTGCTGCGAGGCCGCTTTGATGAGTGGCAGGACTGTCACCATTCATCGAATTACTGCCACACTGAGGACATGCTGAACAACGTGGCCGTCGCCCTCGTCGACGGCGTCAACCCCTTCGAACTCGGCGTGGTCTGCGAGGTCTTCGGCATCGACCGCAGCGACCAGGGCCTGCCCGTCTACGACTTCGCCGTCTGCGCCGTACGCCGGAGCGAACTGGCCACCCGGTCCGGCTCGTTCACCATCAACGTCGCCCACGGACTCGACCGGCTGGAGGAGGCGGACCTGATCTGCGTCCCCGCCGACCAGCACTGCGCGTCCCGCACCTACCCGGAGGAGCTGCTGGCCGCGCTGCGCCGGGGCGTCGAACGCGGGGCGCGGGTGCTGAGCGTGTGCACGGGCGCGTTCGTCCTGGGCGCGGCGGGACTCCTCGACGGCCGCCGCTGCACCACGCACTGGCGGCACGTGGACGAGCTGGCCCGGCGCCACCCGCTGGCCCGGCTGGAGCCGGACGTGCTGTACGTCGACGAGGGCAGCGTGATCACCTCGGCGGGCACGGCCTCGGGCATCGACGCCTGCCTGCACCTGGTGCGGCAGGAGAACGGGCCCGAGGTGGCCAACACCATCGCCCGGCGGATGGTCGTGCCGCCGCACCGGGACGGCGGGCAGGCCCAGTACATCGAGCGCCCGCTCACCCACGGGCCCTGCGACACCGTGGGCGAGGTGCTGGTCTGGATGGAGCGCAACCTCGAACGGGAGGTCACCGTGGAGGAGCTGGCGGCGAGGGCCCACATGTCGCCGCGCACGTTCGCCCGGCGCTTCCAGCAGGAGACGGGGACGACTCCGTACCGCTGGCTGCTGCGGCAACGGGTGCTGCTGGCGCAGGAGTTGCTAGAGGCGACGGACGAGACGATCGACGTGGTCGCCGGCCGTACGGGCTTCGGCACGGCGGCCGGGCTGCGGCACCACTTCCTGCGGACGCTGGGGACGACCCCGCACGCGTACCGCCGGACCTTCCGGGGCCCGGCGCGGGCCGCGTGAAGGGACCCGCGCGCCGGGGCCCCGCGGTGCGCCGCAGCGCCGACCTCGTCCAGGAGGTCCTGCCCGGTCTGCGGCCCCGGCCGTGAACGGGGCACAACGGCCGGTGCCCGGCCGCTCCTTCGAGGGGCCGGGCACCGGGAGGACGACCGGGCACTAGTCGTTGGGGACCGTCTCGTAGCGCGGGGTGCCCTCTTCCATCTGCTTGAGGGCGGCCTTGCGCTCGCGCTTGGAGAGGCGGTCGATGTAGAGGCGGCCGTAGAGGTGGTCCGTCTCGTGCTGGAGGCAGCGGGCGAAGTAGCCGGTGCCCTCGACGGCGATCGGCTTGCCCTGGGCGTCCTGGCCGCGGACGACCGCGTAGTCGGGGCGGGCCAGCTCGGCGTAGGCGGTGGGGACGGAGAGGCAGCCCTCGTTGGAGTCGTCCAGGACCCGGCGCTCGGCGGGCAGCTCGTCCAGGACCGGGTTGACCACGACTCCGGTGTGGCGCACGCCGTCGTCGTCGGGGCAGTCGTACACGAAGACCTTGAGGTCGACGCCGATCTGGTTGGCGGCCAGGCCCACCCCCTCGGCGGCCTTCTGGCTGGCGAACATGTCGTCGATGAGGGAGGCCAGCTCGTCGCCGAACTCGGTGACGTCCCGGCACTCGCGGTGCAGCACCGGGTTGCCGACGACCGTGATGGGCCGGGCGGTGCCGCGCTCGCGGTGTGCCAGCTCGCGCGCCTCGCAGTCCTCCGTGTCCACCACGAACTCCGTACCGACCTGCTCGTCGACCTGCTGCTGTTGCGCCATGTCCGCCGTACGCCTTCCTCAAAACTCAGGTGGGGTTGTTGCCCGTACAGCGTACGCGGCCGACTCGGCGCCCGAGGTCTCAGCAGACCTCTTCGAGGTCCCGCCACTCCCGGCTGTCCGGGCTGTCGGCGACCCACCCGTCGAGCAGCCCGCGCACCAGTTGCGGCGGCGCGGCCAGGCCGCACTCCCGCTCGGGGACCCAGAGGTCGCCGTTGGTGCGGTGGCCGAGCGGGCCGGGGTGGCCGGGTTCGGAGTGGTCGTGCGGGTCGAGGTGCTGTTCGCCGTCGCCCTCGTCGGAGGGCATCCGGGACTCCGAGCAGGAGCGGCACAGCAGGCGTACCGACGAGGACCAGTCCTCGGCGGCGAATCCGGCGTCCGCGGCCAGCCGCTCCAGGGCGTCCCGGTCGGCCTCGGTGGCGGCCTCCAGGAGGACCACCCAGGTGGGGACCGGGGAGGGGGCCCACAGCTCGATCTCGTCGAAGACCGGGAAGGAGGGCCCGGCGGCCGTCACCCGCTCGCCGTGCGGCACCCCGTCGTGCAGGACGACCTCGCCCCAGCGCCGCCCCGAGGAGGGAAGCGGAATGGACAGCACCTCGATGCGGGCGGGGTCCAGCCTGCGCCCCCACACCACTTCTGCCTCGCCCTCGGGCGAGAGCCGGACGGCCGCGCTGCCCAGCTCCATGCCGACCGGTTCGCCGCTCTCGGTGGGGGCGCCGGGCACCTTGAGCCCGTACGCCTGCCAGGCGCGGCGGGCGAGCGGCCAGTCCTGGAGGGCGGTGGCGGCGATGCCGACGTTCCACCAGTCCGGGGCGCCCTCCTCGCGGTCGAGCAGGGCGACGGCCCGCAGGCCGGCGGCCCGCGCCTGGTCCCAGTCGTGCCGGAACTTGTGCAGCAGCGCCAGATTGAACCAGGACTCCGAGAGCCAGGGTTCGAGATCCGCCGCACGCGTCAGCAGCGCTCCCGCGTCCTCGTACCGACCGTCGCCGATCAGCGTGAACGCGCGGTCGGTGGCCTGCCGCCACGAGGCGGAGGGCCGATGCCGTACCTTCCCGAAGATCCTCACGATTCCCGCCTGCCGGTTGGCTCCCTCCCCTGCGCGTCTCCGCTGTCAGGGGCTCTCTTCGCATCCAACCATGCCCGGTCGGAGGCCCGCTCATTACCCACTGGTTACCCCGGTGGGGACAGGGCGACTCCGAGCGCGCGATCCTCCCGTCGCAGGACGCGGGCCAGGGATTCCACGACCTCGCTCTGGTATTCGCGCCCGGTGTCCAGCCGCAGGCGTTCCAGCGCGCTCAGCGGGCCGCCCAGCCCTCCTCCGCATTCCCCCGAGAGGTCGTCGTACGCGTTGACAGTACGGACGATTCTGGCGGCGAGGGGCTGCTCGCGGTACGGATCGGCCTGCCGCTCCACGACTGCGGCGACCTCCGCCGGAACTCCGGTCCGCCGCACGACCGCGCCCCCGAGCAGGGCGATGCGGCGCTGCTCGTCGGCGGGGAGCGAGGCGGTGGCCCCGGCGGGCACCGGGTCGACGAGGGAGAGCTGGCCGATGTCGTGCATGAGGGCCGCGTACTCCAGCACGGTCACCTCGTTCCCCGAGAGCCCCAGCTCGCGGCCGACGGCCGCCGCCAGCGCGGCCACCCGGTGGGCGTGCCCCGGCCGGGTGTACCCGGCGATCTCGGTGGCGCGGGCGAGCGAGGCGATGGTCTGCCGGTAGGTGTCCCTGACCTCCCCGTACCGCCGGAAGGACAACTGGGTGAGCAGCAGCGGCACGCAGAACACGGGCAGCGCCCACAGCCCCACCACGCCCACCGCCAGCGCCATCACCACGCCGGTCGCGCACACGGCCGAGCCGATGCCGCGCAGGGCGCGCAGCTCGTCCCGCAGGAGCGGCCCGTACGGATGCCCGGTCCTGGCCCTGGTCAGTGCGGCGCCGAGCACGGCCTCGCAGAGCCCGGTGAGCGCGAGCAGCACCGCCAGGAGGAGCGCGTACAGCGTGCCGTGCCCGATGAGGCCGTCGACGACGCCGGAGTTGTAGGCGGGCTGGAAGAGGACCGCCGCGAACCCTCCGACCAGCACGCGCCGGGCGCAGCGGTCGGCGTCCGGGCGGCCCCGGCGGGCCAGCACGCCGAGGGCCGCCCCGGCGGTGCTGACGACGACGACCTGGGAGACCCCATGGGCGGTGGTCTCGCCGCCGCAGTGCCCGAGCAGGGCGTACGCGAGGGTGCCGGCGGCGCCGAGCGGCGCGGCCTCGCCGCCCCGGTGGGCGAGTTCGCCCAGGCAGACGAGCAGGCCGAAGGCGAGGGCGGCGGCGGGCTCGTCGAGGCCGTCCCGGACGAGGAGGACGAGGGCGAGAAGGACCCAGAGGAGGGCGGCCGCGCGCACGGCGAGGACGACCGGAGGCTGCTTCACCCCTTCCCCCCGGACACGTCCAGGCCCTCCGGCAGGTGGGGGGCGGCCCCGGCCGGTTCCGCCGAGGAACGTGGCCGGGCGGGGGCGGGCAGGGGCAGCGGCCGGGGTCCGGCGGCTCCGCGGGAGGGGTCCGGGCCCTCGGCCCGGGGCGGCTCGGCAGCCGTTTCGCCGGCGGTCACCTCGGGGTTCCAGCCCTCCCGGTCCAGCGCGGCGACCAGGGCGTTCACCATGCGGGCGTCGAACTGCGTGCCCGCACACCGCTCCAGCTCCGCCAGGGCCTCGGGCACCGGGCGGGCCCGCCGGTAGGAGCGGGTCGAGGTCATCGCGTCGAAGGCGTCCGCGACGGCCACCACCCGTGCGAACTCCGGGATGCGCTCGCCGGAGAGGCCGTACGGGTAGCCGCTGCCGTCCATCCGTTCGTGGTGGTGCAGGATCGCCGCGCGGGCCTCGCCCAGGAAGCCGATGCCGCGCACCATCTCGTGCCCGTACTCCGGGTGCAGTTCGATGACCCGGCGTTCCTCCGGGGTCAGCGGCCCGTCCTTGCGCAGGATGCGGGTGGGCACGCCGAGCTTGCCGACGTCGTGCAGGATTCCGGCGAAGCGCAGGACCTCCCGGCGTTCCTCGTCCATGCCGAGTTCGGCGGCCATCATGGCGGAGGCGCGGCCGACCCGTTCGCTGTGGCCGCGGGTGTAGCGGTCCTTGATGTCCACCGCCTGGACGAGCGCCCGGATGGTGGACCGGTGGGCGTCGCGCTCGCGCTGGTACTGCGTGAAGACCCAGCAGGACAGGTACATCGGCAGCAGCACGAAGAGGGCGGCGACCGGACCGTACGGGCTGCGCCACAGGACGGCCATCATCAGCCCGGCGAGGCCGTGCACGCAGTGCGGGGCCAGCGAGCGCGGGAAGAGGCCGCGCCAGGCGGTCCGTACCGGCATCCTCTCCGCGGTGACCAGGATCCCGCCGTCCAGCGCCGTCAGGACGGCGCAGAAACCGAGGACCGCCACCCCGGCGGGCACCAGCACCCCCGGGAAGCCGCCCGCCCCCTCGCCCCACCAGGTGCGCAGGGACGACGCCGTCCACACGGCGACGGACAGCTCCGCCGCCCGCCACACCCGCCGCACCCCGCTGGGCCTGCGCCACACCCGCCCCAGCAGCGCCCCGGGCAGCACGGCCAGCGCGGCGGCGGACGGCGGCAGCAGGAAGACGGCTGCCAGCGGTACGGGGAAGAAGGCGCCCGGATCGACGGAGACGGAGTGCCCGACGAACGGGCAGCGGGGCAGCAGTTCGCAGACCGCGTAGAGGACGGCGAGCAGGGCGACGGCGTCCCAGGGGGCCCGCGCCAGGCCGCTCGCGCCGGACAGGACGCACCCTCCCGCGAGCAGCACGGCGCAGGAGAGGTAGACCCGCGCACCCGCCGGCAAGGCTCGCACCCGCTCCCCCGCAACCTGTTCAGCTCCGCTGCCGAAATCGTGCGCCAGGCTAGCGAGCCGGGGGGCCGGAAAAGCGCGAAGGCCGCCGGTTCCCCCCAACGGGTGACGGGGAGGGCCGGCGGCCCGCGGTGGCGTCGTTCCGCCCCGGGCCGGCGGCCCGCGGCGGTTCTGCTACTTCTTGGCCTCGGAGGCGACGTCCGCCGGAACCTCGGACGGCATCAGGTCCGGCGCCGCCACGTCCTGCTCGGGCACGGCCTGGCCGGCACGGATCAGGTCGATCCGGCCGAGCACCTTGGACCGCAGGTCGGCGGGGACGTCGTCGGAGCCGCAGCAGCGCTTGACGAGCTTCTTCACGGCCTGCTCCAGGCCGTACTTCTCCAGGCACGGCGAGCACTCCTCGAAGTGCTCCTCGAACTTGGTGCACTCGCCGTCCGGCATCTCTTTGTCGAGGAACTCATAGAGATGGTCGAGCACCTCTGAGCAGTCCGTCTCGTGCGGATCTCCGCAGCTCATGAGCCCGAGCCTTTCCCGTCGTTCGACTCTCCGGAGGCGGAGGAGGCGCCCGCGGGCACCAGTCCGCGCTCGCGTGCGTAGTCCTCCAGCATGCCGCGCAGCTGGCGGCGGCCCCGGTGCAGCCGGGACATGACCGTACCGATGGGTGTCCCCATGATGTCCGCGATTTCCTTGTAGGCAAACCCCTCGACATCCGCGAGATACACCGCGATGCGGAACTCCTCCGGGATCGCCTGGAGGGCGGACTTGACGTCCGAGTCGGGCAGGTGGTCCAGCGCCTGCGACTCGGCGGAGCGCAGTCCGGTCGACATGTGCGACTCGGCGCGGGCCAGCTGCCAGTCCTCGATCTCCTCGGAGGCGCTGCGCAGGGGTTCGCGCTGCTTCTTCCGGTAGGAGTTGATGAACGTGTTCGTGAGGATCCGGTAGAGCCAGGCCTTGAGGTTCGTGCCCTCGCGGAACTGGTGGAAGGAGCCGTAGGCCTTCGCGTAGGTCTCCTGGACCAGGTCCTCGGCGTCGGCGGGGTTGCGCGTCATGCGCAGCGCCGCCGAGTACATCTGGTCGAGGAAGCCCAGCGCGTCCCGCTCGAAGCGCGCGTTGCGCTCGGCGGTGGTCTCCTCCGCGTGGCCGGCATCGGTCCCTGCGTCGGTCCCTGTGACCGGACCCACCTCCTTCAGCGCCGTGGCGGACCCGAACGCGGACCCGCTCGACTCGGAGGATAGACGACTACCCTGCTTGCCCGCCGCCCGAGCGGCCGTGGCCGCTGCCCCGGAGATCACCGTCCACTCCAGGTCGGAGGCCTGCGGGCGGCGTGGGCAGATGGTGGAACCCATGCGGCGAACTCCCTCTTGTTTCTGCGTCGGACGCAGGTGACAACAGCGGTCCGGCGCCGCGCATTCCCGGGGGGTCAGCGGAGTGAGCGGGTCCACTCCAGGACGGCGTCCGTGAGGACGCCGAGGACCTCCTCCTCGGTGCGGCCCGCCCTCCCGGGGACCTTGAAGCCGTGGTCGGCGTGCGGGACTTCGGCGAGAGCGAAGTCACCCCCGGGGAACTCTTCGGGTTTGCCGAAGGGGTCGTTCCCTCCTTGTACGACGAGGGTGTCGACCCCGGTCCCCAGGAGCTCGTCCCGGCGCGACTTCTCGGGCCGGCCCGGGGGGTGCAGGGGGAAGCTCAGGGCGAGCACGGCGCGGGCGCCCAGGTCCCGGGCGGTGCGGCAGGCGACCCGGGCCCCGGCGCTGCGTCCGCCGGCGACGACGGGCAGGCCGGGCCCGCGGAGTTCCGGCCACAGGCCGCGCCAGGCCAGGTCGAGGGTCTTGGGGGCCGGGGCCAGCTTCTTGCCGGCGACGCGCCAGGGCTGCTCGACGAGGACGACGGTGACGCCCTCCGGGGGCAGGGCCCGGGCCAGGGCCTGGAGGTCCCGGGCCTCGATGCCGCCGCCGGCGCCGTGGCCGAGGGCGAGTACGGTGCGGGGGTTCCGGGCCCGGTGCCAGTGGAGCCTGGCGGCTCCGGCGTCGGTCTCCACGGTGACGACGTGATCCATCCGCCCATCCTGCCGGTTCCGGGCCCGGACCCCGGTTCCCGCGCGGGTGCGCCGTGGCCCCGTCCCGTGCGGGGCCGTTCGTGGTCCCGGTCCCCGTGCGGGTGCGTCGTGGCCGGTCGCGCGGTTCCCCGCGCCCCTGACGGCACGCGCTCCGGGCAGCCGTCCCCCGCCCCGGCACCGGCCGGGCCCGTACCCCTCAGAAGAGCGTGGCGACCTCCGGGCCCGCCAGCTCCTCCACCAGCTCCGGACCGTTGTTGCGGACATTGCTGACCGCCGTCCCCACCGGGTACGCCCGCACCGCCCCCGCCCCCGGCGGCACCAGCAGCCCCCGGGCCTCCTCGACCTCCGTCACGGAAGGGTCCAGCCACGCCCGCCACTTGTCCGGCGTCAGCATCAGCGGCATCCGGGGGTGGATCTCCGCCAGCGACGACGGGCCGCCCTCCCCCGCCGGGCCCCCGGCCAGCGGCGTCGTCTCGGCCTCGGTCGTGACCACCGAGCAGGTCGCCCACCAGGCCCGGGGGTGCTCGTCGGGGAGGGTCCGGTCGCGCCAGAACTCGTAGATCCCGGCCAGCGCCATCACCGAACCGTCGGCCGGCGTCACGAAGTAGGGCTGCTTGCGGGGGCGCTTCTTCTTGCCCTCCTCCTCCAGGCCCCGCTCGGCGGCGCCCGTCACCCACTCGTAATAGCCGTCCGCCGGCACGATGCACCGCCGCGTCGCGAACGCCCGCCTGAACGACGGCTTCTCGTGGATCGTCTCGGCCCGCGCGTTGATCATCCGGGCGCCGCCCTCCGGCGTCTTCGCCCAGGACGGGACCAGGCCCCACTTCAGCATCCGGAGCTGACGAACCGGACGCGGGTCCTCGGCGTCCTTCACGGCACGTTCGAGAATCACCGGCACCGTCTTCGTCGGCGCCACGTTCCAGTCCGGGACCAGGCTCTCGGCCGGGTCCCACTTCTGCACCTCGAAAATTCCGGCGAGGTCTTCGGCCCCCCGGCTCACCGCGTAGCGTCCACACATACGTGCCACACTGCCACGCCCGTACCGCCAGCAAGGAGCCGTCCGCAGAAATGAACGTCCTCGCCGCCCCCGAGCTCGGCACCCTGTGGGACCGGCTCACCGGCACGCAGCCCGATCCCGAGCGCTGGCTCCTGTACGCGACGGCCGCCCTGGCCCTCATAGCCGTGGTGCCGCACCCGCTCTGGCGGCTGTCCCGGAACGCCGTCACCATCGCCCACGAGGGCGGCCACGGGCTGGTCGCCCTGCTCACCGGCCGCACCCTGACCGGCATCCGGCTGCACTCCGACACCAGCGGGCTGACCGTCAGCCGGGGCAGGCCCACCGGCATCGGCATGATCCTCACGGCCGCCGCCGGGTACACCGCGCCGCCCCTGCTCGGCCTGGGCGGCGCGTGGCTGCTGGCCGCCGACCACATCACGCTGTTCCTGTGGCTGGCGACGGCGCTGCTGCTGGCGATGCTGGTGATGATCCGCAACGCGTACGGGGTCCTGACGGTCGTCCTCACCGGCGCGGCCTTCGTGCTGGTCTCCTGGCTGACCGGACCCGACGTGCAGGCCGCCTTCGCGTACACCGCCGTGTGGTTCCTGCTGCTCGGCGGCGTGCGGCCGGCCTTCGAGCTGCAGTCCAAGCGGCGGCACGGCGGGGCTCCCGACTCCGACGCCGACCAACTGGCCCGGCTGACCCACGTGCCGCCGCTGCTGTGGCTGGGGATGTTCCACGTGGTGTCGGTGTGCGCGCTGCTCGGCGGAGGGCGCTGGCTGCTCGGTCTGTAGTCGCCGGTCACGGGGCCGGGAGCCGTGGCGGGTACCCACTAAACTCGGCGGCATGACCGAAAGCGCCGTGCACCCTGCCCTCTGGCCCGCCCCCCATGCGACCGGGGCCGTCGACGCGACGGTGACCGTGCCCGGCTCCAAGTCGGTCACCAACCGTGCGCTCGTCCTGGCCGCCCTCGCCGCCGAGCCGGGCTGGCTGCGCCGCCCGCTGCGCTCCCGCGACACCCTGCTGATGGCGGAGGCGCTGCGGTCGATGGGGGTCGGCATCGAGGAGACCGTGTCGTCCAGCTCCTCCGTCGCGGGCGGTCCCGTGGGCTCCGGCGAGGCCTGGCGGATCATCCCGAACGGGCTGCGCGGCCCGGCGACCGTCGACGTCGGCAACGCCGGCACGGTGATGCGCTTCCTGCCGCCGGTGGCCGCCCTGGCGGACGGCCCGATCCGTTTCGACGGCGATCCGCGGTCGTACGAGCGTCCGCTGGGCGCCGTCATCACGGCGCTGCGCGCGCTCGGCGCCCGCATCGACGACGACGGCCGGGGCGCGCTGCCGCTGACGGTGTTCGGCGGGGGCGCGCTGGACGGCGGCCGCGTCGAGATCGACGCCTCGTCCTCCTCCCAGTTCGTCAGCGCGCTGCTGCTGTCCGCGCCGCGCTTCAACCAGGGGGTGGAGGTACGGCACGTGGGCTCGACCCTGCCGTCCCTGCCGCACATCCGGATGACCGTCGACATGCTGCGCGCCATCGGGGCGCAGGTCGACACCCCCGAGTCCGGGGGCGAGGCGAACGTCTGGCGGGTCACCCCCGGCGCCCTGCTGGGCCGCGACCTCGTCGTCGAGCCCGACCTGTCCAACGCGCAGCCCTTCCTGGCCGCCGCCCTCGTCACCGGCGGCCGCGTCACCGTCCCGGACTGGCCCGAGCGCACCACTCAGCCCGGCGACGCGCTGCGCGAGATCTTCACGGCCATGGGCGGCACGTACGAACTGACCGAACGCGGCCTGACCTTCACCGGCACCGGCTCGGTGCACGGCATCGACTGGGACCTGAGCGAGGTCGGCGAGCTGACCCCGGGCATCGCCGCCGTCGCCGCCCTGGCCGACTCCCCCTCCACGCTGCGCGGCGTCGCCCACCTGCGGCTGCACGAGACGGACCGGCTGGCCGCGCTCACCAAGGAGATCAACGGGCTCGGCGGCGACGTCACCGAGACCGCCGACGGCCTGCACATCCGGCCGCGCCCGCTGCACGGCGGCACCTTCCACACGTACGACGACCACCGCATGGCGACGGCCGGTTCGATCATCGGCCTCGCGGTGAAGGGCGTGGAGATCGAGAACGTGGAGACGACCGCGAAGACCCTGCCCGACTTCCCGGCCATGTGGTCCGACATGCTCGCGGGCAACTGACGGGCCGGGCGAAGACGATGCGCCGCTACGGCAAGAACCCCGACGAGGACGACATCCGCGTCCGGCCCAACCGCAAGGGCAACCGCCCCCGCACCCACATCCGGCCCAAGCACGAGGACGCCCGCGAGGGCATGGTCCTCACCGTGGACCGGGGCCGGCTGACCTGCCTGGTCGAGGACCGCCAGGTCATGGCGATGAAGGCCCGCGAGCTGGGGCGCAAGGCGGCCGTCGTGGGCGACAAGGTCATGATCGTCGGGGATCTCTCGGGCGCCAAGGACACCCTCGCCCGCATCGTCCGCATCGAGCCGCGCACCTCCGTGCTGCGGCGCACGGCCGACGACGACGACCCCTTCGAGCGGGTCGTCGTCGCCAACGCCGACCAGCTCGCCATCGTCACCGCCCTCGCCGACCCGGAACCGCGCCCCCGCATGATCGACCGCTGTCTGGTGGCAGCGTACGACGGGGGTCTGACACCGCTCCTGGTCCTCACCAAGTCCGACCTGGCCCCGGCCGACTCACTGCTCGAGATGTACGTGCCGCTGGGCGTCCCGTACATCGTCACCAGCCGCGAGGAGCTGGAGAACGGCGCGGCGAGCGAGGTGGTGCGCGACCACCTGGACGGCCGGATCACCGCCTTCGTCGGTCACTCGGGCGTCGGCAAGACGACCCTGGTCAACACGCTCGTCCCCGAGGAGCGGCGGCGTACCACCGGGCACGTCAACGCGGTCACCGGACGCGGCCGGCACACCACCACCTCGGCGCTCGCGCTGCCCCTCGCGGGTGAGTCCGGCTGGGTGATCGACACCCCGGGCGTGCGGTCCTTCGGACTGCACCACGTGGACCCCTCGCGCGTCATCCACGCGTTCCCGGACCTGGTGCCGGGTACGGAGGAGTGCCCGCGCGGCTGCACGCACGACGACCAGGCGGTGGACTGCGCGCTGGACAAGTGGGTGTCGGACGGGCACGCGGACCCGGCCCGGCTCTTCTCGCTGCGCCGGCTGCTGGCCACCCGGGAACGGCGCGACGGGGACTGAACCGTGGGCGCTCCCCGCGGCGTCCCTCCGGTAAAGGCATAATCGCACCGAGCGAGACGAAGCAGTCACCGAACCGGGTCCGCGGACCCGGGCTGACGCGGGAGGCACACAATGGCGTGGCTGCTGGTGGTGGTCGCCGGAATCCTGGAAACCGGTTTCGCGGTCTGCCTGAAGCTCTCCCACGGGTTCACCAGACTCTGGCCGACGATCGCCTTCGCGGCCTTCGCGCTGGGCAGCTTCGGGCTGCTCACGCTGGCGCTGAAGCGGCTGGACGTGGGTCCCGCGTACGCCGTCTGGACGGGGATCGGGGCGACCGGGACCGCCATCTACGGCATGGTCTTCCTGGACGACGTGGTCTCCACCCTGAAGCTCGTCTCCATCTCCTTCGTCATCATCGGCGTCATCGGCCTCCAGCTCTCCGGCTCCTCGCACTAGCACCGCGGGCACACGTCCACGGCTTCCCCGGCCCGCCCCCTCACAGCAGCCCCCGCACGACCTCCCCCACCCCGCCCGGTCCCGGGGCGACCACCCACGACACCGCCACCCGCACCGCCGCCTCGCACGCGGTCGGCGTCCCCGCCCCCGCCGCCGCCACCCGCACCCGTACGGCCTCCACCAGCTCCGCGGCCCCCGGCGCCCCGGCGTCCGCCCGTCGCTGCGCCGCCCCCGCGGCCCCTGCCGCCGGCCCCCGGGCCGGTCGCCCCGACGGCAGCCGGTCCGACCAGCAGTCCGTCACCAGCGCCCGCACCAGCACGCTCGCCCGCGCCGCCCGTACGATCCACTCCGCGACCCCGGCCAGCCGGTCCGCGTCGGAGCCGGTGCGGTCGGCCAGCACCCGGTCGACGCCCGCCAGGAAGCCGTCCGCCTCCCGCCGCACCAGCGCCCGCGCCAGCCCCTCCTTGCTGCCGAACTCGTTGTAGAGGGTCTGCCGGGACACCCCGGCCGCGGCGGCCACGTCGACCATCCGTACCGCCGTCCAGGACCGCGCCGCCAGCGATGTGCAGGCGGCGTCCAACAGGGCTTCTCGCGCAGTGGGCATGGCCTCGCCTCCCGGCTGCCAGCGTTGACGGCCCGTCACGCACTGTCAAGACCGCCCGCGCGGCGCCCGACCCGCTGCCGCTACTGTGGCGCCCATGCCCGACTATCACGATGACCTGCGCCTCGCCCACGTCCTGGCCGACGCCGCCGACGCCGCCACCATGGAGCGGTTCAAGGCCCTGGACCTCCAGGTCGAGACGAAGCCGGACATGACCCCGGTGACCGAGGCCGACAAGGCGGCGGAGGAATTGATCCGCGGACAGCTGCGGCGCGCCCGCCCGCGCGACGCGGTCCTCGGCGAGGAGTACGGCCTGGAGGGCGACGGCCCGCGCCGCTGGGTGATCGACCCCATCGACGGCACGAAGAACTACGTGCGCGGCGTCCCGGTCTGGGCCACCCTCATCTCGCTCATGGAGGCGGGCGAGGGCGGCTACCGCCCCGTCGTCGGCGTGGTGTCCGCCCCCGCGCTCGGCCGCCGCTGGTGGGCCGCGAAGGGCGCGGGCGCCTACACCGGCCGCAGCCTGACCTCCGCGACCCGCATCCACGTCTCGAAGGTCCCCGAGATCGCCGACGCGTCCTTCGCGTACTCCTCGCTGACCGGCTGGGAGGAGCAGGGCCGCCTCGACGGCTTCCTCGATCTCACCCGGGCCTGCTGGCGCACCCGTGGCTACGGCGACTTCTGGCCGTACATGATGGTCGCCGAGGGCTCGATCGACATCTGCGCGGAGCCTGAGCTCTCGCTGTGGGACATGGCCGCGAACGCGATCGTCGTCGAGGAGGCCGGCGGCAGTTTCACCAGTCTGGACGGTGTCCCGGGCGTCGACGGCGGCAACGCCGCGGCCTCCAACGGCCTGCTCCACCCCGAGCTCCTCGGCTACCTCGACCGGCGCTCCTGAGCGGCATGAGGGGCGTGTGACGAGATTTTGCGCGCCCCTCAACTTGCCTCTACCTCCCTCTTGTTGACCCCCGGCGTCCCTGCGACTCTGAAAGCTCCCTCACTTGTGAACTTGTGAATCCGTTCCCGTTGCGCAGCGCGCGGCGGGGCCGCTGGTCCACACCCAGGAGGTGGCTTCTCCCATGCTCGTACGCGACGCCATGAGCACGATGGTCCTCACCATCGGCCCCGCCCACACCCTCCGCCAGGCCGCCCGGCTGATGTCCGCCCGTCACGTCGGCGCGGCCATCGTCCTCGACTGCGACACCAGCGGTCCGGGCATCCTGACCGAGCGCGATCTCCTCAACTCCGTCGGCGCGGGCCAGGACCCCGACCTGGAAACGGTCTGCTCCCACACCACCACCGACGTCGTCTTCGCCTCCCCCTCCTGGACCCTGGAGGACGCCGCCGACGCCATGGCGCACGGCGGCTTCCGCCACTTGATCGTGCTGGACGAACGGGGCGAGCCGGTCGGCGTCGTCTCGGTCCGCGACATCATCCGCTGCTGGGCCCCGAGCCGCCGCCACCCGGCGTCACTGGCGGGCTGAGGCCCGTACCGTACGGAAAAGGCCGGTGGGCCGGACCCCCAGGGGAATCCGGCCCACCGGCCTCACACCGTGACGCCGACGCCTACGCGGCGCGCAGCTCGCGCACCGCGGCCTCCAGGCGCTTGCCGAAGTCGGCGTCGGCCTGGCGGAAGTTGTGCACCGCGCGCTCGGCGATGTCCTCGCGCGAGACCTTGGAGATGAACCCGGCGAGGTTGTCGATCAGCCGGTCCTTCTCGTCCTCCGTCATCAGCCGGTAGAGGTTGCCCGCCTGCACGAAGTCGTCGTCCTCGGCGTGGCGGGGGGTCTCGTGGTTGCCCGTCGGACCGGTGACCGCGACCGGCTGCCACAGCGGCCGGCCGGTCTGCGCCGGGCCGCCGAAGCTGTTCGGCTCGTAGTTCTTGGCGCCGTCGTGGCGGCCGTCGTAGAGGTGGCCGTCACGGGAGTTGGTGCGCGCCTCGGTGGCGTGCGGGCGGTTCACCGGCAGGTGGTCGGCGTTGATGCCGACGCGGTAGCGGTGCGCGTCGCCGTACGCGAACAGGCGGCCCTGGAGCATCTTGTCGGGGGACGGGCCGATGCCCGGCACGAAGTGCGCGGGGCTGAAGATCGACTGCTCGACCTCGGCGAAGACGTTCCGCGGATTGCGGTTGAGCTCCAGCCTGCCGATCTCGATCGGCGGGTAGTCCGCGTGCGGCCACACCTTGGTGAGGTCGAACGGGTTGAAGCGGTACGTCGCCGCGTCCGCCGCCGGCATGATCTGCACCTGCACCGTCCAGGACGGGAACTCGCCGCGCTCGATGGACTCGCGCAGGTCGCGCTGGTGGCTGTCGGGGTCCATGCCGGAGAGCTGGTTGGCCTCCGCGGTGGTGAGGTTCTTGATGCCCTGGTCGGTCTTGAAGTGGTACTTGACCCAGAAGACCTCGCCCGCCTCGTTGTTCCACTGGTACGTGTGCGAGCCGAAGCCGTCCATGTGGCGGTAGGACGCCGGGATGCCGCGGTCGCCGAAGAGCCAGGTGACCTGGTGGGTGGACTCCGGGCTCAGGCCCCAGAAGTCCCAGACGTTGTCGGCCTCCTGGGAGCCCGTGTACGGGTCGCGCTTCTGGGTGTGGATGAAGTCGGGGAACTTGATGGCGTCCCGGATGAAGAACACGGGGGTGTTGTTGCCGACGAGGTCGTAGTTCCCCTCCTCCGTGTAGAACTTCACCGAGAAGCCGCGCGGGTCGCGCACGGCGTCGGCGGAGCCGAGGTTGCCCGCGACGGTGGAGAAGCGCAGGAAGGTCTCGGTCTGCTTGCCGACCTCGGAGAGGAACGCGGCCCGCGTCCACTGCGAGACGTCACGGGTGACGGTGAAGGTGCCGTACGCCCCGGCGCCGCGGGCGTGCACCACGCGCTCCGGTATGCGCTCGCGGTTGAAGTGCGCGAGCTTCTCCAGCAGCGCCTGGTCCTGGACGAGGACCGGCCCGCCGATGCCCGCGGTCTCGCTGTTCTGGTTGTCGGCGACCGGCGCGCCGGCCTCGGTGGTGAGCGGCCCCTGGGTCGTCACGTGCGCCTCCTGCGTCATTCCCGCAAATCCTGTCCCTTGTTCGCCCCGGCCTGTCCGCCTTGGCTCTCGCTGCACCCGATCCTACTCTGGACTTTGTCCAAGTCAAACAACCATCCAACTCCACATCGATTCGGGACTACGGTCCCCGTCCTGTTAGGCTGGAGGACATGAGCGACCTTTTGGAACGACTGCGCACACGCGGCTGGCGCATGACGGCGCAGCGCCGCGTCGTGGCCGAGGTCCTCGACGGGGACCACGTGCACCTGACCGCGGACGAGGTGCACGCCCGCGCGGTCGACCGGCTGCCGGAGATCTCGCGCGCCACGGTCTACAACACGCTGGGCGAGATGGTCTCCCTGGGCGAGGTCGTCGAGGTCTCCACGGACCGCCGCGCCAAGCGCTACGACCCGAACGCCCACCGCCCGCACCAGCACCTGGTGTGCGCGAAGTGCGGCGCCATCCGCGATGTGCACCCCTCGCGCAACCCGCTGTCCGACCTCCCGGACACGGAGCGCTTCGGCTTCACCATCTCGGACGTGGAAGTGACCTACCGGGGCATCTGCCCCAACTGCGCCCCGTAGCCCGCGCCCCCGGCAGGGGCGCGGGGAACCGCGCGCGCAACCCGTCACGGGCCGCGCGGCCGAGCGCTTCGGGTGACGGCGTGCAGGAACTGAAAAACGGCCGAAGGCCCGGAACTCTGACGAGTTCCGGGCCTTCGGCCTCTAGTAGCGGGGACAGGATTTGAACCTGCGACCTCTGGGTTATGAGCCCAGCGAGCTACCGAGCTGCTCCACCCCGCGTCGGTAGACCCAACCCTACACCGCGCCCCCGACCAGCGCAAATCCGTTTCCCGCCCGCCCGCCGCTCACGCCGTCAGCTCTTGGTGCAGCGCGTCCCGCAGCCGGGCCGCCCGCTCCGCCACCTCGGCGGGCCCCAGCTCCACGGCCCGTACGCACCACCGCTCGCCCTCGTCCAGCTCGCCCCGCCGCGCCGCCAGCAGCGCCAGGCGCAGCGCCGCCCGGCCGTGCCCGGCGTGCGCCGCCCGCGTCCACCACAGCTGCGCCTCGGGCTCGCGGCCCTCGCGCGCCAGCAGCAGCCCCAGGTTGAAGGCGCCCCCGAGACTGCCCGCCTCGGCCGCCTCGCGGTACCAGCGCGCCGCGGCCTCCGCGTCGCCGCGTCCGGCGGCCAGCATCCCGACCCGTACCTGCGCCCGGCGGTGGCCCTGCTCGGCGGCCCGCTCGTACCACTCCTCGCACTCGGACTTCTCGTCCACCGGCTCGCCGAGCACGGGCGGCCCGGCGGGCGGGCGGCGCGCGTCGAGCAGCATCCCGAGCCGGAAGGCGCCCTCGGCGCTCCCGCCGCCCGCGGCCCGGCGCAGATGGGCCTCGGCGTCCTGCTCGTCGCCCTCGCGCAGCAGCGCGATGCCGACCTGGAGGGCCGCCTCGGTGTGCCCGGCGGCGGCCGCCCGCTCGTACCACTCGAAGGCGCCCTGCTCGTCGCCGCGGCCCGCGTACAGGATGCCGAGGTTGAAGGCGGCGTCGACGCTGCCCGCCTCGGCGGCCTTGGAGAACCAGGGCTCGGCCCCCGCCGCGTCGCCGCCCTGCATCAGCAGGATGGCCAGCGCGTTCGCCGCCTCCCGGTGGCCCGCGTAGGCGGCGCGCCGGTACCACTGCTCGGCCTGCGCGGTGCGCTTCTGGGCGGCGCACAGCAGCCCGAGGTTGTACGCCCCGTTGATGTCACCGGCGTCCAGGGCGGCCCGGTACCAGCGCTCGGCGGTCTGCTGCTCGCCCCGGGCCGCGTGCAGCGCGCCCAGCGCGTTGGCGGCGTTGCCGTCGCCCTCCTGGGCGGCGCGCAGCCACCACACGGCGGCGCTCTCCTCGTCGCCGGCGTCGCGCAGCAGGAAGCCCAGCGCGCAGGCGGCGCGCGGCTCGCCGTCCTTGGCGGAGGTCAGGTACCAGCGCCCGGCCTCCTTGAGCTCGCCGCGCGCCTCCAGGATGACGCCCAGGTGGAGGGCGGCTCTGCGGTGCCCGCGCGCGGCGGCCTGGCGGTACCACTGCTCGGCCTCGACGGCGGGCGGCTTCTCGCCGGGGGCGGCGGAGGAGGTGCGGAGCATCCGGGGGTCGGTGTCCCAGGTGATGCCGCGCCGGTTGGCGACGTCGGCGGCGGGACCGTCGCCCGTGGGGGTGCCGGCCCGCCGGTCCAGCAGCCGTGCCAGGCGGTACGAGGCCTCCCGGTGCCCCTGTTCGGCGGCGGCCCGCAGCCAGCGCTCGGCGCCGACGTCGCCCCGGTGCTCCAGGAGGTCGGCGAGGGCGTACGCGCCCAGCGCGTGGCCGTGCTCGGCGGACTGGCGCAGCCAGTACTCGGCGGCGGGCTCGTCGCCGCGCTCGCGGTAGTGGCGGCCGAGCGCGTGGGCGGCGGCGGAGGACCCGGCGACGGCGGCGACGCGCCACCATCCGGCGGCCTCGTCGGCGTATCCGCGCTGGTGCAGCAGGACGCCCAGGTTGTTGGCGGCGGACCGGTCCCCGGCGGCGGTGGCGGCGCGCAGGTGGGGTTCGGCGCCGTCGAGGTCGCCGCGGCGCAGCAGCAGGGAGCCGAGCACGCTCATGGAGGCGGTGTCGCCGTTGGCGGCGGCCTGCCGGTGGCGCAGCTCGTACTCCGCCGTGGCGGTGTCCGTGTCCGCCGTGACGGTGTCCGTGCCTTCGTCGGCCGTATCAACCTGCCCTGTCTCCAACAGAGTTGCCCTGTCCCCCATAGTTTTCATCGTCGCACCACCCGCAACCCGGGTACACCTGGTATACCGCAGCCCGTGAGGTCACTTCAGCGTTTTGTCGACATGCCCACAGGGCGACAAGTCAAACACATCTGGGGTACGGACATGCGAAGAGGGCCCGAATCCTCAATGGATTCGGGCCCTCTTCCTTCAGTAGCGGGGACAGGATTTGAACCTGCGACCTCTGGGTTATGAGCCCAGCGAGCTACCGAGCTGCTCCACCCCGCGTCGTTGTTCTGCAACCGTACCACGACGCGGGAGGGAGCCTTTCCGGCCTGCGACTACTCGTTCTTCGCGGGCTCCTGCGGGTCCTTCTGGTCGGGCGCCTTCGGGTCGTCCGAGGCCGGGGGCGCCGCCTTCTGGGCGTCGGCCGCCCGCTGGAGCGCCTCCTGGAGCTTCTCCTGCGCCTTGCCGTACGCGACCCAGTCCTGCGGGGTCTTCTGCAGCGCCTTCTGGCCCTCGTCGTACGCCGCGGTGGCGTCCGCGATGGCCTTCTGGAGCGCGGCGGAACCGGTGGCCGGCGGCTTGGTGGTGCCGTCGCCCTTGTCCGGCGGGGTCTCCGCGCCCTTGTCGCCGAAGACCTCGTTGAGCGCCTCGGGCAGGCTGTTCTTGAAGACGGTCTCCTTGCCGTAGGACACGGCGACCCTCTTGAGCAGCGGGTACTGGGCGCTGTTGCCCTCCGCGTACACCGGTTCCACGTACAGGAAGCCGTCGTTGAGCGGGATCGTCAGCAGGTTGCCGTACTCGATGTTGGAGTTGGCGCCCTTCATGTTGCGGACGAACTCGGCGACGTCGGCGTTGCCGTTGAGGCGGCTCTGCACCTGCTGCGGTCCCGGCACGTCGCCCGTGACCCGCAACAGCCTTATCGTGCCGTAGCTCGGGCTGGAGGCATCCGCGTCGACCGCCATGAAGCCCCCGAGGTTGGGGCGCCCGTTGGGCGTGAAGGTCGTCGTCAGGGAGAAGTTCTGCTCCTTGTCGCCGGGCATCTTCAGGCTCAGGTAGTACGGCGGGACCGCGCCCTTGGCGTCGGTCGTCGGGTCGTCCGGGACCTGCCAGGCGTCGGAGCCGGCGTAGAACTGCTTGGGCTCCTCGACGTGGTAGCGGGTGAGCAGCTCGCGCTGGACCTTGAACATGTCCTGCGGGTAGCGCAGGTGCTCCTTGAGCTGCGCGGGGATCGCGCTCTTGTCCTCGACGGTGCCCGGGAACGCCTTCTTCCAGGTCTTGAGGACCGGGTCCTTCTCGTCCCACTCGTAGAGCTTGACCGTGCCGTCGTACGCGTCGACGGTCGCCTTCACCGAGTTGCGGATGTAGTTGACCTGGTTCTGCTGGGCGACGACGGCGCGCTGGTTGGTGGTCAGCGAGTCGGTCGTGGTGTCGCCGAGCGTGGTGCGCGAGGCGTACGGGTAGCCGTTGGTCGTGGTGTACGCGTCGACGATCCACTGGATGCGGTCGCCGATGACCGCCGGATAGGCGTCGCCGTCGATGGTCAGCCAGGGGGCGACGGCCTCGACGCGCTGCTTGGGCGTGCGGTTGTAGAGGATCCGCGAGCCCTCGCCGATGGCGCCGGAGTAGAGGATCTGCGGCTCGCTCATGGTGACGGCGTAGGCCGCCCGGTTGAACGGGTTCGAGAGGTTGACGCCGCTGTCGCCCCGGTAGCTGGTGGTCTTGGTGGGCTCGCCGTTCTTCTCGTAGTCGAGCTCCTGCTGCGGGCCGCCGACGATCGAGTACTGCTCGGTCTTCTCGCCGTAGTAGATCCGCTGCTCGTACTTGGCCTTCCCGGAGAGGACGCCCTCGGACGGCAGGCCGGACTCGGTGAACTCCGGGCCGCCCTCGGTGTCCGTGTTGATGGACGTGCCCTTGGCGGTCACCGCACCGTAACCGTGCGTGTAGTAGAAGTGGTCGTTGATCCAGTTCCGCTTCGGGATGCCCTTGAGGTCCAGCTCGCGCAGGCCGATGACGGTGTCCTGGCCGTTGTAGCGGTCCACGTCGAGGGTCTGCGGGAACTGGTAGTACTTCCGCTCCTGCTGGAGCTGGCGGAAGGTGGGCGAGACCACGTTCGGGTCGAGCAGGCGGTAGCTGGCCGCCGTGTCGGCGTCCTTGCGCAACTGCGCGTTGTCGACGCTGTCGTTCGAGCCCTTGTAGTCGGTGACCTTGGCGCCGGCGATGTCGTACGCCTTGCGGGTCGCGTCGATGTTCTTCTTGATGTACTCCGCTTCCTTGGCCTGCTCGTTCGGCTGGACCTGGAACTTCTGCACGATCGCCGGGTAGAGGCCGCCGATCAGGATCGCGGAGAGCACCATCAGGCCGAAGCCGATGACCGGCAGCTGCCAGGTGCGGCGCCACAGCGTCGCGAAGAACAGCACGGCGCAGATGACGGCGATGCAGAACAGGATCGTCTTCGCCGGGAGATAGGCGTTGGCGTCGACGTAGCGCAGGCCCGTCCAGTTGCCGGTGGCCTTGAAGTCACTGGACTTCACGGCCAGTCCGTACCGGTCGAGCCAGTACGCGACGGCCTTCAGCGCGACGAACACGCCGAGCAGCACCGACAGGTGCCCGGTCGCGGCGGCGGTCGCGCGCGCGCCGGGGCTGGTGAGCCGCAGCCCGCCGTACAGGTAGTGCACCAGCGCGGCGGCGACCAGGGAGATCACCGCGGCGGCGAACCCGAAGCCGAGCAGGAAGCGGTACCAGGGCAGGTCGAAGGCGTAGAACGCCACGTCGAGCCCGAACTGCGGGTCCTTCTGCCCGAACAGCTCGCCGTTGATCCACAGCAGCCAGGTGCGCCACTGTCCGGCGGCGGAGGCGCCCGCGATCAGCCCGACGAGGGCGGTGATCGCGATCAGTACCCACTTCTTGTACGGGGCCAGGCCCATCCGGTAGCGGTCGAGGCTCTGCTGCTCCATCGACATCGCGCTGAGCGGCGGCCGCAGCCGGTGCGCCAGCCAGACGTTCACGCCGACGGCGGCGGCCATGAGGAGACCGAAGACGGCGAACAGCCCGATCTTGGTCCACAGGGTGGTGGTGAAGACGGAGGAGAACTTGACCGACCGGTACCAGAGCCAGTCCGTCCAGAACCCTGCGAACATGACGAACGCCATGGCCAGGACGGCCAGGACCCCCAGTGTCATGAGCAGGGTCCGGGCACGCCGGGAGGGCCGGCCCACTCTGATCCGTGGCCCGGTCGGGCCTCCGCCGCGGTCCGGCATCTGGAAAGCCAACGTGCGCACCTCGAAGTTCGCTGTGTTGTTTGCGGTGTCTAGCGGGTCTAGCAGGTGTCTCCGGAACCCGCGAGGGCAGGACCCGTACCTATGCAACTTACTGAAGCTTTACTCAGTTCCCGCTTTGGGGGCCGAAGGAGGCAGGATATTCACCATGTCCAACTCCTCCCCCTCAGACCACACCCCTCCGATGCCCGCTCCGGGCACGCCGATGGCCGCCTCGCCGCTCACCCGGGCGGTGCTGGAGATCGACGAGTACGCCTCCGGTCTCGGCTGGGACAAGCCCGCCCGGCTGTTCGCCCTGGTGGACACCGCGAAGCTGCGCAAGCAGGAGCCGGGGCTCGCCAAGCAGCTCGGCATCGAGCCGGGGCAGGCGGCCGGCTACACGCCGATCGAGCAGGCGGAGATCCCGCGCGGCAAGGCGCTGGACGAGTTCCTCGGCACGATCGCCTGGCCCGACCAGGTGACCGGCTGCGCGCTCACGGTGGAGCGCCTGATGCTGCCGCCGTCGGCGGAGGCGTCGGTGCCCGAGGGCATGAAGGGCAAGCAGCTCACCAAGTGGGTGGCCGCGCACCCGGACCGGCAGGAGGTCCGGATGACGGTGGCGGTGCTGCGCGGCGGGGCCCGCGAGTCGGCGATCCGGCTGCGCGAGAAGGACTCGCCGAACGAGGTGCTGACGGGGCCGGACCTGGTGCCGGGGCTGGCGGAGGCGCTGGCGGCGACGTTCGAGTCGTAACCCCGGCGGTCCGGCCGGGGCGGGTCAGCCTGTCGTGCACCGCGGCAGGCTGGACCGGTCTCCCCTGCTGATGCCGTTCATCGCCTTCATGGCGTCGTCGAGGGTGTCGACCTTGACGAGGGTGAGGCCCTCGGGCACGTCGGCGGCGGCCGTCGCGCAGTTCTCCTTGGGCGTCAGGAAGTACTCCGCGCCCGCCTTGCGCGCCGCGACGGTCTTCATCTGGATGCCGCCGATCGGGCCGACCTTGCCCTTCTCGTCGATCGTGCCCGTGCCGGCGACGAACTTTCCGCCGGTCATGTCGCCCTCGGTGAGCTTGTCGACGATGCCGAGCGAGAACATCAGCCCGGCGCTGGGGCCGCCCACGTCGGCCAGCTTGATGTCGATGGTGAACGGGAAGGTGTGGTCGGTCCCGGCCTGGATGCCGACGATCGCCCTGCCGTTGTCCTCGGCCTTCTTCGTGGTGACGCTGACCTTCTCGGTCGTCGTGGGCTCCTTGTGCGCCTTCTCGGCGGCCTCGGCGTCCTTGACCGGCACGATGGTGAAGACGACCGTCTCCCCGGGCTTGCGCTTGGTCACCAGCTTGGCCACGTCGCCCGGCTCCTCGACCTTCGTGCCGTCGACCTCGCGGATGACGTCGCCCGCGTGCAGCTTGTCCTCCGCGGGGCTGTCCTTGACGACGCTCGCGACGACCACCCGGGTGGCGACGGGGATCTTCAGCGCCCGGAGGGCGGCCACCTTGGCGCTCTCCTGGGACTGGCTGAACTCCTCGGCGTTCTCCTGGGTGGACTGCTCCTCGGTCTTGCCGTCCGGGTAGAGCGTGTCGTGCGGCACCACGATGCTGTCGTGGGCGAGCCAGCCGTACACCGTCTCGGCGAGGTTCATCCGGTAGTCGGCGCCGGTGACGCGGACCGTGGTCATGTTCAGGTGACCGGTCGTCGGATACGTCTTGCGGCCCGCGATCTGGAGCACCGGCTCGCCGCCCGCCTCGCCCAGCGTGTTCACCGTCGGGCCCGGGGACATCTCCGCGTACGGGACCTTGATGAGGACACCCGCACAGAGCAGCGCGATGAGAACGAGGGTGGAAGCGAGCATCGTCGCAGTGCGGCGTGGCATGGAACGACAGTACGGGACGGGTGCGCACGTGCACCGCTGGGGCCGGTCCGTACGGGGCGCAGCGGCGGCTCTCGCGTACGAACGGCGGAGCGGGGCCGTCTCCGGCGGGGCGCCGGGTGGGGGGCCCTCAGGGGCGCGTGGGCGCCGGGGCGTCAGGCGGCTTCTGAACCGGAACGCGGTTTCTGCATGGCTTCGCGGAACTTCTCGTAGCCCGCCAACTCGGCGACATCACCGGTTGTGCGATCGCGGGCGGCCCAGCTTCCCCATATCGCAGCCCCTATGGCTGCGAAAAGCGGAATCAGCAACCAGGCAAGTGCAGCCATTTCCGACCTCCCGACCCAGTGAGCGACCGCTGGACAATCCCGAGCGATCGCAGCCAGCCGATCAGCAGATTAACCATCCGCTGCTCCAACGCTCCGCCCCGGGGTCGGGTTACGCAAATCGGGGCGGTTGACGGCGTCCGTGTTTAGAGCGCGGAGTTGCGGCTAACAGGCTCCGACCCATTCCTCCGTGCCGTCGGAGAACTTCTGGTGCTTCCAGATCGGCACGTCGTGCTTGAGGTCGTCGATGAGCATGCGGCAGGCCTCGAACGCCTCCGCCCGGTGCGGGCAGGACACGGCGACCACGACCGCGAGGTCGCCCACCGCGAGATCGCCCACCCGGTGGACGGCCGCCAGCGCCCGGACCGGGTACTTGGCGACGACCTGCTCGGCCACCCTGCGCATTTCCGCCTCCGCGGTGGGATGGCAGGAGTAGCCCAGCGCGTCGACGTCCGCGCCGCCGTCGTGGTTGCGCACGGTGCCGACGAACAGGGCGGTGCCGCCCGCCGCGTCCTCGCCGACGGCCCGGAAGACCTCGTCCAGGGAGAGCGCCGTGTCGCGGATGGCGAGGAGGCGGATCGGGTCCTGCGCCGCCTGTTCGCCCGGGTGGGTGCTGATGGTGCTGGGAGTGCCTGCCATGCCCTCCATCGTGCCGTACGCCACCGACAACGCGGTATTGCGTCATCGCCCGGCGCGGGCGGGCGGCCTCTGGAGCCTCCTACAGTTGCGCCCGGCACGGAGGCCGTGCCGGGCGCGGTGGCGCGACGGACGAAGGGCGCGTCGGGGCGTCAGATGCGGCGGCGGGCCTTGCGGGCGCGGCGCACCAGTGCGGCCGTGCCGAGCAGGGCGACGGTGGCGCCGGCGGCTCCGGCGGCGGTGGCGTCCTTGCGGCCGAGCCGGCGGCCGGCGACGGTGTGCCGTCCCTCCACCTCCTTGAGGAGCTCGGCGAGCACCTCCTCGTTGGTCCACCGCGGCCGCCAGCCCGCGTCGTGCAGTTGCGAGACGCTCACCACCCAGGGGTGCATGGTGTACGCCAGGTCGCCCGCCGGGGACGGGGTGAGGCCGATCCGGTGCAGGCGCGCGGCCGCGCCGAGCGCGACCGCCGAGGGCAGTTCCATGCGGCGGATGCCGCTGAGCTCCTCGACCTCCTCCTGCTCCAGCCAGCCGTCGCAGCCCACCGCGACCTCGCCCTCGACCTTCTCCAGGACGGCGTACTCCAGGGCGCTGACCAGGTCGTCCACATGGCAGAACTGCCAGGTGGGGCGGGAGCCGGCGGCGACCAGCAGGCGCGGCGACTCGAAGTAGCGGGTCAGGGCCGTGTCCGTGCCGCCGACCAGGACGGCGGGGCGCACGACCGTGACGTTGAGTCCGGGGTGGGCGCGCGGGGCGCGGCGGCCCAGGCGCTCCACCTCCAGGAGGTCGCCGACGCCGGTGGCCTCGGCGGTGGCGCGCAGTTCGGCGTCCTCGGAGAGCGGGACGTCGTTGTCGGGCAGGGCCCCGTAGACCATGGCGCTGGTGCACAGGACGACCCGGTGCACTCCCGCGGCGGCGGCCGCGGTGAGCACCGTCTGCGTGCCGCGCACGTTGTAGGCGGTGCGGGCGGCCGGGTCGGTCTCCAGGTCGAGGTCGAGCGCCAGGTGCACGACGACGTCCGCGCCGCGCAGCTTCTCGGCGATGGCCGGGTCGCGCACGTCGAGGATGTGCCACTGCGCCTCGGACACCTCGCCGCGCCGCTCGTCGATCGCGACGACCTGCTTGATCTCGGCGGACTCGGCGAGGCGGCGGGTCAGGTGGGCGCCGACTCCGGAGGCGGCGCCGGTGACCGCGACGACCGGGCCGCGCGCGGGGCCGCGCGACGGTGGGGTGGGGGTTGACGGGTTTCGCGCTGCGCGAACCTTGGGATCTGTTGCGCGAACCTGCGGATCTGGGGAACTCACCGGGCGTCTCCAGCGGTTGTCTTCAGTACGTACGCGAGTTGGCGCGTACGGACCAGGTGGCGTCCATCCTGCCGCAGGCCTTGAGCCGGCGGAGCACCGAGCCCGGAACCTGTTCGGGTGTCTACGCTGGGTGCAGAAGCCGGGCAGCCGCCGCCGGCCAACTCCGGCGGCCCTACGAGCCGAGGAAACCCGTGAGTGACACCCCATTCGGATTCGGCCTTCCGCCGGAGGAGCCGGAGGACGGCGACGGCAAGAAGAAGGACCCTGCCGGTGGTGGGCAGGGTTCCGGCGGTCCGCAGAACCCCTTCGGGTTCGGCGGTCTGCCCGGCATGGGCGGCATGGGCGGTGACAACCCGTTCGCCGCGATGTTCGGTTCGATGAACCCCAACGACCTGGGCGCCGCCTTCCAGCAGCTCGGCCAGATGCTGAGCTACGAGGGCGGTCCCGTGAACTGGGACATGGCCAAGGACATCGCCCGGCAGACCGTCGCGCAGGGCACCTCCGACGGCACCAAGGACGCCAGCGTCGGTCCGGCGGAGCGTTCGGCCGTCGAGGAGGCCGTGCGGCTGGCCGACCACTGGCTGGACGGCGTGACCTCGCTGCCCTCCGGTGCGACCACCGCGGTGGCGTGGAGCCGCGCGGAGTGGGTCGAGGCGACCCTGCCCGCGTGGAAGCAGCTCGTGGACCCGGTGGCGGAGCGCGTCGGCGCGGCCATGGGCGACGTGCTGCCGGAGGAGATGCAGGCCATGGCGGGCCCGCTGATCGGCATGATGCGCTCCATGGGCGGCGCCATGTTCGGCCAGCAGATCGGGCAGGCCGTCGGTGTGCTGGCGGGCGAGGTGACCGGGTCGACCGACATCGGCCTGCCGCTGGGCCCGGCCGGCAAGGCCGCCCTGCTGCCGCTGAACGTGGCGGCGTTCGGCAAGGACCTGAGCGTCGACGAGAACGAGGTCCGGCTGTACCTGGCGCTGCGCGAGGCCGCCCACCAGCGCCTCTTCGCGCACGTGCCCTGGCTGCGCTCGCACCTGTTCGGCGCGGTCGAGGGGTACGCCCGCGGGATCACCGTGGACACCTCGAAGCTGGAGGAGGCGGTCGGCGGTCTCGACCCGTCCAACCCCGAGCAGCTCCAGGAGGCCCTCCAGCAGGGCATGTTCCAGCCGGAGGAGACCCCGGCGCAGAAGGCGGCCCTGGCCCGTCTGGAGACGGCGCTGGCGCTGGTCGAGGGCTGGGTGGACGCGGTGGTGCACGAGGCCGCCAAGCCGCGCCTGACGTCGGCGGACGCGCTGCGCGAGACGCTGCGCAGGCGGCGTGCCACCGGTGGCCCCGCCGAGCAGACCTTCGCGACGCTGGTGGGCATGCAGCTGCGGCCGCGCCGCCTGCGCGACGCCGCCCGGCTGTGGGCCTCGCTCACGGACGCGCGGGGCCACGAGGGCCGCGACGGGCTGTGGGAACACCCGGACATGCTGCCGACGGCCGCCGACCTGGACGACCCGGACGGTTTCGTGCACCGCGAGCAGATGGACTTCTCCGAGCTGGACAAGATGCTCGGCGAGGCCGCGAACGGCTCCTCCCCCCAGGAGAAGCCCAAGCTCACGAAGGACGACGAGGGCAACGAGGGCGACGAGGGCAACGAGGGCGCCAAGTGACCCTGCACGACGACGCGGTCCTCGTCCTTGAGAAGTACGGGGACCAGGCAGAGCTGCGACAGCAGTACCTGGACCACCTCGCGGCGCACCCGGACGGGATGTGGAAGGCCTGCACGGCCGGCCACCTCACGGCCAGCGCGCTGGTGGTGGACGCCGAGCGCGGCCGGGTGCTGCTGACGCTGCACAAGAAGCTGAAGATGTGGCTCCAGATGGGCGGTCACTGCGAGAGCGGCGACGCCACGGTGGCGGACGCGGCGCTGCGCGAGGCCACCGAGGAGTCCGGCATCAAGGGTCTGACGCTGCTTCCGGGCGGCCCGGTCCGCCTGGACCGGCACCCGATTCCGGCGCCCTGCCACTGGCACCTGGACGTGCAGTACGCGGCGATCGCCCCGGCGGGCGCGGTCGAGGCGATCAGCGACGAGTCGGACGACCTGCGCTGGTTCGCCTACGACGAGGTCGCGGACGTGGCCGACGAGTCCGTCGTACGGCTGGTGGAGCGGACGCGGGCGGCGCTGGCGGCGCAGTAGTCCTCCGTACACGTGAGTAAGGGGCGGTCTCCAGGAGGCCGCCCCTTACTTCGTGCCCTGGTGCTAGTTCCAGGCGTTGTTCTGGTTCTGGCCGTGCGCGCCGTGCTGGCCCACGCCGTACTGGGCGGCCATGCCCTGGCCGATCACCGCGTTCTGCGGCGGCATGACCTCGCTGGGCTGGACCAGGACGATGCCCTGCCCGAGGAAGCTGAGCTCCCAGCCCTCTCCGGTGTTGCCGCGCCTGCGCCGTACCCCCGAGGAGTGCGTCTGCGCCTGCATCTGCACCCGCAGCGACGCCGACCAGGCGACCACCGCGTCCGCGTCGGCGCTGACGTACCGGTCGGGCGTGACCTGCATCAGCAGCGGCTGCCCCGAGGTCATCAGGGCGACCTTGCCGCGGCCGGAGATGTTCATCTGGAACTTGCCGGAGCCGGAGATGCCGTACTGGCTGTCGACGGCGACGACCTCGGTGTGCAGCGCCGAGTCCAGGGCCAGGACGTAACCGCTGTCGACGGTGAGGCCGTCCTGGTCGACGTCCACGACGTGGATGTACTGGGCGAGGTTGGCCAGGAAGACGGTGCCCTGTCCGGAGCAGCGCATCAGGTCCAGGCCCTCGCCGGTGTTGGCGCGGGCGCGCTGCTGCTGCTGCGAGACGTACTCGCCGTCGAACTCCATCAGCCCCTGGTAGGCGACCATGCTGCCCTTGCGGGCGAGGACGTCGTCGTGGCCGGTCAGGGCGACCCGCAGGAGCTGCGGGTTCTGCGCGGTGTAGCGCTCGGTGGACTGCACTTCGGTGTGGCCGAAAAGCGGGCTCTGCATGATGTCCGTGTCCCCTTCAGTTCCTGACCCGCAGGCGGTCCGAGCTGTCCTCGCTGGGCTGTACGACGACGACGCCCTGGCCCGAGAAGGCCATCTGGTACGCCTCGCCGCTGCCGCGTCCGATCAGGGAGGACGCCTTGAAGCTGCGCTTGCCCTTGACCTTGAGGTTCGGGGACCAGGCGACCAGGGCGTCCGGGTCGACGTACGTCTCGTCCTCGCCGCGGCCGCAGTCGACGACCAGGGGCGCGCCGCGCGAGGTGAGGGCGACCCAGCCGGTGCCGGTGACCTTCACGTTCCACAGGCCCTGGCCGGCGAACTTGGCGAGGCCCTTGACCCGCTCGACGCCCCACTGGAGGGAGGCGTCGAAGGCGAGGAGGTTGGTGCCGTTGACGGAGAGGGCGTCGTTGGTGAGGTTGATGACGACGACGTCAGCGCCGTAGTCGGCGAGGTAGAGCAGGCCGTCGCCGGAGCACTTCATCAAGGGGGCGCCCTCGCCGGTGATCCACTGCGAGGCGATCTGGCGCACCGCCGGGGGGTTGGGCTCGTACTGGACGAAGCCCTCGTAGGCGACCATCGAGCCGGTGCGCGCGAACAGGTCCTGGCCGGAGACCATGGCGACCTTGAGCATGGAGCGGCCGTGGTTCTCCATGCGGGCGCTGACGGGGGTCGGGGCGAAGCCCGCGAGCTGCTGGTTCATTTCTTCGGGCTCCCTCAGACCTCGTACGGCTGGACGACGATGAAGTTTCCGGGGGCTCCCCGGAACTGCAGGTTCACGGTCTCTCCGCTGTGGCCGGGGAACGCCTGGCGGCGCAGCCGGACCTGGCTGGAGACGATCACCTGGGACGCCGCCGACCAGGCCACGATGGCGTTGCTGTCGGCGAAGGTGGTGGGCGTGACCGGCAGGACGACCGGGACGCCCTGGGTCTTGACGACGACGGTGCCGGTGCCGTGGAACAGCATCGTGAAGAGCGCGCCGCCGGGGATGCCGTGGCCCTCGATGCGGCGGACCTCGTGCTGGAGGGTCTCGTCGAAGGCGAGGACGTTCTCGGCGGAGACGCAGATGCCGTCGCCCTGGAGCTCGATGGGGTGCAGGTGGGCGGCGCTCTCCGCGAAGAAGACCTGGCCGGCGCCGGTGCAGCGCATGAGCTGCATTTCCTGCCCGGTGGCGTTGCCGATGACGCGGCCCTTGAAACCGGCGCCCTTGTAGCTGAACTCGACCTTGCCCTGGTACATCACCATGCTGCCCTGGCGGGCGAGCACGGCGGTGCCGTTGTTGCCGAGGTCGACCCGCATGAGCTGTTCGTTCTGCGGCGTCCAGCGCTGCCCGGTGGGGGTCTCGCGGAACTTCTGCAGGGCGGCCTGGAGGCCGGGGGCCTGCGGGATTCCCTGGGGCGGGATGCCCTGGGGGATGCCCTGCGGGGGGATGCCCTGCTGCTGGTAGGGCTGGTGGTGCTGGGGCGGGTACTGCCCGCCCGGCTGCTGTTGTCCGTACGGTCCGGGGGCGGCCGGTGCGCCCTGCGGGTAGCCGTACTGGCCGCCCTGGCTCTGTCCGGGGACCGGCTGGCCGTAGCTCTGGGGCGGCTGGGGCGCCTGCGGGGCGTGCGGCGGTTGGCCGTAGGGCTGCTGCGTGTGCAGCGGGGCGGCGATGGTCTGCGCGGCGTGCACCGGGGGGACGGCGGGCGCGGGCGCGGGGGGCGGGGTGCTGCCCTGGGGCGGCGGGGTGAACTGCGGGGCCGGCGCCTGGGGCACGGGCGCCGGGGCCGGGGCCTGCGGGGCGGCCGGGGCGCCGAAGGCCGGGGCCGGGGGCGGACCCGCCTGGGCCGGCGGGGCGAACCCGGGAGCGGCGCCCTGCTGCGGCACCGGGGCCGCGGGCTGCTGCTGCTCCTCCTCGACCTCGCCGCCGAAGTTCTTCAGCAGCGCCTCCAGGCCGCCGTCGAAGCCCTGGCCGACGGCGGCGAAGCGCCACACGTCCTTGAGGTAGAAGTCGCCGAGCATCACCGCGCGTTCGGTGCTGAACTCCGAGCCGTTGAACGAGTACCGGACGACTTCCTCGCCGCCCGCCACGACCCTGATGTACCCGGGGGACACCTGCGACATCTGTCCCGCGCCGTCGATGGTCGCGGTGAACGACAGCTTGTGGATGTGCGCCGGGATCCGGTCGAGCGTGACGCGGAACGACTCCGTGTCGCCGGCCTGCGCGCCCAGGAGCTGGATGGACTCCTCGGGGGACTTCGGCTGGTTGAAGAAGACGAAGTACCGGTCGTCGGTCAGCTGCTCGTTCGCGTCGAGGCCGAAGCAGCTGATGTCGAAGGTCAGCCCGGGAGCGCCGATCTGCACGCCTACGTACAGGTCCGTCCCCGCTGTGAGGTCACTGATCTTGGCCTTGTGGCCGCGCTGGAATTCCCTGGCCATACGTAACGACCGTCCCCCGTCCCGGATGTGGATGCGTCGCGAAGCAGGCTATCCGCAATCTCCGACAGTGCGGCGGGCCGGTACACAGTCGGTACAGATCACCGCAGGACGGCTACGTGCTTCGGCGGCGGACGGCGGCTGCCGTCACCGCTCGCGCGCGGTGGGCAGGTGGGGCAACCGGTCGGCGGCGGCCACCCCCTCGAGGTAGCCGCGGGCCCGCTCGGTGCGCGGGTATGCCTCCAGGAGCTGCCAGAAGCGGGAGCCGTGGCCGGGGACCAGGAGGTGCGCCAGCTCGTGCAGGAGCACGTAGTCGATGACGTACTCGGGCATCCCCTGGAGCCGGTGGGAGAGCCGGATGCTGCCCTCGGAGGGGGTGCAGGAGCCCCAGCGGGTGTTCTGGTTGGTCACCCAGCGCACCGAAGCGGGCCTGGCGCGGCCGTCGAAGTACTGGTCGGAGAGGTGGACGGCGCGTTCGGAGAGGTCGTCGTCGCCGAGGGCGCGCCTGCTCTCCTGGGCGGCCAGTTTGTCGAGCATCACGCCGACCCAGCGCTGCTCCTCGGCCTCGGACATGCGGGCCGGGATCAGCACGATGGTGCGGTCGCCCTCGCGGTACGCGGAGACGGTGCGGCTGCGCCGGGCACTTCTGCGGACCTCGACGGCGAGGCGGGGGGACGGGTCGACGGACACGCCCCGACGTTACCCGCTGTGCGCGGCGGGCGTCCCGCCTTGGCGGGGTTACGGCCGGATGCCGCGGTCCGCCGCCGCTCCTGGACGGATCGGGTCTGCGGCTCACGGATCGGCCGCGCGGCTCCCGGACGGCTGGCTCGGTCGCTTCCCCCCCATGGTCGGCTCGGTCGCTCTCCCAGGTCGGCCCGGCCGCTCCCCCATGGGCGGCTCGGTCACTCCCCCAGGCCGGCTCGGTCGCTCCCAGACGGCCTGTTCGTACGACTAACGCTCGGGCCTGTGGACAACTTTCGGCACGGATTTCCACCGGCGCGCATTCTGGTCCCAGTCGATCTCGCGGACCCGCCGCGGGAGGGGCGACGACGGGGAGTCAGGGGTGGGACCGATGCATCCGAAGGTGAAGCCCGCGCTGCGGCGGGCCTGGCGGGACCGGCAGAGCGTCCAGTTCGGGGTGACGTCCGCGCACGCGGTGCTGGTCGGCCCGGTGGACACGGCGACCGGCACGCTGCTCGGGCTGCTGGACGGGACGCGGGGCATGCCGCTGCTGCGTGCGGAGGCGCGGGCCCGGGGCCTGCCGGAGGAGCAGGCCGACCGGCTGGTGGCGCGGCTCGCGGCGGCGGGGCTGATCGACGACGTGGGGGGCGGGCGGTCCGGAGGCGGTGGCCCTGCACGCCAGGGCCGGGGAGGCGGACCGGCTGCGACCCGACCTGGCCTCGCTGAGCGTGGTGCATCCGGAGCCGGGCGGCGGGGCGCGGCGGCTGGCGGCGCGGCGCACGGCCCGGGTGCAGGTGCGGGGTGCGGGACGGGTCGGCGCGACGCTCGCCGCGGTGCTGTCGGCGGCGGGGGTGGGCCGGGTCGACGTGCTGGACGGCGGGTGCGTGGAGCCGTGGGACGTGGCCCCGGGCGGGGCGGGGACCGCCGCGGTGGGCATGCGGCGGGACGTCGTGGCCCGTCGGACGGTACGGGACTGTGCCCCGGGGCGCCCTCCCCGACAGCGGCCCGGGGCGGGACCGGACGCGGAGCCTCCGCTGTCGCTGGTCGTGGTGGCGCCCCGGGACGGGCTGGACGCCCATGTGCCGGACCCCGCGACGGCCGAACCCTGGATGACGGGCGGGGTGCCGCATCTGTACGCGGGGGTGGTGGAGGCGACGGGGGTGGTGGGGCCGCTGGTGCTGCCGGGCGGGACGGGGTGTGCCGGGTGCCTGGAGCGGGTGCGGGCGGAGCGCGACCCGGGGTGGCCGAGGATGCAGGCGCAGTGGCGTTCCGGGCGGCGGGAGGGGGTGCCGGGGTGTGACATCGCGCTGGCCACCGCGGTGGCGGGGCTGGCGGCCGCGCACGCGCTGGCTTTCCTGGACGGAGAGCTGCCGTCGAGTGCCGGGGCGCGGTGGGAGGCGGCGCTGCCGCTCCTGGACTGGCGGCGCGAGGAGCTCGCCGCGCACCGGGACTGCCCCTGCGGCGCAGGTCGGGAGGGGGAGGGGGACGCCCCCGGTGAGGGCTTGAGGCCGCACGACACAATGGCACCGTAGGCGCCGTCGGAAGTGCCGGGGAGAAGGCCGCGGAAGCGGGGGCTCCGGGGCAGGTGCGGCGCGGCTGTCTGGGATTTGGAGGGGCTCATGTCTGATCTTCCCCGGAAGGCGGTCACCCGTACCGCCAAGCTGGCCGCGTTGCCACTGGGCTTCGCCGGCCGGACCGCGTGGGGCCTGGGCAAACGGATCGGCGGGAAGTCGGCGGAGATCGTCGGGCGGGAACTGCAGCAGCGCACGGCGGAACAGCTCTTCAAGGTCTTGGGGGAACTGAAGGGCGGGGCGATGAAGTTCGGGCAGGCCCTGTCCGTCTTCGAGTCCGCGCTGCCGGAGGAGGTCGCCGGGCCGTACCGGGCGGCTCTGACGAAGCTCCAGGAAGCGGCGCCTCCGATGCCGACGAGCACGGTGCACAGGGTGCTCGACGAGCGGCTCGGCGAGGGCTGGCGGGAGCTGTTCCAGGAGTTCGAGGACAAGCCGTCGGCGGCCGCGTCGATCGGGCAGGTGCACCGCGCGGTGTGGCACGACGGGCGGACGGTGGCCGTCAAGGTGCAGTACCCGGGGGCCGGCGAGGCACTGCTGTCGGACCTCACCCAACTGGGCCGTTTCGCCCGGCTGTTGGGGCCGCTGATCCCCGGCATGGACATCAAGCCGCTGATCGCGGAGCTGCGCGACCGGGTGACGGAGGAGCTGGACTACGGACTGGAGGCGCGGGCGCAGCGGGAGCACGCGGTGGAGTTCGCCAGTGACCCGGATGTGGTGGTGCCGGACGTGGTGCACCAGTGCGACGAGGTGCTGGTGACGGAGTGGATCGACGGTGTGCCGCTGGCCGACGTGATCGCGGACGGCACGCAGGAACAGCGCGACCGGGCCGGGCAGTTGCTGGCCCGGTTCCTGTTCTCGGGTCCCGCTCGCACGGGGCTGCTGCACGCCGATCCGCATCCCGGCAACTTCCGGCTGTTGCCCGCGCGCTCCGGTGACGGGGGCGAGGCCGGCGACGCGGGGTCGTGGCGGCTCGGCGTGCTGGACTTCGGGACCATGGACCGGCTGCCGGGCGGCCTGCCGGAGACGATCGGCGAGGCGCTGCGGATGACGCTGGAGGGCGACGCGGAGGGGGTGTACGACATGCTGCGCCGCGACGGGTTCGTCAAGGAGGACATCGAGCTGGACCCCGGCGCGGTGCTGGACTACCTGCTGCCGATCATCGAGCCGGTCCAGGTCGAGGAGTTCACCTTCAGCCGGGGCTGGCTGCGGCAGCAGGCGGGCCGGATCGCCGACGTCCGCTCCCCCGCCCACCAGTTGGGCAAGCAGCTCAACCTGCCTCCCGCCTACCTGCTGATCCACCGGGTCACCCTGAGCACCATCGGGGTGCTGTGTCAGCTCGGGGCGACGGTGCGGCTGCGGGAGGAGCTGGAGGGCTGGCTGCCCGGATTCGTGCCGGAGAAGCCGGAGGAGGGGGAAGCGGAGGAGGGGCAGGCGGAGCCGGTGGAGCGGACCCGGGCGGAGTAGCGGCGAGGTGCGTCCCGCTTCACCACCAGGCGGGGTCGAGGCGGCCCTCGATCGCGCGGAGGTTGGCGCGGGCACAGCCGACGCAGTAGTGGCGTCGGCTGCCGTTCTCGACGGAGAGCGTCCAGGTCGGCGGGGGTCCCGGGGCACGCGCACCGCACTGGGCGCACACGGCGACTCCGCCGTCTGTGGAGCCCTCGGCATCGGCGGCGTCCGGTGCGGCGGGCCGGTCGGGGTCTGGCTGCTGTCGCGGAGTCACCTCGCGACGATAGCTCCGGCCGCGCGCGGCGTCTTCCCCGCACGTGTGTCCGGACGCGCCGTGGGGCCGGCCCTTCCGGCCGGCCCCACGGGGTTCTGCTCAGTGTTCCTCCGCGCACGTGCCCTTTCGGCGGTCTGTTACTGCATGACCGCCATGGCCAGCGCGCGGCGGGCGCGGAGCGAGACGCGCTCCGCGCGACGCTGCATGCGCCGGGCCGCGACCAGGCGCACGGCCTGGCGCTCGGCGTCGGCTTCCCGCCGACGCTCTTGCATATGGGCCCGGGCGAGGGCTTCTGGAATGAGTTGCATTTCGCGGGTCCTGTTCTGACGCGAGGCGTTCGCGCCGATGGTGCTTGCGGTGGAGGTCGCGGAGCCGGACGGCTCGTAGGTCGTGGGGGTCATCGGGTCCTGCTTCTGGGGATCGTGCGTGTGGGGGCGGTCGATGGGTCCTGTGCCGGTGATGTTCATGCGGCGACCGGGTTCTTGCGCGGACGGCCACGCGGGCGCTTGCGGGCGACCACCACGCCCTGGACGAACAGCTCCCCGCCCCAGACGCCCCAGGGCTCGCGGCGCTCCTTGGCCCCGGCGAGGCAGGCCTCGACCAGCGGGCAGGTGCGGCAGAGCGACTTGGCGTACTCGACGTCGGCCGGGGACTCCGCGAAGAAGACCTCCGGGTCGTACGAACGGCAGGGGACGGGCACGCCGAGGTTCTCGATGGCGTCGTCGAGCGCGGTGAGCGCGGTGAGGGGGGTCAAGGTCGGGTCCTCCGTGGAGCCGGGCGGCGGGAGCGGGTGGGAAGTCGGTACGGACGGGGCGTGCGTGTCGAGTTGCACGGTGGTGGATTCCTCGTCTGGTCGTTCCGGCTGGTTGGCCGGGTGGTGGCTGGTACCGGTGCTGCTTGGTCCCGAGGCCCCTTCGCTCCGTCCTCCCCGTTTCGGGAAAAACAGAAGGGCCGCGGATCCCGGGTGGGGTTCCGCGGCCCTGAAGGCGCCGGCCTGATCGTCGTCAGGCTGGATCGCTCCAGGGTTCGAGCCCACGGAAGGCCCACATCTTGTGGTGGTGCTGCGTCGTCGTCTGCTTGGTAAATCCGGCACCGGTCGCCGCGAACGCATAGGCCTGCGCCTGTGCCTTCGCTACTGCTGCCACCGGTGCCCCGGTCGGTCGCTCATTGCCGCCCTCGACGGTTCCCCGGACGGGGGCGATCGACAGCGGGGCGGGGCTGAGGGCGGGGACGCCAGACAGACCGGTGCCACGAAGCGAAGCGGCGGAGGAGGCGACGAGCAGGGAAGAGCCGAGGGTGCAGGCGGAGACGACGGAGCGATCGGTCATTTTGGTGAAGGTAATGAAGCTGGTCACTGGAATCGCCTCCTCTCGGCGTCTAGGGGTCCCGGCCGAAGCCGACACACACGTATTCGGATAAGTACAGCACAGAGACAGGGCTTCAGAGAAGAGCCGCTGTTCCCGTGGTTAAGAACCTATGGGGCTCCCCGGGAGAAGCGCAAACTATTTTTCCGACGAGTTCCTCCCGCCTTCCCGCCGCTCCCCGATCAGCCCGTCTGCCCCTCCTCGTCGAGCTCCTGACCTGCGCAGAGGGCGAGAACGGCCGTTCCGTACAACTTCGTCTTGCGGTGTCCCACCCCGGCGATCCTGGTGAGGTCGCCCGCGTCCTCGGGGCGGGCCTCGGCGATCGCCATGAGGGTCTTGTCGGTGAAGACGCAGTACCCCGGCAGCCCCACCTTCTTCGCCTGCCGTCCGCGCCAGCCGTGCAGCCGCTCGTACAGTCCCTCGTCCATGTCGGAGGGGCAGTCCTCGCAGCGCATCAGCTTCATCTCGCCGCCGTCGATGAGCGTCTTGCCGCACACCCGGCAGCGGACCGGTCCCCGGAAGGTCCGCACCGTGGTGCCGGGAGCGGCGCCCGTGACGCCCGGGGCACCGCCCGCGGCGGTCCGGGACACCTGGTGGCCCGAGCCGGGGCGCAGGCCCCTGAGGAAACGGCTGGCGAGCCGGGAGGGACGGCCGCCGGGCGAGCGGGCCAGCGCCCAGGACAGGCTGAGGTGGACCCGGGCCCGGGTGACGCCGACGTACAGCAGCCGGCGCTCCTCCTCGATCTGCTCCTCGGTCCTGGCGTACGTGATCGGCATCATGCCCTCGGTGAGGCCGACCAGGAAGACGGCGTCCCACTCCAGGCCCTTGGCGGCGTGCAGCGAGGCGAGGGTGACGCCCTGGACGGTGGGCGCGTGCTGGGCGGCCTTGCGCTCCTCCAGTTCGGTGACGAGGGCGGCGAGGGTGGCCCCCGGGGCGGCCCGGGCGAAGTCCTCGGCGAGGCGGACCAGCGCGGCGAGGGACTCCCAGCGGTCGCGGACGGCACCGGAGCCGGCTGGCGGGGTCGGTTTCCAGCCGTTGCCGCTGAGGAGGGCGCGGACCTGGGAGGGCAGGCCCTCGACGCCGTCGAGCAGCGCGTCGTTGCCGCCGAAGCGGGCGGCGCCGCGCAGGGCGTGGATCGCCTCGTTCACCTCGGGCCGCTCGAAGAAGCGCTCGGCGCCGCGCAACTGGTAGGGCACCCCGGCGTCGGCGAGGGCCTGCTCGTACACCTCGGACTGGGCGTTGACGCGGTAGAGCACGGCGATCTCCCCGGCGGGGACGCCCGCCGCGATCAGGTCGCGGATGCGCCGGGCGGTGCCCTCGGCCTCGGCGGGCTCGTCGCCGTACTCGCGGAAGACGGGGGCGGGGCCCTGCTCGCGCTGGGAGACGAGTTCGAGGCGGTTGTCGGCGGCGCGGCCGGTGGCCGGGGCCAGGACGCCGTTGGCGAGGTGCACGACCTGGGGCGTGGAGCGGTAGTCGCGGACCAGTTTGACGACGGTCGCCTGGGGGTGGCGGGTGCGGAAGTTCAGCAGGTGGTCGGGGGTGGCGCCGGTGAAGGAGTAGATCGTCTGGTTGGCGTCGCCGACGACGCACAGGCTGTCGCGCTCGCCGAGCCACAGTTCGAGCAGCCGCTGCTGGAGCGGGCTGACGTCCTGGTACTCGTCGACGACGAAGTGCTGGTACTGGCGGCGGAACTCGTCGGCGATGAGGTGCTGGTCCTGGAGGATGCCGACGGTCAGCAGCAGCACGTCCTCGAAGTCGATCAGCCCGCGCTCCCGCTTGAGCTGCTCGTACGCGGTGTAGATCTGGCTGATTTCCGCCGCACCGCGCGGGGCCGCGCGGTGGGCCTTGGCGACGGCGGCGGGGTAGTCGTCGGGGACGGTCTGGGTGACCTTGGCCCATTCGATCTCACTGGTGACATCGCGCAGCTCGCCCCGGTCCAGGCGGATGCCGAGACGCCCGGCGGCCTCCGAGACCAACTGGACCTTGCGCTCGATCAGCCGGGGCAGGTCACCGCCGACGACCTTGGGCCAGAAGTAGCGGAGCTGGCGCAGGGCGGCGGCGTGGAAGGTGCGGACCTGGACGCCGCCCGCGCCGAGCTGGCGGAGCCGGCCGCGCATCTCGCCGGCAGCGCGGGTGGTGAAGGTCACGGCCAGCATGCTGTTCGGCTCGAACGTGCCGAGCCGCACTCCGTAGGCGATGCGGTGCGTGATCGCACGGGTCTTGCCCGTCCCGGCTCCGGCGAGGACGCACACCGGGCCGTGCAGGGCGGTCGCGACCTGGCGCTGCTCGGGGTCGAGCCCGGCGAGCACCGCGTCGGCCGTCTCCGGGACCTGCGGGAAAAGGGAGGAGTGCGTTGCTGCTGTCACCCTGCCATGCTGCCAGGTCGGCCGGGGCAGCCGTGGTGGTTGTCCACAGGGGGTGCGGTGCAGTCGTACCAATGCGGCGGTGATGGTGGGAATGGTGCGGAGGTCGCGTACGTTCGAGTCACTGGGAGTACGGATCGGTGATGGATTCACCCCAGCCAAGCAGAGGAGCATGAGGGACATGTCGGGCACCGTGACGATGTACAGCACCACGTGGTGCGGCTACTGCCGTCGGCTGAAGAGCCAGATGGACCGCGAAGGCATCGCGTACAACGAGGTCAACATCGAGCACGACGCCGACTCGGCCGCGTTCGTGGAGAAGGCCAACGGCGGCAACCAGACCGTCCCGACCCTGCTCGTCGTGTCCGAGGCGGGCACCGAGTCGGTCATGACGAACCCGTCGCTGGCGCAGGTCAAGCAGGCGCTGGCCGCCGCCTGACCGCGCTTTCCGCCGGACCGATGACGACGGCCGCCCCGCAGGTCGCGGGGCGGCCGTCGTCGTGCGTACGGGACGGCACAGGCGGTGCGGCCCGAGGGCGGGACGGCACATGCCGTGCGGCCCGGGTGCGGGACGGGTGCGGGACGGCACAGGCGTCGGCCCGGGTGCGGGACGGCTCAGGCCGCGCGGCCCGGCTTCGGGAGCGGCTCGCCGTACCAGTGCTCGATGAGGCGGGCGGCGATGGAGATGCCGTACGGCGGCAGCACCTCGCCGGACGCGAAGGCGGCGGCCAGGTCCTCGCGGGAGAACCAGCGGGCCTCCTCGATCTCCTCGCCGTCGACGGTGATCTCCGAGCTGGTGGCGCGGGCCGTGAAGCCCAGCATCAGGCTGGAGGGGAACGGCCACGGCTGACTGGCCAGGTACTCGACCTCGCCGACGACGACGCCGGCCTCCTCGAAGACCTCGCGGGCCACCGACTGCTCGATGGACTCGCCGGGCTCCACGAAGCCCGCGAGGGTGGAGAAGCGGCCCTCGGGCCAGTGCACCTGACGGCCGAGGAGCGCGCGGTCCCGGTCGTCGGTGACCAGCATGATCACGGCCGGGTCGGTGCGCGGGTAGTGCTCGGCGCCGCAGGCCTGGCAGCGGCGGATGTGACCGGCGGCCGCGATGACGGTGCGCTCGCCGCAGCGGGAGCAGAAACGATGCAGCCGCTGCCAGTTCTCCAGCGCGACGGCGTGCACCATCAGGCCCGCGTCCCGGGGGGACAGCAGCAGGCCCGCCTCGCGCAGCCCGGCCGGGCGCGCGGACTGGTCCATGCGGCCGGGCAGGGTGTCCTTCTGGAGGGCGAAGTAGCTGACGCCGTCCTCGTCGGTGCCCAGGAAGTAGCGGTGGGTCTCGGTGAGCGGGGCCTCGAAGGCCGGGGTCATCACGAGTTCGGTGCGGCCGTCGGGGGTGTCGTCGATCAGTGCCTGGCCGCCGGAGACCACGAAGACCCGGGTCGAGGGGTGACTCCAGGCGGCCGCCAGCCAGGCCTCGTCGAGACGGTGGTGCGCGGCGCGGTCGATGCCGCTGGCGGCGGCCAGGGTGACCGGCCGGTCGAAGGCGGCGTTCATGCCGACGACACCGGCGCCGGCGCTCGGGCCGTCGGGGCTCGTGCTGTCGGCGCTCGGGCCGCCGTCGTTCGTGCCGCCGTCGCCCGTGCTGCTGCTGGTGCTCGTGGTGACGCCGTTGTCGGTGCTGGTGCTCACAGGTGCTTCCAACTCCCCCGGGTGGATCGGGATTCTGTTCTGCTCAGCGGTGCGGTCAGCGAAGGGGCTGCGCGGCGAGGTCGCCCCACAGGTACGCGGTGGTCTCGACGCCCTTGAGCAGCAGGTCCAGCTCGACCTTCTCGTTGGGCGCGTGCCAGCCGTCGGACGGCACGGAGACGCCCAGGAAGAGCACGGGCGCGCCGAGGACGTCCTGGAGGTCGGCGGCGGGGCCGGAGCCTCCTTCGCGGGTGAAGCGGACCGGCTGCTCGAAGGCCCGGCCCATGGCCCGTACGACGGACTGCAGCGCGGGGTGGTCGAGCGGGGTCAGGCAGGGGCGGGTGGCCGCGCCGAAGGTGATGTCGTACCGGATGCCGGCGGGGACGCGGGTCGCGATCCAGTCCCGTACGGCCTGCTCGATCTTGTCCGGGTCCTGGCCCGCGACCAGGCGGAACGACAGCTTCAGTTCGGCGGACGCGGGGACGATGGTCTTGCCGCCGGGGCCCTGGTAGCCGCCGCCGATGCCGTTGACCTCGGCGGTCGGGCGGGCCCAGACGCGCTCCAGGGTGGAGTAGCCCGCCTCGCCGTGGGTGGCGTGGGACTTGGCGGTACGCAGCCACTCCGCCTCGTCGAAGGGCAGCTCGGCGAAGAGCGCGCGCTCCTGCTCGGTGAGGGGGACGATGCCGTCGTAGAAGCCGGGGACGGTGATGCGGCCGTCCTCGTCGTGCAGGGCGGCGACCACGCGCGCGGCGACGGTGGCGGGGTTGGGCACCGCGCCGCCGAAGGAGCCGGAGTGGATGTCCTGGTCGGGGCCGCGGAAGGTGATCTCGCAGTCGGCCACGCCGCGCATGCCCGTGCACACGGTCGGGGTGTCCTCGGACCACATGCCGGTGTCGGAGACGATCACGGCGTCGGCGGCGAGGCGGTCCCGCTCGTCCTCGACGAGCGTGCGGAAGTGCGGCGAACCGGACTCCTCCTCGCCCTCGACGAGCAGCTTGAGGTTCACGGCGGGGGCGGTGCGGCCGGTCGCGGCGAGGTGCGCGCGCACGCCGAGGGTGTGGAAGAACACCTGCCCCTTGTCGTCGGCGGCGCCGCGCGCGTACATCCGGCCGTCGACGGTCGTCGGCTCGAAGGGCTCCGTGTGCCAGCCGTCCTCGCGGGCGGCGGGCTGCACGTCGTGGTGGCCGTAGACCAGGACCGTGGGGGCGTCCGGGTCCCCGGAGGGCCACTCGGCGAAGACCGCGGGGGCGCCGTCGGTGGGCCAGACCTCGACGGCCGGGAACCCGGTCTCCGTCAGCTTGGCGGCCAGCCACTCGGCGCTGCGCCGTACGTCCTCGGCGTGCTCGGGCCGGGCCGACACGGAGGGGATGCGCAGCCACTCGGCCAGGTCGGCCAGGAAGGCGGCGCGGTGCTCTTCGATGTACGTGCGGACGGCGCTGTCCGGGGTCTCGCTCATGGCCTTGAGCCTAACTCTCCGGGGGAGGTGCGGCGTCCGGTGCCCAGGTCACGGACTCCTCGGACGCCTCCTCGCCGGACAGGACGCGCTCCAGCTCACGGCGGCCGGGGAGGTCGCGGGGGCGGACGGTCTCGCCGCTGCGGACGTACAGGAAGGTGGCGAGGACCTCTTCCGGGCGCAGCCCGTGCAGCTCGGCCCAGGCCAGTCGGTAGATCGCGAGCTGGAGGGGGTCGGCGGCGCGGGTGCGGCTGGTCTTCCAGTCGACGATCTCGTACGTCCCGGTCGCCTCGTCGTAGTAGACGGCGTCGATCCGGCCCCGGACGACACGGCCGGCCAGGGTGAGGTGGAAGGGGGTCTCCGTGCGGTACGGGGTGCGGCGGGCGTACGGGGTGCGCTCGAAGGCCTCCTTGAGGGCGGCCAGGTCGCGCTCGTCGGCGATCTCGGTGTCGTCCTCGTCGCCGCCGGGCAGCTCCTCGGGGCCGAGCATCGGCAGGGGCAGCTCCTCGAAGCGGGACTCCACCCAGGCGTGGAAGCGGGTGCCGCGCCGGGCGGCGGGCTGCGGTGGCCGGGGCATGGGGCGGGCCAGCTCCTGGGCGAAGCCGTCGGGGTCCTCGGCCAGGCGCATGAGCTGGGTGGCGGACAGCGCGGGCGGAACCGGCACGTCGCGGGTGGTGGCGCGGGCGCGGCGCAGTTCGTCGGCGAGGGCGTCGAGGTCCCGGTCCCAGGAGTCGACGGCACGCGCCTCCTCGGGGGACAGCGCGGCGCGGGCCTCCTCGGGGCCGGGGAACTGCTCCTCGGGGCGGGGGGCCCGCTGCCCGGGGAGAGGGGTCCGCTCCTCCGGACCGCCGGGCTGCTCGTCGAGGTCGGGGGCCGGCGCCTCCTCGGGACGGGGGGTCCGCTCCTCCGGACCGCCGGGCTGCTCGTCGAGGTCGGGGGCCGGCGCCTCCTCGGGACGGGGGGTCCGCTCCTCGGGGTGCGGGCGCGCCTCCGCGCCCGGCGGCGGAGTGCCGCCCGGGGTGTCGTGCCCGGTGGCCCCGGTGTCCGGGCGTGCGGCGGCCCCGGAGTCCGGGCGCGGGGCGGCCTCCGGGGCGCGGTGGCGGGGCGGTCCGGGCTCCGGGCGGCGGGTCGACAGGGCGTCCCAGTCGGCGGCCTCCGCCTCTTCGTCCGGCGCCGGCGGCACGGGCCAGGCCTCCGGGTCCTCCGGGGCCTCCTGCGGAATCCAGTCGTCCCAGGCCGTGGGCTCCGGCACGGGAGGGGGCTCGGGGGCGCCGCGGAGGGCGTCCAGGTGGGCCAGGACGGTGGCCCGGGCCCGGCGGCGGCGGGCGAGGGCCTCGTCGTCCAGCGGCAGCGGCCAGGCCCGGTCGGCGGCGGACTCCTGGAGGGCCGGGTTCTCCTCGCCCTCCTCGGGCGCGTCCGCCCAGACCTCGATCTCGCCGGAACCGGCCGCGCAGTGCTCGTACAGGGCGGTGAGGAAGTCCGAGGGGCCGCGGGTCTTCTTCTGGTTCGGGCCCCACCAGTGGCCGGAGCCGAGCAGCAGGCGCTTGGGGCGGGTGAAGGTGACGTAACCGAGGCGCAGTTCCTCGGTGTGCTGGTGCTCCTTCATCGCCTCCTTGAACCGCTTGACGCCCTTGGCGTCCCACTCCTCGACGTCGGGCAGTGTCTGCGCGTCGCCGCGCAGGGCGTGCGGCAGGACCTGCGGCTGGGAGGTCCACGACTCGCGGCCGCGGTCGCTGGGGAAGGCGCCCTTGACCAGGCCGGGGGCGGCGACCACCGGCCACTCCAGGCCCTTGGACTTGTGCGCGGTGAGCACCTTCACGGTGTTCTCGCCGCCGGGCAGCGCGTTGTCGAGGCCCTTCTCGTACTGGGCGGCCGTGCGCAGGAAGCCGAGGAAGGCGAGCAGGGTGGCCTCGCCGTCGAGGGAGGCGAAACCGGCCGCGATGTCCAGGAAGTTGTTCAGGGTCTCGCGGCGGCGGGCGGCCAGCGCGTGCGGGGACGCGGAGAGCTCGACCTCAAGGCCCGTGGTGTGCAGGACCCGGTGCAGGACGTCCATCAGCGGGTCGGCGAGCGAGCGGCGCAGTTCGCGCAGCTCGCGGGCGAGGTGGGCGAAACGCACCCTGGCCTCGGACGAGAACGGCAGCCCGTCGTCCTTGGCCTCCGGCGACTCCAGGAAGGTGTCCAGGGCGTCCGCGAGCGATATCACCTCCGAGGGGTCGACCCCCTCGACGGCCTCCGCGAGCCTGCGGTCCGGGTCGTCGCCGCCGCTCCCCCGGTGCACCAGGAGGCGGGCGCGGCGGCCGAGGAGGGCCAGGTCGCGGGGGCCGATGCGCCAGCGCGGGCCGGTCAGCAGACGTACGAGGGAGGCGTTGGCGCCCGGGTCCTGGAGGACCTCGCAGACGGCGACCAGGTCGGCGACCTCGGGCAGGTGCAGCAGCCCGGAGAGGCCGACGACCTCGACGGGGACGTCCCGGGCGACCAGGGCGGCCTGGATCTCGGGGAAGTCGCCCGCCGTACGGCACAGGACGGCGATGTCCCCCGGCGGCGTGCCGGTGCGCACCTGGTGGGCGAGGGAGTCGGCGATCCAGGCGATCTCCTCCTCGTGCGTGCGCAGCAGGGCGCAGCGCACCGTGCCGGAGTGCTCGGCGCCCGGGGCCGCGCGCAGGGCCTCCACGCCCTGGTGCATGGCGCGCAGGGGGGCGGCGAGCGTGTTGGCGAGGTCCAGGAGACGGCCGCCGCTGCGGCGGTTCTCGCTGAGCGCGTACCGGTCGGCGGGGCGGCCGTCGGCGTGCGGGAAGTGCTCGGGGAAGTCGTCGAGGTTGGCCACCGACGCGCCGCGCCAGCCGTAGATCGCCTGGCAGGGGTCGCCGACGGCGGTGACGGGGTGTCCGGTGCCGCCGCCGAACAGCCCCGACAGCAGCAGCCGTTGGGCGACGGAGGTGTCCTGGTACTCGTCGAGGAGGACGACCCGGAACTCGCCGCGCAGGATCCGGCTCACCTCGGGCAGGGCGGCGAGCCGGGCGGAGAGCGCGATCTGGTCGCCGAAGTCCAGCAGGTCCCGGCTGCGCTTCTGGTCCTGGTAACGGGCGGTCAGCCCGAGCAGTTCCCGGCGGGCCTCGGCGGTCTCGGGCACCTTGCGCAGGTCGGCGTTGGAGAGGGCGGTGCCGGCGAGGGTGCGCAGCAGTTCCGTGTCGTACGCGTGCAGGGCCGCCGGTCGTACGAGGTGCTCGGCGAGCTCCGCGTCCAGGGCCAGGAGGTCGCTGACCAGGGTGGCGAAGGAGCGGGTGAGGGCGGGGTAGGGGCCGGGGGCCTCGCGGAGCACGCGGGCGGCGAGCTGGTAGCGGGTGGCGTCGGCGAGCAGGCGGGCGGAGGGCTCCAGGCCGATGCGCAGCCCGTGGTCGGTGAGGAGCTGGCCGGCGAAGGCGTGGTAGGTGGAGATGCGGGGCTCGCCGGGGGGATTGTCGGGGTCGATGGCGTCCGGGTCGGTGACCCCGGCGGCGATCAGGGCCTTGCGGACGCGCTCGGCGAGTTCGGCGGCGGCCTTGTTGGTGAAGGTGAGGCCGAGGACCTGCTCGGGGGCGACGCGTCCGGTGCCCACCAGCCACACCACCCGGGCGGCCATCACCGTCGTCTTGCCCGACCCGGCCCCGGCCACGATGACCTGCGGGGCGGTGGGCGCCGTGATGCACGCCAACTGCTCCGGGGTGAAGTCGATGCCGAGGAGCTCCTTGAGCTGCTCGGCATCGGTGATGGTGGTGGTCACCCCGAAAAGGCTAACCGGCGCCACGGACAACGCCCGCACAGGGTCGCCGGCCCGCGGTTCCGGCGGGAGGTGTCGCCTAGTCGACCACGTGCTTGCCCTCCGGCAGGGCGCTGCACGAGGCCCGGAAGGCGCAGTGGGCGCACTGGCTGCCCGTCTTCGGGGCGAACCGTTCGTCCAGGACCCGGCCGGCCGCGGTGGCGAGCAGGTCGCCGACCCACTCCCCCGCCAGCGGCGCCTGCGCCTGGATCTTGGGCAGGGACTCTCCGCCGTCCTTCTTGGCCGCGCCCTGCCGCAACTGGACGAGTTCCGCGCCGCCCGCCTCGGGGCGCCGGCCGCCGAAGACGTCGTCGACGGCGCCCTCGCGGACGGCGAGCTGGTAGACGGCGAGCTGCGGGTGGTGGACGACCTCGTCGCGGGTGGGCGCGGACTTGCCGGTCTTGAAGTCGACGACGTACGCCCGGCCCTGTCCGTCGGTCTCCACGCGGTCCATGGAGCCGCGGATGCGCACCTCGAACTCGCCGCCCGCCTCCAGGGTGACGTCGAAGCCGTGCTCGGTGGCGACGACGGTGCGCCCGCCCCGGTCGGTGACGTGCCAGGCCAGGAAGCGCTCCAGGGCGGCGCGCGCCTTCTCCTTCTCCTGGCGGGACTTCCAGGGCGCGTCGAAGGCGAGGGCGTCCCACACCGAGTCGAGGCGCTCCATGAGGACGGCCAGGTCGGCGGGGGTGCGCCCGGAGGCGACCTCGTCGGCGAGGACGTGCACGACGTTGCCGAAGCCCTGGGCGGCGGTCGCGGGGGCGTCCGCCTTGACCTCGCGGCCCAGGAACCACTGGAGGGAGCAGGTGTTGGCGAGCTGGTCGAGCGCACTGCCGGACAGCGCGACGGGCTGGTCGCGGTCGCGCAGCGGCACCGCGCTGTGCGTCGGCTCGTGCAGCCCCCACCAGCGGTCCGGGTGGGCGGCGGGCACCATCGGCTGCCCGTCCTCGTGGCTGAGCGCGGCGAGGCGGGCCAGCCGGCGGGCGGCGGCGTCGCGCAGCGCCTCGGTGGCGTTCGGGTCGACGGTGGTGGCGCGCAGCTCCGCCACCAGCGCGGAGACGGCGAGGGGGCGCCGGGGCCGACCGGTGACGTCCTTGGGTTCGACGCCGAGTTCGGTGAGGAAGCGGGAGGGCTGGTCGCCGTCGTCGGCGGGGGTCTTGACGGCGGTGACGACCAGGCGTTCACGGGCGCGCGTGGCGGCGACGTAGAAGAGCCTGCGCTCCTCGGCGAGCAGGGCGCCGGGGGTCAGCGGCTCCGCGAGGCCGTCGCGGCCGATCCGGTCGGCCTCCAGGAGGGAGCCCCGGCGGCGCAGGTCGGGCCAGAGCCCCTCCTGCACGCCCATGACCACGACGAGCCGCCACTCCAGGCCCTTGGAGCGGTGCGCGGTCATCAGGCGTACGGCTTCGGACCGTACGGTGCGCCTGCTCAGGGTGTCGGCGGCGATGTCCTGGGCATCCAGCTCCTCCAGGAAGTTGAGCGCGCCCCGGCCGCCGGAGCGCTCCTCGGCGCGGGCCGCCGTGTCGAAGAGGGCGCACACGGCGTCCAGGTCGCGGTCGGCGTTGCGGCCCGCCGCGCCGCCGCGCAGGGCGGCCCGCTCCAGGCGCGTCGGCCAGTTGGTGCCGTCCCACAGGACCCACAGGGCCTCCTCGGCGGTGCCGCCGCCTTCCAGGAGCTCGCGGGCCTTGCGCAGGAGCGCGCCCAGCACTTGGGCGCCGCGCGCGTAGGCGGGGTCGTGGGCCACCAGGCGCTCGGGCTCGGCGAGGGCGCGGGCGAGCAGGACGTCGGAGGGCGGCGGCACCTTGCTGCCCGCTTCCCGCTCCTCGTCGCGCAGGGCGCGCCCGAGGCGGCGCAGGTCGGCGGCGTCCATGCCCGCGAGGGGCGAGGCGAGGAGCTCGGCGGCGGTCTCGGCGCCGAGCCAGGAGGGGGCGGCCGGGGCCTCGCCCGGCCGCGTCACCGGGGCGGTGTCGGGCGTGTCCTCGGCGGGGGTGCGGGACGTGTCCTCCACAGCCGTGTCGGGCGTGTCCTCCACGACCGTGTCGGGCATGTCCTCCACGGCCGAGTCAGACGTGTCCTCGGCGAGGAGGTCAGGCGCGTCCTCCACGACACCGCCCGGCTCGTCGGCGGTCGCGCCCCCGTCCTGCCGCTCCCCCGTGAACGCCGTCACCGGCACCTGGGCCAGCGCCGCCTTCGCCACCGCCCGCAGGGCCGTCAGCAACGGTGTCACCGCCGGTTCGTGCCGCAGCGGCAGGTCGTCGCCGTCGATCTCCAGCGGCACCCCCGCCGCCGTCAGCGCGCGCCGCACCGACGGTATGGTCCGCCCGCCCGCACGCACCAGCACCGCCATCTCGCTCCACGGCACGCCCTCCTCCAGGTGGGCCCGGCGCAGGATGTCCGCCACGTTGTCCAGCTCGGCGCCCGCCGTCGGGTACGTGTTGACCTCGACCCTGCCGCCCTCGCGCACGGGAGCGAGGTCCCGGTGCGCCCGCACGGCCGCCGCCGGGAGCCGGTTGAGCGGCATCCTGCGGGTCAGCAGCCGGGTGGCGGCCAGCAGCGCGCCCCCCGAGCGGCGGGAGGTGGTGAGGACCTCCACGCGGGCCGGGCGGCCGTCCGTACGGCGGAAGGTGTGCGGGAAGTCGAGGATGCCGCCGACGTCGGCGCCGCGGAAGGCGTAGATCGACTGGTCGGGGTCGCCGAAGGCCACCAGGGTGCGCCCCTGCCCGGCGAGCGCGCGCAGCAGCCGGACCTGCGCGGGGTCGGTGTCCTGGTACTCGTCGACGAACACGGCGTCGTAGGCGGCGGCCAGCCGTCCGGTGCCCGCCTCGCGCTCGGCGAGCAGCACCGCGCGGTGCACCAGTTCGGCGTAGTCGAGGACGCCCTGCATGTCGAGCACGTCGAGGTACTCGGCGAGGAAGGTCGCGGCGGCCTGCCAGTCGGGGCGGCCGATCCGCGCGGCGAAGTCCCGCAGGGCCCCGGGGCCGAGTCCCAGTTCGCGGCTGCGGGCGATGACGGCGCGCACCTCGTCGGCGAAACCGCGGGTGGTGAGGCAGGCGCGCAGTTCGTCGGGCCAGCGCACGTGCGCCAGCCCGGACTTCTCCAGGTCGATCTCGCCGGCGAGCAGCTCGCGCACCGCCACGTCCTGCTCGGGGCCGGACAGCAGCCGCAGCGGCTCGCTGAACAGGTCGCTGTCCTGGTGCGCGCGGACCAGGGCGTAGCAGAACGAGTGGAAGGTGGTGGCCTGCGGCGACTGCCGGGAGCCCAGGCGCAGCGCCATCCGGTCGCGCAGTTCGACGGCCGCCTTGCGGCTGAAGGTCAGCACCAGGACGCGCTCGGGGCGCGTTCCGGCGGCGATCCGGGCGGCGACGGCCTCGACGAGGGTGGTCGTCTTGCCGGTGCCGGGGCCCGCCAGGACGAGCAGGGGGCCTTCGGCGTGGTCAACCACCGCGCGCTGCGGTGCGTCCAGCAGAGGAGGGTCCACGCGGCCCGGTGCCGTCCGGATCAGCCGGTAGGCGCCCGGAGGCCGCTGCCGCGACCGTGGAGAGTGCCGGTACGTCTGGTTGCGGGAGGCCCCCGGGTGGCCCGAGGAAGTGGAGGTGCTCACGTGGATTGCTGGTCCTGGTGGGTGATGTGCCGGCCGTCTCGCGGCCGTAGGGGGTGACTGTGCCGTACGGGGTCGGTGTGCCGTGCGCGTCCGGCGTACCGCGTGCTGTGGACGCTACGCCAGTGAACGCCCCGGACGCAGCGCCTCCGGTGGCCGCGGGGGCGCACCGGAGTGCGCGACGGCGTACTCCGTACGGTCTGCGGACCGCCCGTGACGGCGGCGGATGGCGGAAGCTGGACGGTGTGAGCCCTGCGATCCGCCGCGCACCGGGCCCGGTCTCAGGGGCCGTCGCTCCCGGGTTCCGCCCCGGTGACCGCCCCCGTGTCCGCTCCGGCGCCCGTGCCGCCGTCCCATCGGGCCCGCCTCATGTCGAGGCGGGGCAGGTGGCCGTCGGCGCTGCGGGGGGCGGTGCGCAGCGGGGTGCCCTCCTGCCGGTAGCGCTCCAGGGCGCGCAGTTCGTGCCCGGGCAGCAGGCGACCGTCCGAACGCACCACGCGCCACCAGGGCACCGCGCCGCCGTACAGGGCCATCACCCGCCCGACCTGGCGCGGGCCGCCCTCCTCCAGCCACTCCGCCACGTCGCCGTACGTCATGACCCGGCCGGGAGGGACCTCCTCGGCGACCGCCAGGACCCGTTCCGCGTACTCGGGGTACTCGGGCGGTTCGTCACCGGGGGACAGCTCGTCGCTCATCCGGCCCATCCTGCACCACGCCACCGACAACGGGCCGGCACGGGCCCCCGGCGCCGAACAACACAGTGGGCCTGTGACCACGCGCGCGCGTACCGTGCACGGGACGAACGGGGGCCCGGCACCCTGCGGCCCCCTGTCATCATCCGGTCATGCCACCATCATCCGGACGGTGACCGGTGAGACGAGAGCAAGAAGACACGACGATGAAGGAGCAGGACGTGCAGCCTCGACCGGCGGCGGGCGCTCCTGACGCCGTCCCGCGCCCCGAGACGGACGCCCCGCACGGCGGCGGCGAACAGACCGACGACGGCCCGCCACGGCCGGACACGGCCGTGGACACGGCCGCGGACAGGACCGCAGACAGCGCTGCGGGGGCGGCAGCGGACAGGGCCTCCGCGGGGGCGGGCGACTGGTCCTCCGCGGAGGCGGCCGACAGCTCCTCCGCGGGGGCGACGCTCGTCACGCTCGACAAGGGGCACTCCGAGCGGGTGTCCGGCGACGAGCCGCTGCTCGCCGCCCGGGTGCACCGGCCCGCCGACCTGGTGCGGCTGCTGTCGGGCCTGTTCGGCATCGTCTGTGTGATCGCGCTGGCGGCGTTCGCGCACGGCACCGCGTCCGGCCTGGAGCAGGACATCATCGACGGCACGGCGCAGACCCCGGTGGTCTTCGTACGGCTGGCGGGCCTGATCTCCAGCATCGCCGTGCTGATCCTCCCGGTGGCCTTCGCGATCGAACGGCTGATCAAACGCGACGGCCTGCGCATCGCCGACGGCGTGCTGGCCGCGGTGCTCGCGCACGGTGTCGCGCTCGCCACCGACCTGTGGGTCTCCGGGTCCGCCCCGAAGCCCATCCGGGAGGCCCTCACCCGGCTCGCGAGCGACGGTTCCGGCCTCACCGACCCGGTGCACGGCTACCTCGCACCGGTGATCGCGTACATGACGGCGGTCGGGATGGCGCGCAGGCCGCGCTGGCGGGTGGCGCTGTGGGCGGTGCTGCTGCTCAACGCGTTCGCCGTGCTGGTGGGCGGTCAGACGACGCCGCTGTCGATCGTCGTGACGGTGCTCATCGGCTGGACGGTGGCGTACGCGACCCTCTACGCGGTGGGCTCCCCCAATGTGCGCCCCACCGGGCAGACCCTCCTCGCCGGGCTGCGGCACGTGGGCTTCCGTCCGGTGTCGGCGATGCGCGCCGAGGACGACCCCGACATGGGCGACCAGGGCGACCGGGGCCGGCGTTACCTCGTCACCCTGGAGGACGGTCCGCCGCTGGACATCACGGTCGTCGACCGCGAGCAGCAGGCGCACGGGTTCTTCTACCGGGTGTGGCGGCGGGTCACCCTGCGCGGCATCACCCAGCGCCGGTCGATCCAGTCCCTGCGCCAGGCGCTGGAGCAGGAGGCGCTCCTCGCGTACGCGGCCATCGCCGCCGGTGCGAACGCCCCGAAGCTGATCGCCACCTCCGAGCTGGGCCCGGACGCCGTGATGCTCGTGTACGAGCACCTGGGCGGCCGGTCGCTGGACTCGCTGCCCGACGAGGAGATCACCGACGAGCTGCTGCGGGACGCCTGGCGGCAGGTGGAGGCCCTCCAGTCGCGGCGCATCGCGCACCGCAGGCTGACGGGCGACGCGATCCTGGTGGATCGTTCCGGCACGGTGATCCTCACCGATCTGCGGGGCGGCGAGATCGCCGCGGGCGACGTGGTGCTGCGGATGGACGTGGCGCAGCTCCTGACCACGCTGGGGCTGCGCGCGGGGGCCGAGCGGGCCGTGGCGAGCGCCCTGGACGTGCTGGGCCCGGACCGGGTCGCCGACAGCCTGCCGCTGCTCCAGCCGATCGCGCTGAGCCGCTCCACCCGCGCGACGCTGCGCAAGCTGGGCCGTGAGCGGGCGCAGCGCCAGCGCGAAGCGGTCCTGGCGGCGTCGGAGGCGGCCAAGGAGGCCAGGGCCCGGGAGAAGGGCGCGGACGCGGACGTCCCCGGGCGCAAGGCCGTACGGGCGGAGAAGAAGGCCGAGAAGGAGGCCATCGACGACGCGATCGAGGACGCCAGGGAAGAGGACCTGCTGGCCCAGATCCGCCACCAGGTGCTGCTGATCCGCCCCCAGGCGCCGGTCGAGGCGGCCCGGCTGGAGCGCATCAAGCCGCGCACGCTCGTCAGCGTGCTGGCGGGCGCCTTCGCCGCGTACTTCCTGATCTCGACGCTGCTGGAAAACCCGGTGACCGACGCCTTCGCGCAGATGAACTGGGGCTGGGTCGCGGTGGCGGTGCTCTTCTCCGCGCTCAGCTACGTGGCGGCGGCGATGAGCCTCCTGGGCTTCGTCCCGGAGAAGGTCTCGTTCTGGCAGACCGTCAAGGCGCAGGTGGCCGGGTCGTTCGTCAAGCTGGTGGCGCCGGCGGCGATCGGCGGCGTCGCGCTCAACACCCGCTTCCTGCAACGGTCGGGCGTACGGCCCGGACTCGCCGTGGCGAGCGTGGGCGCCGCCCAGCTCTTCGGCCTGGGCAGCCACATCGGCCTGCTGATGATCTTCGGATACGTGACCGGGACCTCGCAGAGTTCCTGGGAGACCCCGTCCCGGACGGTGATCGCGGGCCTGCTGACGGCAGCGGTGCTGGCGATGATCGTGACGGCAGTACCGTTCCTGCGGAAGTTCGTCGTCACCCGTGTGCGGTCGCTGTTCGCGGGGGTGGTGCCGCGCATGCTGGACGTGCTCCAGCGGCCGAAGAAGCTCGCCACCGGCATCGGCGGCATGGTGCTGCTGACGGTGGTGTTCGTGATGTGCCTGGACGCGTCGATCCGCGCGTTCGGACAGGGCGACAACGAGCACCTCAGTTACGCCGCTGTCGCCGTGGTGTTCCTGACGGCCAACGCGGCGGGTTCGGCGGTGCCCACGCCCGGCGGTGTCGGCGCGGTCGAGCTCGCGTTGATCGGTTCGCTGACGTTCGTGGGGGTGCCGAAGGAGGTCGCGACGCCGGCGGTGATGCTGTTCCGGCTGCTGACCTTCTGGCTGCCGGTGCTGCCGGGGTGGCTGTGCTTCAACAGCCTCACCCGCAAGGGCGCCCTGTGACCACCCGCCGGGTGCCTCCCCGTCCCCTCGAAGAAGGTGGCAGGGGCACCCGCTTGGACCCCGGCGCGCGCGGACCGGCACCCCACCGCGCACGATAGAGGGCATGCCTACCCCTTCCGCTCTGCGCGTTCCGGCCCTGGCCGCCTCCGTCGTCGTACTGCTGTCCCTCGCGGGATGCTCCGACGGTGGTGAGAAGCAGGACGACAAGAAGCAGGACCTCGCCACCCAGGAGCTGACGTGGGAGGAGTGCCCGGCCCCGACTCCCGCCCAGGGCGAGGGCGGCAAGCCGTCGCCGCTGCCCGGCGGCGCCCGGTGGAAGTGCGCGACCATGCAGGCCCCGCGCGACTACGCCAAGCCGGACGGCGAGCGCATCGACCTGGCGCTGATCCGCGCGGAGGCCTCCGACAAGGACAGCCGCATCGGCTCGCTGATCTTCAACTTCGGCGGGCCCGGCGGCTCCGGGGTGAGCACCCTGCCGAGCGCCGCCAAGGACTACGAGAAGCTGCGCACCCGGTACGACCTGGTGAGCTTCGACCCCCGGGGAGTCGGCCGCAGCGCTCCTGTGAAGTGCCAGGGCGACAAGGAGCTCGACGCGTACTACGCCGAGGACGCCACCCCCGACGACGACGCCGAGGAGAAGAAGTACGCCGACGGCGTCAAGGCGTACGCGGCGGCCTGCGAGAAGAACTCCGGCAAGGAACTGCCGTACGTGGGCACCACCAACGCGGCCAAGGACCTCGACCTGATGCGACAGGTCCTCGGTGACGAGAAGCTGCACTACTTCGGCATCTCGTACGGCACCGAACTGGGCGGCGTGTACGCCCACCTGTTCCCGAAGAAGGTCGGCCGGGCGGTCTTCGACGCGGTCGTGGACCCCACCCAGAAGACCGAGCAGAGCTCCCTGGGCCAGGCCAAGGGCTTCCAGCTCGCGCTGAACAACTTCGCCAAGGACTGCGTGGCGCGCGGCGACGAGTGCAAGCTCCAGGGCAGCACGCCGCGGGAGATCGAGGACGACATCGTCGCCCTCCTCCAGCGCCTCGACAAGAAGCCGATCCCGGGCACGCCCGGCCGTGAGCTGACGCAGAGCCAGGCCACCAACGGCATCGTCCAGACCTTGTACTCCAAGGAGTTCTGGCCCTACCTGGAGCAGGGCCTCGACGAGGCGGACGGCGGCGACGGCGCGCTGCTGCTGGTCCTCGCCGACTCCATGAACGGCCGCAACGAGGACGGTACGTACAGCAACATCGGGGCGGCCAACGCCGCGATCAACTGCGTGGACTCCAAGGAGCGCTACGACCTGGCGTACGCCAAGTCGAAGGTCGCCGAGTTCAGGGCCGCCTCCCCCGTGTTCGGCGACTTCCTCGCCTGGGGCCTGTCCGGCTGCGCGTCGTGGCCGGTGCCCGGCCAGTGGGAGACGCCGGACGTGAGCGCGCCGGGCGCGGCGCCGATCGTCGTGATCGGCAACACCGGTGACCCGGCGACGCCTTACGAGGGCGCGCGGAAGATGGCCGAGCAGTTGGGCAAGGGCGTCGGCGTGGAGCTGACGTACAAGGGCGAGGGCCACGGCGCGTACAACGGCGGCAGCACGTGCGTGAAGTCGGCCGTGGACGACTACCTGCTGGAGGGGAAGGTCCCGGCAGCCGGCAAGGTCTGCGAGTAGGACCGCGCGGAGGGCCGCCGGACCGGTGACGGCCGGTCACCGCAAGGGATTTCCGTGACTGTCAGTGGTCGACCCTAGGATGTTGGCACCTGCTTTCGACATCGGGGCAGGTGTCGGACGAATGCGTTACGACGCGCGGCGGGGGGATCGGCCATGGCACGGCGGGGAGCGGCACGGCGGGGAGCGGGACGGCGGGCGGGACACACCAGGGCGGGGGCGAGGGCAAGTGCCCTGGCAGTGGCGGCGGTTCTGGCCGCCGCCACCGTCGGCGGATGCGCCACGAACACGGAGCCGGACCGGCCGGAAGCGGGCGGGACCGGCTCGGCCGCCGGGCCCACGGGCAGTGCCCGGCCGCCCGCCCCCGATCCGAAGTCCGGGCTGCCGGCGGCCCTGACCGGCCAGAAGCTGGTCTGGAAGGAGTGCGCCCCGCCCACGAAGGCGCAGGGCAACGAGGCGCAGCGGCCCGGCCGGGAGTGGCAGTGCGCCACCGCCGAGGTCCCGCTGGACTACGCAGCCCCGAAGGGCGAGACCCTCGGCATCGCGCTGGTCCGGGCGCGCGCGACGGGCGGCGACGACAAGCGGATCGGCTCGCTCCTGTTCAACTTCGGCGGGCCCGGCGGGTCAGGGGTGGCGTCGCTGCCGCAGATGGGAGACCTGTTCGCCGCCCTGCGCGAGCGGTACGACCTGGTGGGCTTCGACCCCCGGGGCGTGGCGGAGAGCTCGGAGGTGGTGTGCCGGGACGACAAGGAGACCGACGTCTCGCTGGCCCTGGACTCCACCCCGGACACCCCGGCCGAGGAACGGGCCTACTTCGCGGACGCCAAGGCGTTCGGCGAGGGCTGCGCGAAGCGCTCCGGGAAGATCCTCCCGCACGTCGGCACGGACGACGCCGCCCGCGACCTGGACGTCCTGCGCCAGGTCCTGGGCGACCGGAGACTGCACTACTTCGGCTTCTCCTACGGCACCGAACTGGGCGGCGTCTACGCCCACTTGTTCCCGGGGAAGGTGGGGCGACTGGTGATGGACGCGGTCGTCGACCCGTCCGCGGACGGCGTGGCCGGAGCCCGCAACCAGGCACTCGGCTTCCAGCGGGCCCTGGACAACTACTCCAGGAGCAGCGGAGCGAGCGCCGAGGCGGGCACCGACCGGGTGCGGCGCCTGCTGGACCGCCTGGACCGGAAGCCGCTCCCGGCGTCCGGAGGGCGCGAACTCACCCAGAGCCTCGCCCTGACCGGCATCATCGCCCCGCTCTACAGCAAGGAGAGCTGGCCCGCCCTCACCCGGGCCCTGAAGGCGGCGGAGGACGGCGACGGCACCCTGCTGCTCCTGCTCGCCGACTCCTACAACGACCGCGACTCGCAGGGGCACTACAGCACCGCGCACCACTCGCAGCGCGCCATCTCCTGCGCCGACACCGCCGCCCGGCCGACCGCCGAGCAGGTCCGCGCCACGCACCTGGCGGACTTCCGGAAGGTCTCCCCGGTCTTCGGCCCGTTCCTGGCCTGGGACCTGGCGGGCTGGTGCGCCTCCTGGCCGGTGCGGGGCGCGCACACCGACACGGACGTCTCGGCCCCCGGCTCGGCACCGGTCCTGGTGGTCGGCGGCACCGGGGACCCCGCGACACCCTTCGAGGGCTCGCAGCGGATGGCGGAGGAGCTGGGCAAGGGCGTCGGCGTGCACGTCACGTTCAGGGGCGAGGGCCACGGGGCCTACCCGACGGGCAACGCCTGTGTGGTGCGGACCGTCAACGCGTATCTGCTGGACGGGAGAATACCGGCGGCGGGCACCGTCTGCTCGTAGTGGCCGCCCCGCCCGCTCGCCCGTTCGGGACAAGCCGGAGGGGCCGGGCAGCCCCTGGCCGCCCGGCCCCTCGGCACATCCGGCCGGCCTAGTAGACCGGCTTCTCCGGCTCGATCTGGTGGACCCAGCCGATCACGCCGCCGCCGACGTGCACGGCGTCGGCGAAGCCCGCCGACTTCAGCACGGCGAGAACTTCCGCACTGCGGACACCCGTCTTGCAGTGCAGGACGATCTTCTTGTCCTGCGGCAGGCTCTCCAGGGCGGTGCCCATCAGGAACTCGCCCTTGGGGATCAGCTTCGCGCCGGGGATCGAGACGATCTCGTACTCGTTCGGCTCGCGGACGTCGATGATCTCGATCTTCTCATCGGCGTCGATCCACTCCTTGAGCTGCCGGGGAGTGATCGTGGAGCCGGCGGCGGCCTCCTGGGCCTCCTCGGACACGACGCCGCAGAAGGCCTCGTAGTCGATGAGCTCGGTCACGGTCGCGTTCGGGCCGCAGACCGCGCAGTCGGGGTCCTTGCGGACCTTGACCTGGCGGTACTGCATCTCCAGGGCGTCGTAGATCATCAGGCGGCCGACCAGCGGGTCGCCCACGCCGGTGAGGAGCTTGATGGCCTCGGTGACCTGGATGGAGCCGATGGACGCGCAGAGCACGCCGAGCACGCCGCCCTCGGCGCAGCTCGGCACCATGCCCGGCGGCGGGGGCTCCGGGTACAGGCAGCGGTAGCAGGGACCGTGCTCGGACCAGAAGACCGAGGCCTGGCCGTCGAAGCGGTAGATGGAGCCCCATACGTACGGCTTGTTCAGCAGCACGCACGCGTCGTTGACCAGGTAGCGCGTCGCGAAGTTGTCGGTGCCGTCGACGATCAGGTCGTACTGGGAGAAGATCTCCATCACGTTCTCGGCTTCGAGCCGCTCTTCGTGCAGGACGACGTTCACGTACGGGTTGATGCCGAGGACCGAGTCCCTCGCGGACTCCGCCTTCGAGCGGCCGATGTCGGCCTGGCTGTGGATGATCTGGCGCTGCAGGTTCGATTCGTCGACCTCGTCGAACTCGACGATGCCGAGCGTGCCGACTCCGGCGGCGGCCAGGTACATCAGAGCGGGGGACCCGAGGCCGCCGGCGCCCACAGCGAGCACCTTGGCGTTCTTCAGGCGCTTCTGCCCGTCCATCCCGACGTCCGGGATGATCAGGTGGCGGGAGTACCGACGGACCTCGTCGACGGTGAGCTCGGCAGCGGGCTCGACCAGGGGTGGCAGCGACACGGGAACTCCGGTGGTCGGTCAATCAATACGGTTGTTCGTCGTGTAACACTGCCACGCCCCTTCTCATTCCGAGACACCCGGTCCGATGCGCGAGACGATTTCGTCCCAGTACCCGGGCAGGGCCTCCCAGGGGCTGCCGGCCGGGTCGTCGGCGCCCGCCCGCTCGGTCCGGTCGGTGAACCAGATGGTGCCCGCCCCCTGCCAGCGGGCGATGCGCAGCGCCTCGTCCAGATGGGTGCGCGGCACGCCGTGCACCAGGTGGCAGAAGCGGGAGGCCGGGTGGGCGGCCGTCCACGGGGCCGCCTGCGACCAGCGGTAGTCCGTCCACGGCCCGGAGAAGGTCACCAACTGGTCGGCGGTCTCCGCGTATCCGGCATACGGGTGGGTGCCGTGGCCGAGGACCAGCCGGCCGCCGTCCGGGGCGTGCGTGCCCGCCAGCATCGACCGCAGGGCGGCGGTGAGCCGCCGGATTTCGGACAGTTCGTCCCGCCCTGTGGGACAGCGGTCCAGATAGAAGCCGTCGACCCGGTACCAGTCCAGGAAGCGCTGCGCGTCCGCGACCAGCTCGCCGAACGCCCGCACCCCGTAGGTCAGGTCCAGGTGCCCCAGCACCCGCAGCCCCGCGTTGCGCAGCCGCCCGGAGGCGTCGAGGCAGTGCGGGTCGGGGCGTGCGCCGGGCCCGTCGGCGACGTTCAGCACCGTCCAGTGCAGGGGCGCCGCGCGGCCCGGCCCGGCGTGCACCCGGGAGAAGCGCAGGAGTTCGGCCCACTCGACCGGCGCGAGCAGCGGGTGCGCGTAGCCCGGTACGCCGATCCCGAGCCGGTCCGCCCCAATCGCGGGGCGGACGGCGGGGGAGGTGCTCAGATGCGGCACGCCGCCTCCATCCAGATGTCCGCGAGCGATTCCTCCAGGTTGATCCGGGGCCGCCAGCCCAGCCGGTCGCGGGCGGTGCGCACGTCGGCCTGCTGCCAGCTCCCGCAGCCGTCGGGGTACGGGTACGGGGCCGCCCCGAGGTGCTCGGTGAGGGCGTCGCCGGAGCGGGGGGCGCCGATGGTCGGCACGCCTCCGTTGCGCACGGCGGCGCTGGCCGCAGCCGAGCTGGAGTACCCGCTGGGGGCGTCCAGTTCGTGCAGGGCGCCGCCGTATCCGGCGACCCGGGCGAGCACGGCGGCGGCGTCGCGCAGCCGCACCGCGCGGCCGGTGCCGATGTTCACGACGCCCTGGGCGGCGGACAGGGACGCGGCGTGCACGGCGCGCGCCACGTCCCGGACGTCGACGAAGTCGCGCTGCACGCCGAGACCGGAGAGCTTGAGCTCGCCGTCCCCGGACTGCATGGCCCGGCGCATCGCCTCGGCGAGCCGGCCGAGCGGCGATCCGGCGGGCGTGCCGGGGCCGACCGGCGAGAAGACCCGCAGCACGACGGCGTCCAGGCCCGAGCCGAGCACCAGCTCGGTGGCCGCCAGCTTGCTGACGCCGTACGGCCCGCCGGGGCGCGGCACCGCGTCCTCGGCGGTGGAGGACCCCGGCTGGGACGGCCCGTACTCGGCGGCGCAGCCGAGCTGGACCAGGCGCGCCCCGCAGCCGCTGCGGCGCAGCGCCTCGCAGACGGTGGCGACGGCGACGGTGTTGTGCCGGGTGAGGTCGCGGGCGCCGCCCCGGGTGGCACCGGCGCAGTTGACCACGACGCCGGGGTGCACGGCGTCCAGGAACCGGGTCAGGGCGCCGGGGCTGCCGGTGGCGAGGTCGAACCGCACGTCGGCGTCGTCGCCCCGGCCGAGTGCGGTGAGCTGGACGGCGGGGTCGGCGAGGAGCCGGTCCGCGACGAAGCGGCCGAGGTATCCGTTGGCGCCGAGCAGGAGGACCCTCATCGCGCCTCCTCCCCTCGGTGCCGACGGGCGTGCACGGACTGCACGGACAGGGGGGGTGGGGGGGTCATGTGACGTTCTCCTTGAGGGTGTTTGTGCGGGCACTGCGGGTGGGACGGGTGGTGCGGCGGCCGCCTCGGCGTCGGCTCCGGGGCTGCCAGGAAGGTGGCTCGGTCGGGTCGTACGACTGCGGGGGCCGTACGTCGGAGGGGCGGGCCGGCACGGCGACCGCGCGGCCGGCGGGCGCGCGCGGGGCCCACCGGGGGCGTGCCCGCGCGCTGTCGCGCCGGCCGGTCAGGCGCGCCGCCCGGCGTGGGCGGAGGCCCGTGACAGGGCGACGGCGGCGTGGGCGAGGAGCCCGAGGGCGGCGGCTCCGCAGGCGAGAGCCGGGACGGCGCCCGCGCCCCACTCCCGTACGGCGGCGCGCACGAGTGCCGCCAGGGCCTCGCAGCCGGGGACCCGGGACGCCAGGGGCGCGGCGAGGGCGAGGGCTTCGACCACGCAGGCGGCGGTGAGTCCGGCCGCGCCCGCCCGGGGCATCCCGTGCACGGCGAGCAGTCTGGCCAGGAAGAGCAGGGACCCCACCGCGAGCGCGGACACCGCGAAGGCGCCGTCGAAGCCGAGTCCGGCCGCCCCGTACAACAGCGCCGCCAGGGTCGCCGCGTACAGGCCGAACACCCCGAGGAGCAGCGGCCGCACGGCCGCCCCGAAGTCCTCCGTGCCGCGGCTCGCGCTGAGCCGGCGGCGCGCCTGCACGGACAGCAGCCGGGCGCACCAGGCGGCGGGCGCGAGGGCCGCGGCGAGCCCGACGAGGGCGGCCGGTTCCGGCGCCCAGAGGGGGCCCTCGCCGAGGAGGCGGGACAGCAGGCCGTCGCCCAGGACGGCGTACAGCAGCAGCCAGCAGGTACGCGTCCACGGCGCGTAGCCGTCGGCCCGCAGCGGTCCGCGCCGCAGGCACAGGGCGACGGCGGCGAGCGTCGCGACCGCCCCGGCGACGGTGACCGCGATCCCGGGCCCGCCGGTCAGGAGGTCCCCGGCGAGCAGGGTGAGGGCGCACAGGACGCCGGGCAGGAGGGCGTACGCCGCCCAGGCGGCCGGCAGCGGATCAGTGTGCGCCGGGGCGTGCGCCGGGGCGTCCTGCTCGTCGGCGCGCGGCACCCGCGCATAGAGCTCCTCGGCGAGGGAGAAGACGTCCCGGTGCCGGAAGCGGGCGGCGGTGCGGTCGGTGACGCCGTGCGCTTCGAGGCCCGCGGCGATCTCCAGGGGGTCCACGGCCCGTTCGCAGAGTTCGCGGTGGCGGTGCATGAGCACCCTGACCGGATCGACGGGCCCGCCCCGGGAGGCGCCCGCTCCGGCGCCGTCGCCGGCGTCCGGCGCCGCGGCGGCCCCCGGCCGCGGGGGCCGCGCGGGCTGGACGAACCGCCCCCGCCCCGCCGGCCGCACCGGGACCGGTGCCGTCGTGGGCCGCACCGCGGACACGTCCGTGCCGCGGGCGGGGGTCTCCGCCCTGCCCGCCGGGTCTGCCGTCTGCGTGGTCATGGGCGTGCCTCCCGTACGGGGTCGGTGGGGTCGGACAGGTGCTCCGCGCGCGGCGGGCCGGGTTCGGCCAGGAGGGCCACAGCGGCACACGGCTCCCGGGGCGGCGGCTCGGACGCCGCGGACGCGGCCCGGCCCGGCGCGCGCCCGGTGTGGAGCGGCGCACCGCCCCGCCAGGCGCCCGGTACGTACGCCTCCGCCGGGAATTCGAACGGCAGCGGGTCGGCGTCCCGCGTCTCCCGGCGCACCGGGGAGTGCGACACCAGTTCCAGGTAAATGCCGCGAAATGCCGCGAGGTTCTGCTCGACGGTGAACAGTTCGAGCGCCCGCGCGCGCCCCGCCGCTCCCAGCCGCGCCCTGCGCTCCGGGTCCCGCAGCAGTGCGAGGCAGGCGTCCGCGAGGGCGCGGGGGTCGCGCGGCGGCACCACCAGGCCCGTGCCGCCGATGACTTCGACCACCGCGCCGGCGTCCGTGGAGACGGTGGCCCGGCCGCAGAACATCGCCTCGACGAGGCTGATCGGGAAGCCCTCCACGACGCTGGAGAGCACGACCACGGAACCCGCCGCGTACGCGTCCTCCAGGTTCGGGACGCCGGGGCCGCCGATCTCCTCGAAGGCGACCGGACACCCGCCCTCCGGGTGCGCGTCGGCGGCCCCGTCGGGGAAGAGCCGGGCGGCCAGCGCCCGGCAGTGCGCGAGGTAGCCGCGTCCGGTGCGGTCGTCGTCGGCGACCGGCGCGGCGATGATCCGCAGCCGGGCGCCGGGCTCGGCCGCGCGCACCGCCGCGAAGGCGTGCAGCAGCGTCACCAGGTCCTTGGCGGGGTCCACCCGGCCCACCCACACCAGCGTCCCGTCCACGCCCGCGCGGTCCCGGTCCGCCCCCGCGCGCTTCCGGTCCGCGGCCTCTCCGACGGCCGTGAACCGCTCGGCCTCCATCCCCGGGTACACCGTGCGCAGCTTGGCCCGGTCCGCGCCGCAGCGCTCCTGCCAGCGCCGGGCGTGCGCGTTGCCGGGGGTGATCACGGCGGCCTGCGCGTACACCTCGGCGGCCAGCAGCCCCTGGAAGGAGGCGAGCAGCGTCCGTACGGAAGCGCTCAACTCGGCCTCCTGCGCGGCCAGGTAGTGCGCCCGCAGCCGCACCCCGTACTCGGTCACCAGCAGCGGCACCCCGAAGAAGCGCTTGGCCAGCAGCCCCGGCAGCGCCGCCGGGCCGCCGGACGCCGCGTGGCAGAGGTCGACGGCCCCCAGGCCGCCCTCCCCCGCCTCGTACCAGTCGAGCGACAGCGGGCGCAGGGCGCGCTCCAGGAGGTCGGCGAAGGCCAGGTAGTCGGGCACCTTCGCGATCTGCACGACCCGGGGCGCGCCCGGCGCGCGACAGGCGCGCTCCAGGGCGCGCACGGCGCGTTCGGAGCGCAGCGCGGCGTGCAGCCCGCCCTTCTCGCGGGCGAGTTCGGCCAGCCCGTACAGCCCTGTGGAGAAACGCTCCGCCACCGTCGGGTCCGCACCGGCGGTCTCCCCCGCGCAGACCGCCGAGACCAGTGCGCCGAAGTGCTCGTCGAAGCGGCGTCGTTCGCGCCGGCCGTGGGCGCGGGCGCCGAGGCGGCCGTGCGAGATCCCGAAGTCGGCCTCCGAGGTCCACAGCGGGGCCGTGCGCACCCGCTGCACCTGCGGCGGCAGTTCCAGCCAGCCCTGTTCCTCCTGGTCCGCGCTGCGGCTCAGGGCGTAGAGGTCGAACGCGTGCCGCGCGAGCCCGCGCACGAGCCGGTCGCACCAGAACCTGGATTCACCGGTCGCATACGGGTAGCCACCCTCCGTAAGCAGTCCGATCCGCACGCGCACACCCCCGATCTCCCTTGTGGACAGCCGCCGTTGGTCCGGCGACTCGCAGCGGGACCGACCGTATGCGGACATGCCGGTGGTGCGACGGACGGTTGTCCATCGCACCACCGGAAGGGGTGAAGAGTCGTAACTTTCCTGCGCGGTCGGCGTTTGGTCGCGCTAGAGAGGTGTGCGCGCGTGCCGCACGGGGCACCGGCCGGCGGCCCCGGTCAGTTCTCGGGATGCACCCACGGGTTGGGCCTGCACACCTTGTCGCCGGTCTTCAGCGTCTTCGTCTGCTGCATCATCACGGGCGCGAGCGCGCCGTCCTTGGCGCAGTACTCGTGGTTGCGCCCGAGCCGGTGGCCGACCTCGTGGTTGATGAGCATCTGCCGGTACGGCAGGAGCAGCGAGTCCCCGAAGGTCGGTGAGCCCCCGGCCCACCGGAAGGCGTTGATCATCACGCGTTCGGTCCGCGCGGAGTCGCAGGAGACGTTCCCGGAGAGCGTCTCCAGGTCCGACTTCAGGCACCAGATGCTCGTGGTGACCGGGGAAGCGAGCGTGACCACGAAGTCGGCGCGCCCTTCGGACACCCGCTCGAACGTCATGTCGCCCTTCCCGGCCCAGCTCCGTTTGTCGTTCAGCGTCCGCTGCACGGCCTCGGCGAAGAACTTCCCGTCGAGACCGAGGTCCTTCTCGACCTCCACGCGATACGTCTTCTTGGTCCCCTTGCCGGGCGCGGGGTCCTCGCCCGGCACGACGTCGAAGGCGTTGGGCCCCTTCGCGTCGGCGTCCATCGGCAGCTTCTGCGCCATGCGCTGCTCGTACGTCAGCGGGGTGGCCGGGGCCTTCCCGGGCTCGCTGCCCTGCGGCGAGGTGCGGTCCTGGTCGCGCGAGGAGCCGCCGGCGAGGTCGCGGCCGGCGACGCCGGGACCGGTGGCCCCGCCCGTGCGCCCGGACTGCGACTGCGGGCCGGCCACCATCACCGCGAGGGCGGCGGTCACCGCGGCCGCGGACACGCCGATCACGGTACGGGCCGGCCACCGCGCGGAGCGGGGCGCGGTGCCCTCGGGGCCGTCCGCGTCCGGGCGGCGGGCCCCGGCGTCGTCCCGGTCGGTGACGGTGTCGTACGGATCGCGGAACCCGGCCCCGGCCCCGGCTCCATGCGACTGCGGCTGCGGCTGCTCGAAGGCTTCGACGAAGTCCGGACGCGGCCCGTCCGGGCGCTGCCGCTGCCCCGGGCGGCCCGGCCCCCGCTGCACGGGAACGCGCGCGCCGAGACCGACGCCGGTGGACGGCTGCTGCGTCCTGGCCTCCGGCTGCCGGGGCCGCTGCCGCGGGCCCGACGGCTGCTGCGGCACGAAGGCCGCCGTGTCGCGCGCCGCCCCGACCCAGTCGCCGTAACGCCCGGCGCCGGTGTCGGCGACCGCACGGCGATTGGAGCCGGTGTCGGTGACCGCACGGCGGCCGGAGCCGGTGTCCGTGATCCCGTGGCGCCCAGCGCCGGTGTCTCCCCAGCCGCCTCCGGGCTCCCGCTGTTCGGGATGCCCGCCCCGCACCTGGGCCTGGGCCCGGACCGGGTTCTGCGGTCCCCCCGCAAGGTGGCGCGGCTGGAAACGCGGTCCCGCTCCGGTGTCCTGAACGCGCGGCACAGCTCCGGTGTCACCGCGGCGACGCCGCCCGGTACCGGGTGCGGCGGGCTCGCCCGCCGCGCCTCGGGGGGTGGCGTCGCCGCCGGGTATGCCAGGTGTCTCGTCGGCACCCTCCGGTGCGGCACCTCGGCGACTGTGACGTCCCACGCGGCGGATCAGCTCCTTGTTTCCGTGTGCGTGTGCGCTTCCGTGTTCGATTCCGTACGCGTTTCAGTGTGCGGGTCCGCGTGCGCCGCCGTCCGCCCGGGGGCGTGCGGCTCCCCGGACGTCCGCGCCGGTGCGGGCCGGTGCTCCCGTACGAGATCGAGGAAGGCCTCCGCGACCGCCTCGGGGTACTCCATCATCGCCACGTGCCCGGCGTCCGGAAGGGCCAGGAGCCGGGAATCGCGGAAAGCTGCCGAGGCCCTGCGGGCCATGCGGAAGGACACCAGTTGGTCGCGCCCGCCGTACACCAGCAGGGTGGGGGCGAGCACCCGCTCCGCCTGTTTCCACAGTCCGTGCTGGCCGCCGAGGGTGTACGCGTCCACGATGCCCCGCGCGGAACGGGTCATCGCCTCCCAGAAGTACGGCAACTGGAGCCGCCGTTCCATCTCGTCGACGGCGGCACGGAAGCCCTCCTCGGTGACCTGGGCGGGGTCTCCGTAACACAGGCCCGTCACGCTGCGCGTGCGCTGTTCGGCCGTCCAGTCGCGGCTGAGCTTCGCGAAGAGCCCGGCGACGCCCGGGATGGCGAGCAGCCCGGTGGGGATGGCGGCCCGCTGCACCCGGAGTTCCGGCAGCGCGGGCGACACCAGGGTGAGCGTGCGCACCAGGTCGGGGCGGACGGCGGCGACACGGGTGGAGACCGCGCCGCCGAGCGAGTTGCCGAAGAGGTGGACCGGGCCCCGGCCGGCGGCGTCGAGATGGCGGATGACGGCCCGCGCGTGCCCGGTGATCGAGTAGTTGCCGTCCTCGGGCGGCGGGGAGTCGCCGAATCCCGGCAGGTCGACGGCCTCGCCGGCGACGACGCCGTCGAGCAGCGGCATCAGCGCCGACCAGTTCTGCGAGGAGCCGCCGAGCCCGTGGACGTACAGGGCGGGCGGCAGGTCCTGCCGCGCCGGGGGCCTGGAGCGCACGTTCAGCGTCAGCCCGGGCAGGGAGACGGTCCGCAGTTCCTCCCCCTCGGCGACCCTGACGGTACTGACCATCGGCAGCGGGGCGGCCGCGGTGGATTCCGGCAGATCGGTCGAAGACATGGCGCCAATGTTACGAGACGATCACGCAGCGGCTCCTGTGTCCGCGGTCACAGACCGCCCACCGCCCACCACGCGCCCGGACCGCACGGCACACGGCACCGTCCGCCCCGGACCGCATGGCGCACGCCACCGTCCGCTCCTACGCTCGAAAGAGGGCGCGCGTCCGCACATGACGGGCCGCGTGCCGGAAAGGCGGAAGACCATGACTGTGGATCCCACCGAACCGGACGACTTCACCGCGGGCCCCGACGAGACGCCGGAGCTCACTCCCGAGACCCCCGAGGCGGACGCCGCCGAACAGCACACCGACGTACGGCCGGAGACGGACGACCCCTTGCCGAGCACGGAATCCGGCTCCGCCGACCCCGCGGACCTCGCGGAGCAGACGCGCGTGGTGACCCTGGACGAGGACGACTACCGCTGAGCGGCGCGAGCACCGCGGGGAGGAGTCCCCTGAACAGGCCGACGAGGGCGGTCACCGCCGAGCGGACCCACTTCTCCGCATTTCGGCCGCCGCTCGCCCCTCCCGCGGTGTCCGCTCCGTGAAATTGTCCGTCCGCACCGCGCACAGGGGGGTTACCCAAAAGTACGATGGGCGACCGCGGCGCACATCACACGGAACAGCCGTGCGGTGAGAAGTCCGTGTAATGGAAAGACATGGGAGGCGGCGTGACAGCCACCGAGCAGACAGAGGCGGCACGTCCGCGGGGCACCCGCCTGCCACGCCGAGCCCGACGCAACCAGCTCCTGGGCGCGGCCCAGGAGGTCTTCGTCGCGCAGGGCTACCACGCGGCGGCGATGGACGACATCGCCGAGCGCGCCGGGGTCAGCAAGCCGGTGCTCTACCAGCACTTCCCCGGCAAGCTCGACCTGTACCTAGCGCTGCTGGACCAGCACTGCGAGTCGCTGCTCCAGGCGGTCCGCACCGCTCTCGCCTCGACCTCGGACAACAAGCTGCGCGTCGCGGCGACCATGGACGCCTACTTCGCGTACGTCCAGGACGAGGGCGGGGCCTTCCGCCTGGTCTTCGAGTCGGACCTGACGAACGAGCCCGCCGTGCGCGAGCGCGTGGACCGGGTCTCGCTCCAGTGCGCCGAGGCGATCAGCGAGGTGATCGCCGAGGACACCGGCCTGTCGAAGGACGAGTCGATGCTGCTGGCCGTGGGCCTGGGCGGGGTCTCGCAGGTGGTGGCCCGCTACTGGCTGTCCAGCGGCAGCACCATTCCGCGCGAGACGGCGGTCCAGTTGCTGACCTCGCTGGCCTGGCGCGGCATCGCGGGTTTCCCGCTGCACGGCTCCGAGCAGCACTGACGCACCGCACGGCCGACGGCGCCCGGAGCGGGCGTGTTCGCTCCCGGCGTTGCCCGGAAAGCGAATGACGTGCCCGCTCCGGGCTAATGTGTCTGGACGTACGGCGCGGTGGACCGCGCCGACCCGGATCGTCGGAGGGACATAGCCGTGGAGGTCAAGATCGGCGTGCAGCACGCACCCCGGGAGATCGTTCTGGAGAGCGGGCAGTCTGCCGAGGAGGTCGAGCGCGCCGTGGCCGACGCGCTGGCCGGCAAGGCACAGCTGCTCAGCCTGAACGACGAAAAGGGCCGCAGGGTCCTGGTGCCGGCGGACCGCATCGCCTACGTGGAGATCGGCGAGCAGGCGCAGCGTCGCGTGGGCTTCGGCGCCCTCTAGCAGTCGCACCGGTTACGTGCGCGGGGCCCGGCGGGATCAACCCGCCGGGCCCCGCGCACGTCTGCACTCCTGCCGGGCCGTTCAGGGTCCCGGGCGCTGAGGAGGGTTGCATTCCGCACCCTCCGGGTAAGACGGGCTACGACCCATTTGCCCACGTAGCAGTGCACGGGAGGGAACCGCGTTGATCTTGGAAGCTCTCGGCTCCGTCGTCCTGGGACTCGCCCTCGCCTGGGCCGCCCTCGCGCGGCTGCCCGAACGCCTGCCGTCCCGTCCGCTGGTCCTCACGGCGGGCCTCTTCGGCTCCCTGTTCGGCGCCTGGGTGGCCCACACGTCCGTCGGCCCGGGGCACCCCTTCGCCACCCTCGTCGGGGCGGCCGCGGTGGGAGCGGTGGCGCTCTCGCTGCTGCTGCGCCCCTCCGGACGCATCCGCCGCCGGTCCGCCGCGGCGTAGCGGACGACGGGCCCGGCCTTTCGGCCGGGCCTCGCGCCGTCGGCGTTGGCCCGGCGGTTCCGGCGCGCGAGGGTCAGGCCGCCAGCCCCAGCGCCGCCATCCGCTTGGTGTGCGCCTCGGTGATCCGGGAGAACATCCGGCCGACCTCCGCGAGGTCGAAGCCGTCCGCCACCCCGCCCACCAGCATGGTCGACAGCGAGTCGCGCTCGGCGACCACGCGCTGCGCCTGCGACAGCGCCTCGCCCATCAGCCGCCGCGCCCACAGCGCGAGCCGCCCGCCGACCCGCGGGTCGGCCTCGATGGCGGCGCGCACCTTCTCGACGGCGAAGTTGCCGTGCCCGGTGTCGTCCAGGACGGCGAGCACCAGCGAGCGGGTGTCGGTGTCCAGGCGGGCGGCCACCTCCCGGTAGAAGTCACTGGCGATCGAGTCGCCGACGTACGCCTTGACCAGGCCCTCCAGCCAGTCGGACGGGGCGGTGAGGAGGTGGAAGTCGTCCAGGGGCTTGGCGAAGGGCTCCATGGCGGCGGTGGGCTCGGCGTCGATGGCCGCCAGGCGGTCGCGCAGGCGCTCGAAGTGGTGGAACTCGGCGGAGGCCATCTTCGCCAGTTCCGCCTTGTCGCCCAGCGTCGGTGCCAGCTTGGCGTCCTCGGCGAGCCGCTCGAAGGCCGCCAGCTCTCCGTACGCGAGGGCGCCGAGCAGGTCGATCACCGCGTTGCGGTAGGTCGGCTCCACACTGGCCGTGGCCCAGTCCTGGGCGGCGATTCCGGTGGGTGCGGGGGCTTCGGTAGCGGCGGGTTCGGCGGGGGTGTCAGGCGTCTCCATGAACCGCACAATAGCCCGCGCGCAGGGGGAGGTAAGGGCCTGGTCAGTGCGGTGGGCACGGAACGCGCCCCGGGACACGTCCGCACCGCCGCCCCACTATTCCTACGAATTCACCCAACACACATGCGCGAATCCGGGGTACAGTGGTAATGCGCCTGCTGAGCATTCCCCGCGTACGCACCCCTGGTGCGCGCGCTCTGTGCAGGCCATCCGCATGAGGATGCCCGGTCGGTGGCCCGATCGGCTCCGACCCGACAGCCCTCCGTGCGATCGGTGCACAAGCACCACCGCAGACGAGGGAACCCTCAGCGACACGAGCGCTAGAGCAACGGCAGTGGTCCCGCGCCACCCGGTCCTCCCAAGGCCGGATGAGACCCAGGCACGGTACGACCCCCGTTGTTCGCCCCGAGTCGCGTCTCACAGAAGAGGCAGCACCCTGACTACGTTCCGTGACCTCGGCATTCTTTCCGAGACGGCCGAAGCCCTCGAGGCAGTCGGCATCACGTCCCCCTTCCCCATCCAGGAGATGACGCTTCCCGTCGCCCTCTCGGGCAGCGACGTCATCGGCCAGGCCAAGACCGGTACGGGCAAGACCCTCGGTTTCGGTCTCCCGCTCCTCGAGCGCGTCACCGTCCCCGCGGACGTCGAGGCGGGCCGGGCCAAGCCCGAGAAGCTCACCGACGCCCCGCAGGCCCTGGTCGTCGTCCCCACCCGCGAGCTGTGCCAGCAGGTCACCAACGACCTGCTGACCGCCGGCAAGGTGCGCAACGTCCGGGTCCTCGCGATCTACGGCGGCCGGGCGTACGAGCCCCAGGTGGAGGCGCTCAAGAAGGGCGTCGACATCATCGTCGGCACCCCGGGCCGTCTGCTCGACCTGGCGGGACAGAAGAAGCTCGACCTGTCCCACATCCGCGCGCTCGTCCTGGACGAGGCCGACGAGATGCTGGACCTGGGCTTCCTGCCGGACGTCGAGCGGATCATGAACATGCTGCCGGCCAAGCGGCAGACCATGCTCTTCTCCGCGACCATGCCCGGCGCCGTCATCGGCCTGGCCCGTCGCTACATGTCGCAGCCCACGCACATCAGCGCCACCTCGCCGGACGACGAGGGCGCGACCGTCAAGAACATCGCGCAGCACGTCTTCCGCGCCCACAACATGGACAAGCCGGAGCTGGTCTCCCGCATCCTCCAGGCCGAGGGCCGCGGCCTCGCAATGATCTTCTGCCGTACCAAGCGGACCGCCGCCGACATCGCCGAGCAGCTGGAGAAGCGCGGCTTCGCGTCCGGCGCCGTGCACGGCGACCTCGGCCAGGGCGCCCGCGAGCAGGCGCTGCGCGCCTTCCGCAACGGCAAGGTCGACGTGCTGGTCTGCACCGACGTGGCCGCCCGCGGCATCGACGTCGAGGGCGTGACGCACGTCATCAACTACCAGACGCCCGAGGACGAGAAGACCTACCTGCACCGCGTGGGCCGCACCGGCCGCGCGGGCAACAAGGGCATCGCCGTCACCCTGGTCGACTGGGACGACATCCCGCGCTGGAAGCTCATCAACAAGGCGCTGGACCTCCCGTTCGACGAGCCGGAGGAGACGTACTCCACGTCCCCGCACCTGTACGAGATCCTCTCCATCCCCGCGGGCACGAAGGGCATACTGCCCCGGGCCGAGCGGACCCGTGCGGGTCTGCGCGCGGAAGAGGTCGAGGACCTGGGCGAGACGGGCGGCCGCGGCCGCAAGTCCGCGCCCGCCGCCGCTGCCGCCGCCGTGGTCGAGGACCGTCCGGCCCGCACGCGCACCCCGCGCCAGCGTCGCCGTACGCGTGGCGGCTCGGAGCTGGGACCGGAGACGACCCCGGAGACGACCGCGGCCCCCGTGACCCCCGCCGCTGAGGCCACCGAGGTCGCCGAGGCCCCGGAGGCGTCGGAGCCGCGCACGCCGCGCCGCCGCCGTCGCACCCGGGCCGCCGTCCCCGCGGTGGCGGAGGCTCCCGTGGCCGAGGCCGCCGAGCCCGTGGCCGTCGCGCAGACCCCCGTCGCGCAGACTCCCGTCGCCGAGGCCCCCGTCGAGGAGGCCCCGGCCAAGAAGACCGTCCGCAAGCGGACCGTGAAGGTCACCGCGCCCGCGCCGGAGGCCGACGAGGCCCCGGTCAAGCGCGCTCCCCGGGCCCGGGCGCCGCGTGCCAAGGCCACGCCGGCCGTGGAGGCGGCGCAGGCGGTCGAGGCTCCGGTACGTCCGCGGCTGAAGCGCCCGGTGCGTGCGCGGGTCTCGGCGGAGCCGGAGGTCGACTTCCAGATGGCCCCGATGCCGGAGCCCGAGCCGACGCAGCCGCGCCGCCGCACGTCGACGCGGGCGTCCTCCGCCGCGTCCGCCTCGAAGCCGAGGTCGGAGAAGCCGAAGTCCGTGGAGTCGGCCGCGGAGGGCGAGGCCAAGCCGCGCCGCCGCCGCACGACCCGCAAGCCGGCCCAGCAGGAGAGCTGATCCCCGGCACGACGCCCTGACACCGACGGCCCCGCTCCCCCTCACCGGGGGGGCGGGGCCGTCGGCGTGAGCGGGGCCGTCGGTCAGGCGAAACGGTTCCAGAAGGCGACGAGGGCCTCGGCCGTGTCGTGCGGGTTGTCCGTGTTGGGCGAGTGGCCGGCGTCCTTGACGACCGTGCGGTGCGCGTCCAGGCGCACCGCCATGTCGTCGAGGAGCGGCACGGGCCAGGTGTCGTCCTGCGTCCCGGAGACCACGTGCACCGGCAGCCCGGTGGCCCGCACCTCGGCGACCCGGTCCGGCTCCACCCTGAGCGCGCGCGCCGTCGCGATGAGCTGGGCGGGGCTGTGCAGCAGCCAGCGGCGGCGCAGGGCGGCCTCCAGGGCCGGGTCCTCCGTCGTGCGCGCCGCCTCCCCGGGCTCCTCCGGGGCGGGGGTCTCCAGGGCCTGCACGGCGTCCCAGACCTCGCCCATGGTCATGAACCCGAGGGCCTGGGACAGCAGCGCGGCCTTCTCCTGCTGCGCGGGGTCGATCTCGGCGGGTCCCGAGGACATGAGGGTCAGGGTGCGGAAGGGCGCCGGGTCGAGAATCGCGGCGGCCCGGGCGATCTGGCCGCCGAGGGAGTGACCGAGGAGGTGGAGCGGGCCCGCGCCGTCGAGCGCCTGCGCCTGGGCGAGGACGTCCGACGCCAACTCGCCCTGCGCGTAGGGCGCTTGGTCCTCCTTCGGCCCCGGCGACTCGTACTGCCCCCGCCCGTCCACCGCGACCGCGCGGTACCCGGCGTCGGCGAGGGGGCGCAGAACGGTGATGAAGTCCTCCTTGCTGCCGGTGAAGCCGGGGAGGAGGAGGGCGGTGCCCCGGGGCGTCCCGTCCGGTCTCGCGTCGAGTACGGCGAAGGCGCCGCGCTCCGTGCGGAGGGGAGCGGCGTGGACGCCGGGGGGCGGGGTGAAGGTGGGCGGCCTGCTCATGCGGTCGAGGCTACCGGTGGGTTCGCGGCAGGCGGCGCTCCCCGGCACGCCCGGCGCCGCGCGCCCGCGCCGCCCGGCGACGGGCCCCGGCCCCGCGCTAGTACTGCGACTGCAAGTGCTGCCAGAACCCGTCCCGCAGCGACCTGCGCAGGTCCGAGTGCCCCCGCAACGACCGCTGGAGCATCCGCTCCGCCTCCACCAGGAGTTCCTGGTCCACCGGCCCCGGCAGGTACGGCCGTCCCGGCAGCAGCTCACCCAGCTCCTGCCGCCCGCGCTCGGCGAGCCACTTCGCGGCGATCTGCGCGCCCAGGAAACGCACCTCCTCGCGCTTGGGCGTCGGCCCGTTCTCCTGCTCATAGGTGGTCACCGGGCGGCGGGTGACGTACGGCTTGCAGAAGTCGAGGTCGAAGGTGCGCTGGCTGTCGACCTCCCAGAGCAGCGGCTCGGCCTGGTTGCGGCCGTCGCCCGCCTCGATGCCCCAGAGGTGGACGCGCGCCCCGTAGCCCTGTGCCGCCTCGACCGCCGAGACGAGGTCCTCGTCGCCGCCGACCAGGGCCGCGTCGCTGATCGCGCGGTGCCGGGCGAGGGACTCCAGGTCCGTGCGGATCAGGGAGTCGACGCCCTTCTGCTGGTTGTTGGCGTTGAGGTTGCCGAGGCGGACCTTGACGTCGGGGAGTTCCGCGATGGACTGCTGCTCGGTGGTGTGGATGCGGCGCCGGGCGCCGTCGTACCAGTACACCCGGAGCAGCCGGCTGTCGGCGAAGATCGTGCGGGCCTTGTCGATGAAGGCCTCGATCAGGCCCTCCGCGTCCAGGTCGAAGGAGCGCCGGTCCTCGGTGCCGGTGACCAGGAGGCCGGCCGCCGCGTAGACGTAGCCCGCGTCCACGAAGATCGCGTGGGTGGAGGGGGTCTTGGCGACCTCCGCGAGCACGCGCGTGAGGAGTTCGTTGGTGCGGTCCAGCCGGGCGGAGATCCTGGCGAGGTCGGTGGGGTCGGAGGGGCCCGAAGGCTGTGCGTCGTCCATACGGGTCCCATTGTCCGGGGCGCCGAGACCGGCGCACAACCGGCGCTCCCCGCGCCCTCTACCGGAGGGTAGTTAGCCTGGCGAAAATTTTCTTTAGTGTAGGGAATGTTTTTCGGGGGAGACTGGTTGTACCCCTTGGAACGCAACGGCAACCCCGCCCACGCGTGCCCCTTACATTCACCCCCAGTTCTCCAGCAGGAGGATCAGACGAAGGGAGAAGCGCATGCGCTTCGAAATCATGCGCCTGGACGATGTGGACGGCACCGCCGTCGACAGCACCGTCGTGGACGCCGCCTCCGTCAACCGGATCGTGCAGCAGGCCGCCGCTGTCGGCCAGCGCATCTACATCCGCCCGGCCGTCACCACGGCCTCGTAACACGTAAGACGACGCAAGACGACGCAGTGGACAGACATGAAGAGGAACGCCCCCGTGCACGAACGGCACGGGGGCGTTTTCCGTGGCCGCGGCCACACGGCCGGGCCGCCTTGGAGCTCAGCTCCCCTGGATCACCTGCGTGACCCCGTTGATGATCTGCTGCACGGCCAGCGCGGAGAGCATCATGCCCGCGAGCCGCGTCACGAGCACCACACCGCCCTCCTTGATCACACGGATGATCACCAGCGAGAAGCGCATCGCCAGCCACAGCACCAGGTGCATCGCGATGATGGCCGCCCACACCGAGATCTGACCGGTGAGGCCGTCGTTGTGCTGCACCGCGAGGATCACCGAGACGATCGCGCCGGGCCCGGCGAGCAGCGGCATGCCCAGCGGCACGAGGGCGATGTTGACGTCCTTGGTCTGCGTGGGCTCCTCGTTCTTGCCGGTGAGCAGGTCCAGCGCGATCAGCAGCAGGAGCAGCCCGCCCGCGATCATCAGCGCGGGGACGGAGATGTGCAGGTAGTCGAGGATCTGCTGGCCGATGATCCCGAAGACGGTGATCACGCCGAAGGCGACGGCCACCGCCTGCCAGGCCATCCTGCGCTGCACCTTGGCGGGGCGGCCCGAGGTCAGTCCGAGGAAGATCGGGGTGATCCCCGGGGGGTCCATGATCACGAAGAGGGTGAGGAACAGGGAGCCGAAGACGGCGAAGTCGAGCACAGGAGAGCCTTGCGGTCAGGGCCGTGCGGGCGGGCGCGGGCGCACGCGGACACGGCTCCGTACGGAACATGAGGGGGGTGGGGGTTTTGTCGTACGACACCGGGGGGCCCGGCGTCGGCAGGCGCGCCCGGGGCGAACGGGTGCCCGGGACGTGCGCGGCGCACAGGCCGCGCCGAACGCGCCCTACGCGCGCGGGCGTCCGCCCGCGCCCGGCACCGGGAAGGCGCCGGTCGCACGGCGGGTGATCTCGCCGTAGACGTCGGGGTGGGTGGTGTAGTCCCCGAGCCGGACGGTCTTGCGGGAGCCGTGGTAGTCGCTGGAGCCGGTGACCAGGAGGTCGTGCTCGGCGGCGAACGCACGCAGGCGGGCCCGGTCGGACTCGTCGTGGTCCATGTGGTCGACCTCGATGCCGTCGAGACCGGCGGCGGCCAGCTCGGCGATCGAGGTCAGCGGCACCGTGTCGCCGCGCTTGGCGGCGCCGGGGTGCGCGAAGACGGTGACGCCGCCGGCGGCCTTGACCAGGCGGACGGCGGTGAAGGGGTCCAGCTCGTGCTTGTCGACGTACGCGCGCCCGTCGTTGGCCAGCCACTCGGAGGTGAAGGCGGCCGAGACGTCCCGGACGACGCCGAGTTCCACGAGGGCCTCGGCGATGTGCGGGCGGCCGAGGGAGGCGTCGCCCGCGATCCGGGCGACCTGCTCCCAGGTGATCGGCACGCCGAGGTCCTGGAGCTTGGCGACCATGCCCCGGGCGCGCGGCACCCGGTCGTCCCGGACGAGCTCGCGCTCGCGGGCGAACTCGGGCTCCTCGGGGTCGAAGAGGTACGCCAGCATGTGCATGCCCGTGCCGTCGAGGCGGCAGGACAGCTCGGCGCCGGTGACCAGGGTCAGACCGGCGGGGAGGTGGGCGATCGCCTCGGCGTGGCCGCGCACCGAGTCGTGGTCGGTGAGGGCGACGACGTCGAGCCCGGCGGCCGCCGCGTTGCGGACCAGTTCGGCGGGGGTGTCCGTGCCGTCGGACGCCGTGGAGTGGGTGTGCAGGTCGATACGCACGCGCTTGGCTCCAGGGGGGCGGGACGGACAGAGGGGACGTTCAAGGGTAACTGGGATTCGAACACCCCAGATCAAACCCCCGGCCACCCTCGGCACAAGCTCCCGGCCGTCCTCGGCGCAAGCCCCGGCCACCCTCGGCGCAAGCCCCCGGCCGCCCTCTGCCCAAGCCCCCGGCCGCCCTCGGCCCAAGCTCCCGGCCGCCCCGGCCGAACCCCTGCGTCTCCAGCAGAAGCCTCGGCCCGTCTACAGCAGAAGCCTCGGCGACAGCGCCCCGCACGGCAGCAGTTCGACCTCCGCCCCCGCGTCCCGCAGATCGGTGAGCACCAGCTCGTCGTACATCAGCAGCCCCGACTGCTCCGGCCACACGACGGCCCACAGCCACAGCCCGCGCGCCTCCCCCGCGAACACGGCGCGGTCGGCGGGCGTGCCGGAGACGTGCCAGAGCGGGGTGGGGCGGCCGGCCGCGAGGAGCTTGGTGTGCGGCGGCTTCTCCATGGCGATGTGCGGCCCGGGGTCGGGGCCGTCGATGCCCGCGTACCTCGCGCCGAGTCCGACCCCCAGCTCCTCGGCCACCAGCAGGAGTTCGCCGAATCCGCCGAGCGGTCCGGGGCCCGAGCAGGCCACCGCCGTGGCGCGTCCGCCGCTGCGGTCGTCGCCCGCGTACGCGATCCCGCTGAACAGCCAGCCCACCGGCAGCGGCCACGGCATCCACACGGGCACCCGCGCCCGGTTCACCGCGACCGAGAGCGCTTCGACGCTGGGCGGCAGCACCGGCTGGAGCGGATTGACCGCCCCGTGAACGCCGCACTGCCAGGTGTCGGCGAAGAGACCGGGCGCCCTGACCCGGCCTCCGCACTTCGGGCAACTGGGTTCGCCCCTCATAGCGCCCAACAGTCCTCCCCGGTCGACGCCGCGTCAAGGACGATCACCCGTCCGGCGCGCACCGCCTTCCGGCACGCCCTGCCGCGCTCCCCCGATGTCTCCCCCGCCCCTTGCCGCCCAAAACTAGATGTAGCTTGCATTCATTAGCCGACCTAACTTATTGTTTGTATATCGCAACGATCTAGTGGAGAGCGAGAGAAGCCATGCAGCACGGTGCGGGCAAGCCAGGGGCTCCCGAAACCGCCCCCAGCGACTCGTTGGCCGAGGGCGCGGGCAGCATCCTGCGCCAGCCGAAGGCGGTCTGGGCGACGGCCGGCGCGTCCGTCGTCGCCTTCATGGGCATCGGGCTCGTCGACCCGATCCTGCCGTCCATCGCCAAGGGCCTGGCCGCGTCCCCCAGCCAGGTGTCGTTGCTCTTCACCTCGTACTTCCTGATCACCGCCGTCGCGATGCTGGTCACCGGCTTCGTCTCCAGCCGGATCGGCGGCCGCAGGACGCTGCTCGCCGGACTCGCGCTGGTCGTCGTCTTCGCCGCGCTCTCCGGCACCTCGGGTTCGGTCGGCGAGCTGGTCGGCTTCCGGGCGGGCTGGGGCCTGGGCAACGCGCTCTTCGTCTCCACCTCGCTCGCCGTGATCGTGGGCGCCGCGGCCGGCGGCAGCGCCGCCGCGATCCTGCTGTACGAGTCGGCGCTCGGCCTCGGCATGGCGTGCGGCCCGCTGCTCGGCGCGGCCCTCGGCAACGCGAGCTGGCGCTACCCGTTCTTCGGCACCGCGGCCCTGATGGCCGTCGGCTTCGTGTGCATCACCGCGTTCCTGAGGGAACAGCCGAAGCCCGCCCGCAAGACCTCGCTGCTCGACCCGCTCAAGGCCCTCGGCCACGGCGGACTCGCCTCGGTCGCCGCCTCCGCGTTCTTCTACAACTACGCGTTCTTCACCATCCTGGCCTTCACCCCGTTCGTCCTGAACATGACGCCGTACAAGTCCGGCGCGGTCTTCTTCGCCTGGGGCCTGCTGCTCGCGGTCTTCTCGGTGCTGGTCGCCCCGCGGATGCAGCAGCGGTTCGGCTCGCTGAAGGTGCTGGGCGCCTCACTGGTCCTGCTCGCCGTCGACCTGCTGGTCCTGGGCTTCGGCAGCCACTCGACCGCCGTCGTGGCGACGATCGTCTCCGGTGCGTTCATCGGCGTGAACAACACCGTCTACACGGAACTGGCGCTCGGCGTCTCGGACGCCCCCCGGCCGGTGGCCAGCGCGGGCTACAACTTCGTCCGCTGGTTCGCGGCGGCCGCCGCCCCCTTCCTCGCCCCGAAGATCGAGGAGTGGAGCAACGTCCACGTCCCGTTCGTGGTCGCCGCGGTCACGGCGGTGCTCGGCGCGGCGGTCGTCCTGGTCCGCCGGAAGGCCCTCGCCCAGGAGGCCGAGGAACTCCAGCCGGCGCACGCCACCGAGGACGGCGTGAGCGTCTTCGCCGGCTGACCACCGCCGCCGCGCGCCCCGGGTTTCCCCGTGCGTTGCCCGTTTCCCGTTCCGGTGGGAGACGCCCGGGGGCTGGCCAGGCATACCGTCCGCGGCCCACGGTCGTAGCGCAGAACTCCGTACGAAGGGGAAGCGCATGAAGAAGCTGTTCACCGCCCTGGCCTCGGCCGTCCTGGTCCTCGGGCTGGGCGTCGGCGCCGCCGGCACCGCGGGGGCCGTCGCACCCGCCGCCGCACCGCAGGTCGTGGCCGGAAGCTGCGGGTACTACAACGGCACCCAGCTCACCGTCCGGGGCCACACCGGAGACCGGGTCCGCGAGGTGCAGTGCCTGCTGGTGCACGTGTGGGGCATCGGCGTCGGCCCGCAGGGCGTCGACGGGAAGTTCGGGGCGAACACCGAGGGCGCGGTGCGCCAGTTCCAGCAGTGGTACGGCGGGCTCGCCGTCGACGGGAAGGTGGGCGTGAACACCTGGGCGGCGCTGCGCAGTTAGCGGCAGCCGTACGAACGCGGGGCCCGGCCGGCAGGACCACCGGCCGGGCCCCTTCGCGCGATGCGCCCGCCTTCCGTTCAACAGGCTTCCGCGACACGCCCGCCTTCCGCGCGGCACGCCTCCCGCTCCCGCGACACGCCCGACGACGTACCGCGGTCGAACCCGACAGCGAATTCCGGCCGGTTCTCACCGCCCGGAATCAGTCCAGCGGGACGCCCGCGCGGAGCGGGTCGCGAAGGTCCGTGCCGTGCGCGAGCCAGCGCTCCTGGAGTTCCTGCGCGCCCTTCACGCGCTTCCACGCCGCCTCGTTCTGCGTCATCGGCAGCAGGGGCAGGAAGCGGACCGGGTCCATCGGGTCGTCCAGTTCCAGGTCTTCCACCAGCTCGCCGCCCTCCGCCACCAGTACGGAGCTGAAGGGCGCCCCCGGCCACAGCGGCCCGCCCACCTCAAGGGACGCCCCGGGCGCCACGATCAGGCCCTCCACCTGCGGGGACGCGGCCAGGACGGCGAGCGGCCGCAGCACCTTGTCGGTGTCGGCGAGCCCGGCCCGCACCGACAGGACCAGCTCGGCGCGCGGACCCTTGACGGGGTCGGCGAGGGCGGCCGTCGGGTCGGTCATCGGGGCGGCCGACATGCCGAGGGTGGCGTACCGGACGAGGTCGCCGTCCAGGAAACGCAGCACCTCGATCCGGTCCGTGCCGAGGAACGTGACGGCCGCGCGCGCGTCCGGTTCGCCCAAGGCCGTCCGCAGTCGGGCTTCCACCAGCGCAAGAACATCTCCCATGGTCCGCGAGCATAGGCGGCGTATGGAACGGGCAAAGGAGAGCCGTGGCGGGGCTTGACACCGAGGACGGCTGGTAACCTGGGCCGCTGAATCGGGGCAGCTCGCAGAAGCGTTGCTTTCCAGCCCCGTGGGCCTGAAGGAATCGTCGTCCCTCACGGGGGACCGGCCGGAGGAGGTGGGACTGCGGTGGACCGAAGTCGGCCCGGTAGTACCAACCGCTCTTCCGTACCCCCTCTGCCCCACGCGGCCTGAAGCGTCGCACGCGGTCCGAGGTTTCGTACCCGGCCCTTCGAGCACGGAAACATCCGCGCTCCTCGGGACGCACGCAGGGCTCCGCGCCCGACGGGCACGACGGAAGAGCACATCGATCTCACCTGATTTGCCTGATCCGTGTCTGAGCGAACGCCGTCACCGCGACCTCGCGGTGCCGCCCGCTTTGCCGACGTGCACGCTGGAACGCCACGACGCCGTGGCGCCGCACGTCTCCATTCCGGGCAGTGCCACGCGACCCGCCCGACGGCTTCTCCGTGAAGGAGCCCGCCATGTCGATGATCCGTGACCTGCGCGCAGTGGTCCGTCCGTCCCTGCGCAAGAGCCCCACCGTCTACACCAACTACGACGCCACCCGCGACCACTCCGCGAGCAGTGCCGTCGTGGACTGCGCCGTCTACCGCGACGGCCGCCGCATGAAGGAGTGCACGACCCCGCACGAGGCGATGATCCGCGTACGGGAGTCCGGCGAGGGCTTCGCGTGGATCGGCCTGCACGAGCCGACCGAGGCGGAGTTCGCGGGCATCGCGGCCGAGTTCGGGCTGCACCCGCTGGCCGTGGAGGACGCGGTGCACGCGCACCAGCGGCCCAAGCTGGAGCGGTACGACGACACCCTGTTCACCGTCTTCAAGACCATCCACTACGTCGAGCACACCGAACTGACCGCGACCAGCCAGGTCGTGGAGACCGGCGAGGTGATGTGCTTCACCGGCCGGGACTTCGTGATCACCGTCCGGCACGGCGGCAAGGGCTCGCTGCGGACGCTGCGCCACCGCCTCCAGGACGACCCGGAACTCCTCTCCAAGGGCCCCTCCGCCGTTCTGCACTCGATCGCCGACCACGTGGTCGACGGGTACATCGCGGTCGCCAACGCCGTGCAGGACGACATCGACGAGGTGGAGATCGACGTCTTCTCCGCACCGGCGAAGGGCAGCTCGCGGGGTGCGGACGCGGGCCGGATCTACCAGCTCAAGCGCGAGGTCCTGGAGTTCAAGCGGGCGGTCGCCCCGCTCCTGCGCCCCATGCAGCAGCTCAGCGAGCGGCCGATGCGGCTGATCGACCCGGACATCCAGAAGTACTTCCGGGACGTGGCCGACCACCTGGCCCGGGTCCACGAGCAGGTCGTGGGCTTCGACGAACTCCTCAACTCGATCCTCCAGGCCAACCTCGCGCAGGCGACGGTCGCCCAGAACGAGGACATGCGCAAGATCACCTCCTGGGCGGCGATCGTCGCCGTGCCGACGATGATCTGCGGCGTCTACGGCATGAACTTCGACCACATGCCGGAACTCCACTGGAAGTACGGCTACCCGATGGTGCTGGGCGGCATCGCGCTGGTGTGCCTGGGCATCCACCGCGCCCTCAAGCGCAACGGCTGGCTGTAGGGGGCGGGTGGCGGAGAGCTGAGTAGGGTGACCCCATGTCGCAGCCCCCGGCCCCCCGCCAGAACCTCCTCGACCAGGCCCTCGTCGAGGAGGCCACCAAGAAGTCCGGGCTCGTCTGGGTCCGGGGAACCGGGCCCGCCCGGGCCCTGTGGCACGTCTGGCTCGACGGGGCCCTGCACCTCGTCGGCGACGGGCCGGGCGAGCAGCCGTTCCCCGGCCTCGACGACGGCTCGGTCGCGCAGGTGACCGTACGCAGCAAGGACAAGGGCGGGCGGCTCGTCGCCTGGACCGCCCTGGTCAAGGAGCTGACCGCCGGCACGGAGGAGTGGGACGCCGCCGTCGCGGAGCTGAAGGGCAAGCGCCTGAACGCCCCCGACGCCGAGCGGATGACGGACCGCTGGGCCCGTGAGTGCCGCGTCCTGCGCCTCGCCCCGCAGCCCGGCCTCCAGCCGCTGCCCGAGGGCGATCTGGCCGCCGCCCCGCTCCCGTCGTCCGCGACGACCCGCCGCCCCGTCCCGGCCGGCCTGCCGAAGCTGCTGCTGAAGCGGAAGCGCTAGTCGCGGGCCTTGGGGAGCTGGCGGCCGTAGTCGACCGTCAGGTCCTTCGGGGGCGGGGTCAGGGGGAAGTCCTTGTCCCAGTCGGCGAGCTGGACCACGCCCGCGCCGCCCGCGCGGGCCAGGCGCAGCGGATAGGGCTTCTTTTCGAGGGACACGGCCAGGGCGCCGCCCTGGCCGTCCTCGCCGCCGACGACCTTGATGGTACGCATGCCAGTAATCGTCTCGCGGTCGCCCTTGGTGGGGGTGCCGTTGAGGCCGAGGAGACCGTCGAGCAGGACGGCCTTGTCGGTGAAGCCGCGGAACTGTTCGTACGCCGGGTCGCCCTTGGGCACCTTGACGTACTTGTCCTCCAGCTTGTCCGCCGCCTCCTCGTCCTCCTTCTTGAAGGTCGCGCCGGGCTTGGTGGCGTCGTGCCGCCAGAAGTCGGCGCCCGCCTTCATGAAGAGTTCGTCCCGGATGCGGAGCAGCTCGAAGGTGGAGTCCTTGGTGGTGACGGAGCCGGTGCCGCCGGTGTCCTTCAGCCGCATGTTCAGCTTGTATGTGCCGCCCTTGCTGATGAACGTGCCGGTCAGGCGTACCGCGGTGGCCGCCTTCGCCGTCGCGCGGGCCTTGCCCTCGATCTCGGCGGCGCTCAGCCTGCCGACCCCGTTGGTTCCCTCGTCCAGGTCCTCGCCGCACCCCGCGAGCCCCGCCGCGAGACCGGCGCACACCGCACCGGCGAGTACGGCCCTGCGTGCGCGGGCTGCCGGGGGGAATGCGGTCACGGTCGGCACTGCCTCTCCTCAAGGGGTCCGGTGGTCCGGTTTGGCAGAGGGCAGCGTACCCGGGCCGTCCCCGTCGGCAGGCAGGCAGCCGTACGGGCCGCCCGGCAGAGCGACAGTGATCGTCACGGGCTAGCCTGAAGCCGGTGTCCGGCGTATTTGCAGACAAATGCGCGAGCGTGTGAAGGATGAGGACGAGGAGGCGGTCGGTATGGCGGCAGGGGCGCCCCGCGTCTTTGTCTCGCACCTGGCCGGGGTGCCGGTCTTCGACCCCAACGGCGACCAGGTGGGGCGGGTGCGCGACCTGGTGGCCATGCTGCGGGTGGGGCGCAGGCCCCCGAGGCTGCTGGGGCTGGTGGTGGAGGTGGTGAGCCGGCGGAGGATCTTCCTGCCGATGACCCGGGTGACCGGTGTCGAGTCCGGCCAGGTCATCACCACCGGCGTCGTCAACATGCGGCGCTTCGAGCAGCGGCCCACCGAGCGCCTGGTGCTGGGCGAGCTGCTCGACCGGCGGGTGCGGCTGGTGGAGGACGGCGAGGAGGTCACCGTCCTGGACGTGGCCATCGCGCAGTTGCCGGCCCGCCGGGACTGGGAGATCGACAAGGTCTTCGTCCGGAAGGGCAAGATCGGCGCGCTGCGGAGGAAGGGCGAGACCCTGACGGTGGAGTGGTCGGCCGTCACCGGGTTCTCGCTGGAGGAGCACGGGCAGGGCGCGGAGAACCTGCTCGCCGCGTACGAGCGGCTGCGCCCCACCGACCTGGCCAACGCCCTGCACCACCTCACCCCCAAGCGGCGTGCCGAGGTCGCCTCGGCGCTCGACGACGACCGGCTGGCGGACGTGCTGGAGGAGCTGCCGGAGGACGACTCGATCGAGATCCTCGGCAAGCTCAAGGAGGAGCGGGCCGCCGACGTCCTGGAGGCGATGGACCCGGACGACGCCGCCGACCTGCTCTCCGAGCTGCCCGAGGAGGACAAGGAGCGGCTGCTGACGCTGATGCGGCCGGACGACGCGGCCGATGTGCGCAGGCTCCTGTCGTACGAGGAGCGGACGGCCGGCGGTCTGATGACCACCGAGCCGATCGTGCTGCGGCCCGACGCGACGGTCGCGGACGCGCTCGCCCGCGTACGGCAGCAGGACCTCTCCCCCGCGCTGGCGGCGCAGGTGTACGTGTGCCGGCCGCCGGACGAGACGCCCACGGGCAAGTACCTGGGCACCGTGCACTTCCAGCGGCTGCTGCGGGAGCCGCCGGGGACGCTGGTCAGCTCGGTGGTGGAGTCCGACCTTCCGCCGCTGTCGCCGGACACCCCGCTGCCCGCCGTGACCAGCTACCTCGCCGCGTACAACATGGTCGCCGCCCCCGTCGTGGACGAGGGCGGGGCGCTGCTGGGCGCGGTGACGGTGGACGACGTACTGGACCACCTGCTGCCGGAGGACTGGCGGGAGACCGAGTTCAACCCGGGGGGTGTCGTCGGTGGCCGCTAAGCCGAACAGGCAGGGGGGCGAGCCCCGGGGTGGTGAGGGCAGGGAGCGCACGCGTCCCCAGACCGGCGCGAGCGCGCTTCCGCGCGCCTCCCGCGTGCGACTGGATCAGCCGAAAGCGCCCCGTACCCGCCTGCTGCCCGAGTGGGACCCGGAGGCGTTCGGCCGTTTCTCGGAGCGCATCGCCCGCTTCCTCGGGACGGGCCGGTTCATCGTCTGGATGACCGCGGTCATCATCGTCTGGGTGCTGTGGAACGTCTTCGCGCCGAAAGACCTGCGCTTCGACGAGTTCCCCTTCATCTTCCTGACGCTGGCGCTCTCCCTCCAGGCCTCGTACGCGGCCCCCTTGATCCTCCTCGCGCAGAACCGCCAGGACGACCGGGACCGGGTCACGCACGAACAGGACCGCAAGCAGAACGAGCGCTCGATCGCCGACACCGAATACCTCACACGGGAGATCGCGGCGCTGCGGATGGGCCTCGGCGAGGTCGCCACCCGCGACTGGATCCGCTCCGAACTCCAGGACCTGGTCAAGGAGTTGGAGGAGCGGCGGACCGTATTCCCGGCGGAGGCGGTGCACCGGAGTGACGAACCCGACCGTTGACCGGGCTTCCCGCTCCCCGGCCGGGCCGCCGTAGTATCGGAGCATGGTTACGGAAGACGCGGTGCGCGAAGCACTGGCGACGGTGAACGACCCCGAGATCCACCGGCCGATCACTGAACTCGGCATGGTGAAATCGGTCGAGATCGGTGCGGACGGAACGGTCGCCGTCGCGGTCTATCTGACCGTCTCCGGCTGCCCGATGCGCGAGACGATCACCACCAACGTCCGTGCGGCCGTCGAGCGGGTCGAGGGCGTCACCGCCGTCACCGTCGAGCTCGACGTGATGAGCGACGAGCAGCGCAAGGAACTCGCGGGCGCGCTGCGCGGCGGCACCGCCGAGCGCGAGGTCCCCTTCGCCCAGCCCGGCTCGCTGACCCGGGTGTACGCGGTGGCCTCCGGCAAGGGCGGCGTCGGGAAGTCCTCGGTGACCGTTAACCTGGCCGCCGCGATGGCCGCCGACGGGCTCAAGGTCGGCGTCGTGGACGCGGACATCTACGGCCACAGCGTGCCCCGCATGCTGGGCGTGGAAGGCCGCCCCACCCAGGTCGAGAACATGATCATGCCGCCGTCGGCGAACGGCGTGAAGGTCATCTCCATCGGGATGTTCACCCCGGGCAACGCGCCGGTCGTGTGGCGCGGCCCGATGCTGCACCGCGCGCTCCAGCAGTTCCTGGCGGACGTGTACTGGGGCGACCTGGACGTCCTGCTGCTCGACCTGCCGCCGGGCACCGGTGACATCGCCATCTCCGTGGCGCAGCTCGTCCCGAACGCCGAGATCCTCGTCGTCACCACCCCGCAGCAGGCCGCCGCCGAGGTCGCCGAGCGCGCCGGGTCCATCGCCGTGCAGACGCACCAGAAGATCGTCGGCGTGGTCGAGAACATGTCGGGCATGCCGTGCCCGCACTGCGACGAGATCGTCGACGTGTTCGGCACGGGCGGCGGCGAGCGCGTCGCCGAGGGGCTGACCAGGACCACCGGTGCGACCGTCCCCGTCCTGGGCTCCATTCCGATCGACGTGCGCCTGCGCGAGGGCGGCGACGACGGCCGTCCCGTCGTGCTGACCGACCCGGACTCCCCGGCCGGTTCCGCGCTGCGGGCCATCGCGGGCAAGCTGGGCGGCCGGGCGCGCGGGCTGTCGGGGATGTCGCTGGGCATCACGCCGCGCAACAAGTTCTGACCCGCTCGCGGGTACGTGGGTAAGGGGCGGCCTCCGGGAGGCCGCCCCTTACGCGTGTCCGCTCAGCCCTCGTACGTCACGCGGACCCCTTCAGCCCGCGTATGCCACGCGTGTCTGCTCAGCTCTCGTACGTCGTGATGTCCTTGACCACCGAGAAGCCGAGCCCGTACGCGCTCATGCCGCGGCCGTACGCCCCGATGTGGACGCCGGACCCCGTGGACCCGGCGAGCACCCAGCCGTACTCGGACTCGCGGTAGTGGAAGGGCGTCGGCACCCCGTCGACCGGCAGCGACAGCGCCGACCAGTCGGGGCCCTCCAGGTCGTCGGCCAGCTCGAAGGAGACCTCGGTCTGCTGGTCCAGCCAGTTGTCCCGCATCGAGTGGTCGAGCTGCGCGGGCCAGGTCTGCGAGAGCAGCCCGGCCCCGGCCAGCCAGGCGGCGGAGGACACCGTGGTGGCCTCCAGGGTGCCGGTGCCGTCACCGCTGCGGCGCACCGGGGAGGCGGCGACGGTCACCACGACCGCGAAGCGCTCCTTCTCGGGCCCCTCCTCGCCGGAGGTCTTTATCGTCGGCTCGTCGCCGTGCCCCATCGCGCCGTGCTGGACGGTGCCGTCGGCCGCGGTGCCGACCTGCATCAGCCAGCGGCGGCCGATGAAGGCCTCGTCCAGTCCGTACCAGGGGAAGGGGGCGCGCAGATAGCCGTCGACCGTACGCCGGGCCGCCGGAACCCCTTCCGTGGTGGATCCACCGGGCGCACCGGAATTCTCCTGCGCCCCTGCCCGACTCGTCGTCTCCATCTGCCCGGCCGCCTCCTCGATCGTCGAGTCCGGTGCGGCCCGCCCCCCTCGGGCGTCCTGCTACCGGAACAGATGGAGAATAGCCAACCCTCCGCCGACACCTCCGCCGACGGGCCGTCAGCACCCCGAACCCGAGGGGCGGGAGGGGCACTCCCCTCCCGCTGCCGGCTCGCTGCCGGCTCGCTGCCGAGAGTCCCCGGGCAGCAGAAAGGGGCCGTGCGCCTCGGCGCCGGCCCCCGGGTCCCCGTGACCCCTCAGGTCGTGTCGGGGTCGAACACCGGCCGTTCCTCCTTGCGGAGGTTCGCCGGGGCCGCCGGCCCGTCCTTCTTCGTCAGGTCCGCCCTGGGCGCCTCGGTCCCGGGGTCGTCGGACGGCGTGCGCGCGGCGGGCCGCGACTTCCCGTTCACCACGTCCGTGACTTCCTGCAGCTCTCCGCGCAGGTCGAAGCTCTCCCGGATCTCCTTGAGCCCGAGGTCGTCGCCGCCGTGCTCGGCGAGCTGCTTGCGCACGAAGGTCTTCGGGTTCAGGTCCTCGAACTCGAAGTCCTTGAACTCCGGTCCCAGCTCACTGCGGATGTCCTGCTTCGCGCTCTCCGAGAACTCCCGGATCTTGCGGATGGTCCGCGTGGCGTCCTGGATCAGCTTCGGCAGCTTGTCCGGGCCGAAGATGAGCACGGCGAGCACCGCGAGCGTCAACAGCTCCAGTCCGCCTATGTCTGTGAACACCTTGCAGCTCCTTGGATTCTCCGGGCTCGTTCCACGGTACCCGCCCGAGCTGTCCGGACGGTACCTCCAGGTGACGCCCGGCTGCCGCCCGCCGGGCCGTTCGGCGTCGTCCGGCCCCGTCCCGGCGGTGTGCGCCGGATGCGGCAAAGGTCAGGAATCTCCTGCCGATCCGAGCACCAGGGCCACCATCCGCTCCTTGCCGTCCCGCACCAGGGTCAGGCCCATCCGCTCCCCCGGACGCTTTGACCTGATCTTGACGATCAGCTCCTCGCCGCTGTGCACCCGCTGCCCGTCGACCTTGGTGATGACGTCGCCGGGCTTGATGCCCGCCTTGGCGCCGGGGCCGCCCGGGGTGACCGCCGGGGTGTCGTTGGCGCCCTTCGCGCCGACCCTGGCGCCGTCGCCGGTGAACTTCATGTCGAGGGAGACGCCGATCACCGGGTGGGTGGCCCTGCCGGTGCTGATCAGTTCCTCGGCGACCCGCTTGGCCTGGTTGATCGGGATGGCGAAACCGAGGCCGATGCTGCCCGCCTGGCCGCTGTCGAGGCCGCCGGTGTCGGGGCCGCGGATGGCGCTGTTGACGCCGATCGCCCGGGCCTGGGAGTCGACGAGCGGTCCGCCGGAGTTGCCGGGGTTGATCGGGGCGTCGGTCTGCAGGGCGTCGACGTAGCTGACGTCACTGCCGTCGCCCTTCTCGCCGCCCGCGGTGATCGGACGCTGCTTGGCGCTGATGATGCCCGCGGTGACGGTGTTCTGGAGGTCGAAGGGGGCGCCGATGGCGACCACCGGATCGCCGACGCGGACGTTGTCGGAGTTGCCGAGCGGCAGCGGCTTCATCCCGGAGACGCCGGTGACCTTCACCACGGCGAGGTCGTAACCGCTGTCCTTGCCGACCAGCTTGGCGCGGGCGCTCTCGCCGCCGCTGAAGGTGAGGGAGATGACACCGCTCTTGCCGGCCGGCTCCACGACGTGGTTGTTGGTGAGGATGTGGCCCTTGTCGTCGAGGACGAACCCGGTGCCGGTGCCCTTGCCGCTGCTGCCGCTGACGTGGAAGGTGACGACGCTGGGCAGGGCGCTGGCGGCGATGCCCGCGACGGTGTCGGGCGCGCGGTCGGCGGGCGCCTTCCCGGCCTGCGGCAGGCGTACGGAGTCGCCGCCGAAGCCGTCGTTGCGCTCGATGTACGCGCCGACGCCGCCGCCGACGCCGCCCGCGACCAGCGCGATCACCAGGGCCCCGGCGAACAGTCCGCCGCGCCGCCGCTTCCTGGACGGCTCCCCGCCGTACGTCAGGGCCTGCGGAGGGGCCGCGCTCCACGGGTCGTACTGGAGCCACTGGGACGGCGGGTGGCCCTGCGGGCCGGTGCCGTGCGGGGGGTGGGGGGTCTGCCGGTGTTCCGGCCCCAGCTCACCGGCGAGCTGCGCCGGCGGTACGGGAGCGTCCTGGGCCGGGGCCGGGCGCTGCACCGGAGGCGCGGGGGCCCAGGGTCCGGGCTCGCCGTAGGGCGGTGTGCCGTACGGGTCGGGATCGTGCAGGGGCCTGCCCCCGCCGCCGGGCCCGGGGACCGGAGCACTGCCGGCGGGCTCGCCCGCCGGGTCCTCGCCGTGGCCCGGGACCTGCCCGGCGGCCGAGTGGCCGGTGGCGCGCCGCGCCGGTATCGCCTCCTGGGACACGCCCGCCGGGGGCACGTCATGGCGGAGCGCGGCGTCCGCCGGGGGCCGCGCCGCGTCCGGGACCTGGTCTGGGCCTTGGCCCTGGCCCGGAGCGTTCCCGTTCGCGGAGGACGCCGCGTCCGGCCGTGCGTCCGGAGCCCGCTCCGGTACCGGCGGGGTCGTCCCGTCCGTGGGCTTCCCCGGCGCGGGGCGGCTCCACCATTTCGCCCGTGGTCCGCCGGGCCTGCCCTCGTCCATGCTCTCCCCCGCAACTGGCCTGGGCCCCAGCCCAAGGCGGCGGGAACCGGTCTGCGCGCCCGTTGGCGGGCACCCCTGCCCTGGATTCAACCAGGTTTGCGACGGCGCGCGCAGAGTGCGGGTCAGCGACTGCGGGAAACGGAGAGCTCGGACGCGGGCGGCGCGGCCAGGTGCCCCGGCGCCGACGGTGTCGCCGTGGGTGCGGGGGTGGGCCCGCGGCCCTTCAGCGGCAGGGCGTACGAGGTGTCCGCGAGGGGGGCGGGGAGGGAGACGGGGAACATCCGCAGCCCCCGGTCCCAGCGGCCCTGACCGCGCAGCAGCCCGTGCGGCGGCCCTTGCTGGGCCCCGGGCGAACGCGCCGTCAGTCCGGCGGCGTACGGAACGGGAGGCGCGGCGGCCGTGCCCGCCCGGTTGCCGGACGTGGCCGACAGAAGTGTCGCTCCGCCGGCGTTCGCCGTACCGAGTCCGGCCCCGCCGACACTGGCCGCGCCGCCCTGACGGCGGCTGCTGTCGGTGCCGCCGGCCGGGGTCGCGGCCCGGGTCGGCACGAGGCCGCCCGCCCGCTCGCCCCTGGCGGTGGGGTTGCCGGAGGTCTCCGCGGGCAGTGCGCCGCCGAGCGCGATCGCGGCCAGGGACACCGCGCTCGCCGCGGCGAACGCGAACCTGCGCGGCCTGCGCCCGCCGGACCGCTCGCTCTCGGGCCTGCCGACCTCGTGGATGCGGAAGCCCCGGTCACGGGAGGCGTCGGGCAGGACGCCCGGGTGGCCGCCCCGGGGCTCGTAACCGATCCGGCCGCCGAAGCCCAGCGGGTCCTCGGGGGCGTAGACCCCGAAGGCCGTGCCCTCGCCGAATCTTCTGCGGCCCGGAGGCCCGTCGCCCGGCCCGTCCGTGTCCTGGTGGTCCTCGTGGCTCCGGGGGGTCTCGGGGCCGCCCGGCAGGCCCTGGAGCCGGGCCAGGAAGCCCGCGGAGGGGGCAGGGGGGGCGCTGCGCGCGAAGACGTCCTTGAGCCTGCGCTGCGCGTCGGCCTCGGCCTTGCACTTGGCACAGGTCGCCAGGTGGGCCAGGACCCGCTCGCGCGCGTCGTGCCCGAGTTCGCCGTCCACCAGGGCGGCGAGCCGGTCCCCGAGGTGCTGTTCCGCCGGGGTGGGCCGGGATCCGCTCACCCGAGACCCCCCTCTCCGGCAGGAGAGGGCACGAGGGGCAGGCCCGCGCCCACCGACGCCATCGCGCGCTGCTCGGCGCGGGCCTGGGGGGAACGGTGCTTGAGCGCCTTGCGCAGGTGGGAGCGGCCGCGGTGGATGCGGCTGCGGACCGTGCCGAGCTTCACGCCGAGGGTCGCGGCGATCTCCTCGTACGACAGTCCCTCGATGTCGCAGAGCACGACGGCGGCCCGGAACTCGGGTGCCAGGGTGTCCAGCGCCTGCTGCACGTCCGCGTCGAAGTGGGTGTCCTGGAAGGCCTGCTGGGGCGACGGGTCGCGGCTGGGCAGCCGCTCGGCCGCGTCGTCGCCGAGCGAGTCGAAACGGATGCGCTGCTTGCGGCGCACTATGTCCAGGAAGAGGTTGGTCGTGATCCGGTGCAGCCAGCCCTCGAAAGTGCCGGGCGTGTACGTCGACAGCGAACGGAAGACCCGGACGAAGACTTCCTGGGTCAGGTCCTCCGCGTCGTGCTGATTGCCCGTCAGGCGGTAGGCCAGGCGGTAGACGCGGGTGCTGTGCGTGCTGACGATCTCCTCCCAGGTGGGAGGCGTCCACGTCTCCTCCGCGTCCGAGAAGTCAGCGAAGGCCGCCGTCGTGGCGACGGGGGCGGTGGAGGTGGAACGGTCAGCGGTGTCGGTCACGGATTTCGGCTCGCCCGCAGACCTGAAGAAGCGTTTGAGCACTCCTCCCCGATCACCGGCCGCAGCCGCACCTCCCCTGTCGGCTCTGGTGGTGTCCAGTGGAGCCCCTACCATAACCACCTCGCCCGTTAGCTCCGGATAAGAGTCTTTGCGTGAATTTTGGGACCCTTGCCGGTCCCGGTCCCCGTGTTCCATCTGTCCCCCCGTCCCCTCCCAACGACCGGTCCCATCTGCGAGTTCCCGACTCCAGCGGATACAGTCACCGTTGCGCCAACTACGGGGACAGGAGAGGGTCATTACCGCCAACCGGCAGACGAGCTGGGCGTTCGCCGACGCCTACGTCGCCGAGGACGACACTCTGCGCTGGGCCCGGGACCGGGCCCGGGACGCGGGCGTCCCCTCGGTGTCCCCGGGCACCGGTGCCGCGCTGCGGCTGCTGGCCGGAACGGCGGACGCCAAGGCCGTCGCCGAAATCGGCACGGGCACCGGCGTGTCCGGCATCTACCTGCTGCACGGGATGCGCCCCGACGGAGTGCTGACCACCGTCGACCTGGAGCCCGAGCGGCAGGGCTTCGCCAAGCAGGCCTTCCGCTCGGCGGGCTTCGCGGGCAACCGGGCGCGCTTCATCCCCGGCCGCGCCCTGGACGTACTGCCGCGGCTGGCGGACGGCGGGTACGACCTCGTCTTCTGCGACGGCGACCGGCTGGAGTCGCTGGACTACCTCGCTGAATCGTTGCGGCTGCTGCGGCCCGGCGGCCTGGTGTGCTTCGAGGGCGTCTTCGCGGACGGCCGCACGGTGGACTCCGCCGCCCAGCCCGCCGAGGTGCTGCGGCTGCGGGAACTGCTGCGCACGGTGCGCGAGTCGACCGAACTGGTGTCCTCACTGGTGCCGGTGGGCGACGGGCTGCTGTGCGCGGTGCGCAGGGGCTGAGCGGGCCGGCTCCGCTCCCGGGAGGCCACCGCTGCCCCACGGGGCACGCCCTCGCCGCCCCCGGAACGCACCACTGCCCCGGTGACACGCTCACGCGTGGCCGGGGCAGTGGAGAGATGTAGAGCGCTATTCCGCCTTCAGGCGTTAGCCGACGACCTTCTTCAGGGCGTCGCCGAGTGCATCGGCCTCGTCCGGAGTCAGCTCGACGACAAGTCGACCGCCGCCTTCGAGCGGAACGCGCATGACGATGCCCCGCCCCTCCTTGGTCACCTCGAGCGGGCCGTCGCCCGTCCGCGGCTTCATGGCCGCCATGCTCGTTCCCCTTCCTGAAACCAGCTCACGCAGCCGACAACCCAGGTGTCACCGGCATCGAACACATTGCTTCCAGGCCATTATCCCGCATCGCAGGACCCAATGACCAACATCAGTCGGCATCGCTTGCGCAACGCACAGCCGCAAAACCACTCAATTCGGCGATCAGGCTGCGATACTTCGCCGCTTCGCACCACTCCCGGACGTGTTTTTGTTTGACGCAGGTCACATGTGCAGCGTTCGAGATCTCCGACATGCTGGCCTGTGCATGCCCAATTTCCGCTGCCGGGAGCCGGCTCAGCGCTCCCGAATGCCTCCAGGAGGGGACCGACGATGCCCGACACCGTGCTCTACGAGGTGACCGACGGACTCGGGACGATCACGATCAATCGTCCCGACGCCATGAACGCGATGAACACCGAGGCCAAGGTCGCCCTGCGGGAGGCGGTGCTGGCCGCGGCCGCGGACCCGGCGGTGCGGGCGGTCCTGCTGACGGCGGCCGGGCGGGCGTTCTGCGTCGGCCAGGACCTCAAGGAGCACATCTCCTCGCTGGCCGCCGACCGCGAGGCGGGCACCGGCACCACCATGAGCACCGTGCGGGAGCACTACAACCCGATCGTCCGGGCCCTGACCGGGATGCCCAAGCCGGTCGTCGCGGGCGTCAACGGGGTCGCCGCCGGTGCGGGCCTGGGCTTCGCGCTGGCCGCGGACTACCGGATCGTCGCCGAGACCGCCGCCTTCAACACGTCCTTCGCCGGGGTCGCGCTGACCGCCGACTCGGGTGTGTCCTGGACGCTGCCGCGGCTGATCGGCCACGGCCGGGCCGCCGACCTGCTGCTCTTCCCGCGTTCGATCACGGCGCAGGAGGCCCTGGAGCTGGGCCTGGTGAACCGGGTGGTGCCGGCCGCCGCGCTGGCCGCCGAGGCGACGGCCGTGGCGCGGGCGCTCGCGGAGGGCCCGACGGCCGCGTACTCCGCGCTGAAGGCGTCGCTGGCATACGGGTCGTCGCACGGACTCGCCGAGACGCTGGAGAAGGAGGACGAGCTCCAGACGGCGGCGGGCGCTTCGGAGGACCACGCGATCGCGGTCCAGGCGTTCATCGACAAGGCCCGGCCCACGTACCTGGGCCGCTGACCGGCTCCTCCTCGTACGTCCCGAAACTCGTACGTCCCGAAAGGCGGGGGCGTCAGGAGCCGCCGCCCCGGGCCACGCAGTCGGCCAGGTGGTCGTCGACCAGGCCGCAGGCCTGCATCAGGGCGTAGGCCGTGGTGGGGCCGACGAAGCGGATGCCGCGCTTCTTGAGGTCCTTGGCGAGCGCCGTCGACTCCGGGGTGACGGCGGGGACGTCCGCGAGCGTGCGGGGGGCGGGGCGGCCGGCCGGGTCCGGGGCGTGGGACCAGACCAGCCGGTCGAGGTCGCCCTCGGGCCATTCGGCGAGGACGCGCGCGTTGGCGAGGGTGGCCGTGATCTTGGCGCGGTTGCGGATGATGCCGGGGTCCGCGAGGAGGCGGGCGGCGTCGGTGTCCGTGAAGCGGGCGACCTCCGCGATCCGGAAGCCCGCGAAGGCGGCGCGGAAGCCCTCGCGGCGGCGCAGAATGGTCAGCCAGGACAGGCCGGACTGGAAGGCCTCCAGGCACAGCCGTTCGTAGAGCGCGTCGTCGCCGTGGACCGGGCGGCCCCACTCCGAGTCGTGGTACGCCGTGTAGTCCTCGGTGGCCAGGCCCCAGGGACAGCGCAGGGCGCCGTCGGGGCCGGGGGCGGCTGCGGTCACGGCTTGGGCTCCTCGGCGGCGGGGGGCGCGTCCTGGCGGTCGGGCGTGGCGGACGGCGACGCGGGGGCGGGGTCCGGCGCGGGCGCGGACTCGGGTGCGGGGTCCGGCGCGGGGGCGGGCATGGTGTCAGAAGGGGCGGGGGGCCCGGGGGCGTGGCGCTTGGCGAAGAGGTCGGGCCCGCCGACCGTGGTGGCCTGGGCGCCCGCGAGCGCCGCTTCCAGCTCGGCGATACGGGAGTCCCGCTCGGCCAGTTCCGCGCCGACCCGGCCCAGGACGTCGTCCACGTCGGCCATCCGGTACCCCCGCACGGCCAGCGGCAGGCGCAGCGCCTCGATGTCCGCGCGGCCGATCGGGCGGGTCAGCGGCAGCGGGTCCACGAGGTGGTCGGGGGCGGCCTCGGGCAGCGGCCCCTGGTCGCCGCCGGCGCCGACGACGGCGAGCGTCACGGCAGCGACGACCACCACCATCGCCAAGAGCAAGAACACGAACACGAGCGTCTCCCCGGGCACGGGCCCGCACAGTTGACCTGCGCGGCGACCTGATCAGTACGGAATCCTTCCGGCCCCGATCGTGCCACGCGGGTGTGACAGTTAAGGTCGCAGACGGCCTCCATCAGGGCCGTACAGGTCCGTGACGAGGAGGAATCTGCAGATGCTGCGGCTGGGACGGCGCGTTTTCGAGACGCACGAGCCGGTGATCATGGCGATCGTGAACCGCACCCCGGACTCCTTCTACGACCAGGGCGCGACCTTCCGCGACGAACCCGCGCTCGCCCGCGTGGAACAGGCGGTGTCGGAGGGGGCTGCCATCATCGACATCGGCGGGGTCAAGGCGGGCCCCGGCGAGGAGGTGAGCGCCGAGGAGGAGGCGCGGCGGACGGTCGGTTTCGTCGCGGAGGTGCGGCAGCGGCACCCGGAGGTCGTGATCAGTGTCGACACCTGGCGGCACGAGGTCGCCGAGGCGGTCTGCGAGGCGGGCGCCGACCTGCTGAACGACGCGTGGGGCGGCGTCGACCCCGAACTCGCCCGGGTCGCCGCGCGGTACGACGTCGGGCTCGTGTGCACGCACGCGGGCGGGGCCGAGCCGCGCACCCGGCCGCACCGGGTGACGTACGAGGACGTCATGGCGGACATCCTGGACGTCACGGTGGGGCTGGCGGAGCGGGCCGTGGCGTTGGGGGTGCGGCGCGACGCGATCATGATCGATCCCGGGCACGACTTCGGGAAGAACACCCGGCACAGCCTGGAGGCGACGCGGCGGCTCGGGGAGATGGCGGAGACGGGGTGGCCCGTGCTCGTGTCGCTGTCGAACAAGGACTTCGTCGGGGAGACGCTGGACCGGCCGGTCAAGGAGCGGGTGATCGGGACGCTGGCGACGACGGCCGTGTCGGCGTGGCTGGGGGCACGGGTGTACCGGGTGCACGAGGTGGCGGAGACGAAGCAGGTGCTGGACATGGTGGCGTCGATCGCGGGCCACCGGCCGCCGGCGGTGGCCCGCCGGGGGCTGGCCTGACCCCCACCCCTCCCCGGCGGAGGAGCCGGCCCGGCCCCCGTCGACGGGTGGCGGCGGCCGGGGCCCGGCCCGGACGCCCTCCCCGCGCCCCCTGGGGGGCACGGGGGGCGCGTGGGTCAGGAGGGGGTGGGAGAGCCGGTCTCTTTGGTGACGAGGGCCACGGCCTCCTCCACGTCGTCCGTGACGTGGAACAGCAGCAGGTCCCGCTCCGAGGCCTTGCCCTGGGCGATCACCGTGTTGCGCAGCCAGTCGACCAGGCCGCCCCAGTACTCCGTCCCGAACAGGACGATCGGGAAGCGGGTGACCTTCTGGGTCTGGACCAGGGTCAGGGCCTCGAACAACTCGTCGAGGGTGCCGAAGCCGCCCGGGAGGACCACGAAGCCCTCCGCGTACTTCACGAACATCGTCTTGCGGACGAAGAAGTAACGGAAGTTGACCCCGATGTCGACATGCGGGTTGAGCCCCTGCTCGAAGGGGAGCTCGATGCCCAGGCCGACCGAGACGCCGTTCGCCTCGCGGGCGCCCTTGTTGGCGGCCTCCATGGCGCCGGGGCCGCCGCCGGTGATCACCGCGAAGCCCGCCTCGACGAGGGCGCTGCCGATCCGTACGCCCGCGTCGTACTCGGGGGTGCCGACGGGGGTGCGGGCGGACCCGAAGACACTGATGGCGCTCGGGAGTTCGGCGAGCGCGCCGAAGCCCTCGACGAACTCGGACTGGATGCGCATGACCCGCCAGGGGTCGGTGTGCACCCACTCGGAGTCGCCCTCGGTGTCGAGGAGACGCTGGTCCGTCGTGCCGGGCTGGACCTGTTCCCGGCGGCGCAGGACCGGACCGAGCCGTTGCTCCTCGGGCGTCCGTCCCTCTTCAGGATGCGTCATGCCGTGCTCCCTTCGCTGCCGTACGTTGTCCGGTCAGGGTAGGTCCACAGGTGTGACGAATGAGGAAATTCAGGCCGTCAGCCAGGCGTGGAGTCGCTCCTCGCCCTGCCGGATCCTGGCGACCTCGACGCGTTCGTCTCGCTTGTGGGCGAGGAGCGGGTCGCCGGGGCCGTAGTTCACCGCCGGTACGCCCAGCGCGCTGAAGCGGGCGACGTCCGTCCAGCCGAACTTGGGGTTGGCCCTGCCGCCGACCGCCGCCATGAACGCCTGCGCGGCCGGGTGGGAGAGGCCGGGGAGGGCCGCCGGGGAGTGGTCGTCCACGACGAACTCCGCGATGTCGCAGTCGGCGAAGACCTCACGGACGTGGGCGAGGGCCTCGTCGGGCGAGAGGTCGGGGGCGTAGCGGTAGTTGACGGTCACCGAGCAGGCGTCGGGGATGACGTTGTTGGCGACACCGCCTTCGACGCGGACGGCGTTGAGTCCCTCGTGGTACTCCAGGCCGTCGATCACCGGGCGGCGCGGCTCGTACGCGTCCAGCTTCGTGAGGATCGGCGCGATCTTGTGGATGGCGTTGGAACCCATCCAGCTTCGCGCGGAGTGGGCGCGCTCGCCGGCGGTGTGCAGGACGACGCGCAGGGTGCCCTGGCAGCCGCCCTCCACCTCGCCGTACGACGGCTCCAGGAGTACGGCGAAGTCGGCCGTGAGCCAGTCGGGGTGGGCTGCGGCGACGTGGCCGAGGCCGTTGAGGTGGGCGGCGACCTCTTCGTTGTCGTAGAAGACGAAGGTGAGGTCGCGGTTGGGCTCGGGGACGGTGGCGGCGATCCGGAGCTGGAGGGCGACGCCGGCCTTCATGTCGCTGGTTCCGCAGCCCCAGAGCACGCCGTCCTCGTCGAGGCGGGAGGGGACGTTGTCGGCGATCGGGACGGTGTCGATGTGCCCGGCGAGGACGACGCGTTCGGCGCGGCCGAGGTTCGTGCGGGCGACGACGTTGTTGCCGTGGCGGTCGACGGTGAGGTGGGGGTAGGCGCGCAACGTCTGCTCGATGGCGTCGGCGAGGGGCTTCTCGGTGCCGCTCTCGGAGCGGAAGTCGACGAGCTGGGCGGTGACGTGGGCGGCGTCACGGGTGAGGTCAAGGGGGGTTTCGGACATGGGTCCGAGCCTAGTGCGGGGCGCTCCGGTAAGGGGTGCGGGGAACTGCGCGCTCAGCCACGACGGATCTGCACGGCTCCCACCCGGGGTGGCGCCCCGTTCAGGGGCGCGGGGAACTGCGCGCCCAGCCACGACGCTCCTGCACGGGAACCGTTCCCCCTGGCCGCGCGGCGAGCGCTTTAGGGAAAGGGGCGGGGCAGGGGCCTCTCTGCCCGAGCCGGGCGGGGCTGGGTGTCCCGGTGCCGGGGCTGAGCTCTCGGCCTGGGCGGGGTCGCGCGTCCGGCACAGGCGCTTGCGCGGGGGGCGGCACCCGGGTGGGCCGGGAGCGGGAGGGGCCGCCCCCTTGCCCGCCCGTTCCGCCCCCTTGGGGCGGCCCCGTCGCCCAAGGGGGCTGGGGGGGCGAAGGCGGGCTGCGATGGCCGAGAGGAAGGGGGTGCAGGGAGGATGCGGGACCCAAGAGGGCGGAGGCTGAGGGGGGTTGGGGGGTGTGAGGGGTGAGGGTGGGGGATGTGCGGGGAGGAGGGAGGGTGGGGCTCCAGTACCTTGGGGGCGTGGCTCAGGTTCGTGGTTCTTCGCCCCTTCGCCGCCGCGCCGTACGCATCGGCGCCGGTGTCGCCGTGCTCCTGGCGCTCGCCGGATACGTGGCCGTGCAGTTCTTCGCCGGCGGCCAGGGCGACACCCGGTGTTCCGTACGGGGTGGCGCGGAGAGCGGCGCCCGGTACGAACTCACCACCGAGCAGGCCGTCAACGCGGCGACCATCTCCTCCGTGGGCACCTCGCGCGGCATGCCCGAGCGCGCGGTGACCATCGCGCTGGCCACCGCCCTCCAGGAGTCCGCCCTGCGCAACATCGGGCACGGGGACCGGGATTCGCTCGGCCTGTTCCAGCAGCGGCCCTCGCAGGGGTGGGGCACCGAGAAGCAGATCCTCGATCCCGCGTACTCGGCGGGCCGCTTCTACCAGCACCTCACCGAGGTCCCCGGCTATTCGCGGCTCCCGCTGACCGTGGCCGCCCAGCGCGTCCAGAAGAGCGGTTTCCCGCAGGCGTACGCCAAGCACGAGCCGGACGCCGCCCTGCTGGCCTCCGCCCTCACCGGCCGCACCCCCGCCTCGCTGTCCTGCGAGTCCCGTCGCGGCGACGACAGCGCGCCGGGCGATCCGGCGGAGGTCAGGAAGCGCCTGGTCCGGGACTTCGGCGCCGGGGTGCTCCCCCGCAGCCGGGCGGCGGCGGGCGCGCCCGAGGCCCGTACCGTCGTCGTGCCCGTGCCGGCGGGGTCCGGGGCGGGCAGGGCGGCGGCCTCCGACGTGAACGCCTCCCCGCAGCAGCGGGGCTGGGCGCTGGCCCACTGGGCGATGGCGCACTCCGCCGAACTGCGCGTCGGCCGCATCGCGTACGCGGGCCACGAGTGGCGCACCTCGGAGGCCTCGAAGGGCTGGCAGAAGGTTCCGGCGGACCGGGCCGGCACGGGCGAAGTACGGATCACCACCTCCCCGTAGCGCGAGTTCGCCCGCCGGTTCACCCGCACCGCGACCCGTCCGGACAAAAAACCGATAACGGGCAGATCACTTCCCGGTCAAGGCCGGGTCACCGTCCGAACACCGGGCGGTCACCCGTCCACCGTGTCACTCGAAGGGGGTGGCCGGACCGCCCCGGAAGAACGCGCGCCCGCACCTCGCCCCACCTCGGGCTCCGTCCGGGAAATCCCTTGGGCGGAAAGGGAAGGAAGCACCTTTCCCGTCCGGCGGGCGCAGCGCCTTTGACCGTTTTTATCCGCACCGGGCCAGGTGCCGCATTGCGAACTCTTTACCTCGGCCCACCGCAACCTCCCCCGCCCTCCGAGCGGTTGTCATGGCGTCCGATCGCCGGACAGACAGCGCCTCACAAGCGTCCACAACGTCTTCTCCCGCTAAGGAGCACCATGTCCCTCCCCCTGGCTCGTCGGATCGCCCGCGCCGCCCTGCTCAGCGCCGCAGGCGCAGCGTCCGTGGTCGGTGCGGCCGGCTCCGCCAGCGCGGTCGACCTCCCGGCTGCCCCGAACCTCGGTGGCCTGACCGCGCTGGACGGCGCCGGTCTCGGCGACACCGTCGACGGTGCGTCGCAGAAGGCGTCCAACGTGGCGGGCGACACCGGCAGCGCTGCCGTCAAGAAGGCCGTCCCGGCCGCCGGCAAGACCGTCGGCAAGGCCGGCAAGACCGCCACCCCCGCCGCTCAGAAGGCCGCCGGTGACGTCGCCGGAAGCGCCGGTGAGGTGCTCGGCGAGACCGCCAAGACCGCCACGGACGGCGGCCTGCCCACCGGTGGTCTGCCGACCGGCGGCCTGCCGGGCGCCGGCACCCTGCCCGTCCAGGGCCTGCCGCTCGGCTGAGCCGCACCGCTCCTGACGAAGGGGCCCCGGGAGGGCGAATCTCCCGGGGCCCCTTCGCGTGCGTACGGCGGACGTGCGTGACGGGAGGTCTCAGCCCGCCAGGCGGGCCACCGCCGCGGCGACGCGCTCGTCCGTGGCGGTGAAGGCGACGCGCACGAACCGGGCGCCCGCCGCGCCGTAGAAGTCGCCCGGCGCCACCAGGATGCCCAGCGACGCGAGGTGGGCGACCGTCTGCCAGCAGTCCTCGTCGCGGGTGACCCACAGGTAGAGGCTGGCCTCGCTGTGCTCGACCCGGAAGCCGTGCGCGACCAGCGCCTCGCGCAGGGCCGTGCGGCGGGCCGCGTACCGTTCGCGCTGCTCGGCCACGTGCGTGTCGTCGCCGAGCGCGGCGACGGTGGCGGCCTGCACCGGGGCGGCGGTCATCATGCCGCCGTGCTTGCGGATCTGCAGCAGGTCGCCGAGGACGGCCGCGTCACCGGCGACGAAGGCGGCCCGGTAGCCCGCGAGGTTGGAGCGCTTGGAGAGGGAGTGGACGGCGATGACGCCCTCGTAGGTGCCGCCGCAGACGTCCTCGTGCAGGACGGAGACCGGGTCGGTCTCCCAGCCCAGCTCCAGGTAGCACTCGTCGGCGACCAGCAGGACGGAGTGCTCGCGGGCCCAGGCGACGATCCGGGTCAGCTCGTCCTTGCCGATGACCTCGCCGGTGGGGTTCGAGGGCGAGTTCAGCCACAGCAGCTTGACCCGGGCGGGGTCGAGGTCGGCGACCGGGTCGTCGTAGACCACGTGCTCGGCGCGGGCCAGCCGGGCGCCCACCTCGTACGTCGGGTAGGCGAGCCGGGGGAAGGCGACCTGGTCGCCGGGGCCGAGCCCGAGCTGGGTCGGCAGCCAGGCCACCAGCTCCTTGGAGCCGACCACCGGCAGGACGTTGGCGTGCCGGACCCCGCGGGCGCCGAGCCGCCGCTCGACCCACCGCACCAGCGCGTCGCGCAGTGCCTCCGTGCCCCACACCGTCGGATAGCCGGGCGAGTCCGCGGCGGCGACGAGTGCCTTCTGGATCAGGTCGGGGACCGGGTCGACGGGGGTGCCGACGGAGAGGTCCACGATGCCGTCCGGGTGGGCCGCGGCCGTCTTCTTGTACGGCTCCAGCTTGTCCCAGGGGAAGGCGGGGAGGCGGTCGGTGACTGAGGACACGGTGCGGTTCGCTTTCTCGTACGGAGCGGGGAGAGGGGCGCAAAAGCCCCGGCCCCGTACGGCGGCGAAGGCCGTACGGGGCCGGGGTCGGCACTCAGTGGCGCCTGCCGCCTACTGGTTCTGCGGCGGCAGCGCGGCGATGAACGCGTGGTCGCGCTCGATCAGGCCCAGCTTGGAGGCACCACCGGGCGAACCGAGGTCGTCGAAGAACTCGACGTTCGCCTTGTAGTAGTCCTTCCACTCCTCCGGAGTGTCGTCCTCGTAGAAGATCGCCTCGACCGGGCAGACCGGCTCACAGGCACCACAGTCGACGCATTCGTCCGGGTGGATGTACAAGGACCGCTGGCCCTCGTAGATGCAGTCGACCGGGCACTCCTCGATGCACGCCTTGTCCTTGACGTCGACACAAGGCTGCGCGATGACGTAGGTCACGCTGTCGTTCCTCCTCGATAGGGCGCGGCGGGCCGAGCTTCTCCGGCTCCGTCCACGGGCGCGCGGGAGCGCGGCGTCGTGCGATGCCCGCACCTAGTATCTCCGTTCCCGGGCACGATCCGAACAGGAGGGGTGGACAGAGCTGTGGAATTCACTGCCGGCGGACGACTTGAGGTCCGGCTGACGCCGGATGACGTGGGCAAACGGGTATCAGTCCGGCGTCTGACCGGGGACTCTGCCGCGGGCGCCCGATTCGCGGACGTGGTCGGCGTGCTCACCTCCTGGACCGACGGTGTGCTGTCGATCACACGAAAGAATGGTGAAACGGTACGGCTCGACGCCTCCGCGGTGGTCGCCGCCAAACTCGTGCCCGCCGCCCCCGCGCGGCGGCGCGGCCCCGCCGCGACCTTCGCCGAGCTGGCCGCGGTGACCGCGCGGGCGTGGCAGCCGCTGGAGAGCGAACGGCTCGGCGGCTGGACGCTGCGGGCCGCGAACGGTTTCACGCGGCGCGCCAACTCCGTGCTGCCGCTGGGGGACCCGGGACTCGCGACGGACGAGGCGCTGGCGTACGTGCGCACGTGGTACGAGTCCCGGGGGCTTCCGGCGTACGTCCAGGTGGCGACCGGCGCCGAGGGGACGCAGGAGCTGCTGGGGGCCGAACTGGCCGACAGCGGCTGGGAGCTGGAGATGTCGGCGCTGGTGCGGATCGCGGCGCTGGCGCCGGTCGGGGACCTGGACGCGGGCCCCGCCGAGGCGGACGTGGTGCTGACGCGGGCGGCGGACGCGGCGTGGCTGGCGCGCTATCAGCGCTTCCAGACGCCCGGGCCCGAGGTGGAGAAGGTGCTGCACAGCGGGCCTTCGGTGTGGTTCGCGACCGTGCCGAGTACGGAGCCGGGGAGGGCGGCGGCGATCGGGCGGTGCGTGGTGGACGGGCGGTGGGCCGGATTCTCGGCCGTCGAGGTCGATCCCGCGTACCGGCGGCGGGGGCTGGCGACGGCGGTGATGGCCGTGCTGGCGCGCAGGGCGCTGGACGAGGGCGCGTCGGCGGCGTGGCTCCAGGTGGAGGCGGACAACGAGGGGGCGCGCGCGCTGTACGAGGGGATGGGATTCGCCACCCATCACCGTTACCACCACTACCGGGCGGCCTAGCGCGGGCACGACCGGGCGGGCACGACCGATTCACGGAACGGGTACGAGGGTTTCATGGACGACGCAGCAGACGGCACTGCCGGTGGTGGACTTCCCGACTGGCGGGCGCGGTTCGCCGAGGAGGCGCGGGCGGAGCGCCCCGATCTGGCGACGCTGTGCCTGTTGATCGGCGCGGTCGCCGATCCGGGGCTCGGGCAGGCCGGGATCGACGAGGCGCAGATCGAACTGGACCGGCTGGCGGGGCTGCTGCCGTTCCGCCCGGCCGGGCCCCGGTCGTGGGCGGCGGCCCTGGGGGAACTCCTGGGCGCGCGCTGCGGGTTCGAGGGCACGCCCGGGGACTACCAGCGGCTGGACTCCTCGCTGCTCCCGGCGGTGCTGAAGCGACGGCGGGGGCTGCCGATCCTGCTGTCGGTGGTATGGCTGGAGGTGGCCCGGCGGGCCGGGGCCCCGGTGTACGGGGTGGCGCTGCCGGGGCACTTCGTGGTGGCGTTCGGCGAGCCGGGCGGGCAGGTGCTGGCGGATCCGTTCAACGGGGGCAGGCTGCTGACCGGGACGGACGCGGAGCTGCTGGTGGCGGGGGCGACGGGCGAAGGGCTGGACGCGTCGATGCTGCGGGCGGCCGATCCGCTGGACATCGTGCTGCGGGTGCTGAACAACATCCGGGCCTGGGCGGCGGCCAGGCCCGAGCGCAGCGACGTACAGCTGTGGGCGGTGGAGCTGGCGCTGCTGCTGCCCGCCCATCCGGCGCGGCTGCGCTACGAGAGGGCCCGGCTCCTGGTGGAGCGGGGCGACTTCCTGGGCGGGGCCCGGGAGCTGGAGGCGTACGCGGACGTGGTCCAGGCGGTGGAGCCGTCGTCCGCGGAGGCGATCAGGGGGCGGGCCAGGGCGGCCAGGGCCCGCCTCAACTGACCGTCCGGGGCCACCGGGCGACGCCGGCGGCGATCTGGCGGGTGGTGGCGTCGAGCCGGTTGCGGAAGTTCGCCGGGGCGGTCCGCGTCGTGCGTGCGGCGAGCGGCGTTCCCCGTGGGCGGCGGGCCGGGTGACGGCGGCCCGGGTCTGCCGCGACTCGACGGTCGTGCGGACGAGTCGCCCCCGTACCGCCCGGGCGGCACGGGGGCTGCGGTGGCACGGGAGTCACGGATTCAGGTCGATGGCCTGCGTCCGTTCGGCGGCCGTCTTGCCGACCAGCGCCTTCTGCATGGCGTCGCGTACGTCCTCCATGGAGACCGGACGCTTGCCGGAGGGGTCGTTGACCATGACGTTGTCGAAGGTGGAGCCGCACAGCTCCTTGAGCACCTTCAGGTCGTACACCGGCGTCAGCTTCCCGTTGACCGCCTTCATCGACAGGATCTTCGGCAGCGACTTCGCGGGCCCGAGGGGGATGGACTGACCACCCGCCGTGATCTTGACGTTGGCCGACATGGCCGGTTCGGCGAACTCCTTCATCGCGCGGTCGAGTTCGGCCTGGGTGACCGTCGGCTGCTTGGCGACGGCGGGCAGTTCGACCGGGACCGTCCTGCCGCTGCGCACCTGCGCGAGGTAGGCGTCGCGCACCTTCGCCATCGACGCCTGGACGTCGAGCGCCTTGCCGGGCTTGCCCGGTACGGCGACCGCCTTGCCGGGCACGAACTTGACGGTGCCCTCCGACGCCGTGCCCGAGGTGCCCGCCAGCGACGTCAGCGCGACCGTCAGCTTCTCCTCGTCGACCGGGATCACCGGCTGGGCGATGCGCGCGCCGCCGAACAGGGAGCCGACGACGGACACCGGGTTGTAGTCGGTGCCGGACGCGCCGCGCACCGTCTCCTGGCCGTCCAGGGACAGGCCGGCGTTGGCGGGGGCCAGCTCCGTCCTGCGGCCGTCGACGCTGAGCTGGAGGGGCAGCGTGGCCCGCTTGCCGAGTGCCGCGTCCAGCTTGACGACGGCCTCGTCCTTGGTGCCGCCGCCGATGTCCACGCCGAGGACGGTGGTGCCCTTGGGCACGTCGGTGTGGTTGAGCAGCAGCCCCGCGCCGTACACGCCGCCCGCGATCACGACCACGCCGACGGCCAGCAGGACCACCTTGGAGCGGCCCTTCTTCGCGGGAGCGGCGGGCTTGGGCGCGGGCGGCGGCGGTGCCGGTTCGTCGCGTACGGGAGCGCCCTGGCCGGGGCCGGACGCGCCCGGCGGGTCCGGCAGCCGGGGGACGGGACGGGGCCCGGTGGGGAACTGCGGGCGCGGCCCGTCGGGCTGCACCACCGGGACACCGCTGGTCAGGGTGTCGCCGGAGACGTGTCCGGGGGGCGCCATGGGGCCGGGGCCCGGGCGGTCGTCGCGGGGGTCGGTCTGCGGGGTGAGGACGGCGGTGTCGTCGCCCGGACCGCCGACGCCGTTCCCGCCGGTGAGCGGGTTCGTACCGTACGCGGGGGGCGTGCCCTGACCGGGGCGGGCGTCGGGCCAGGGACCGGAAGCGGAAGCGGAACCCGAACCGGGCACCTGGTGCCGTCCGGTGGTGTCCATGCCGGGCATCTGGTGCTGGCCCGTGGTGTCCATGCCGGGCATCTGGTGCTGGCCGGTCGTGTCCATGCCGGGCATCTGGTGCTGGCCGGTCGTGTCCATGCCCGGCATCTGGTGCTGACCCGTGGTGTCCATGCCCGGGACCTGGTGGCGGCCGGTCGGCTCGGGGGTGAAGTCCCGGCCGCCGGTGGGGGCCTTGGGGGTCAGGGGGCTGCTGCCGCTGGCCGGGCCCGTGGTCGGGCCGGTGGGGCCCGCGACGGGGCCGCTCTCCGGGAGGCCGGCGCCGTCGGTGAAGTACGGCAGGCCGCCGCCCTGGGCCGGGGCGGGAGCGGCCGGACGGTCCGGCGTGGGCTGCGGCGTCACCGGGGACTTGCGCGGCGCGAACCAGTCGCTGGCCGGCTTCTCGTCCCCGGAAGCGGAACCCGCCGCGGAGCCCTCCGCGCCCTGCTCGCGCACGGTGGCGCCCTGCACGCGGGTCGGCAGCGGCGGCTGGTCCGAGGCGGCGGAGGCGGCCGGAGCGGCGGACGACGCCGTGGGCGCGGCGGAGAGCGGCTCGGAGGGCGGCCACACGGTCTCGCCGGTGCTCTCGGCGTCCGCGGCCCCGCCGGCCGACGACCCGTCACCCTTGCCGTCCGCCATGGGCTTGCGCATGACGACGGGCGGGATCGGGCGCGATCCGGGGATGTTGATGCGGATGCGGGTGGTCAGGGTCGTCTCGGTCCTGGGCTCGTCCGGCTCCACGGCCTCGGCGGGCTCGTCGTGCGCGTCCGCGCCGGTCCCGGCGTCGGTCCGGCCGTCCTGGTGGAGCGAGGGGTACGGGCTCTGTCCGTACGGCGTCGTACCCGAGGGGTACGCGGTTCCACCGCGCCCCTGCGCGCCGGAGGACGAACTGTCAGTTTCACGACTCAAGGCAGGTTCTCCCGGTTGGCTCCACCGCTCGTTCTCTTGACCATGTGCTGCGGGCGGCTCGGCGGCGCGCACCACCATACTGGCCGCCGTCGGCCCGGACCCCGCCGCCGTGGATACGGGCAACACCCGTACAACAGCGCGGGCGGGGACGGTGCGGCGGGACCGGCTGCGGAGATCGGGCGGGGAAAAAGCGGAGGGAAACAGAAGGAAGGGGGAAGGAAGGGATGCGTCAGTTCCCCGGCCGGGCCGGGTCCTTGGCGGGGACGGGCAGTCGGGGCATCGTGGCGCAGATCACAGCGAGCACGACGCCGCCGATGAGGAAGATGCTCGCCCCGGTGCCGCCGCCGACCAGGAGGTCGCCCTCGGTACGGCCCGAGGTGGCCGCCAGCACGGCGAGCAGCCAGCCGAGGCCGGGCACGGCCGCGCCCAGCCGGGTGCCGAGCGTGTACGTGCCGCCGTAGAAGAGGCCGCCCGCGGCGAGCAGCGAGAGCAGCAGCCCGACCGGTGCGAGCACCCCGGCGACCAGCGCCCCGGCGATCCCGGTGAGGGCGCCGAGGACGAGGAGCAGCAGGTAGGCGGGGACACGCCGGGGGTTCACCGGCTGGGTCATCAGGAGCGAGGGACCCGCGACGGCCGTGGCGCCGGCCCCGGAGGAGGAGGCGGCGGTCCTCGGGGCACCGGTCGACCTGGCGACACTGCGCTTGCCGGCCGCGGACTTCGCGGACGCGGTCTTGCCGGTCGCGGACTTGGCCGATGCGGGCTTCGCAGGCGTGGGTTCCGCCCCGGAAGGCGGCTGGTCCCGGCTCACGCGTCGACCCCCGCGAAGAGGTCGGTCTCGACGGGTTCGTCGCCCTCGGGATCGCGGGAGGGGATGACCCGCTCGTAGTACTCGGTGGTGAAGACGGGCTGGGCCAGCTCGTTGGAGAGCAGGAACCAGGGCTCGTGCACGGTGATCTGCGTGGCGTGCGCGCGCATCGCGGCCGTCTTGGCGGCGGCGTACGCGGTGCCGTCGATCGCCGTGGTGACGTGCTCCTCGTCGACCACGCCCGGCACGTCGTCGACCGGGGCGATGCCCGGGAAGCCGGGGTCCTCGGCGCGCAGCCGGGCGAAGGCGTCCTCGGCGACGGGGCGCGGGACGCGGTTCCAGTACACCTTCTCCACGGCGTGCGGGGCGCCGAAGTCCGGGCGGTAGGTCGGCTCGGCGGCCAGTTCGGTGGCGCGCATGGCGACGCGGTGGGCCTGGATGTGGTCGGGGTGGCCGTAGCCGCCGTCCGGGTCGTACGTCACCAGGACCTGCGGGCGGACCTCGCGGATCACCTGCACGAGGTACGAGGCGGCCCCATTCACGTCCGCGTGCCAGAAGGCGTTCTCGCGGTGGTTCTGCGGGGTGTTCATCATCCCGGAGTCGCGGTAGTGGCCGGCGCCCGCCAGGAAGCGGTGGTCGGTGACGCCCAGCTCCTTCATGGCGGCGGCCAGTTCGGTGGCCCGGTGGGGGCCGAGCGTGTCGTCCCGGTCGGCGGCGAGGTGGGCGAGGGAGGGCGGAATGATTTCGCCCTCCTCGCCCTGGGTGCAGGTCACCAGGGTGACCCCGGCGCCTTCGGCCGCGTACTTGGCCATGGTGGCGCCGTTGTTGATCGACTCGTCGTCGGGGTGGGCGTGCACCAGGAGCAGACGACGGGTGGGGAGCTCGGTCATGGGAACAGCCTACGAGGTGGGCGCTCGCGCGCCCCCCGCGCGCCCCGCCGTCTCCTCCCGCGCCGTGCGGCGCGCCTGCCGGGCCCCCCGCCCCGGTGCGGCCGTCCGGGCGGTGCCGGAGGGTCAGAAGCGGAAGTTGCCCAGCACCCCGGCGACGTTCGTGGTGACGTCCTTGATCGTGGGCGCGATGGACGAGCTGGCCAGGTAGAAACCGAGCAGCATGCAGACCACCGCGTGTCCGGCCTTCAGTCCGGATTTCCGGACCAGCAGGAAGACGACGATCGCCAGCAGCACCACCAGTGAGATCGAGAGTGCCACGGCGGTTCACCTCCATGTGAGTACGGTCGGGACGAGGAACGGAGCAACGACAGCACGACGGGTGCCAGCGGGTCTATACCCACCTAGCGCTACGGATCATAACTATCCGCATCCACGCATTGATCGGTGCACGGCAGCACGAGGGGCGCACGGGGGGTGGGGAGTTGGGGAGTGTGGCCGGAAACCGCCCCTGCGACACGCGGAATTGAGGCTCCGGGCGCGTCGGCGGCGGTCTACCAGCCCGGCGGGCGCGAGCTCGGCGGCGGGGGTCCGAACCCACCGCCGCCGGGCGACGGCGCGGGCCCGTACCCGTCGTAGACGTTGGGGGCGAGCCGGGGCGGCGGGTCGCCGGGGACGCCCCGGCGGCCCAGCAGCAGGACCAGGGCCGCCGCGGCCAGCAGGTGGAAGGCCCAGCTCGCGACGGTGAGCCGTTCGACCCCGCCGAGCGCCCCGAAGTCCGCGAACAGGCCCGCCCGCACCGCCAAGGACACCCCGGCCGCCCCGCTCACCCCCACCAGCCCCGCCACCACCAGCCCGAGGGGCCGGGAGTGCACCGCGCGCAGCAGCGCGCCGACCGCCGCAGTGAAGGAGATCACAACGAGAACCAGACAGGCCCAACCCGCCGGAATGCCGAGCAGTTGGAGCCCGTCCCCGCTGCCGGTGAAGCGGTCCGCATAACGGGACAAGGAGCCGGAATCCTGGACGAAGGCGTACACCTCCCAGGCCGCCCCCACCAGCCCCACCGCCACCAGCAGCACCGCGGACACGACTCCCGCCGCCCGCCCCGGGCGCGTCGGGACGCACACCGGGGCCCCGTCCGTACGCCCGTACGACCCTGGCGCTCCCTGGCCGGAACGCACCGGCCGGCGGCCCGCCGCGACCGTGATCAGCAGGACCGCCGCGAGCCCCAGCACGAGGAACGTGGACACCATGGCCCGCATCCGCAGCCCGTGCGGGTACACCTCCGCGAAGCCGTCCGCCCACAGCGCCGGGACCCGTAGGGCAAGGGTCGTCAGGGCGGTCACGGCGAGGGCCGACGCGGCCACCGGGGAGCGCGGGACGAGGACCGCCACGACGACGTACACGAGGAGAAGGCTCAGGTCGTAGAGCGTGCTGGCGGTGAGGAAGCGGTCGGGGCCGCTGCCCGCCCAGGCCCACCAGAGGCGGGCGGGGTCCGCGACGAGGCGCAGGTCGCGGAGGATCCAGGCGCCCGTCAGGAGGGCCAGGAGCAGGCAGACCCCGCTGCCGGTGAACCGTGCGCCGCGTACCAGTGACTGAGGCTGCCCCGTCGCTCCCATGACTGAATGGTCCCCTCTGGTAAGGGAGTTGAACAAGGGGCCGGAGAAGGGCCGGGGGACCCGCCGCTCATGACGGGTGACCGGCCCGGGGACCCGCCGCCCACGACGGGCGACCGGCCGGGGGCATGACGCGCCCCGGCCGGTCCACGGCACCCGCACGGCCGTACCCCCGATCCTCCCGCGCGCAGATGTCGCGCGCGTTGCCCGCCGGTAACGGGCGGCGTCAGCGCGGGACCACCGTCCGCTCCTCCGCGAAGTGGCACGCCGAGTCGTGCGCGGCCGGGGTGTCCGCGCCGCGGAAGACCGCCGGGACGGCCAGCAGCGGCACCTCCAGCGCGCACCGCTCCTGCGCCTTCCAGCAGCGGGTGCGGAAGCGGCAGCCGGACGGCGGGTCGGCCGGCGAGGGCACGTCGCCGCTGAGGATGATGCGCTCGCGGTGGTCGCGGGCGGTCGGGTCCGGGACGGGGACGGCCGACAGGAGCGCCTGGGTGTACGGGTGGGTGGGGTGCTCGTAGATCTCGGCGTCACTGCCGATCTCGACGATCCGGCCCAGGTACATCACGCCGACCCGGTCGGAGATGTGCCGCACGATCGAGAGGTCGTGGGCGATGAAGAGGTAGGACAGGTCGAACTCGTCCTGGAGCTTCTCCATCAGGTTGATCACCTGCGCCTGCACGGACACGTCGAGCGCGGAGACCGGTTCGTCCGCGACGATGATCTCGGGGTTGAGGGCCAGGCCGCGGGCGATGCCGATGCGCTGGCGCTGGCCGCCGGAGAACTGGTGCGGATAGCGGTTGATGTACTCGGGGTTGAGCCCGACCACGTCCAGCAGGTCCTGCACCTTGCGGCGCCGGTCGCCCTTGGGCGCCACCTCGGGGTGGATCTCGTACGGCTCGCCGATGATGTCGCCGACCGTCATGCGCGGGTTCAGCGAGGTGTACGGGTCCTGGAAGACCATCTGGATGTTGCGGCGCACCGCCTTCAGCGCACGCCCGGACAGCGCGGTGATGTCCTCGCCCTTGTAGCGGATCGCCCCCGCCGTGGGCTTCTCCAGTTGGACGAGCATCCTGGCGACGGTCGACTTGCCGCAGCCCGACTCGCCGACGATGCCGAGCGTCTCGCCCCGGCCGAGGTCGAAGGAGACGCCGTCGACCGCCTTGACCGCGCCGACCTGCTTCTTGCGGACGATGCCCTGGGTGAGCGGATAGTGCTTGACCAGGTCCCGCACCTCCAGGATGGCCTCGCCCGCGGAGACGCTCCGGGTCGAGGGACCCGCCCAGGAGCCCGCCTCGGTCGCCCCGGACCCCTCCCCCGCCTTCTCGTGACCCGTCTCAGGCATCGAGCGTCTCCTTCCAGAAGTGGCAGGCGCTCTGGCGGCCCGCGGCCACGTCGTACAGCGGCGGCACCTCGCTGCGGCAGATGTCCTGGGCCATCGGGCAGCGCGGGTTGAAGGCGCAGCCCGGCGGGATGTGGAGCAGGTTCGGGGGCAGGCCCTTGATCGCGTACAGCTCCTGGCCCTTCTGGTCCAGGCGCGGGATCGACGCGAGCAGTCCCTTGGTGTACGGGTGGGCGGGGTTCGCGTAGATCTCGTGGACCGGGGCGGTCTCGACGATCCGGCCCGCGTACATGACGGCGATCTTGTCGGCGACGTCGGCGACGACGCCCAGGTCGTGGGTGATCAGGATGAGCCCCATGTTGAGCTCGCGCCGGAGCTCCGCGAGCAGGTCCATGACCTGGGCCTGCACGGTCACGTCCAGGGCGGTGGTCGGCTCGTCCGCGATGATCAGCCTGGGCTCCAGGGCGAGCGCCATCGCGATCATGATGCGCTGGCGCATGCCGCCGGAGAACTGGTGCGGGTACTGGCCGACCCGCTCCTTGGCGGCCGGGATGCGCACCCGGTCCATCAGCTCGACGGCCTTCGCGCGGGAGTCCTTCTTCGACATCCCGCGGTGCACCACGAACATCTCGCCGAGCTGCTCCCCCACCGTCAGGACGGGGTTCAGCGAGGACAGCGCGTCCTGGAAGATCATGGCCATCTCGGCGCCGCGGATCTTCCTGCGCCGGTCCTCCTTGAGCTTGAGGACGTCCTGGCCCTGGAAGAGGATCTCGCCCTGCGGGATGCGTCCGGGCGGCATGTCGAGGATGCCCATGACGGCCTGCGCGGTCACCGACTTGCCGGAACCGGACTCGCCGAGGACGGCGAGGGTCTCCCCCTCGTCGACGCTGTAGTTGACCCCGTTGACGGCCTTGGCGACGCCGTCGCGGGTCTTGAACTCCACGTGCAGATCGCGTACTTCGAGCAGCATGTCAGCAGCACCCGCTATCGCAGCTTGGGATCGAGGGCGTCGCGGACCGCGTCGCCGAGCATGATGAACGCGAGGACCGTGACGGCCAGGGCGCCCGCCGGCCACAGCAGCATGTGCGGCGCGTTGCGGACGTACGCCGAGGCCGAGGAGATGTCGATGCCCCAGGACACGGTGGGCGGCCGCAGACCGACCCCGAGGTACGAGAGGGTGGCCTCCAGCGCGATGTACGTGCCCAGCGCGATGGTCGCGACGACGATGACCGGCGCGATCGCGTTGGGGGTGATGTGCCGCAGCAGCATCCGGGAGTTGCCCGCGCCGAGCGCCCGGGCGGCCTGCACGTAGTCGTTCTGCTTGGCGGTGATGACCGAGCCGCGCGCGATGCGGGCGATCTGCGGCCAGCCGAGCAGCACGATGAAGGCGATCACCGGCCAGACCGTGGTGCCGGGGACGACCGAGAGGAAGACCAGGCCGCCCAGGACGACGGGGATGGCGAAGAAGACGTCCGTGATGCGGGAGAGCAGCGCGTCGAACCAGCCGCCGAAGAAGCCCGCGAGGCCGCCCAGGACGCTGCCGAGGAGGGCGACGCCGAGGGTGGCGCAGACGCCGACCGTCACCGAGGCCCGCGCTCCGTAGACGGTGCGGGTGTAGACGTCGCAGCCCTGGCCGTTGAAGCCGAAGGGGTGTCCGGGCTGGGAGCCCTGCTGGGCCTTGGCCAGGTCGCAGGCGAGCGGGTCGCCGGACGCGATGGCGGAGGGCCACAGCGAGATGAAGACCAGGAAGGCGATGATCAGCCCCGAGAGGAGGAACACGGGGTTGCGGCGCAGGTCGTGCCAGGCGTCCGACCACAGGCTGCGCGCCCTGTCGCTCCGTCCGGGGCCGGGGGGCTGTTCCAGGCTGGCGCCCTCGTCGAGCGCGAGGTCCATCGCGCCGCCCGCTCCGGCGGTGGAGATCGCGGTGTCGTCCTTGCGGGGAGTGGGCTCAGGCATACCGGATCCTCGGGTCGAGAACGGCGTACAAGAGGTCGACGATCAGGTTCGCCACCAGGTAGACGAGGACCAGGATGGTCACGAAGCCGACGACGGTCTGCGAGCTCTGGCGGACGATGCCCTGGTAGAGCTGGTAGCCGACGCCGTGGATGTTGAAGATGCGCTCGGTGACGATCGCGCCGCCCATCAGGGCGCCGACGTCGGTGCCGATGAAGGTGACCACCGGGATCAGGGAGTTGCGCAGCAGGTGCCGGGAGACGACCCGGCGGCGCGGCAGGCCCTTGGCGACGGCGGTGCGGACGTAGTCGGCGCGGGCGTTCTCCGCGACCGAGGTCCGCGTCAGGCGGGTGACGTACGCCAGCGAGACGGACGCCAGCACCAGTCCCGGCAGCAGGAGTTCGTCGAAGGCGGCGTCCGGGGAGACGGCCGGTTTCACCCAGCCCCACTTCACGCCGAGCAGCAGTTGGAGCAGCAGGCCGGTGACGAAGGTAGGGACCGAGATGACGATGAGGGTGAGCAGCAGGACCCCGGTGTCGACGGGGCGGCCCCTGCGCAGTCCGGTGAGGACGCCGAGGCTGATGCCGATGACGATCTCGAAGACGATCGCGACCAGGGTCAGCCGGGCGGTCACCGGGAAGGCGGTGCCCATCAGCTCGGTGACCTTCTGGCCGTTGAAGGCGCGGCCGAAGTCACCGGTGAAGAGGTTGCCGAGGTAGGTCAGGTACTGCTGCCAGACCGGCTGGTCGAGTCCGAAGTCCTTCTTGAGCTGCGCGGCGACCGCGGGGTCGCACTTGCGGTCGCCGCACAGGCCCGCGACGGGGTCGCCCATGACGTTGACCATCAGGAAGATCAGCAGCGTGGCGCCGAAGAAGACCGGGATCATCTGGAGCAGACGCCGGATCACATAACGTCCCATGACTGGGGGCTCCCGTGGTCGTCGTTACGGTGAACTCGTCAGCGATGGGCGTCAGTTGACCTTGATCTCGCTGTAGACCGGGATGCTGAAGGGGTTCAGCGCCACGTTGGAGACGCGGTCGGAGTAGGCGACGCTGCCGTTCTGGTACCAGAGCGGGATGGCGGCCATGTCGTCGGCGACGGCCTTCTCGGCCTTCTGGTAGGTCTCGACGGCCTTCTTGGTGTCGACCTCGGCGTTGGCCTCGTTCATCAGCTTGTCGAAGGCGGGGCTGGACCACTTGCCGTCGTTGGACGAGGCGTCCGTGTAGTACAGCGGCTCCAGGAAGTTCTGGATCAGCGGGTAGTCCATCTGCCAGCCCGCCCGGAAGGGGCCGTCCATCTCGCCCTTGGTGACCTTGCTGCGGAAGTCCGCGAAGGTGCCGATGGGGTTGCCGACGCAGGCCCGGTTGTCGCCGAGGGCGTTGTTGACGCTGTTGCAGACGGCGTCGACCCAGTCCTTGTGGGAGCCGCCGTCGGCGTTGTACGAGATCTTGAGCTGGCCGCCGGGGATGCCGCCGCCCTCGGTGATCAGCTTCTTGGCCTCGGCCGCGTCGTACTCGCAGTCGGCGCCGCACAGCCCGGCCTTGTAGCCGCCCTCCTCCTTCAGGACCGGGGAGGTCCAGTCGGTGGCGGGGGTGCGGGTGCCGTGGAAGATCGACTCGGTGATCTGCTTGCGGTTGATCGCCCGGGAGATGCCCTTGCGGACCTTGGCGGCGCCCTCGGTCTTCCACTCCGGCTTGTAGAAGGGGAAGGCGAGGGTCTGGATGATGCCGGCGGGCGGGCTGGCGTACCGGCCGCCCACGTCGTTCTTGACGTTCTGGAGCTGGGCGGCGGGGACGTCGTCGAGGAGGTCCAGGTTGCCGGCCACGAGGTCGTTGTAGGCGGCGGTGTTCTCGGTGTAGACGCGCAGGTCCACGCCGTTGTTCTGCGCCTTGTCCGGGCCCGGGTACTCCTCCCACTTCTTGAGGTTCATCGCGGAGCCCTTGGCGTAGTTCTCCACCGTGTACGGGCCGTTGCCGACGGGCTTGGACACCCAGGCGTCGTGGTCGTCGAAGAAGGCCTTGGGCAGCGGGGCGAAGGCCGCGTAGCCGAGGGTCTCGGGCCAGGTGGAGAACTTCTGGTTGAGCTTGACCGTGAAGGTCTTCTCGTCGACGACCTTGAGGCCGGACAGGGTCTCGGCGGTGGGGTCGCCCTTCTCCGGGTGGACCTTGTCGTAGCCCTCGATGTAGCCGAAGAAGGGGGCGCCCTTCTGCTTGTTCTTGACGTTGGCCCCGTAGTTCCAGGCCCGCACGAAGGACTCGGCGGTGACCTTCTCGCCGTTGGAGAACTTCCAGTCCTTGAGCTTGACCGTGAAGTTCTGGGCGTCGGCCGTCTCGATCTTCTCGGCGACCATGTTCTCTGCGGCGCCCGTCTTCGGGTTGTACCGCTTGAGGCCGCGCGTGACCATGTCGAGGACCTTGCCGCCCTGCACCTCGGTGGTGTTGGCGGGCTCCAGGGGGTTCTGCGGGTCGCCCCACCAGGCGCTGAGCACGCCGTCCCCGCCACCGCCGCCGCCGCTGCCGCCGCCTCCGCAGGCGGTCGCGGCGAGTGCGACGGCGGCCGCGGCTGCGGCCCATTTGGCGTGCCTGGCTCCGCGCATGGGGTGCCTCCTGGAGTCCCGAAGATGACTTAGGGACCCATATCACCCCATTTGACAGGGTGCCGCATCTCCACTCCGCCATACGCGGCGTGTCCGGTACGGGGCGGGGACGGCTGCCCGGCGGGCGTGCCGTCAGGGGCGCGGGGAACCGCGCGACCAGCCACGACGGAGCCGCACGGGACGGAGGACCACGACGGGTCCGCACCCGCTCACGCGTCCGCGGACACGACACCGCCCCCGCTCCGAGGCGACTCGGAACGGGGGCGGTGCGTCAGGTCCTGGCAAGGGAACGGCTCAGGCCGCGCCCACCACGTCCTTGACCTCGGCGAAGTGGCACGCCGACTCGTGGGCCGCCGGAGTGTCCGTGCCCACGAAACGCGTCGGGATCGCCAGCAGCGGCTCCTCCTGCGCGCACTTCTCCTCCGCCTTCCAGCAACGCGTCCGGAAGCGGCAGCCCGACGGCGGGTTGGCCGGCGAGGGCACGTCACCGGTGAGCACGATCCGCTCGCGGTGGTCGCGGGCGGTCGGGTCCGGCACGGGGACGGCCGACAGGAGCGCCTGGGTGTACGGGTGGGTCGGGTACTCGTAGATCTCGGCGTCGGAGCCGATCTCCGCCATCTTGCCCAGGTACATCACGCCGACGCGGTCGGAGATGTGCCGCACGATCGAGAGGTCGTGCGCGATGAAGACGTAGGACAGGTTGAACTCGTCCTGGAGCTTCTCCATCAGGTTGATCACCTGCGCCTGCACGGACACGTCCAGGGCCGAGACGGGCTCGTCGCAGATGATGATCTCGGGGTTGAGGGCCAGGCCGCGGGCGATGCCGATGCGCTGGCGCTGGCCGCCGGAGAACTGGTGCGGATAGCGGTTGATGTACTCGGGGTTGAGCCCGACCACGTCCAGCAGGTCCTGCACCTTGCGGCGCCGGTCGCCCTTGGGCGCCACCTCGGGGTGGATCTCGAAGGGCTCGCCGATGATGTCGCCGACCGTCATGCGCGGGTTCAGCGAGGTGTACGGGTCCTGGAAGACCATCTGGATGTTCCGGCGGACGGCCTTGAGGGCCCGGCCGGTCAGCTTGGTGATGTCCTGGCCCTTGTAGAAGACCTCGCCCGCGGTCGCCGTCTCCAGCGTCATCAGCAGCCGGGCGACCGTGGACTTGCCGCAGCCGGACTCGCCCACGATGCCGAGCGTCTCGCCCTGGTAGAGGTCGAAGGAGACCCCGTCCACGGCCTTGACCGCGCCGACCTGGCGCTTGAAGAGGATGCCCTGGGTCAGCGGGAAGTGCTTGACCAGGTTGCGGACCTGGAGGATCGGCTCCCCGCGCTGCACCGGCGCCTCGATGGCGGCGACGGCCTCCTCGACCGAGGCGGCGTCCACCGTCTCGACCTCGGTGACGTTGGGGGTCGCGTCCACGGCCTCATCGGACTTGTTGAGCTCAGCCATGGATCGTCTCCTTCCAGAAGTGGCACGCGCTACCGCGGCCGGGCAGTTCGGCGCCGTCCTGCTCGGTGACCTGCACCAGCGGCGGGATGTCCGTGCGGCACACGTCCTGCGCCATGGGGCAGCGCGGGTTGAAGGCGCAGCCCGACGGGATCTTGAGCAGGTTCGGCGGGAGACCCTTGATCGCGTACAGCTCCTGGCCCTTCTGGTCCAGGCGCGGGATCGATTCGAGCAGTCCCTTGGTGTACGGGTGGGCCGGCCGCGCGTAGATCTCGTGGACCGGGGCGGTCTCGACGATCCGGCCCGCGTACATGACCGCGATCTTGTCCGCGACGTCGGCGACGACGCCGAGGTCGTGGGTGATCAGGATCAGGCCCATGTTGAACTCGCGCTGGAGCTCCGCGAGCAGGTCCATGACCTGCGCCTGCACCGTCACGTCCAGGGCCGTGGTCGGCTCGTCCGCGATGATCAGGTCGGGCTCCAGGGCGAGCGCCATCGCGATCATGATGCGCTGGCGCATGCCGCCGGAGAACTGGTGCGGGTAGTCGTTCACCCGCGCCGCGGCGGCGGGGATCTTGACCTTGTCCATCAGCTCGATGGCCCTGGCCTTGGCCTCCTTCTTGGAGAGGCCGAGGTGCACCCGGTACATCTCGCCGAGCTGGTAGCCCACGGTGAGCACGGGGTTGAGGGACGAGAGCGCGTCCTGGAAGATCATCGCGATCTTCCGGCCGCGGATCCTGCGCCGCTCCTCGTACCCCATCGTGAGCATGTCCTGCCCGCGGTAGAGGATCTGGCCCTGCGGGATCTTGCCCGGCGGCATGTCCAGGATGCCCATGATCGCCTGCGCGGTCACGGACTTGCCCGAGCCGGACTCGCCGAGGACGGCGAGGGTCTCGCCGGCGCCGACGGAGTAGTTCACACCGTTGACCGCCTTGGCCACACCGTCGCGGGTGTGGAACTCGACGTGCAGGTCGCGCACTTCGAGCAGCGGGGTGTTGTCGGATTCGCCCGCTCCGGAAAGGGGGGCACTTGCGGTTTCTTCGATGATCGTCACGACGCCCTCCTAGCGCAGCTTCGGGTCGAGGGCGTCACGGACCGTGTCACCGAGCATGATGAACGCGAACACCGTAAGGAAGAGCATTCCGGCCGGGAAGATCAGCACGTGGAGGTTGTTGCGGATCTCCTCGCTGCCCGCCGAGATGTCGATGCCCCACGAGATGGTCGGGTCGGCGAGACCCAGACCCAGGTAGGACAGCGTCGCCTCGGCGGAGATGAAGCCGCCGAGCGCGATGGTGGCGACCACGATGGTGGGCGCGAGCGCGTTGGGCAGGACGTGCCGGAAGATCATCCGGCTGGTCCCGGCGCCGAGGGCGCGGGCCGCGGTCACGTAGTCCGCCTGCTTGGCACTGATCACCGAGGCCCGCATCACGCGGCAGATCGACGTCCAGCCGAGGAACGCGAGCGCCGCGATGACGACGTACACCTTGCGCTCGGTGAAGGCGTTCAGGACGACCATCGTGCCGAGCAGGAAGGGCAGGCCGAAGAAGATGTCCGTGACGCGCGAGATGATCGAGTCGATCCAGCCGCCGAAGTAGCCGGAGATCAGACCCAGCAGACCGCCGATGAGGGTGATCGCGAGGGTCACGCCGACGCCGACCAGGATCGACGCGCGGGTGCCGTGGATGACGCGTGCGTAGATCGACCGGCCCTGGATGTCGTAACCGAACCAGTCCGCCTGGAAGAAGTGCCCCAGCTCGGGCTTGGTCAGGTAGTTGTTGGTCAGGTCGCCGGCCCGCGGGTCGGCGCTGGTGAACAGGCCGGGGAAGGCCGCGATCACCAGCAGGACGAACAGCATGGTCGCCGCGGTCCAGAACATCGGGCGGTGGCGCAGGTCGTACCAGGCGTCGCCCCAGAGGCTGCGGGGCTTGCCGGTGGACTCCCTCTTGACGGCCTCGGGGGCCGCGTCCGCTGCCGGGGGCGCGATGGCGTCCACGGCGGCGTCGGTCTTGGACTTGGTCACGTCAGGCATACCGGATCCTCGGGTCCAGGACCGCGTACAGCAGGTCGACGATCAGGTTGATCACCAGGATGATCAGGACGAACACGGTGACGATTCCGACGATGGTGGAACCCTCACGCTGCTGGAGCGCCCGGAAGAGCAGGTTGCCCACTCCCTGGACGTTGAAGATGCCCTCGGTGACGACGGCGCCTCCGATGAAGCCGCCGATGTCGGTGCCGACGAAGGTCACCACGGGGATCAGGGAGTTGCGCAGCAGGTGCACTCCGACGATGCGGCGTCGGGGCAGACCCTTGGCGAGGGCGGTGCGCATGTAGTCCGCACGCAGGTTCTCGGCGAAGGTCGTGCGCGTCAGCCGTGCCACGTACGCCATGGAGAGCATGGCCAGGACGAAGCCCGGTAGCAGCAACTGGGTGATGTCCATCGAGTCCTCGACGTTCGGAGCCACCCATCCCAGGGTGTCCGCGAAGACGTAGCGGGCCAGGTAGCCCATGATGAACACCGGCACCGAGATGACCACGAGGGTGAAGAGCAGGACGCCGGTGTCCGGGGCCTTGCCCACCTTCAGGCCGGCCCACGCGCCGAGCGCGAGACCGATGATCAGCTCGATGGTGAGAGCGACGATCGTGAGGCGGATGGTCACCGGGAAGGCGGCGGTCATCTCGTCCCAGACCGGTCGGCCGCCGAAGGTGTTCCCGAAGTCGAGCTGGAACAGGTCCTTCATGTAGTTGACGTACTGCATGTAGAGGGGCTGGTCGAGCCCGAACTCCTTGCGCAGTGAGGCCAACTGGGCCGGGTCCGCACCCTTGTCGCCGAACATGGCCCTGATCGGGTCGCCGGGAAGGATGTGAACCATAAGGAAAATCAACAGAGTGGTCCCGAGGAACACCGGGATCATCTGGAGCAGTCGCCGAGCGACGTAGCGCCCCATCATGCCTCCATGCCGTGAGGGGTCGGCGATGGCCTTCGCAGTTGTTCTCCGCCATGGGGTGTGGGCGGCGAGTTGACGGGCCTACGCCTGCCTGCCGGCGCCGCCCCCGGACAGGGGCGGCGCCGGCAGGCCGGTTCTGAGAAGACTTACTTCTTGGCCTTGACCTGAACGTCGGTGAAGATCGGGTCGCCGTCCTGGCCGTACACGATCTTGCCGAACACGTTCTTGGACTGGCCCGAGTTGTTCTTGTAGAACCACAGCGGGATGGCCGGCATGTTCTTCGCCAGGAGCTGCTCGGCGTCCTGGTACATCTTCACGGTCTCGTCGAGCGTCTTGGCCTTGTCGGCCTTGGCGGCGAGCTCGTCGAACTCCTTGTTGGAGTAACCGCTGGTGTTGCCGGCGGCCGTCGTGCCGTACAGGTCACGCATGAAGTTCGAGTTGACCGGGTAGTCGAGCACCCAGCCACCGCGGTACATGGACTTGACCTTCTTGCCGTCACGGGCGTTCAGGTCGGTCGCGAAGTCCGGCTTCGAGTCGCCGACGCACTCGACGCCGGTGGCCTGGCGGATGGAGTTGCAGACCGCGTCGACCCACGCCTTGTGCGGCTGGTCGGCGTTGAACTGGATCGAGATCTTGTTGCCCGGGACGCCGCCGCCCTCGGTGATGAGCGCCTTGGCCTTGGCCGCGTCGAACTTCGTGATGTCGCCGAGGGCGCCGGCCTTGTAGCCGAGCACGCCGCGGGCGACGTAGGAGTCCGCGGGCTCACGGGTGCCGTTGAGCACCGTCTTGGTGATCGTCTCGCGGTCGATCGCCATCGAGAGGCCCTGGATGACCTTCGGGTTGATGCCCTTGAACTGGTCCGTGTAGAACGCCGGGACGATCGACTGGACGGCCGAGTACTCCTGGTCGATCGCGCGGTCGCCGAGGTCCTGCTTGTAGTTCTTCAGCGCGGTGACCGGGACCTGCTCGATCCAGTCGAGCTGGTCCGAACGCAGTGCCGAGTAGGCCGACTCCGCGGTCGTGTAGTTCTTGAAGTCGATGCCACCGTTCTTGGCCTTGTTCGGGCCCTGGTAACCGTCGAACTTCCGAACCTTGATGACCTTGTTGTGCTCCCACGACTCGAACTTGTACGGGCCGTTGCCGATCGGCTTCTGGCCGGCGGCCTTCGGGTCCTTGAAGAAGGACTCCGGCAGCGGCGCCCAGACGTCGTAGCCGAGCTTGTAGGCGAAGTACGAGACCGGGCCGGTCAGGTTGATCGTGAAGGTGTTCTCGTCGACGACCTTCAGACCCTCCATCTCGGTCTTGGTCGGGTCGCCCTTCTCCGGGTGGACATCGGCGTAGCCCTTGATGTCCTGGAACCAGCTGGAGTTGGTCTGGTTGTTCTTGACGTTGGCCGACCAGTTCCACGACTTCACGTAGGACTGCGCGTTGACCGGGGTGCCGTCGTGGAACTTCCAGCCGGGCTTCAGCTTGACGGTCCAGACGCTGGAGTCCTCGTTCGGCGTGACGGACTCGGCGTTGACCATCTCCAGCTTGCCGGTGCCGGGCTCGTAGTCGACCAGGCCGGAGAAGACCGTGCGCAGCACGCGGCTGCCCTGGCTCTCCTTGGCGTTGGCCGGCTGGAGCGGGTTCTGCGGCTCGCTGAGCTGGGCGACCAGGATCCCGTTCGGGTCGGCCTTCCCCTCGCTCATGCCGCCGCCGCTCTTCTTCTCGTTGCCACCGCAGGCGGTAGCGGCCAGAGCCACGACTATCGCGCCTGCGACCCACTTGGCGCTCTTGGCACCGCGCATGGGTTCCTCCTCATGAGTCCACTTGTTAACTGCAAGAGAGGGCACAGGTGCACTCGCCGACACCCCTGACGGCGAGAAGATTCTGGTGCCCCAGTGTGCTCGTGAGTCGGCGCTCCCCACAGCGCCCAACCCATTGACCCGAGCTCAGTGGAGCCAACTATTAAGTACGTCCGGACCGTAAACCACACTTAAAGGGTCTCGTTTTGACAACATCACTTATCGCCCACTGCCCGAAATCCGGACAAAGTGAGCCCAGACAGACACCCCCGAAACGGACTGTTAACGCAACTTCCGGAGAGTGTTGATCGATATCCGGACACATGGCCCGCGAAAACGACTTGACCGGCGGGTCGGTACGGGACGGTTGGATCTTGCCCGGACAGCCCGGAGGCCCGACACTCTGACGAGTGTCGGGCCTCCGGCTCCCCGGCCGGGCGGCCGCCCGGCGGGAGTGCCTAGCGCTTGGCGCGCGAAGCCGTGCGGCCGCGCTCCTTGGCGTCCAGGACGACCTTGCGGATGCGCACGGCCTCCGGGGTCACCTCGACGCACTCGTCGTCGCGGCAGAACTCCAGGGACTGCTCCAGCGACAGCTTGCGCGGCGGCACCACGTTCTCGGTGGTGTCGGCGGAAGCGGCACGCATGTTGGTGAGCTTCTTCTCCTTGGTGATGTTCACGTCCATGTCGTCGGCGCGCGAGTTCTCGCCGATGATCATGCCCTCGTACACCTCGGTGCCGGGGTCGGTGAACAGGACGCCGCGCTCCTGGAGGTTGATCATCGCGAACGGCGTGACCGTGCCGGCGCGGTCGGCGACCAGGGAGCCGTTGTTACGGGTCACGAGCTGGCCGAACCACGGCTCCAGGCCCTCGTGGATCGAGTGGGCGATGCCGGTGCCGCGGGTGCTGGTCAGGAACTCCGTACGGAAGCCGATGAGGCCGCGGGACGGGACGACGAACTCCATGCGGACCCAGCCGGAGCCGTGGTTGGACATGTTGTCCATGCGGCCCTTGCGGACGCCCATGAGCTGCGTGACGGCGCCCATGTGCTCCTCGGGGACGTCGACCGTCATGCGCTCGACCGGCTCGTGCACCTTGCCGTCGATGAGCTGCGTGACGACCTGCGGCTTGCCGATGGTCAGCTCGAAGCCCTCGCGGCGCATCTGCTCGACCAGGATGGCCAGCGCCAGCTCGCCGCGGCCCTGCACCTCCCAGGCGTCGGGGCGCTCGGTGTCCAGGACGCGGAGCGAGACGTTGCCGATGAGCTCGCGGTCCAGGCGGTCCTTGACCTGGCGGGCGGTGACCTTGCGGTCCTTGACGGCGGACTTGGCGTCCGCGCCCTTGCCCGTGCCGCCGCGGCCGACCATCGGGGAGGTGTTGGTGCCGATGGTCATGGAGATGGCGGGCTCGTCGACCGTGATCAGCGGGAGCGCGATCGGGTTCTCCGGGTCGGCCAGGGTCTCGCCGATCATGATCTCCGGGATGCCGGCCACGGCGCAGATGTCACCGGGACCCGCGACCTCGGCGGGCTTGCGGGTGAGCGCCTCGGTCATCATCAGCTCGGAGATGCGCACGTTGGAGATCGTGCCGTCGCGCTTGATCCAGGCCACCGTCTGGCCCTTGCGCAGCTCGCCCTGCTCGACGCGGAGCAGCGCGATGCGGCCGAGGAAGTTGTCGGCGTCCAGGTTGGTGACGTGCGCCTGGAGGGGGGCGGCCTCGTCGTACTCGGGGGCCGGGACGTGCTGGAGGATGGTGGAGAAGAACGGCTCCAGCGAGTCGCTGTCGGCGGGGACGGTGCCGTCCTCCGGCTTGGTCAGCGAGGCGATGCCGTCACGGCCGCAGGCGTAGACGATCGGGAACTCGATCTGGTCCTCGTCCGCGTCCAGGTCCAGGAACAGGTCGTACGTCTCGTTGACGACCTCGTCGATCCGGGAGTCCGGGCGGTCCGTCTTGTTGATGCACAGGATGACGGGCAGGCGCTGCTGGAGGGCCTTGCGGAGCACGAAGCGCGTCTGCGGCAGCGGGCCCTCGGAGGCGTCGACGAGCAGGACGACCGCGTCCACCATCGACAGGCCGCGCTCGACCTCGCCGCCGAAGTCGGCGTGGCCCGGGGTGTCGATGATGTTGATGGTGATGACGTCGCCGCCATCCTTCGGGTGGTACTTCACCGCGGTGTTCTTGGCCAGGATCGTGATGCCCTTCTCACGCTCCAGGTCATTCGAGTCCATCATGCGGTCGTCGAGCGACTCAGAGGCGTGCGCGGCGAAGGAGCCGGCCTGCTTGAGCATGGCGTCGACGATGGTCGTCTTGCCGTGGTCGACGTGGGCGACGATGGCTACGTTACGGATGTCGTGGCGCGTGGGCATGGGTTGCTAAACGCTTCTCTCGATCGGGGGATGCGGCGTCTCGTTCCTCGTACGCCCACCGGGCGGACGCGCCACGGCTTACCCCATGGTACGGGGCGCACGCGGGACGGGCTTCCCGGGCCGATCGGTACGGTGCTCGCCAGGGGTTCGCCGGGGTGGGCGGGGGTGACCTGCGCGAAGGGTGCGGGGGGTGCGGACTGACGGGTCAAGGAGTCGGGAACGACCTTGCCCGCCGAAGGCTCGGCGGGCAAGGAAACGGGGCTGATTCACGGTGGGTTCTCAGATCCCGAGATGGGCTCTGACCTGCGATGCAGCGGTTATTTCCGATTACTTGCCGTCATCTTTGGCCGAATCGGGCTTCTTGAAGCCGATGTCCTGGTAACGGGGGGCCGAGAAGCCGAAGGCGCCCGTGTTCGCCAGCTTCGGCTTCACCGCGACCAGCTCGGGGCGCTGGTAGAGCGGAATGGACCCGGCCGCCGCCCAGATCCGTTCGTCGGCCTGCTTCAGCAGCTCCCGGGCCGCCTCCTCGTCCAGCTCGGCCGCCGCCCGGTCGAAGAGCTGGTCGATGTGGTCGGTGCCGACCCGGGTGTAGTTCTGCTCGACGAACAGCGAGCCGTCCGCCGCGGGCTCCGGCTTGGCGAAGATCGGCCGGGCGTCGGTGGCGGGGTAGGCGGTGCCGGGCCAGGAGTAGAGCGCCAGGTCGTAGTCGCCGGAGGCGATGTGGTCCTTGAAGTAGCTGGCGTCCTCGACCTTCTTGATCTCGGTGCGCACCCCGATGGACCGGAGCATCCGCGCGATCCGCTCGCCGACCGCGCGCAGGGCGGCCGAGCCGGGGTCGGCGGGCAGCACGAAGCGCAGGGTCAGCGGCTTGCCGTCCTTGCCGACCGCGCGGGGCCCGGCCGCGGCGGCGCCCGCCGCACCGGCCGCCGCGGGGGCGGCGGTGCCGCGCGGGGCGTAGGCGCCGGCCATGCCGCCCTTCTTCTTCTCCTTGGCCTCGGTCTTGCCGTCCGCCCGCTCCTTGTGGTCGCGGTACTCGGACCGCGCCCGGCCGTCCTCCCGGGGCGTGCCGTGCGCGAGGACCAGGGGCGGGGAGAGCAGGGAGGCGGACCCGGCGGCCGGGGCCAGGACGTAGCCGCCGGACTCGGCGGGACCGCCGTCGCCCGGCTTGTCGTCGCCGACGATGTACAGGCCCTCGTCGGAAACCTCGTCGGAGGCTTCGTCGGAGGTCTCGTCGCCGTCCTTCTTCTTCGGGGCCTCCTTCCGCGGGGCGCTCGCGGCGGTCTGGTTGCCCGCGCCGCCCGTGGTGAAGCCCGCGTCGGCGAGGAGGGCCTGCGCGGCCTGTGCGTCCTGGGAGCCGAGGGCGTCGCTGCCGTCGGCGTACGCCTCCTGGCCGGCCAGTGCCAGGTGGCTGCCGAGCGGGGCGGCGGGCAGGCCCAGCGGGGCGAGCACCGACGCGGCGAGCTCCTCGCGGTTCAGGGCGCGGGCCACCGCCCGGCGCACCCGCTCGTCGGCGAGCGGCCCCGAGGTGCCGTTCATCGCGAGCTGCGTGTAGGCGGGCTCCAGGGACTTCCGTACGGTGAAGGCGCGCAGCGCGCGCTGCTGCTTCGCGTACGACCGGATCTCGGCCTGCTTCTTCCTGCGGGCCTCCTGCTCGGCCTCGGCGGTCTCCTCGTCGACCGCGCCGTGCGCCCGCGCCCAGGAGCGCAGGGCGTCGGCGGCGCTGGTGGTGGAGCCGGGGCCGTGGGACGTGGGGGCCCGGCCCGCCTCCTTGGCGGCCAGCGCGATCCGGTCGGCGGCCCGTCGGTCGACCTCGGCGATGTCGACGCGGCCGTCGGCCAGGGCCTCGGCGCGCTCGCCGCGCGGCACGGCCCGCAGGACGAGCTTGTCCAGCTTGGCGGGCTGCCCCCACCAGCGCGGATTGCGCTCCAGCACGACCGAGCCGTCCTCGCGGTCCAGCTTCACCGGGCGGAACGGGCCCGCCGTCGACTGCAGCTTCGTGCGGGCGCCCTCGTTGAAGGCCTCGGGCGTGCCCATGACCTCCTTGGGGTACAGCGGGGTGAACAGGGAGCGCCAGTCCGCGTACGGGCGGGCGTAGGTGACCCGCACCTCGAGGTCGTTGGCGCCGCGCTCGATCTTCTCGATGCGTTCGTAACCGGCGTTGCGGGCGGTCCAGTACGCGGAGTCCTTGCCGCGCAGGGCCCGCCACTGGGCGACGAAGTCGGCGGCGCCGATCTCGCGGCCGTCGCCCCAGACCGCCTGCTGGTTGATCCGGTAGAGGACGACCTGCTTGGGTTCGCGCTCGACGACCGAGGCGTCCTCCAGGTAGTCGGGGTTGCGCTGCGGCTTGCCGGCCGCGTCGAGCACGAACAGGGCGGGCAGCACCGCGCCCGCGACGCGCGTGGTCGTGGCGTCGGCGTCCGCCTGGAAGGCGTTGAAGGTGGCGGGGACGGAGTCGACGGCCCAGTGGAGGGTGCCTCCGTCGGCGACCTGCTCGCGGTCGGCCGCGGCGAGGTCGGCGGCCACGGGCACCGCCCCGCCGGGCTGCTCGTCCGACGCTCCGCCGCAGCCGGCCAGCGTGGGCAGCACGAGCACTCCGCAGACCAGGAGGGTCGCGGGGCGCGGGGCACGCCGGGTGCGCCTGGCGCGGGGCGCGCGCGGGATCGCGGCGTCGGACATGGCTGGTACCTCCAGGCTGACCCGGCCGTTCCTGCCGGAAGGGGCGGTTGAGTTTCACGTTCGGGGGGTTATTGGGGTGATCACACTTGTCGTCCTTGTCGCCCACTGAAAAGGACCTCGCGCGGGGCGGCGGTGACGACACGTCGGGCATTCGGGGAAGGGCACCCGTGCGGCGCAATCCGGCGGGCACCGGTGGGGCGCGCGGGACGGACGCGCTGCGCGTACCGGCGTACGCACCCTTCACAAGGGGGGATGTGACGCGCGACACTCCAGGCGCATGGGCGTTGCGTGAGCGCACGGCGGAAGCGAGGCCAAACCATGTCCCTGCACGAGGAATTGACGGATCTTCAGGACTGTCTGGACCGGCTGGAACGGTCGGTGCTGACGCTGACCGGGCGGGCCGGGCTCGGCGAGAGCCACCCGCTGGACGTGCGGCGGGTGCGGACGGATGCGGCGCACCTGAGGGAGAGCGTGGCGATGCTGAGCGCCTTGGCGGCGGCGGGAGGCGGGTCCGCGGGGAGGCGGGGGCCGGCTCGGCCGGAGCTGATCACGATTCCGGATGCGCCGTACGACAGTGCGCTGTGGACGGACTCGGACGACGAGGGGCTGGGGGCGCGGGACCGTCGCGCCCCCTGAGCCCCCCCCTCGGGGCGGGGGGCGGTTCGGCCCGTGGGGCCCTGCTCCTCCCGACTCCGGCCGGCCCCCTTGGGCGGCGGGGCCGCCTCCCAGAGGCGGGACGGGCGGGCAGGGGGGCGACCCCTCCCGCTTCCGGCCCCGGCCGGGCCCTGTTCCGGACGGCCGTCCAGCAGGGGCCCGGCACCGTCCGTACCGGAAAGGCAGGTCCCCAGCCCCGCCCCTTCACCTGAACCCGCGGGGCAGTCAAACGGTTCCGTGCGGGTGCGTCGTGGCTGGTCGCGCAGTTCCCCGCGCCCCTGACGGGGCACGGAAAGAGCGCCCGCGCGCCCGAGCCGCAGATCGAGCACAGCCCCGCGCCCCCGACGGGGCACGGATGAGCACCCGTTCCGCTCTCCGCCCAGTCGACCCCGAGACCCCTGGAGCCCCCGTTGGCCACAGGCACCGAACCCAGAGCCGGTACCGCGAGTGCGCGGACCGGCGTCCACTCCCCGGGCCGGGCCCGGATCGCCGCCCGGCACCTGCGCACCGACCGCTGGTGGCTCGCCCCCGCGGCGACCGCGGCCGGCCTCCTCGCCTTCGTCGTGTACTCGACCTGGCGGGCCTTCGCCAACGAGCACTACTACGCCGCCCCCTACGTCTCCCCCTTCTACTCCCCCTGCCTCGCCGAGAACTGCGTCCCCATGAAGGGCGGCCCCAACTGGGAGGTCTTCGGGAGCTGGTGGGGCCTCTCCCCCGCGCTGCTCGTCCTGATCTTCCCGCTCGGCTTCCGCCTGACCTGTTACTACTACCGCAAGGCCTACTACCGCGGCTTCTGGGCCTCGCCCCCCGCCTGCGCCGTCGCCGAGCCGCACAAGAAGTACTCCGGGGAGACCCGCTTCCCCCTGGTGCTGCAGAACGTCCACCGGTACTTCTTCTACGCCGCCGTCCCCGTCGCCGGGATTCTGACGTACGACACCGTCCTGGCCTTCCGGGACGCGGACTACGCGTGGGGGCACATGGGGCTCGGGACCCTGGTCTTCCTCGTCAACATCGTCCTGATCTGGGCGTACACCTTCTCCTGCCACTCCTGCCGGCACATCGTCGGCGGACGGCTCAGGCACTTCTCCAGACATCCGGTGCGGTACCGGCTGTGGAGCTGGGCCGGGAAGCTGAACGCCCGCCACATGCAACTGGCCTGGGCCTCGCTGGTCAGCGTGGCCGTCGCCGACTTCTACGTCTATCTGGTCGCTTCCGGCGCCTTCGAGGATCCGAGGTTCTTCTAAAGATGACTCAGCTGGAGCGGCAGGAGTGGGACGTCGTCGTGGTCGGCGCGGGCGGGGCGGGACTGCGCGCCGCCATCGAGGCGCGCGAGCAGGGCGCGCGTACGGCGGTGATCTGCAAGTCACTGTTCGGCAAGGCGCACACCGTGATGGCCGAGGGCGGCATCGCCGCGTCCATGGGAAACGTGAACTCCGGCGACGACTGGCAGGTGCACTTCCGGGACACGATGCGGGGCGGGAAGTTCCTCAACCAGTGGCGGATGGCGGAGCTGCACGCGAAGGAGGCGCCCGACCGGGTCTGGGAGCTGGAGACCTGGGGGGCGCTCTTCGACCGGACCGCCGACGGGCGGATATCGCAGCGCAACTTCGGCGGGCACGAATACCCGAGGCTGGCGCACGTCGGGGACCGGACCGGGCTGGAGCTGATCCGCACGCTCCAGCAGAAGATCGTGCAGTTGCAGCAGGAGGACTTCCGGCAGTCCGGGGACCACGAGTCCCGGCTGAAGGTCTTCCAGGAGTGCACCGTCACCCGCGTCCTCAAGGACGGGGAGCGGGTCTCGGGGACGTTCTGCTACGAGCGGGAGTCCGGGCGGTTCTTCGTGCTGGCGGCGCCGAGCGTCGTCCTCGCCACTGGCGGCATCGGGAAGTCCTTCAAGGTGACGTCCAACTCGTGGGAGTACACGGGCGACGGGCACGCGCTGGCCCTGCTCGCGGGCGCGCCGCTGCTGAACATGGAGTTCGTGCAGTTCCACCCGACGGGGATGGTCTGGCCGCCGTCGGTGAAGGGCATCCTGGTCACCGAGTCCGTGCGCGGCGACGGCGGCGTACTGCGCAACTCGGACGGCAAGCGGTTCATGTTCGACTACGTGCCGGACGTCTTCAAGGAGAAGTACGCGGAGTCCGAGGAGGAGGGCGACCGCTGGTACGAGGACCCGGACCACAACCGGCGCCCGCCCGAGCTGCTCCCCCGCGACGAGGTCGCGCGCGCCATCAACTCCGAGGTGAAGGCGGGCCGGGGGTCGCCGCACGGCGGGGTGTACCTGGACGTGTCCACGCGGATGCCCGCCGAGACCGTCCGGCGGCGGCTGCCGTCGATGTACCACCAGTTCAAGGAGCTGGCGGACGTGGACATCACCGCCGAGGCCATGGAGGTCGGGCCCACCTGTCACTACGTGATGGGGGGCGTCGCCGTGGACTCCGACACCGCCGCCACCCGCGGCGTGCCGGGGCTCTTCGCGGCCGGTGAGGTGGCGGGGGGCATGCACGGCTCGAACCGGCTCGGCGGCAACTCGCTGTCCGACCTGCTGGTCTTCGGGCGGCGGGCCGGACTGTACGCGGCCCAGCACGCCGCCGAGCACCTGGGCGCCGCACGGCCGGCCGTCGACGGGACCCAGGTCGACGCGGCGGCGGCCGAGGCCCTGCGCCCGTTCAGCGCCGAGGGGCCCGAGCCGGGCTCCGCGGAGGCGGGACGGCCGCCGGAGAATCCGTACACCCTCCACCAGGAGCTCCAGCAGACCATGAACGACCTCGTCGGCATCATCCGGCGGGAGCACGAGATGGAGCAGGCCCTGGAGAAACTGGCCGAGCTGCGGGTACGGGCGCGGCGCGCCGGGGTGGAGGGGCACCGGCAGTTCAACCCCGGCTGGCACCTCGCGCTCGACCTGCGCAACATGCTGCTGGTCAGCGAGTGCGTCGCGCGTGCCGCCCTGGAGCGCACCGAGAGCCGCGGCGGCCACACCCGGGAGGACTTCCCCGCGATGGACCGCGCCTGGCGGCCGGTGAACCTGTTGTGCCGCCCCGCCGACCCGACCGGCGGACTCGCCGCCACCGATCCGGTGCGCGGCCAGATCGAACTCGTCAGCACGACGACCGAGCCCATCCGCCCGGACCTGCTCGCCCTCTTCGAGAAGGAGGAGCTGGTCAAGTACCTCGCCGAAGAGGAGCTGTCCGAGTGACGAACGCGGCATCCGCAAAGTACGTCGCCGACTTCAGGGTCTGGCGCGGGAGTCCGGCAGGCGGCGGACTCGAGGACTTCAAGGTCGCGGTGAACGAGGGCGAGGTCGTCCTCGACGTCATCCACCGGCTCCAGGCCACCCAGGCGCCCGACCTGGCCGTGCGCTGGAACTGCAAGGCGGGCAAGTGCGGTTCGTGCAGCGCGGAGATCAACGGGCGGCCCCGGCTGCTGTGCATGACCCGCATGTCGACCTTCACCCCCTCCGACACGATCACGGTGACGCCGCTGCGCGCCTTCCCGGTCGTGCGGGACCTGGTGACGGACGTGTCCTTCAACTACGAGAAGGCCCGCGAGGTGCCCGCCTTCGTGCCGCCCGAGGGGGTCGCGCCCGGTGAGTACCGGATGCGGCAGGTGGACGTGGAGCGGTCGCAGGAGTTCAGGAAGTGCATCGAGTGCTTCCTGTGCCAGGACACCTGCCACGTGGTGCGCGACCACGAGGAGAACAAGACGGCCTTCGCGGGCCCCCGCTTCCTGATGCGGATCGCCGAGCTGGACATGCATCCGCTGGACGCGGCGGCGGAGTCCGGTCTCGACCGCAGGCGCACCGCCCAGGAGGAGCACGGGCTCGGCTACTGCAACATCACCAAGTGCTGCACGGAGGTGTGCCCGGAGCACATCAAGATCACGGACAACGCGCTGATCCCCCTGAAGGAACGGGCGGCCGACCGCAAGTACGACCCGCTGGTCTGGCTCGGCGACAAGATCCGGCGGCGGCCGGAATAGCCCCGGGACGCCGTGCGCTGGACCAGGCATGTGGAACAGCGAAGCGCTCGATCTGGACGCGTACCTGAAGAAGACCGGTTACGAGGGGCCGCGCGAGCCCTCTCCGGAGGCCCTGCGGGCGCTGCACCGCGGGCATGTGCTGGAGCTGCGGTGGAGCACCGTCGACGCGATGCTCCACCACGACGTGCCGCTGGACCTGTCCTCGCTCCAGGACAAGCTGGTGGCCGGCGGGCGCGGCGGGTACTGCTTCGAGCACGTGTCGCTGTTCGCGGCCGTGCTGGAGGCGTTCGGGTTCGAGTTCTTCGCGGTGCAGGGGCGGGTCGTGATGGGCAGCGAGAAGATGCTGCCCGCCACGCACGCGCTGCTCGTCGTGGAGCTGGACGGGCGGCGGTGGCTGTGCGACGTCGGCTTCGGGGCGTCCATGCTGGAGCCGGTCGAGCTGGTTCCGGGCGGGGCGGGCAGCGAGGTCGAGCAGGACGGCTGGCGCTACCGGCTGCGCGAGCGGGCGGAGATCACGCCCGGCGCGCGGGGGTGGGAACTGCTGCAACCCGCGTCCGGGCCGGAGGCCGACGGGGACGGGGACGGGGACGGCTGGATGGTGCGGCACAACTTCACTCTCACTCCGCAGTACCCGGTCGACTTCCGGGCGTCGAACCACTTCGTGGCGACCAGCTCCCATTCACCGTTCAGCCACCGGCTGTACGTGCAGCGCGTACTGCCCGGCACCCTGCACATCCTGGACGAGCTGCGCCTGACGACCAGCACGGCCGGCGGCGGCCTTCCGGCCGTGACCCGCGACCTGGAACCCGCGGAGGTCCCCGGGGTGCTGGCGGAGACCTTCGGCATCCAGCAGGGCGAGGAAGAGGCGCGGCTGCTGGTGGCGCGGCTGGCCGCCAACGCGGCGGCCTCCCGCGCGAGCGCCTGACGCCCACGGGGTACGACGTCTCACGGACAGCGCGGGGTTTTCCCAGGCCGCCCGGGGCACGGTCCGGACCGCCCGGCCGCACAAGCGGCGGGCCGGGCAGACGGCGGGCCGGGCAGACGGCGGGCCGGGCAGACGGCGGGTCGAGCGGACGACGGACCGAGCAGGCGGCGGGCCGGGCAGGGGGCGGGCGGCGGGCCGGGCGGTCAGCAGGCCGGGCAGGGGGCGGGCCGAGCGGACGACGGACCGAGCAGGCGGCGGGCCGGGCAGGGGGCGGGCGGCGGGCCGGGCGGTCAGCAGGCCGGGCAGGGGGCGGGCCGGGCAGAGGGCGGGTGGCGGGCCGGGCAGGTTCGCCGTACTCGCCCGGACGGCGCCGGCCTCCCCGGCGCCTCCGGTGCCGGTGGCCCGCCGCGGCCGCCCCCGCCCGCACCTGACCCGCCCCCTCCCGCGGCCCCCTCCGACACCGCGTCCCGCACGCTCCGGCCCCGGCGCTCCCGGTCGCGGGGGTGGTGAGGGCGACATAGCCTCGCCTCTGTGACGTCTCCCGAGAGCCGTTCCCGCGTCCCGCGGCCCGCCGCCCTGCTGGCCGTCCTCCTCGGGCTGGGCGGGTGGTCCGTCGCCGCCGCGCCGCACCCCGCGCCCCCGGCCGCGGCGGTCGCCGAAGACCCCGTCCGGCTGTCCTCGGACGGCCAGCTCACCGACAAGGCCGGCGCCCTCGGCGGACGACGCGGCGAGGTCGCCCAGGCCCTCGACCGGCTGTACGCCGACCACCGCGTCCAGCTCTTCGTCGTGTACGTCCGGAACTTCTCCGGCCGCTCCGCCCAGAGCTGGGCCGACACCACCGCCACCCGCAACGGGCTGGGCCGGGACGACGTGCTGCTGGCCGTCGCCACCGGGGACCGGCAGTTCGCATACTCCGTCGACCAGGACTCCCGGCTCAGCGACGCCCAGCTCGCCGAGGTCTCCGCGACCGCCGTCAAGCCCGCCCTGCGCGAGAACGACTGGGCCGGGGCCGCCATCGGCGCGGCGAACGGATACGCCGCCGTGCTCGACGGCAGGCCCGTGCCCACCCCCGCCATCACCCCCGGCACCCGCGATCCGGGTTCGGAGGACGGTTTCGCCGGTGACCTCGTGCTTCCCGTCGTCGCCGTCGGCGGCGCCGGCGCGCTGGCCGCGTACGCCTTCAGCCGCCGCAGGCGGAAGCGCGCCCCGGGGCCCGAGAGGGCCGCCCCCGCGCTCACGCCGCTCCCCGAGCTCGACAGCCGCGCCAAGCAGGCCCTCGTCGAGACGGATGACGCCCTGCGCACGAGCGAGGAGGAACTGGGCTTCGCCACCGCCCAGTTCGGCGAGGAGGCCGCCCGGCCGTTCGCCGAGGCGCTCGCGTCCGCGAAGGGGGAACTGACCAGCGCGTTCAGGGTGCGGCAGCAGCTCGACGACGCCTTCCCCGAGGACGATCCGACCAGGCGGAGGATGCTGGAGGAGATCCTCGCCCGGTGCGCCGAGGCCAACCGCCGTCTGGACTCCGAGGCCGACGCCTTCGACCACCTCCGCGAGCTGGAGCGCAACGCCCCCGCCGCGCTCGACGCCGCCGAGACGGCCTTCCGCGACCTCACCGGGCGCACCGGCGCCGCCGAGTCCGCCCTCGCCACGATGCGCGAGCGGTACGCCGCGTCCGCCGCGGCCCCCGTGGCCGGGCACGTCGAGCAGGCCAAGGACCGCCTCGTGTTCGCCACCGCCAACCTCAACCAGGCCCGACAGGTCCTGATCGCCGGGGACAACAGCCGGGCAGCCGTCCTCGTACGGGCCGCGGAGGGCGCGGTCGACCAGGCCGCCACCCTGGTGGACGCCGTCGAGCGGCGGGCCCGCGAACTGGCCGACGCGGAGCAGGAGCTGGCCGGGGTGCTGACCGAGACCGACACCGACCTCGCCGACGCCCGCGGCCTGCTCGGCGGTACGGCCCCGGGCGCCGGCATGGCCGACCTGCGAGGGCGCATCGCGCGCGCGGAGGCCGTCGTGCGCGACGTACGGGAGGAGATGCGGGCCGGGAGGTACGACCCGCTCGACGCCCTGCGCAGGACCGAGGAGGCGGACGCCGCGCTGGACGGGGCCCTCGCCGGGGCCCGGGAGCGCGAGAGCACCGGACGGCGGGCCCGGGACCTTCTGGGGCAGGCCACCCTCACCGCGCGCGCCGCGATCGGCGCGGCCGCCGACTACATCACCACCCACCGCGGGGCCGTGGGCAGCCCGGCCCGCACCCGGCTCGCGGAGGCCCAGCGCCGCCTGGAGCAGTCGGCGGCGCTGACGGACGACGCCCCGGCCGCCCTCGCCGAGGCCCAGCGGGCCGACGCCCTGGCCCGGGAGGCGCAGAGCCTCGCCGAGCAGGACGTGCGCGGCTTCGGCGGCCCGTACGGGGGCGGCGGCGCCGGCGGAGGCGGCCTGAACGGGGCCGTCCTCGGCGGCATCATCCTGGGCGGCATCCTCAACGGCGGACGCGGCGGCGGTCACGGAGGCGGCTTCGGCGGCGGGGGCTTCGGCGGCGGCGCGGGTCCCGGCAGCTTCGGCGGCGGCGGCACCCGGGGCCGCCGGGGAGGCGGAGGACGGTTCTAGGCCGCGCCGCCGGTCACGGCGACCGCGTACCGCCGCACCCATGACACGTACACCCGGCACCCCCACTCACCCCAGGGAGCAGACCATGTCCAAGCAGTCCGTCCTCGGCCGTGTCACCCAGCTCGCCAAGGCCAACATCAACGCGCTGATCGACCAGGCCGAGGACCCGCAGAAGATGCTCGACCAGCTCATCCGCGACTACACCGGCAACATCGCCGAGGCCGAGGAGGCCGTCGCCACCACCATCGGCAATCTGCGGCTCCTGGAGCAGGACCACCGCGAGGACGTGGACGCCGCCCGCGAGTGGGGCGGCAAGGCGCTGGCCGCCAGCAGGAAGGCCGACGAGCTGCGGGCGGGCGGTTCGGCGGCGGAGGCCGACCGGTTCGACGGGCTGGCGAAGGTGGCGCTCCAGCGGCAGCTCCGGGCCGAGAAGGAGGCCAGGACCGCCGAGCCGACGATCGCCGCGCAGACCGAGGTGGTGAACGGGCTCAAGGACGGCCTCACGAAGATGAAGGCCAAACTGGGCGAACTCACCTCTAAGCGCGACGAGCTGGTGGCCCGGGCGAAGTCGGCGCAGGCCCAGAACTCGATGATGGACGCGGTGCGGAACATCGACGTCCTCGACCCGACCAGCGAGCTGAGCCGCTTCGAGGACAAGGTGCGGCGCGAGGAGGCGCGGGCGGCGGGCAAGCAGGAGCTGGCCGCCTCCTCGCTGGACGCCCAGTTCGAGCAGTTGGACAGCCTGGGCGACGACGCGGAGATCGAAGCCAGGCTGGCCGCCCTCAAGAACGCCTGACGCTCAGTACATGCTCAGCAGTTGGTCGACCGTCAGCTCGGCGGGACCGGCCGACTTCCCGTCCGGCAGGGCCAGTTCGAACCACACCGTCTTGCCGCGCGGGGTGCGCCTGGCTCCCCACGCCGCACTGAGCAGCCCGACGAGCTGGAGGCCGCGGCCGCCCTCGTCGGTGTCGCGGGCCCGCCTGCGCCGGGGCTGGACGAGTCCCGCGTCCCAAACCTCGCAGACCAGGGTGCGGTCGAGCAGCAGGCGCAGCCGCACCTCGCCCTCGCCGTAGCGCAGGGCGTTGGTGACCAGCTCGCTGACCAGCAGCTCCGTGGTGTCCACGAGGTCTTCGAGGCCCCAGGAGACGAGCTGGCCACGGGCCAGTTCGCGGGCCCGGCCCACCGAGCGCGGTTCGCGCGGCAGCCGCCAGTCGCCGACCGAGGCGGCCGGGAGGCCCTGGATGCGGGCCATCAGGAGGGCGATGTCGTCCTCGCCGTGGCGGGTGTCGAGGGTGGTCAGGACGTGGTCGCAGACGTCCTCCAGGGGGCGGACCGGCCCGCTCATGGCCGTGCGGAAGTCGCGCAGGCCCTCCTCCAGGGGGTGTTCGCGGGACTCGACCAGACCGTCCGTGTAGAGGGCGAGCAGCGAGCCCTCGGGCAGCTCCACCTCGACCTCCTCGAAGGGTTCGCCGCCGACGCCCAGCGGCATTCCGGGCGGCACGTCGAGCAGCAGCGGCTCCTCGCCGGGCTCGACCACCACGGGCGGCAGGTGGCCCGCGTTGGCGAACGTGCAGCGGCGGGTGACCGGGTCGTAGACCGCGTACACGCAGGTCGCGAGGTACACCTCGGAGAGGTCCGCCTCCCGGGACTTGTGGGCGGCACGGGAGGCCTGCTGGGCGCCGCTGGGGGTGCCGAGTCCGCGGGCGATCTCGTCCAGGGCGCTGAGCACTTCCGCCGGTTCGAGATCGAGGAGCGCCAGGGTCCGCACGGCGGTACGGAGTTCGCCCATGGCGACGGCCGCGCGCAGCCCGCGCCCCATCACGTCTCCCACGACCAGCGCGGTGCGGTGGCCGGGGAGTTCGATGACGTCGAACCAGTCGCCGCCGACCTCAGTGGCGGTGTTGCCCGGCAGGTAGCGGCAGGCGATGTCGAGCCCGGCGGCCTCGGGGTCGCCGGGCGGCAGCAGGCTGCGCTGGAGGATCAGCGCGCGCTCGTGCTCCCTGCGGTAGAGGCGGGCGTTGTCCATGCAGACGGCGGCCCGGGAGGCCAGCTCGGTGGCCAGCGCCCGGTCCCGCTCGCCGAAGGGCTCGCTCCCCTTGGTGCGGGAGAACTGCACGAGCCCGATCACCGTGTCGTGGGCGACCATCGGCACCGCGATCGTGGAGTGCACCAGCTCGCCGTCCTCGCCGGGGACGACCCGGGCGCGTCCGGTGCGCAGCGCCTTCGCGCACGGGGTGGTGAAGGGGTAGCGGTGGACCGAGCCGACCTGGATGTCGGCGGGGTCCTCCCCCGGGCCCACGCAGCCGGGCGCGGCCAGCGGCGCGTCGGAGACGGCCGAGGCGAACGCGACCCGGCGCAGCTCGGCGCTGCCGTCGGTGACCCCGGGCGGGGCCTCGTCGCCCGTCAGCAGCCCCTGGTACAGGTCGACGGACGCCAGGTCGCAGAAGCCCGGCACGGCGACGCCCAGCAGCTCCCGGGCGGTGGTCTCCAGGTCCAGCGAGTTCCCTATCCGGGCGCCCGCCTCGTTGAGGAGGGCGAGGTTGCGCCGGGCGTCGGCGGCCTCGCGGGCGGCCCGGTGGCGGCGGGTGACGTCGGTGGCCAGGCCCGCGACGCCGACCGGGCGGCCGGAGCCGCTGTGCACCCGGTAGAGGTTGACGGACCAGTGCCGGCGCTCGGCGCTGCCGGGTTCGGTGCCGGTGATCTGGATGTCGGTCATGGCGTCGCCGGTGTCGAGCACCCGGCGCAGGGCGGCGGAGACGCGCTCGGCCTCGGGGGCGGCGAGGTAGTCGTGGACGGTGCGTCCCCGGTGCGCGTCGGCGTCGCCGCCGAAGACCTCGGCGAAGCGGCGGTTGGTGCGCTGCACGGTGAGATCCGTGCCGAACAGCAGGAAGCCGAAGGGAGATTGGCCGAAAATGGCCTGCGAGGCGGCGAGGTCGGTTTCGATCCGGCGCAGGGCGCGCACGTCGACGACCAGACAGAGCGCGCCGCGCTCCCCGGCCTGGGTCTCACTGGGCATCACATAGATCTCGGCGACTCCCTCGGCACCGTTCGTCCCAGCCGCCGCCTCGGGCATCCGGAACGGGACGAGGCCGGTCCACTCCTTGCCGTCGAGGATCTCGGCCACCTCGCGGTGACCGCGCCCGCGGTACTCCTCGGGCATGAAGACCTCGACCGGGTCCCGCCCCACGACCTCCCGGGCGAGCACCCCGAAGAGCTCCTCGGCCCGGCGGCTCCACTGCTCGACGCGGCCGTCGGCGCCGAGCGAGAAGGAGGCGATCTTGATGTAGTCGTAGATCGACCCGGGCGGACTGGACTGCCACAGGGGCCCGCCGCCCTCCGCGGCCCCGGCGCCGGTGCCGCTCGCTGCCTCACCGGCACCGCGTGGTGTCCCACCGGTACCGCTCGCGACCCCGCCGACGCCGCTTGCCGCGTCACGGATGCCGCCGACCGCAGCTCCGCCGACCGCGGCACCGCCAGTCGTAAGGCCGGCACCCTCCGCGCCGCCCGCGTCCCGGCTCCGGTCGTGGCCCGCGCCGGTCGGGCCCCGGCCGGGTCCCTCGGCGATCGGGCTCCGGTCAGGTCCTTCTGCGTTCCCGGACCGGCCAGATCCCTCTGCGCCCCGGGACCGGTCAGGTCCCTCTGCGCTCGTGCCCCGGTCGGGTCCTGCTGCGCTCGTGCCCCGGTGAAGGTCCTCGCCGGTCGCGGCCCGCTCAGGGTCTCCCCCGGTGGCGGTCCGCCCCTGAGCCGCGTCGCTCACGCCGCCGTCGTCGCCCGCACCGCTCGTCCTCGTACCGCGTGGACCGTGCGTACCGCGTGGACCGTACGTACGGTACGGACCGCCCGACCCGGCATCGGGCCCGTCAGCCACGGCGTAGCCGTCCGCCCCCCGGGGCACGCCTTCGGGAGCCGTCGGCTGCGCGTCCGCCGCCCGGTCCGGACCGGTGGGTCCGGGCGCCGCTGGGGCCCCGGCCGATCCTCCGGTGCCCAGGGCACCGCCAGCGCCGCGAGCACCGCCCGCTGCCTCGCCGGGCGTCTGCGCCTTCGCCGGTATCTCGTTCACACGACCGTCCCCTCCAGCTCACCTCACCGGAACCGGCCTTGCCCGCAGTATTCAGCACTGCGGCCCCAGACGGCACGGCGTTCACGATCGCGACGTCCTCCCGGGCCGTACCCGACCCTTTTCGGCCGTAATGCACTGCCCGGCCGGGACCTCCCGGATGTCGCGTGATCGTTCAAGTCCCTTCACACTTCTAACCGGGCAGAGCCAGCTCGAACCACACCGTCTTGCCGCTCTTTCCGCGCCGGGTTCCCCAGCGCCGTGCGGAGCACGCGACCAACTGCATGCCGCGCCCCCCCTCGTCGTCCGGCCCCGCGGTCCGCTCGCGCGGTGGATCCGGAAGCGGATCGGAGACCTCCACCCGCAGGACGACGGGCGCGGCGGCCGCGGTTCCGGCCAGGGGCCCGGGGGTGGCGAGCCTCACCAGCCGCACCCCGATCGGCCCGGACGTGTACCGCAGGGAATTGGTCACCAGCTCGCTGACCAGCAGCACACTGACGTCGCTGAGCTCCTCGAGGCCCCAGTCGCGCAGCGCGTCGCGCACCGCGTGCCGTGCGGTGCGCACCGCGCCGGGCTCAGCGGGGAAGGTCCACTCGGCGCAGGCGCCTTCGATGTCCAGCACGCCGACCACATCCCAGAACAGCAGCAGTGGACCCCAAAGAGGCAGTGTCCTTTTTCAGGGGGTTAATCAGCACATACCCGATATCCGTCTCCGACTATCCCGGGAACGGGCGCACTGTGGCACGAACGGCGTACGGGGTCGCCCGTGCGCTGGGTCCCATTGCCCCGTTCAGACCCGTGTGACCGGCGGCATCAGTCCGTACGAGGAGGCCGCACCCGCGGTCGTACGAATGCGGAACCGACCCGGAACCGGCCAGGACCGGGACACCCGCCACCCCCATGGACCCTCAGCCCTCCCCGCCGAACCCCTCCGCCCGCAGCCGACGCACCGCCTCCGCGACCGCCGGGCGGTCCTGGTCGAGCCAGTCCACCGTGTCGCTCTCGTCGGGGCCGAGCCAGCGCAGCTCGTCGTGGTCCTCCAGCGGGCGCGGCTCACCGGAGAGCAGCCGGGCCGTCCAGACCTGGAACACGTACCCGGGTTTCAGCGGCCACTGCCCCGGAATGCGCTCCAGCGGCTCGACCTCGACGCCCAGTTCCTCGCGCAGTTCGCGGACCAGCGCCTGCTCGGGCGTCTCGCCCGGCTCGCGTTTCCCGCCGGGCAGTTCCCAGCGGCCGGCCAGCTCCGGCGGGGCGCTGCGGCGCGCCGCCAGCAGCCGCCCGTCACGGCACAGGGCTCCGCCCACGACAAGTGTTTCCGTCATGGTGCGGAGCCTACGGGTGTGCCCACCCGGCTGGATCACGGGCGCGGTACGGGCGTCGGGGAACTGATCGGATTCACCGCCGCACGCCGCGCGCGCTCCTCCCCCTCACTGCTGCTTCGCCGCAGCCTGTTCGATCCAGTACAACTGCTTGTGCCCGTGGCTTTCGAGCTGGTCGGCCCTCTGCTGGGCCTCCGCGCGCGTGGCGTACGCCCCCACGCGATAGCGGTTGCCGTTGTCGTCCTGCCGCACCACCAACCACGGAAGCCGATCGCCGTTGTCATTCATCGCGCGCCTCCGTCAGGGGTCCCCAGGAAACCTCAGTACGCATATGCCCGACCTTACGCCTGACCTTTACGCACCGGATATGTGTTTTCACAAAGAGGCACCGATCTGGCCAAGAAATACTGGGGAGTTGACGCCGAAGAGGGGGCGCGTCCGCGTGGACGCGCCCCCTCGAAAACCCCAACCGCCGGGCGCGCCAAGGAAATTGGCGTTCCCGTGCCGGTGCCGGGCTACCGCACCGGCAGGTGGTACGACACCCGGTAGCGGTCCGCCGGGACCACCAGGTCGGCGGTCTCCACGGCCCGCCCCGAGGCGTAGTACGTCCGCTCGATCACCAGCACCACATGCCCCGGCACCCCGCCCAGCTCCGCCAGCTCCTCGGCGAGCCCCGGCCGGGCGCCGACCTCCTCGGCCACGTTGTCCACGACCACGTCGATGGCCGCCATCCGCTCGACCACCCCGCAGCCGCCGAGCGGGCCCTCCTCGGGCAGCATCACCGGTGTCCGCCCGGTGACGGCCAGGGGTTCGTAGGAGGTCGACAGCATCATCGGCTCCCCCGCGTCCCGGAAGACGTACTTCGTGCGCATCACCCGCTCGCCCGGCTCGACGCCGAGCCGGACCGCCACCTCGGCGGACGCCTCCACCTGCTCGCTGCGCGACTCCCAGGTGCCGCGCGTGCCCTCGGCCGCCTGCTCCTGCCGGAAGGGCGTCGTCGAGCCCGGCCCCCGGTAGGCGGAGCGGGCGACGCTGCGCGGCACCGGGCGCTCCCGGACGTACGTCCCCGAGCCGGACCTGCCCTCGACCAGGCCCTCCGCCATCAGCACCTTGCGCGCCTCCAGCGCGACGGTGTCCGAGACGCCGTAGACCTCACGGATGCGGGCCTGCGAGGGGAGCCGGGTGTGCGGCGGCAGCTTCCCGTCGGCGATCTGCTGCCGCAGGTCCCTCGCCACGCGCAGATAGGCCGGCTGCTCACCGAATGTCACTGGCCACTCCCATCAGGTTGACAGACAGCAACAGCCTGGCAACCGTGGGTTCTGGAACACAAGCAAAGGCCAAAGTTTCACTCGAAGTGATGATTCGGCTTCACGCAGGCATGTTTCCTTGGGTAAGGGGCGTGAGGCGTTACACCTCTTCCTGCGCATCCGTACCGACGCTCGCGCCACCCCCGGTGCTCCCACCGGTCCCGTCCGTACCACCGGACCCGTCGGTCCCTCCCGTACCGCCCGAACCACCCGTACTGCCGGTACCACCCGTGCCGCCTGCAGCGCCCGTGCCACCCGCACCACCCGCACCGCCGTCGCGCAGCGAACCGGTCAGCTTCTCCCCCGACTCGTTGCCGAAGACGCAGGTGACGCCCCGGTCCCCGAGCCGCCAGCCCCGGCGGTCGGGCATCAGGTAGTAGAAGTCCGCCTCGATGTCGGAGCCGCCGGTGTAGGTCACCTGTGCGGCGGAGCAGCGCCGGTCGGCGATGGCGCTGATCTTCTCGTCGCCGGGGTACGTGCGGGAGTCGGCCAGGTCGAAGGTGCCGAACACCTCCGCGTCGTGCTCCTCCTGGCAGCCGACCACGTCCACCCGGTAGGTGGTGCCCTCCAGCGAACCGTCGACGGAGTTGAAGCACTGCCCGACCCGCAGATCCGTGACGGAACGGCCGGTTCCGTCCGCCCCCCGCTCAAGGCCGCGCAGGATGCCGCCGAACCCGCCGGTGAGGAGCGTCACCAGGGTGAGCACGACGCTGAGCGAGGACAGCACGATGCCCGTCACCGCCAAGCCCTTGCCGCTGTCGCCGCGCTTCCTGATCTGCGCGAGCGCGATGAGGCCGAGGACGAGACCGAGCGGGGGCACGCAGCAGACGATGCCGGTGACCAGCGAGGCGATGGCGAGCCCGTTGGTGGCGGGCGGCACGGGCGGCATGCCGTAGGGACCGACACCGTAGGGCTGGGCGCCGTACGGGGTCTGCTGTCCGTACGGCGCCTGCTGCCCGTACGGAGGCTGCTGACCGTACGGTCCGGGAGCCTGCCCGTACGCCTGGTGCGGCGGGGAGCCCTGCGGATTCGGCCCCTGGGGGCTCGGCCCCTGCGGATTCGTCCCCTGGGGCGGGTCCCAGGGCTGTTCGGGCGGCGGTATCGCCATCGGTGCGGTGCTCCTCGTCGGGGGTGCGGGGCGCGGGGTGCCCGGCGCATCGTACGTGCCCCGTACCCGCCGGGGCAGTCCGCGCCTACGCCCCCATGCCTGCCGGGGCGGCCCGCTCGTACGCCCCCCATGCCTGCCGGGGCGGCCCGCTCGTCACCTGCCCCGTGCCTGCCGGACACCGTCCGGCCGCCCCGCCGGGAGCAGCCCACGACCATGTCGGAAAACCGCCAGCGCCGCCCGTCCCGACCTGATGCACTGGTCCCCATGACGACGACGCAGCACGACAAGGCCACGCTCCTCGACTCCCTGCACCGCCGCCCCGGGTCCCCGCTCCTGGTCGCCAACGCGTGGGACGTCGCCAGTGCCCTGGTGGCCGAGGACGCGGGCGCCCCCGCCGTCGCCACGACCAGCGCCGGGGTCGCCTGGAGCCTGGGTTCGCCGGACGGCGACGTACTGGACCGGGGCCGGGCCCTGGACCTGGTCGCCCGGATCGCGGCGGCGGTGAAGGCGCCGGTGACGGCCGACATCGAGGGCGGTTTCGCCGAGAGCGCGGAGGGCGTCGGCGAGACCGTGGCGAAGGTGATCGAGGCGGGCGCGGTCGGCGTCAACCTGGAGGACGGCAACCGCGACCCGGCCGCCCAGACGGGCCGGATCGCCGCCGCGCGGGCCGCCGCCGACAAGGCCGGGATGCCGCTCTACCTCAACGCCCGCATCGACACGTACCTCTTCGGACTCGGCGAGGAGTCCGGCCGCCTCCAGGAGACGACCGAGCGGATGCGGGCGTACGTGGCCGCGGGCGCGTCCGGCGTCTTCGTCCCCGGGGTGACCGACCCGCAGGTCATCGCCGCGCTGGTGGCCGCCGTCGACGTCCCGCTGAACGTCCTGGTGGGCCCGGGCGCCCCGAGCGTCGCCGAACTGGCGGAGCTGGGCGTGGCCCGGATCAGCCTCGGTTCGACCGTGGCGGCCGCGGCGTACGCGGTGGCCCGCCGGGCGACCCGCGAACTCCTGGAGCGGGGAACGTACGGGACGGTCGCGGACGCCATTCCTTACGGCGACCTGAACGGCCTCCTCCCCCGCTGACGTCCGGCCGCCGGCCCCGCCGCCCTACCGGGCGCCGAAGACCTGGGTCCAGCGGTGGTCCGCGACGCCGATGCCGACCTCCTTGAACGCGCAGTTGAGGATGTTGGCGCGGTGCCCGGAGCTGTTCATCCAGGCCTTCATGACGGCGGCGGGGGTGCGCTGGCCGGCCGCGATGTTCTCGCCGTACGTCGACCACTTGTACCCGGCGGCGGTGACGCGCTCGCCGGGCCCGTCGCCGTCGGGGCTGGTGTGGTCGAAGTAACCGCGGGCGACCATGTCCGCGGAGTGCCGCTGGGCGGCCGTGTCCAGCAGCGCGTTGCCGCGCACCACCGGGCAACCGGCCTTGGCCCGCTCCTCGTTGAGCAGCCGTACGACCTCCTGCGCGGGCCCGGCGGGGGGCGCGGGCGGGGCGGGCTTGTCGGTACGGGGCGGCCTGGGCGGCGGCGCGGCCTTCGACGGCGTCCTGGTGGGCGGCTTGGGCGGCTTGGTGGCGGCGGACCTGGTGGGCTTCGGCGTGGCGGTGCGGGCGGCCGAGGCGCTGGGGGTGGGGGTGGGGACGGGAGCGGTGGCGCTGGGGGCGGGGCTCGACGGGAGGGCCGGCCCGCCGGTGCGCGCGGCGTCCGCGACACTCGTGCTGCCCCCGCCCCCGCCGCTGCCGCCGCCCGAAAATATCTGGTACACCCCGAAACCGCCGCCCAGGAGCGCCAGCAGGGCTGCCGAGCCGATCACCTGACGCTTCCTGCGGGTGCGCCGCTGCCGCAGTTGGGACCGGGAGGGCCCGTGGGGGGTGGTGCTCTGCTGGTTCTCTGCTGCGTCGCCGTACGACAAGTCGTGCTCCTGCGTCCCGTGCTGTGATGTGTCTGCCTGAGTCCCGTGGAGCGGGTCCTGCGAGTACGGCGGTACGTCCCGGGCGTGCGCGACGGGGGCGATCCCGCCGCTCCCGCGCCGCACCGCGGCGCTGACGGCCGCGGCCAGCGCCGCCGCCACGGGCACGAGCCCGAACCCGGCGAGCAGCCCCTCGGCGGGCACCAGCCCGGTGCGGTGCCCCGAGCAGGCGGCGCACTCCTTGGCGTGCCGGGAGATGCGCTTGCGCCACAGCGCGGAGGGCACTCCGTCCCAGGGGCCGAGCACCTCCCGCAGCGTCCCGCACGACGGCACGGCCGCCACGGCACGCACCACCACCCGCGACGCCTCCAACTGCGCCTTCATGCGCTGCACACGGACGGCGGTGTGGTCGGGCGGCAGGTCCAGCGCGGTGGCGACCTCGGCACGGGTCAGTTCGCCCGCCGCCTCCAGCCACCACAGCGACAGCAGCGCGCGGTCGTCGGAGTCCAGCCACCGCGTGGCCTCGACGGTCTCCTTCCGCTGCCCGGACAGCCCCATGCGCACCAGGGTCAGCCCGACGAAGTCGGCCGCGGGGTCGGCGAGCTCGCGCTCCTCCGACACCGGCACGGCGTCGGTCTGCCCGCGCTGCCAGTGCCGGCGCACCTCGTTCATGGCGATGGCGACGAGCCAGGACCGGAAGCCCTCGGGTATGCGCAGGGACGGCAGTCCGTCGAGGGCCCGCAGCATGGTCTCCTGCACGACGTCGTCCACGTCGGCGTGTCCGTTCAGGGCGCGTCCGACGATGTTGTAGACGAGCGGCAGATAGGCGGCGACGAGGGCGTCCTGTGCCTGCGGGTCGCCGCTCTGCGCGGCAAGCACCCGCGCGACTCCGTGTTCCCTGTTCACGGTTGCCCGCCCCTTCTCCGCCGGATTGCCCGATACGCGCCTACGCACCTGCGTACGCGGCACGCACCCGCATCTTGCTCCACGCCTAGGAGACCGCCCCCACCCCCCGCCATAACAAAAACTTCCCCCCGACTTCTCCGCCTCCCGCCGAGGGGGCACCGCGTCAGGGGCGCGGGGAACTGCGCGACCAGCCACGACGCTCCTGCACGGAACCGTGCGATGGCCGCGCGGCGAGCGCTTCAGGGAAAGGGGCGGGTCCGGGGCCTCTCCTGCGTGAGCAGAACGGGGCTGCCTGGCCCGGTACCGGGGCTGAGCTCTCGGCCTCGCCGAAGGAGCGTGCCCGGCACAGGCGCTGACGCGAGGGGCGGCACCCGGGTGGGCCGGGAGCGGGAGGGGCCGCCCCCTTGCCCGCCCGTTCCGCCCCCTTGGGGCGGCCCCGTCGCCCAAGGGGACGGGGGTGACAGGGCTGTTGCGAAGCCCAAGGGGCCGGGTGCGAAGGAAGAGGGCAGGGGCGGGTTCGCCGCCCAACGGGGCTGGCGCCCAACAAGGGGTCGGCACCCAACGGAGGTCCGGCACCCAGCGGGATCAGGAGGAGAAGGAGGGGCGAGGCGAAGGGCGGAACGCCCTCCGGAGGGGGACAGAAACACCCACCGGATCAGGCGGAGCCCGCCCCCACCACCTCAGCCCTCCGCCTCCAACGCCGCATCCAGCCTCTTCCGCGCCCCTTCCAGCCACCCCCTGCACACCTTCGCCAGCTCCTCCCCCCGCTCCCACAACGCCAGCGACTCCTCCAGCGACGTCCCCCCGGCCTCCAGCCGCCGTACGACGTCGATCAGCTCGTCCCGCGCCTGCTCATAACCGACCTCGGCACCCGACGCACCCGACGCACTCGAAGAACCCGACGCACCCGACACTGCGGCTTCATCCGTATTGGCCATGCGTTCCACCCTATGCACGAGCTCCGACAACTCCGACTCAACAACAGACCCGCCCACGAACCCACCCTCCGAACTCACTCCACCCGCACCCCGAACTCCCCCTCCGCGACCCGCGCCCGCAGTACGTCCCCGGCCGCCACCTCCTCCGCCGACCGCACCACCGCCCCGTCGCCCCGCTGCAATACCGCGTACCCCCGCTCCAGCGTCGCCGCAGGCGACAGCGCCACCACGCGCGCCCGGGTGTGCGACAGCTCGGAGTCCGCGCGGTCCAGCAGGTGCCGCAGCGTCCTGCGGCTGCGCGCCACCAGCGCGTCGACCTCGTCCTCGCGGTCCTCGACCATCCGCTGCGGCCGCTCCATCACCGGCCGGGCCAGCGCGTGCGCCAGCCCCCGCTCCTCCCGGTCGAGCAGCCCCCGCACGGTCCGCAGCGCCCGGTCCCGCAGCCCCTGCACCCGGTCGAGCTCCTCCCCCACGTCGGGCACGACCTTCTTCGCCGCGTCCGTCGGCGTCGACGCCCGCACATCCGCCACCAGGTCCAGCAACGGCGAGTCCGGTTCGTGCCCGATGGCGGAGACGACCGGGGTCCGCGCCTGCCCGACCGCCCGCACCAGCGACTCGTCGGAGAACGGCAGCAGGTCCTCCACGCTCCCCCCGCCCCGCGCCACGATGATCACGTCCACGTCCGGCAGCGCGTCCAGCTCCTGCACGGCCCGCACCACCTGCGGCACCGCGTGCACCCCCTGCACGGCGACGTTGCGCACCTCGAAGCGCACCGCCGGCCACCGCCGCCGCGCGTTCTCCAGCACGTCCCGCTCGGCGGCGCTCGCGCGGCCGGTCACCAGCCCGACCAACTGCGGCAGAAAGGGAAGGCTCCGCTTCCTGTCCAGCGCGAACAGCCCCTCCGCCGCCAGCGACCTCTTCAACTGCTCCAGCCGCGCCAGCAGTTCCCCGATCCCCACCGGCTTGATCTCGCTCGCCCGCAGCGAGAGCTGCCCGCGCGGCGCGTACCACTCCGGCTTGGCGTGGACGACGACCCGCGCCCCCTCCGACACCACGTCGGCCACCGTGTCGAAAACCTGCCGGTAACAGGTCACCGCCACCGAGATGTCGTTCGACGGATCGCGCAGCGTCAGGAAGACGACCCCCGCCCCCGGCCGCCGCGACAACTGCGTGATCTGCCCCTCGACCCACACGCTGCCGAGCCGGTCGATCCACCCCCCGATCAACCGGGAGACCTGCCCGACCGGCAGAGGCGCGTCCGCTGACGTATTCAGAGCCATACAGCGAGGCTAGCCGGACCGACCGACATCGACCCCCGCGTCGGCCCCCGCCCGCCGCCCCCGCTGGGCGAACAGCACCACCAGGCCCACCACCAGCCACACCACGCCCACCACCTGCGCCGTCCGGCTGGCCTCCACGATCACCGCCACCGCGATGACCGCACCCAGCACCGGTACCACCACGTGCTTCCACCAGACCGGCGGTCCGCCCATCCTCCGTACCGCGAACCAGCCCACCACCGACGCGTGCAGCAGCACGAAGGCCGTCAGCGCGCCGATGTCGACCACCGACACCAGGTGGTCCATGCCGTCGCCCCGCGAGGCCGCCCACACGGCCGCCACCAGCGTCACCACGGCGGCGAGCCCCAGCGCCACCCTCGGCACCCCGGACTTCCCGTCCACCCGGGCCAGCAGCCCCGGCAGCCGCCGGGCCCGCGCCATCGCGAACAGCAGCCGCCCTGCCGCCGCCTGCCCGGCGAGCGCCGCGAAGGCCGCCCCGATCGCCTTGCTCACCGCGACCAGGTCGTGCAGCCACTGCCCGACCGAGCCGTCCACGGCGTCGTAGAAAGCGGTTCCCTGCTTCGACGGATCGGCCGCCAGGTCCGCCGCCTGCACCGGTGACAGGAGTGCCACCAGATACGTCTGCACGACGAAGAGCACACCCACCATCGCCAGGCACAGCAGCACCGCCCTGGCCACCTTCGCGGAACCCCCGGTGACCTCCTCCGCGAAGGAGGCGATCGCGTCGAAGCCCAGGTACGACAGCACGGCCACCGACACCGCGCCCAGCACCGCCGCGAGCGAGAACCCGCCCATCGACCCGTCGCCGGTGAGCGGCGACAGCCAGTCCCGCTGCGCCCCGTCCCGTACGAGCACCACCACGGCGGCCACCACGAACACCACCAGCACGGCGATCTCCAGCGCCAGCACCGCGAACCCGACCCGGGCGGCGGCGCGCACGCCCCACATGTTGAGGGCGGTCGTCACCACGACGGCCAGCGCCGTCCACACCCACTGCGACACCGAGGGCACCAGCGCGTGCAGGGCGATACCGGAGAACAGGTACGCCACCGCGGGGATCAGCAGGTAGTCCAGCATCGCCATCCACCCGGCGACGAACCCCGGCCCCTCCCCCAGGGCGGACCGGGCGTACGCGAAGACGGAACCCGCGCGCGGCACGACCCGCACCATCTGCGCGTAACTGAACGCGGTGAATCCCATGGCCACCGTGGCGACGAGGTAGACGAGCGCCACCGAGCCGTGCGACTTGGCGTCGAGGGTGCCGAAGACGCCGACCGGGGCCATGGGCGCGATGAACAGCAGCCCGTACACGACCAGATCCCGGAAGCCGAGGCTCCTCTTCAGGCCCGCCGAGCCGGTCCCTGCCGCACCCGTGGCCTCCGTGGCCCCACCAGGACTCCCCACCATCGCTCCTCCGTACGCGCTTCGGTCAACTCTCCCAGTGTTGCCCCGGACGCGATCTTTGGCCTCCTGGGCACGGCCTTACGATGGGAGGCATGACTTCCTCCTCCCCGCGCCGTGTCCTGCTTGCCGCCCCCCGTGGCTACTGCGCGGGCGTGGACCGCGCCGTCATCGCCGTCGAGAAGGCCCTGGAGCAGTACGGCGCGCCGATCTACGTCCGGCACGAGATCGTCCACAACAAGTACGTCGTGCAGACCCTGGAGAAGAAGGGCGCGATCTTCGTCGAGCAGACGGCGGAGGTCCCGGAGGGCTCCATCGTGATGTTCTCCGCGCACGGTGTGGCCCCGACCGTCCACGCCGAGGCCGCCGAGCGGAAGCTCGCGACGATCGACGCGACCTGCCCGCTGGTCACCAAGGTCCACAAGGAGGCGGTCCGGTACGCCAAGGACGACTACGACATCCTCCTGATCGGCCACGAGGGCCACGAGGAGGTCATCGGCACCTCCGGCGAGGCCCCCGACCACATCACGCTGGTCGACGGCCCGGAGGACGTCGCGAACGTCACCGTGCGCGACGAGTCGAAGGTCGTCTGGCTCTCCCAGACCACGCTCTCCGTCGACGAGACGATGGAGACGGTCGACGCCCTGAAGAGCAAGTTCCCGAACCTGCTCTCGCCGCCCAGCGACGACATCTGCTACGCCACGCAGAACCGTCAGATCGCGGTGAAGAAGCTGGCCGAGGACGCCGAGCTGGTGATCGTCGTGGGCTCGAAGAACTCCTCGAACTCCATCCGCATGGTCGAGGTCGCCCTGGACGCCGGCGCCCCCGCCGCGCACCTGGTGGACTTCGCCTCCGAGATCGACGAGGCCTGGCTGGAGGGCGTCGGCACGGTCGGCCTGACCTCGGGCGCCTCCGTGCCGGACGTACTGGTCGACGGCGTGCTGGAGTGGCTGGCCGAGCGCGGCTACGCGGACGTCGAGACGGTGAAGACGGCCGACGAGTCGATCACCTTCTCGCTCCCGAAGGAACTCCGCCGCGACCTGCGCGCGGAGGCCGCCGCGCTGGGCAGCAGGTAGGACTTTTCCAGGAGGTACGGCGCACCGCTGTCATCGGTGCGTCGTACGGTGGTGTCCATGAACGTGTTCGGAGTGGACATCGGCGGTTCGGGCATCAAGGGCGCTCCTGTGGACCTGCAGCGGGGCGACCTCGCCCAGCCGCGGCACAAGGTGCTGACCCCGCACCCGGCGACGCCGGACAGCGTGATCGACGGCGTCAAGGAGGTCGTCGACAACTTCGGCTGGTCGGGCCCGGTCGGCATCACCTTCCCCGGGGTCGTCACGGACGGCGTCACCCGCACGGCCGCCAACGTCGACAAGGGCTGGGTGGACCTGAACGCCCAGCAGGTGCTCGGCGAGCGCCTCGGCATGCCGGTGACGGTGCTGAACGACGCGGACGCGGCGGGCGTCGCCGAGATGACCTTCGGCGCGGGCGCCGACCGCAAGGGCACGGTCATACTGCTCACCTTCGGCACGGGCATCGGCAGCGCCCTCTTCCTCGACGGCAGGCTGGTCCCCAACACCGAACTGGGCCACCTGGAGCTGAACGGCCACGACGCCGAGAAGCACGCCTCGACCAAGGCCAAGGAGGACGAGGACCTGAGCTGGGAGCACTGGGCGAAGCGCGTCACGAAGTACCTCGCCCACGTCGAGATGCTCTTCTCGCCGTCCCTCTTCATCATCGGCGGCGGCGTCAGCCGCAAGGCCGAGAAGTTCCTCCCGCTGATCGAGGGCATCCGCGCGGAGATCGTCCCGGCCCAGCTCCAGAACAACGCGGGAATCGTCGGAGCCGCCATGGCCGCCGCCAAGCGCTGAGCGCCCCGCGCGGACGGACGGGACACGGAGGCGGTACGGGACCGCTCCCCCGCCCGCGGAACACGGAGGCGGTACACCGCTCCCCCCTGACCGCGGGACCCGCTGCCGCACCCCGCCGGGACCGCTCACGGCACCTGCCGCCCCGCACCCTGGGGCGGCACGGCCCTCGCCCGCTGCTACTTCGGCGGACGCTGCCGTCGTACGCCGCCCGTCCGCCCCGGGGCCTGCGGTCGTACGGCGGCGGGGGCGACGGCGGCGTGCGGCGCGGCGGCTGCGGCCCGCTCCGCCTGCCTGCTCGCCATCCGCCGCACCTTGCGGACGCTCGCGATCAGACCGGCGATCAGGGTCCCCCCGTACAGCCATCCGGCGTGGACGGCCAGCGCGGTGACGACGGCCATCAGCCGGCTCCCCAGCCCGTCCGACCCGCCCGCGATGGGCACCAGCCCGCAGGCGAAGGCGATCGGCACGCTGATCGGCGCGGTCACCAGGTCGGCGGGCCGCACCCAGAGCGCGGTCAGCATGCTGACCGGCAGGAACAGCACCCCGTAGACGATCGGCGACCCGTCGAACAGCAACTGGTCCAGACACCCCAGCACCACCATGACGGCCATGGCGAAGAGCCCGCCGCCGAGCCCCGTCAGCCGGGGCTGGGGCAGCCGGCGCAGCGCGAGGACCACGGGCGCGACGGGCCGCGCGGTCCTTCCTCCCCCGGCACTCCGGTAGACGGCCGAGGTCTCGGCTGTAACTCCCCGCGCGGCGACGTGCGGCTTGCGCGGCGAGGGGCGGGGTCGGGTCCTGGGATGCTCCACCGCACCAACGTAGGTCGCCGGACTGGCGGATCGCGGGCTGGGACACGCCTTTGGGCCGACCTTGGCACTGCGTTCGACGCATCCACACACCACGACCACCCGCTCCCCCTCTCCTCCCCGTACGACACCCCCACCCGCCCGCCCGTAAACTGGGGGATCGGTCGGCCCGCCCCGGGCCGCAACCAGCTCTCCTCTCTCCGCTACGGGAAGTCGCCAACGTGTCGCTCACGATCGGAATCGTCGGTCTGCCGAATGTCGGCAAGTCGACCCTGTTCAACGCCCTGACCAAGAACGACGTGCTGGCGGCCAACTACCCGTTCGCCACCATCGAGCCGAACGTCGGCGTGGTCGGCGTCCCGGACCCCCGCCTGGCGGTCCTCGCCGGCATCTTCAACTCCCAGAAGATCCTTCCCGCCACGGTCGACTTCGTCGACATCGCGGGCATCGTCCGCGGCGCGTCGGAGGGAGAGGGCCTCGGCAACAAGTTCCTCGCGAACATCCGCGAGTCCGACGCGATCTGCCAGGTCATCCGCGCCTTCAAGGACGAGAACGTCGTCCACGTCGACGGCAAGGTGTCCCCCAAGGACGACATCGAGACGATCAACACCGAGCTGATCCTCGCCGACCTCCAGTCCGTCGAGAAGGCGATCCCGCGCCTGACCAAGGAGTCCCGCCTCCAGAAGGAGAAGGTGGCCGTCCTCGCCGCCACCGAGAAGGCCAAGGCGATCCTCGAAGCGGGCGAGACCCTCTTCTCCGCGGGCATCACCAAGGGCACCGAGCAGGGCGACCTCCTCCACGAGCTGCACCTGCTCACCACCAAGCCCTTCCTCTACGTCTTCAACGTGGACGAGGACGAGCTGGTCGACGAGGACTTCAAGAACGAGCAGCGCGCCCTGGTCGCCCCGGCCGAGGCCATCTTCCTGAACGCCAAGATCGAGTCCGAGCTCATCGAACTCGACGACGACGAGGCCCTGGAACTCCTCCAGTCCATGGGCCAGGAAGAACCCGGCCTGGCCACCCTGGGCCGCGTCGGCTTCGCCACCCTGGGCCTCCAGACCTACCTCACGGCAGGCCCCAAGGAGACCCGCGCCTGGACGATCCCCCAGGGCGCCACGGCCCCCGAGGCGGCCGGTGTGATCCACACCGACTTCCAGAAGGGCTTCATCAAGGCCGAGATCATCTCCTTCGCCGACCTGGTCGAAACCGGCTCCGTCGCCGAGGCCCGCGCGAAGGGCAAGGCCCGCATGGAGGGCAAGGAGTACGTCATGCAGGACGGGGACGTGGTGGAGTTCCGCTTCAACGTCTAGAGGGCGACACACCAGCACGTCGCCCGTTTGGCAAACATGCAGCTCAGATGGGGTCCGACTCTCTTGGGTCGGGCCCTGACTTTCGGGCCGTGCTGGGAGCGTGCCGGAAAATCTGACCCACCGTCACCCCTGATCACCCGGGCCGTGCTGGGATGGTGCCGGGATACTCCCCCAACCGCCGTGCTGGATGCCGGGAGCACCCGGACAGGGCCGATCAGTCGACTCACCCAAGGAGCCCGTTACGGGCACCCGGAAACAGTGCAAGACCGTCGGACACCCGCACACAAGTGTCCGACGGCCTTGCACTGTTTCGCATGCTCCGAACGGAACCAGAGAGCGATGCTGAACGCTTCTGCCGACAGCACTCCACCCGCAAACCGGCCGAGGTGCAGCGCCAGGAGAGGGCGATGAGCCCGCCGTGCTCGGCGTGCTGAGCACATACTCCGGCGGCCCGCGCCTGGGTCATGGCGGAGCGGGGGTCGCCCATGTCGTGGGACGCCTTGGCCGTGTGGGCGGAGACGATGGTGGCCAGAACATGGAGTTCGCGGATCCGGGAGGGGCGGGCGCGCCCCCCTTCGATCAGGCGGACCAGCCGCTTGCACTCCCTTACCGGCGACAGCCGCGATCCGGCCCAACGCCGCGTCCACGTCCGCCACCTCCAAGGACGCCTCCGCGGCGTCCTTGAGCACCCCCCACCCCACCCCGATCCGCCGCTGCGGCAGCCTCCCCGACAAGTACGTCACCACCAACGCCACCTCGTCCGCCCCCGCCGCCCCCCGGAACACCTCCGCCAGCAACGCCACCTTCCGGGTACGCCCGGAAGCCGCCCCGGCCGCGACCGGGCCGTCGACGCCGGAACAGGGCGGGCTCTGGGGCTGCTGCACACCCGAACCCGACTCCGGTGCGACGCGGTGGGACCGGCCCGTACGCCTGGTTCACATGTCTCAGGTGGCGGGAGTCCGCTCGCTGGCCTGGTCCTGGCGCAGGACACGCCCCAAGGTCGCCGCATAGGGGTGGGGGTTGTTGCGGGGATAGGCATAGGTGAGGACGGCGGGCGGGGCGCCTGTGAGCGGCAGGTACAGGATGTCCGGATCGGGGTACTGGTCGGCCACCGACACCGGGAGCACGCCGGCACCGCGTCTGGCGGCGACGGCGTGGAGGTACTCCTCGATGTTGGAGGTTTCCACACCGATCTCGGGGGTGGCATCGGCCGGCCAGTCCTCCGGGGTGAGCGTGCCGCTCACGGTGTTGACGACGAGGCAGCGTCGTCCGAGATCGCGCCAGGTCACACGGTCGCGCACGGCCAGGGTGGAGGTGCGGGCGATCGCTGCGATATGCGGCTCCCGCAGGATCTCGGTGGTGACCAGGCGCGGATCGCGGATGGTCCCCCAGAGCAGGGCCGCGTCGGCGGACCCGTCGCGCAGTCCGGCGGTGCGGTCGTCACGGCGCACGGTCTGCACGATGACGCGGTGCTGCCCCTCCAGGGTGACGGTCGCTCGACGGCCACGCTGGAGGGGGAAGCCCCAGGCATACCCGAGCCGCAGTGAGGACTGCGGCTCGGGGGGCTGGAGAGCCGTTTCCAGCTGGGGCAGCAGGACTTGGAGATCGGCTTGCAGACGGTTCCCGTCCGCGGTGAGGCGGGGGTGGCGGGTGCTGCGGTCCACCAAGGTCCGGCTCAGGGCCCCCTCCAGACGCTGGATGTGCCGGGTGAGGGTGGGCTGGGAGATACCGAGCCGGTCGGCGGCCCAGGTGAAGTGCTGCTCCTCGGCCAGAATGAGAAAACACCGCAGGTGATGCAAACCGATTTCCATGGGAACAATTTAGCCAGTTGCGGCTGACTTCCCAGCTCAGGAGGCTTTTACGGCCTCTCCCGCACGCCGTGTGGCGCCTCGCACCACGGTCAGGTGCAGGATCAGGGCAACCAGGGTGAGGGCGGCCGTGTAGTACGGCAGGGAGCCCGGAGCCACGCCGAGGCCCAGCACCACGCCGCCGAGCGCGGACCCGAGTCCGCTGCCGAGATAGACGGCGGAGCTGTTGAGCGAGACGGCGACCGTGGCATGTTCGGGCTGGGCCGCGATGAGCTGGTGTTGCTGAGGCACCTGGATGGCCCATCCGGCCGCGCCCCAGATCACGAGCGGCACGGCTGCCAGGGCCACGGCGGTGTGCGCGGCGACGGGCAGGACGAGCTGGCCGGCCACGACGAGGACCAGAATCCAGGAGACCGCGGCGAAGGGCTTGCCGGTGCGGTCCACGATGCGGCCGATCAGCAGACTGCCGATGATGCCGCCCGCACCCCAGGCCCACATCGCCCAGACCGGCTGGTCGGTGTGCGCGGTGTCGACGATGAACTCAGCGAGGTAGGTGTACAGACCGAGGCTGGCGATACCGCCGAGCAGCGAGACGGAGACGATGCCGGCGACCCGGCCGCTGGCCAGGGCGCGCACGCGCTGACCCAGCGGCGGCGGCGGGCTCACCGCGACCTGCGGCAGCCGCATGATCCCGATCAGAGCGACCACACCGAGCGCGGTGATCAGCCACAGCGTGCCGCGCCACCCCATGTGCGAGGCGAGCAGCATGCCGACCGGGACACCGATGACGGTGCCGATGCTCAGGCCGCCCATGACCGTGGCGAGCGCGCGGCCACGCCGTTCCGGAGCGGTCAGACCCGCTGCTGTGGCGGCGGCGATGGGTGAGTACACACCCGCGCCGATGCCTGCGACCGCGCGGGCGAGCAGGAGAACCCACAGGCTGGGGGCGACGGCCGTCAGGGCATTGCCGATGGTGAAGACCACCAGTGCCACACCGAGCACCACCTTCGCCGGCCGGGCGGCCAGGAGGGTGGCGAAGATCGGCCCGCCCAGCGCGTAGCAGAGCGTGAAGACGGTGACCATCTGGCCGGCTGACGACGCCGAGACGTGCAGATCCCCCGACACCAGGGGCAGCAGTCCGGCCATCACGTAGGCGTCCACACCCAGCGCGAAGGTGCCCAGCGCCAGCAGCGGGATGAACTTACTGCGGGTGTCCCCCTTCGTCGGGGTGGCTGTTTTCTCTGTGGCGCTCATCCGAGGCGCTCCAAGTCCGTTTCGGCGATGATCTGGCGGCCGTTGGGGAAGTAGCTGGCCGGTTCGGTCACCGCGGCCTTCTGTTCGATCTCGTTGAGCAGGCGCTGCAGCCGTACGGACTCCTCAAGACCGGCGAACGGCACGACAGGCTGCTGCCGGTCGTGCGCGAACCGGACCGCGTCCGTGACGACGCGGCGCAGCGAGACGATGGTGCTGTGCCCTTCGGGAACAGGGTCGTTACGGGTGTCCACCTCGCACAGCAGCTCTTCGCGGCCGTCGGCCTCGCGCCAGATCCGTAGGTGGTCCGCATCCCAGGTGGGGTTGGAGTACTCCACGGTGGCGTAGACCAGGCCGCCTTCCTGGTCCCGGAAGGCGCAGTCGATCGTGCGCTGCCGGGTGACGTTGACGAAGCTGCTGTAGACGCTCACCACGGCGTCGCCCAGCTGTGCCGTCAGGGCCACGCTGTCCAGGACGTCGGGGCCGGAGATGGAGTAGTCGGAGCAGACGGCGACGGCGTCACGGAGCCGCAACTGCCGGCCGTCCAGGTCGAGTCCCTGGACCAGGTTGAGGGAGTGGATGACCTCACTGGCGACCCCGACCGTGGGCCGGTGGTCGTTGATGCGGTTCTTGCCCCAGGTGGCGTGGGCCCGCACCAGGGCCAGCCGGTGCCGGCGCGCGTAGTCCCAAAGGGCCACGCTCGCCTCCGAGTACCGGCCGACCAGGTCCATGGCGAAGCCGGAGACATCGCTCAGGGCCGCGACCACGGCGTCCAGGTCGTCCTGGGCGGAGGTGAGGGGCTTCTCCGCCAGGACGAAGCCCCGGTAACCCTTGAGGCGCGTCAGGATCTCGGCGTGCGCCGAGTCGGTCACCGCGACGATGACGAGGTCGGGCTCGAATTCCTTGAGGGCGCCTTCGACGGTGGGGAAGTAGGGGATGTCCTCGGCCGTGCGGTGCCGGGCGTGATAAGCGATCTCGATGTCGAGACCGAGTTCCTGCGGGCCGGAGAGGCTGTGCAGTGCGCGCCGAAATCGCGTACCGGCGTAGCCCATTCCCGCGATCAGTACTTTTACGGTGTCCATGCGGGTCATCCCTCCCGGCTCGCGGTGACGGGGCGGTGGTACAGGCCCTCTTCGGAGAGCTGCCAGCCGGCCCGGCGGTGGAACTCCACGGCACCGCTGGAGCTCTGCATCATGGCGATGTCGGCGCCGCGCGTACTCGCCCACTCGAAGAGCGGGGCGATCACCGCGGTGGCCAGTCCCTGGCCCCGGTCACGCGGATCGGTGATGAGGGTCTGCATCCAGGCCACCCGGCCACGGGGCTGAGCGGGCGAAGGCGGACGCTGGTCGATAACGGAGATGGCGCAGGCGCGGAGCCGGCCGGGGCCCGCGGCCACCGAGACGAACACGTCCTCATGGGACAACTTCTCCGTCAGCCAGGCCCGGTAGCCCGCCCGCCACGCCCTGCGTGCCTCGGGGGTTGTCGCGATGTACGGGAGCGAGGCCTGCTCCTCGTCGCCGTCGAGCAGGAAGGCGCGCAGACGGATGAGTTCGTCGATGTCCCCCGGCTCCGCACGCCGCACCACGGTGTCGGTCGCTGTCGTCACGCTGTCCTCCTGTGCAGACCGAAGTGGGTGAAGACCTCGTCCAGGGCACGGACCAGGTGGGCGATGTCCTCGTCGGAGTGATTCGGCGTGACATTGACGCGGAACCGCTCGGTGCCGACCGGAACGGTGGGCGAGTTGATGGGCTGGAGGTAGACGCCGTGCAGGTCGAGGAGGCGTGCGGCCGACTGCTTGCACAGCTCGGCGTCCCCGACCAGGACCGGCAGGACGTGCGTCGTGCTGCACGGCATCACTTCGATCCCGGCGCCCGCCAAGGCGGTACGCAGCCGGGCGGTCTTGCTCTGCAGCGCGTCCCGTTCGGCGGTGGAGGTCTTCAGGTGTTCCACGCTGGCGTGGCAGGCCGCCACGACGGCGGGCGGCAGTGAGGTGGTGAAGATGAAGCCCGAGGCGAAGCTGCGGACCGCGTCGACGAGGGTGGTCGAACCGGTGATGTATCCGCCGATGACGCCGATTCCCTTGGCCATCGTGCCCTGGATGACGTCGACGAGGTGGTCGACATTCAGCTGTGCCGCGATCCCCGCGCCCCGGGGCCCGTACATGCCGATCGCATGCACTTCGTCCAGGTAGGTGAGCGCGTTGTACTCGTGCGCGAGCTTGACGATCTCTTCGATGGGGGCGACGTCACCATCCATCGAGTAGACGGACTCGAAGACAACGATCTTCGGGCGGTCCAGAGGCTGGCTGGAGAGCAGCTCCTCCAGGTGGGCCACATCGTTGTGGCGGAATACCTGGCGTTCCGCGTTCGTGCTGCATATCCCATTGATGATCGAAGCGTGGTTCAGCTCGTCAGACAGGACAATGGGATCGGGCAGCAGGCGTAGCAGGCATCGCAGAGTGGCATCATTCGAGCTGTATCCCGTGGGAAAGACCAGGGCGGCTTCTTTGTGATGCCATTCAGCGAGCGAGGTCTCCAGCGCGGAGTAGTGGGCGTGCGTTCCGCCGATATTTCGAGACCCCCCGGAACCGGCTCCGTATTCATCGATTGCCCGATGCATGGCCTCGACCACTTTGGGGTGCTGCGACATCCCCAGGTAGTCATTGCTGCACCATACGGAAACCTGCTGGCCACACCCATCGGCCGCGCGAAGCGTCGCCTTCGGGTACGCGTTCGCGTGCCGATTGATTTCTACGAACGTTCGATACTGGCCATCGCGTCTCAGCTTGTCAAGCTTTTCCGCCAGATAGCTTTCGTACATTCCCCCGCCTTGCAACTAGCGTGCACCTGCGAGCGCACATGATTCGTAAACGCAGGAATTACATACAGCGGGCACCACCCCCGCAAGTCAGTCAGCTGCATCTATGATGCATCTTCTACATAACCGCAGGTCATCGCAGTTTACGGTGCTCCATGAGATGCCAGTCACACCATCAAGACCAGGGGAATCCGATACGCTGCCCCGGAGTGCTCGACAGGCTGCTGCCAGGTTCCCTTCCGTCACTGCAGGGCGACCGTCTCCACATAGGGGCCGAGGAAAACAATTCGTCGGCGTGCCGACCGCACAGCAGGCTCTCCATTCCGGTTCCGCTGTCCCGTCCGACTGCTGTTCAGTTCGGCTTTCCGGTCTGGCGCTGCGGTATTATCTCAGCCCAGATCCGAAATTCGGCTCCCGTGCCGCCCCTGGTGAATCTCCAGCCCCGCGCGGGGGCCGTATCGCCATGAAATCAACCGGCCGACCGCCGGGCCCTCAGCTCTGCTCGCGCCTTCTTGCATTCGCGCATTCGACCCGCCAGGGGGGCGCGAACCCGATGTCCGATACGACGGCACCCGAGTCCCGGCGGCCCCATGGCGGCCCGCAGCAGCACCCGCAACACCTTCGCACTCACTCAGCACGGGGGAAACATGAGAGAAGTCAGCATCAGCACGGCCGCAGCCGTGCACCGTTGGGCGCGGGTCGCCGGTGACGCGCCGGCCATCGTCTACGAGGGCGCCGAGACCACGTACGCCCAACTGAGCGCCCGGGTCCGTGAAATGGCCGGCATCCTGTCCCGGGGAGGCCTGCGGGCCGGAGACCGCGTCGCCTACCTCGGCCACAACAGCGCACTGCTGCTGGAGACGGCACTCGCCGCCGCCCATCTCGGAGCGATATTCCTTCCGGTCAACTTCCGGCTCGCCGCCGAAGAAGTGTCCTATCTGCTCCACGACTCCGGCACCCACACCGTGGTCGCCGAGGACGGACACCGGCCGGTCGTCGACAGCATCGCCGACGGTTCACCGGTCCGCCGCTTCCTGCTCGGCGACCGTGACCCGCTCGCCCCGGCCGCCGCCTCGGCCCATCCGCGCTGGGAACGCCTGTCCGAGGCGGGCGGGGGCACCCCGGGCTGCGAAGCCGTCAAGGCCGGTCCGGACGACACCGCCGTGCTGATGTACACCTCGGGGACGACGGGCCGTCCGAAGGGTGTGATGCTGACCCACGGAAACCTGTGGTGGAACCACCTCAACGTGACCGCCTCCATCGACGTACGCCCCCGCCACACCACGCTCGCGGTGGCGCCCATGTTCCACATCGGCGGCCTCAACGCCTTCACCCTGGGCGCCCTGACCCGCGGTGGGACCGTGGTCGTCAGGCGGTCCTTCGAACCCGCCCAGTGCCTCGCCGACTTGACGCGGTACCGGGTCAACAGCGTCTTCGCGGTGCCGGTGATGTTCGCCGCGCTGGCCTGCGCCCCCGGATTCGCCGACGCCGATCTGACCGCGCTGACGGCCGCGGTCGTGGCCGGGGCCCCGGTGCCGGGACAACTGGTGCGCGACTACGCGGCCCGTGGTGTCCAGTTGCAGCAGGCGTGGGGGCTGACCGAGACCGCGCCGTTCGCGACGTACCTGCCGGGGCACCTGGTCGGCGACCACCCCGACTCCGCCGGCTTCCCCATGCCGTACACCGAGATACGGCTGACGAACCCCGAGACGGGAGCCACCGTCACCGAGGCGCGGGAGCCGGGAGAGGTCTGTGTCCGGGGGCCGCACGTCACCCCGGGCTACTGGAACAACCCTGAAGCCACCGCGGCGGCGTTCGACTGCTCCGGCTGGTTCCACTCCGGCGACATCGGCTACCTCGACGAGGGAGGGCTGCTCCACATCGTCGACCGCATCAAGGACATGATCATCAGCGGCGGAGAGAACGTCTACCCCGCTGAGATCGAGCGGGTACTCGCCGCGCACCCTGACGTCCACGACGTGGCGGTGGTGGGCGTGCCGCACCCGAAGTGGGGCGAGACCCCGATCGCGGTACTGCGGCAGGACGGCGCGGCGCCCCGGCTCACCATCGAGGAAGTCCGCGCGTACACCGGCCAGTGGCTGGCCCGTTACAAGCTGCCGACCGCCGTCAGCCATGTCGAAGCCCTGCCCCGCAACACCAGCGGAAAGCTCGACAAGACAGTCCTGCGGGCCTGGGTGCTGAGGGAGTGCGAAACCACCGGAGCACTCAGCCACTGAATCATCCGGCCACTGCACCATCTGGCCATTGCGCTGCTCGGCCGCTGCACCACCTGGCCCCCACACCACCTGGCCACTGCACCATCACCCCGCCATTCCGGCGGACCGCTGGGCCAACCGCCCACTCCACAGCGCTGGCCCGGACACCTACCGGCCGGCGCGCCCACCGAACCCGCGTCACCATCGCGTCACGGAAGAGAAATGCACACCATGGACACTGCCCAGGCAGCCACCGACAAGGCCGAACTCGTCATCGACGGCCACACCCTGACGGTGGCCGATGTCGTCAGCGGCGCTCGCCCCGCCGACACCACTCGCGTCGACGCCCGGCTCGCCGAAGGCGCGATCCAGCGTATCGAGCAGTCCCTCGCGCTCAAGAACAAGGTCATCGAGGCAGGCCTGCCCGTCTATGGCGTCACCTCCGGCTTCGGTGACAGCAACACCCGGCAGATATCCGGCCTCAAGTCCGAGGCCCTGCAGACCAACCTCATCCGGTTCCTGTCCTGTGGCATCGGCCCCGTAGCCACCCCGGACGTCATCCGGGCCACCATGATCGTCCGGGCGAACTGCCTGGCCCGGGGCGCCTCCGGTATCCGTACCGAGGTCCTCGAACTGCTGCTGGGCTGTCTCAACAACGACGTGCTGCCGCCCATCCCCGAGCGTGGCTCGGTCGGTGCGAGCGGCGACCTCGTCCCGCTGAGCTACGTGGCCGCGCTGCTGACCGGACAGGGCAAGGCGCTGCACCGGGGTGAGGAGAAGGACGCCCGCACGGCACTGGCCGACGCCGGTCTCAGCGAGGTGGTGCTCGGGGCCAAGGAGGGCCTCGCGCTGGTCAACGGCACCTCGTTCATGTCGGGCTTCGCCACCCTCGCCGTCCACGACGCCGCCGAACTGGCCTTCGCCGCCGATCTGAGCACCGCGCTGGCCTCCCAGGTGCTCCAGGGCAACCCCGGCCACTTCGTCCCGTTCATCTTCGACCAGAAGCCGCACACCGGCACCCGCACCAGCGCCCGGACCATCCGTGAACTGCTCGGCAACCCCGAGGACCGCGACCCGTCCGTGGACCCCGAGGGCATGGCCCTGACGGAGTCCGGTTTCCGGGAGCTGGAAGAGCCCATCCAGGACCGGTACTCGGTGCGCTGCGCGCCGCATGTGAACGGTGTGCTGCGTGACACCCTGGACTGGGCGAAGAACTGGGTCGAGGTCGAGATCAACTCCACCAACGACAACCCGCTGTTCGACGTGGAAGCGGGCATGGTCCGCAACGGCGGCAACTTCTACGGAGGTCACGTCGGCCAGGCCATGGACGCGCTCAAGACCGCGGTGGCCAGCGTCGGCGACCTGCTTGACCGACAGCTCGAACTGGTCGTCGACGAGAAGTTCAACAATGGCCTCACCCCGAACCTCATCCCGCGGTTCGGCTCCGAGAGCTGGGAGGCGGGGCTGCACCACGGCTTCAAGGGGATGCAGATCGCCGCCTCCGGCCTCACCGCCGAGGCGCTGAAGAACACCATGCCGGCGACGTCGTTCTCCCGGTCGACCGAGGCCCACAACCAGGACAAGGTCAGCATGGCCACCATCGCCGCACGGGACGCCCGTACGGTCGTGGAACTGGTTCGCCAGGTCACCGCCATCCACCTCCTGGCCCTGTGCCAGGCGGCGGACCTGCGCGGCCAGGACTGCCTGAGCGCTCCGACGCGTGCCGCCTACGAGCTGATCCGCTCCGTTTCCGCCACGATGGACGGTGACCGGCCGCTGGCCCGGGACATCGAGCTCGTGGCCGGCCTCATCGCCTCCGGCGAGCTCCGCCGGGCCGTCGAGGGCACCGACCGCGGCTGACCCACCATTGCGCGGGGAGGACTGCGCCGGATGCGAGACGGGTGGCCACCACACGGACCACCCGTCTCGCGGGGCCGCCGACTCCTGCCACCGCCGCACGGCCTTTCAGCGCTGCCCGGGACCGTCGTGGTCGTGCCGCGGGGGACCTGTACCGAGACGTGGTCAACAGGTGGCCACACGATGCCCCTCCGTCGCAGTACCTGGAACTCGTAAGGCGCCGAAACTCAGCGGATGGCCGCGCATGCATGCGGGGCGCGGTCGCACGCGCTGTGGCAACCGCCGGCCACATGCTTCCCCGGCGGCCACCGCTTTCCGCGCACCTCGGACCCCGCTCCTGCCGCATCACGGACAGGAATCCTCTCGCCCCGGGAGTACACAGCTTGTTGACCACCCCCAGAGACCAGAGCGTGGATTCTCGATCCACACAGCCGGTCGACCAAGATGTTCCGGGCCGCGGTCCGGCGCCGAAACACGCGCTGCAGCAGCGTCATATCGTCATGATCGCGCTGGGTGGGGTGCTCGGCTCCGGGCTCTTCGTCGGATCGGGAGCCGGCCTGCGTCTGGCCGGACCGGGCATCATCCTGTCCTACACGGTGGCCGGAATCCTGTTCCTGCTGGTAATGCGCATGCTGGGGGAAATGGCCGCGGCGTATCCCACCGGTGGATCGTTCTCGGTCCATGCCACGCGCGCCCATGGTCGGTCCGTCGGCACCACACTGGGCTGGATGTACTGGCTACTGCTGGTCGTGGCGATCGCGGTCGAGGCAGGGATCGCGGCCACCCTCCTGCACGGATGGCTCTCGTGGCTTCCGCAGTGGGCCGGCGTACTGGTCCTCATGACGGTCTTCACCGCGGTGAACCTCGCCGCAGTGGGAGTCTTCGGAGAGCTGGAGTTCTGGTTCGCCGCGCTGAAGGTGGCCGTCGTCCTCGCGTTCATCGGGCTCGGCGCGCTCTCCATGTGCGGCGTGCTGCCCGGCTCCCCGGCCACGGTCACCGCCCATCTGACCGGTCACGGCGGATTCCTCCCGAACGGTCTTGCGGGAGTGGCCGCGGGGCTGCTCGCGGTGATGTTCTCCTTCGGCGGGAGCGAAGCGGTGACGATTGCCGCGGCGGAGACGGCCGACCCCGTGCGGGCGATCCGCAGTGCCGTGCGCACTGTCGTATGGCGGCTCCTGGGGTTCTACCTCGGATCCATTCTGGTCATGATCCTGCTGTTGCCTTGCGACTCCGTTCCGGCGGGCCACAGCCCTTACGTCGCGGTGCTCGATGTCATCGGCTTTCCCGGCGCGGCGTTCTTCATGGAGGCAGTGGTATTCGTGGCGGTGCTTTCCGCCTTGAACGCCAACCTCTACAGCGCTTCCCGTATGATCCGCTCGCTCGCCGAGCGGGGTGAGGCTCCCGGCGCACTGACCCGCACCACCCGGCAGGGCGTGCCGGCGCTGGCCGTTGTCGCCTCGGCCTCCTTCGGATTCATCGCGGTCGCCCTCAACTTCCTGTGGCCGACGACGGTGTTCACCGTCTTGCTGAACTCGGTCGGCGCGGTGATGCTCCTTGTCTGGTTTGCCGTCGCGGCCACCCACTTGCGGCTGCGCCGCCATCTCGAAAAGCACGAACCGGAACGGCTGGTGCTGCGCACACCGGGATTTCCGTATCTGACCTGGGTCGCACTCCTTGTCATCGGCGTGCTCTTCGTCCTCATGCTCACCACGTCCGAGGCCCGACTGCAATTGCTGGGCACCGCGCTCACCACGGGAATCGTGCTGTGTGTCGTCACGGTCACCGGGAAGGGCCGCACCTCGTAGATCCCCCTCCGCCGGACACGCCCAGAGCATGCCTGCCACCGGTTCGGCACGGCCCGTCGCGGCGGTGGGCCCCGCCTCGCAGGAGTGCTGCCGCCGTGTTCGCGCTCTTCGGCCCGAAGGCGCCCGGAGGAGGGACGCGACGGGTGCGGTCCGGCTCTGTGCCCGGCCGCACCCCGCGGGTGGTGCGGACGACCGGCCGCCCGTTCCCGGCCGCTGGTGCGGGTTCCTCCGGTCAGCGGTAGGCGGCGAGAGGCGGGGGGAATGTGAGCCCCGCCACGATCGCGGCGCTTTAGTTGAAACTTAACCTAAACCTGTTCTACGGTGGCCGCATCGCTTGATCCTCCGCACGTTTGGAAGGCACGACGCATGTCCCTCGTTCTTGACCCCGCCGCCCAGGACCTCCTCTTCCGTGAGGCCCGCACCGCCAACACCTTCTCCGACGAGCCGGTGACCGAGGAGCAGGTCGCGGCGATCTACGACCTGGTCAAGTACGGTCCGACCGCGTTCAACCAGTCGCCGCTGCGCATCACGCTGGTCCGTTCCGAGGAGGCCCGTGAGCGTCTCGTCGGTCTGATGGCCGAGGGCAACCAGGCCAAGACCCGCACCGCGCCGCTGGTCGCGATCCTGTCCGCCGACAACGAGTTCCACCACGAGCTCCCGGCGCTGCTCCCGCACTTCCCGCAGGCCAAGGACGTCTTCTTCGCCGAGCGTCCGGTCCGCGAGCAGGCCGCGCTGGTCAACGCCACCCTCCAGGCCGGTTACTTCATCGTCGGCGTGCGCGCCGCCGGGCTGGCCGCCGGTCCCATGACGGGCTTCGACTTCGCCGCCGTCCAGAAGGAGTTCCTGGACGACGACCACACCCCGCTGATGGTCGTCAACATCGGCAAGCCGGGCGAGGACGCCTGGTTCCCGCGCTCCCCGCGACTGGCGCAGGACGAGGTCATCACGACCGTCTGAGCCGCCGCGTACGGGTATGCCGTACGGCACGAGGGGCCGTCGCACCGGGCAGGTGCGGCGGCCCCTTTCCGCGTGCGGCGCGGGCGCGGGCTACGTCGCCGGGGCCGACGGCTTCGGCAGTTCCTTCGGCTTGAGGGCCGCGGCCATCTCCGCCAGGCGTTCGTCCTTCGCCGTGCCGAGGACGACCGTCGTCGCGCCCTTGTCGGTGCGCACCAGGGCGTCGTACTTCTCGCCCTTCCACACCTGCCAGTCCGCGCCGCCGATCGCCTGCGTCCTTCCGGAGTTCTTGGCGGCGAGGGTGACCTCGGGCACGTACTTCGCCGGGTCCTTCGTCGACTGCTCGACCGCGACGTACTCCTTGTCCGGGTCGAGGAAGCCCAGGTGCCAGGCCTTGCCCTCGTTGCCCCGGTACGTCACGGAGGTCGCGCGCCACTCCGGGGACAGGCCCTGCGGGGCGAGCACCGGGTAGGGGGCGGACCGCTGGGCCGTGCTGAGCTCGACCCGGTAGTCGACCGTCTTGACCGGGTCGGCGTCCTCGTCGTGCGGGATCACGGTGTAGACGAGGGCGACCACGGCCCCGATGACCACCATCGAGAGCACCATGTCCCGGATCTTCTGATTGCCACGCTTCGCTGCCACGCCCTCCATGCTCCCTCATGGGGTTCGCGGGCCCCGCCGCGGCCCCGCACCCCGGGGACGTAACCCGATATGCCGCTCATACGTGCACCCCCTCTGCTCATTTTGTCGATGTACGGATAGAGTCGCACTACCGCCGCCGCTCCCGTGCAGCCACACAGGCAGAACAGAAAGGGTTGCTCACCGATGACCGAGCACCAGCTCCCGTCGCAGCTCGAAGTGCCCGCCGAGGCTCCCGACCGCAACCTCGCCCTTGAGCTCGTACGCGTCACGGAGGCCGCCGCCATGGCCGCCGGCCGCTGGGTGGGCCGCGGCGACAAGAACGGGGCGGACGGCGCCGCGGTCAACGCGATGCGCACCCTGGTCTCGACCGTGTCGATGAACGGCGTCGTCGTCATCGGCGAGGGCGAGAAGGACGAAGCCCCGATGCTCTACAACGGGGAGCACATCGGCGACGGCACCGGCGCCGAGGTCGACATCGCGGTCGACCCGATCGACGGCACCACGCTCAACGCCAAGGGCATGCCGAACGCCATCGCCGTCCTGGCGGCCGCCGACCGCGGGACGATGTTCGACCCGTCGGCCGTGTTCTACATGGACAAGCTCGTCACCGGCCCGGAGGCGGCCGACTTCGTCGACATCAACGCCCCCGTCGCGGTCAACATCCGCCGCGTCGCCAAGGCCAAGAACTCCACCCCCGAGGACGTCACCGTCGTCATCCTGGACCGCCCCCGCCACGAGGGCATAGTCAAGGAGATCCGGGAGACCGGCGCGCGGATCAAGTTCATCTCGGACGGCGACGTCGCCGGTTCGATCATGGCGGTACGGGAGGGGACCGGCGTCGACCTGCTGATGGGCATCGGCGGCACCCCGGAGGGCATCATCAGCGCCTGCGCGATCAAGTGCCTCGGCGGCACCATCCAGGGCAAGCTGTGGCCCAAGGACGACACCGAGCGCCAGCGCGCCATCGACGCCGGGCACGACCTGGACCGCGTCCTGCACACGAACGACCTGGTCAGCGGCGAGAACGTGTTCTTCGTCGCCACCGGCATCACCGACGGCGAGCTGCTGCGCGGGGTGCGCTACCGCTCGGCGACCGCCACCACCCAGTCGCTGGTGATGCGGTCGAAGTCCGGCACGATCCGCCAGATCGACTCGACGCACCGCCTGTCCAAGCTGCGCGCGTACAGCGCGATCGACTTCGACCGCGCGAAGTAGGACAGACAGAGAAGACAGGCAGAGAAGCAGGACAGACAGAGACGCACCCACGACGAAGGGGCGGCCACCGTGTCGGGCGGCCGCCCCTTCGTCGTCGCGCGTACGCGTCATCCGGCTATGCGGTGGTCCCCCGCTCCCGGGGCCGCCTTGAGCTCCATCTCGCGGCGGCGGCGCCTGGCCAGCACCACCCGGCGCTCGGCGGCGGTCAGGCCGCCCCAGACGCCGTACGGCTCGGGCTGGAGGAGGGCGTGCTCGCGGCAGGCGATCATCACCGGACAGCGGGCGCAGACCCGCTTGGCTGCCTCCTCGCGGGCCAGCCGGGAGGCGGTCGGCTCCTTCGACGGGGCGAAGAACAGCCCGGCTTCGTCCCGGCGGCACACCGCCTCCGTGTGCCAGGGGCCGGCCTGGCCTTGCCGATCACGGACCGGTGCCGGGACGCGTTGCGCGGGCACGGCGGCGACCTGCAAGGACTGATGCGGCGGTTGCAGCACGGTCTACTCCTGACGACGGCTTCGCGAGCGAGCGACGATGCGCAGTCCCTACCCGCTGTGCCGACGCCTATGCACAGGGTTTCGAACCATGTCCAGTACGCGTCACCCGGCGTGTCCCGGTTTCCGTCAGTGTCCGAGGTGTTTGCGCAGGCGGTCGTGCAGGTCGGCGATGAGCTTGCCGCGCCTGGGCTTCGCCTCGATGTTGCCGAGTACCGCCGTCCCGTTCACCACGACCACGGGGGCCTCCGGGTCGGCGGCCTCCAGGGTGCGGATCTCGAAGTTGCCCAGGATGCCGTTGCCGGTGCCGCGCAGGGTGATGTTCTCGGGGACGGTGATCTCGACGTTGCCGAAGACCGAGGTGGCGTTGATGGTGGTCAGGCGCTGTGAGAAGAGCGCCTCGGTCAGGTCGATCTCGACGTTGCCGAACAGCGCGAAGGCGTTGGTGCGGGCGCCGACGCGCCAGCGGCCCTTGCGGGTGGTGCTGCTGAGGACCGCCACCAGGCTCTCGGCGGGCTCCCCCGGCTGTCCCGCGTCGTACAGGTACGGGGCCGGGTCCGGCGAGGCGGAGGCGGCACCCGGCGCCGGCAGGTCCCGCACCAGCGGCTCCAGTTCGGCCACGGTCTTGGCGCGGTAGACCGCGTCGATGCGCTCGCCGTGCTCCTCGGCGTCGAGCCGGCCCTCCGCCAGCGCCTCGCGCAGGATGTCCGCGACGCGGTCGCGGTCGGCGTCGGAGGCGCGCAGGGCGGGGGCCGCCGCGGGCCGGGCGGGCTGCTGCTCGGGCTTCTTTTCGAGGTCCACGGGGACACCGTACCGAAACGCGATAGATCGCGACAGGGGGCAGAGCGGTCCGCCGGGCTCCGGGTGAGGCGGACCTCACCGGCCGGGGCGGAACGGCCGCGTCTTACGCTGTGGGGTGCGCTGCCAATGGAGGTATGCGTCGCCGTCTGCCTGCCTAGTGAGGAATGGCCGAAATGCCAGAGTTTGCCTACTCCGATCTGCTCCCGCTGGGAGAGGACACCACGCCCTACCGGCTGGTGACCGCCGAGGGTGTCTCCACCTTCGAGGCCGACGGGCGCACGTTCCTCAAGGTCGAGCCCGAGGCGCTGCGCACCCTGGCCGCCGAGGCCATGCACGACATCTCGCACTACCTGCGGCCCGCCCACCTCGCGCAGCTCCGGCGGATCATCGACGACCCGGAGGCGTCCGGCAACGACAAGTTCGTCGCGCTGGACCTGCTGAAGAACGCGAACATCGCGGCGGCGGGCGTGCTGCCGATGTGCCAGGACACCGGCACGGCGATCGTGATGGGCAAGCGCGGGCAGAACGTGCTCACCGAGGGCGGGGACGAGGAGGCGCTGTCGCACGGCATCTTCGACGCCTACACCAAGCTCAACCTGCGGTACTCGCAGATGGCTCCCCTGACCATGTGGGAGGAGAAGAACACCGGCTCCAACCTCCCCGCGCAGATCGAGCTGTACGCGACGGACGGGGGCGCGTACAAGTTCCTGTTCATGGCCAAGGGCGGCGGGTCCGCGAACAAGTCGTTCCTGTTCCAGGAGACGAAGGCGGTGCTCAACGAGGCCGCCATGATGAAGTTCCTGGAGGAGAAGATCCGCTCGCTGGGCACGGCGGCCTGTCCGCCGTACCACCTGGCGATCGTGGTGGGCGGGACGAGCGCCGAGTTCGCGCTGAAGACGGCGAAGTACGCCTCCGCGCACTACCTGGACGAGCTGCCGTCCGAGGGGTCGCCGACCGGGCACGGCTTCCGGGACCAGGAGCTGGAGCAGAAGGTCTTCGAGCTGACCCAGAGGATCGGGATCGGGGCGCAGTTCGGCGGCAAGTACTTCTGCCACGACGTGCGTGTGGTGCGGCTGCCCCGGCACGGCGCGTCGCTGCCGGTGGCCATCGCGGTCTCCTGCTCGGCGGACCGGCAGGCCACCGCGAAGATCACCGCCGAGGGGGTCTTCCTGGAGGAGCTGGAGAAGGACCCGGCGCGGTTCCTGCCGGACACGACGGACGAGCACCTCGCGTCGGACGAGGAGGTCGTGCGGATCGACCTCAACCGGCCCATGGACGAGGTCCTCGCCGAGCTCACCAAGTACCCGGTGAAGACCCGGCTCTCGCTGACCGGGCCGCTGGTCGTCGCGCGGGACATCGCGCACGCCAAGATCAAGGAGCGGCTCGACGCGGGCGAGGAGATGCCGCAGTACCTGAAGGACCACCCGGTGTACTACGCGGGGCCGGCCAAGACGCCCGAGGGGTACGCGTCGGGGTCGTTCGGGCCGACGACGGCCGGGCGGATGGACTCCTACGTCGAGCAGTTCCAGGCGGCGGGCGGGTCGAAGGTGATGCTGGCCAAGGGGAACAGGTCGAAGCAGGTCACCGACGCGTGTGCGGCGCACGGGGGCTTCTACCTGGGGTCCATCGGCGGGCCCGCGGCCCGGCTGGCGCAGGACTGCATCAAGAAGGTCGAGGTCGTGGAGTACGAGGAGCTGGGGATGGAGGCGGTGTGGCGGATCGAGGTGGAGGACTTCCCGGCGTTCGTCGTCGTGGACGACAAGGGCAATGACTTCTTCACGGCGCCGGCGGCGCCCCCTCTGCTCACCACCATCCCGGTCCGCGGCCCGGGCCTGCCCTAGCCTTTCCCGGCCCTGCCCTGACTTCCCCCGGCCCCGGGACCTTCCACGACCGTCCCCGGGGCCGGGCCTGTCCCAGCCGTCCCGGGGGCCCCTCGCCCCCTTTGCCCCATTCGGCTTCGCAGCCCTCGTCCCCTTGGGCTTCGCAGCCTTCGCCCCTTGGGCGACGGGGCCGCCCCGAGGGGGCGAGGGGGGTACCCCCTGCTCGAGCGAAGCCGAGAGCTTGGGGGAGGGCGGGCAAGGGGGCGGCCCCTCCCGCTCCCGGCCCACCCGGGTGCCGCCCCCTGCACCGGACGCGCGGCTCCGCCCGGCTCGGGCAGGAGAGGCCCCGGACCCTTCCCCAAGTTCTCGACTTCGTTCGAGCAGGGGAGACCCCGTCCTTTCCCTCAAGCGCTCGCCGCGCGGCTGCCTCCGGTTCGCTGCGGATACGTCGTGGCTGGTCGCGCAGTTCCCCGCGCCCCTGACGCCCCCCGGTGGGAGCCGTACGGGTGCGTCGTGGTCGGGCACGCAGGTTCCCGCGGTTCCGTTCTAGGGCCTTGTCATGGAGAGGACGTCGAGGGCTGCGTCCAGTTGGGCCTCGGTGAGGGCGCCGCGCTCGACGTAGCCGGACTCCACGACCACCTCCCGGATCGTCTTGCGTTCGGCCACGGCCTTCTTGGCGACCTTGGCCGCCTCCTCGTACCCGATGTACTTGTTGAGGGGGGTGACCACCGAGGGGGACGACTCCGCGTATTCGAGGGCCCGTTCCACGTTCGCCGTGATGCCGTCGACCGTGCGGTCGGCGAGGAGACGGGTGGAGGTGGCGAGGAGGCGGATGGATTCGAGGATGTTCTTGGCGATGACCGGGAGCATCACGTTCAGCTCGAAGTTGCCCGCCGCGCCCGCGACCGCCACGGTCGTGTCATTGCCCGTGACTTGGGCCGCGACCATCAGGACCGCCTCCGGAATCACCGGGTTGACCTTGCCCGGCATGATCGACGAGCCCGGCTGGAGGTCGGGGAGGTTGATTTCGGCCAGTCCCGTGCGCGGGCCGCTGGCCATCCAGCGCAGGTCGTTGGCGATCTTCGTGAGGGAGACGGCGACGGTCCGGAGCTGGCCGGAGGTCTCCACCAGGCCGTCGCGGGCGCCCTGGGCCTCGAAGTGGTCGCGCGCCTCGGTCAGCGGCAGGCCCGTCGTACGGGCGACCTCCGCGATGACGGCGGCGGAGAAGCCGGGCGGGGTGTTGATGCCCGTGCCCACGGCCGTGCCGCCCAGGGGGAGTTCGGCCAGCCGCGGCAGCGAGGCGCGGAGGCGTTCGACGCCGTGGCGGATCTGGGCCGCGTAGCCGCCGAACTCCTGGCCCAGGGTGACCGGGGTGGCGTCCATGAGGTGCGTGCGGCCGGACTTCACGACGTCGGCGAACGCGGACGACTTCCGGTCGAGCGCGGCCGCCAGGTGGTCCAGGGCCGGGATCAGGTCGTGGGTGACCGCCGCCGTCGCCGCGATGTGGATCGAGGAGGGGAACACGTCGTTGGAGGACTGCGAGGCGTTGACGTGGTCGTTCGGGTGGACGGAGCCGCCCGAGCCGGCCAGCCGCTCCGTGGCCAGGGTGGCGACGACCTCGTTCATGTTCATGTTGGAGGACGTGCCGGAGCCCGTCTGGAAGACGTCCACCGGGAAGTGCTCGTCCCAGTCGCCGCGCGCCACCTCCTCGGCGGCGTCCGCGATCGCGCCCGCGACGTCCTCGTCCAGGACGCCCAGTTCGGCGTTGACCTTGGCGGCCGCCGCCTTGATGCGGGCCAGGGCCTCGATGTGCGCGCGTTCCAGGCGTTGGCCGGAGACGGGGAAGTTCTCCACGGCCCGTTGCGTCTGCGCGCGCCACTTGGCGTGGGCGGGGACCCGTACCTCCCCCATCGAGTCGTGCTCGGTCCGGTAGCCCTGGGGGGCGTCGTTCTCGGTCATCGTCACGTACCTCCTATCAAAGCTGAGCAGTTGTCTGGTTCTGGCTATTCCCAAGTGCGCTACCGGCCAGTAAATACCTCGGGTAACAACCAACCGGGGAGGCGCCGTGACGCGCACCAGGCACAGATTCCGTAGCACTCTCGTCCTCGCGGCCGCGCTCGCCGCGGCCCTCGGCGGCACGACCGCGCCGGCCTCCGCGGCAGACCTCCGGGCCGCCGCGTCCACCCCGCTGCCGCCCGAGCTGGAGGCCGTCCGCGCCGCCGAGGCGACCAGGCTGTACGGGTCGCCCGAGGAACGGCCGATGGCGCAGCGCAAGACCGGGCTCGTCTCGCTCGGCGACAGCGAGATCTCCGGAGAGGGCACGGGCACCTACGAGGCCCCGACCAACGGGCCGACGAACTGGTGCCACCGTTCGCCGGATGCCGCGATCCACAAGACCTCCATCGGCGCGGACGTGACGTACAACGTCTCCTGCTCGGGCGCGTCCACCGGAAACATCCGGATCGGCGGCAGCAAGCAGTACGCCGACGAACCGGTGCAGAGCGACAGCCTCGCGATCAAGGCCCGCAACACGCGGATCAAGATGGTGGTGCTGGTCGCCGGCGCCAATGACGACCTCCAGTTCGGGCCGGTCATGACGGACTGCGTGACGCGCTACCTGACGCTTCAGGGGCCGTGCGAGCCGAAGTACGCGGGCGGCTGGCAGGCCCGGGTGGACGCCCTGGTCCCGAAGGTCGAGCAGACGGTCCGGGACCTGCGGGCGACGATGACCGGCGCCGGGTACGCCGACTCCGACTACCGGCTCGTGGTCATGGGCTACCCGAGTCCGATCGGGCCCGACTTCCGGGACAACCCGGACTTCCCCGGCAAGGTGGCCTGCGGCGGCCTCGGGTACGACTCCGACACCGCCTGGGGCCGCAACGTCGCCGTGCCCGCCTTCGAGCGCGGGATGCGCAGGGCCGCGGCGGCCACCGGGGCCGCGTACCTCGACGCCTCCCGGCTCTTCCACGGGCACGAGGTCTGCATGGACGACGCCTGGGCGCGCGGGCTCTACATCGACCTGAGCAAGCCCGGCCCGCCCGATGAGAACTCCGTCCGGCAGTCCTTCCACCCGAACATCCGCGGCCACCAGGCCTTCGCCTCCTGCCTCAGCCAGCTCTACGCCTCCGGGCACCGGGAGGCCAGCTGCGCCGACCCGGCCTCGACCGGCAGGCCCGTCCTGACGCCGGGCGCCTGGGACGACGCGTACCAGCCGCTCAGGAACGCCGGGACCGGCACCTGCCTGGACGCCCCGGGGTCCGTGACGCGCAACGGGACCGCCGTCGGCGGGTGGGACTGCCACGGCGGCCGCAACCAGGGCTGGTGGTACGACGCGGCGCGGCAGTCCCTGCGGACCGAGCTGAGCCACGACCGCTGCCTGGACGTGCCGGGCGCGAAGTACGAGGCGGGTGCGGGACTCGTGCTGTGGAACTGCTCGGGGGCGGCCAACCAGCGGTTCGTACGCCAGGCGGGCACCCTGCGTCCGGCCGCCGCGAACGGACTGTGCGTCACCCTGTCGGCGGCCAAGGACCCGCTGAAGCTGCGGGCCTGCGACGGCTCGGCGAGCCAGCGGTTCGCCTAGCCCTTACGTTCGGAGCATGATTCCAGCACTCTCCGTGACCATCGCGGCGCTCGCCGCGACCCTGGCGCCGGTCTCCTCCCCCACCCCCACGGGGGAGGACGCCGGCGCCGTGCGCAGCTACTGGACCGCCGACCGGATGCGGGAGGCGGTGGCCGCGACCGGGGCCCGCGACCGGGCCCTCGACGACGAACCGCCCGCCGGGGTCCCCTGGCCGGGCGACGCCGCGGGCGTCGCGCACGTCGGGCGGCTGTTCATGGTGCTGCCGGGCGGGCAGAAGGCCACCTGCACCGCCGCCGTCGTCACCGCCGCCAACCGCGACGTCGTCGCCACCGCGGGGCACTGCGTGCACCTCAAGGCGGCGGGCGGGGCGATGAAGTCGCTGCTCTTCGTCCCCGGGTACGACGACGGGGCCACCCCGTACGGCAGCTATCCGGCCCGCTCGGTGGCGGTCGCCCCGGCGTGGACCGAGCGCGAGGACCACGCCGCCGACTTCGCCTTCGTCGCCCTGGACACCGACGACCGGGGGCGGCACGTCCAGGACGTGACCGGCTCCCGCCGGGCGGTCTTCGGCGCAGAGCCCGGCGGCCGGCGCACCGCGCTCGGCTACCCGTTCCTGGCGCCGTACGACGGCCGCACCCTCCAGTACTGCGCGGGCGACGCCACCCCGGTCGAGGACGGCCGGCTGGCGGGCGGCTCCCAGCTCAAGCCCTGCCGCATGACCAACGGGGCCAGCGGCGGCCCCTGGTACGCCCGGGAGCCCGGCGGCGAGGACGTCCAGGTCGCCGTCACCAGCTCCCGGCCCCGGGGCGAGGAGTTCAAGGACGTGGCCTGGGGTGCGGTGTTCGACAGGACCGCCGAGGCTCTCCACACCGCCCAGGCGGCCCTTACGTCGAAGTAACCACCCACAAATAAGTGGGTACTTGAGGAAGCCGTCCGCCGGGTGGAGGCTGAAGCCCTGCCCGGTCGGCGGCAACCGCCGCCCGGCTAACCAGCCAGAGAGGAGGACGCCTCGTCCTGCTCCGCGAGCATCCGTATGCGGCGGTCGCCCCATGCGCCCAGCGGAGCCAGCGCATCGTGCAGATCACGGCCGAGCTCCGTCAGGGAGTACTCGACCCGGGGCACCGCCGTGTCCTCGTACACCTGGCGGTGAACCACCAAGTCGGCCTCCAGCTCCCGCAGTTGCGCGGCGAGCACCTTCTCGCTGATTCCGGGCAACGCCCGTCTGGTCGCCCCGAAGCGGCGCGGACGCTCGTACAGCGCCCACAGGATCAGCACCTTCCACTTGCCGTCGATGACGTCGATCGCCGCGTCGAGCCCGCACTGGTACGGCACGTTCTTCATCCCGGCCCACCCGCCCCTTCTTCTCGCATGTCCTCACAGCATGACCTCAAGCATGTCCCCACAACGTCTGGAACCCATCATGAGTGCCCGCACTGACAATTCCCCCGCCGGCCTCGCCGCCGCCTCCGACCCCTCCGCCGCCCCTGCCGTGAAGCAGCCCGTCACCGTCCTCGGGCTGGGCCCGATGGGGCAGGCGCTGGCCCGCGCCTTCCTCGCCGCCGGCCATCCCACCACCGTGTGGAACCGCACCGCGTCCCGGGCCGACGCCGTCGTCGCCGAGGGGGCGGTGCTCGCCGCCTCCCCCGCCGAGGCGGTGCGCGCCAGCGACCTGGTCGTGGTGTGCGTCCTGAACTACGACGCGGTCTTCGCCGTGCTCGGCGCGGCGGGCGACGACCTCAAGGGCCGCACCGTCGTCAACCTCACCGCCGACACCCCCGAGCGGGCCCGCACCGCCGCCGCGCACGCCCAGGAGCGGGGCGTCACCTACCTCGACGGCGCGATCATGACACCCGTGCAGACCATCGGCACCCCGCACGCCGTGTTCCTCTACAGCGGCCCCCGGGACGCCTACGACACCCACCGGCCGACCCTGGACGCCCTCGCCGGGACGCCCACCTACCTGGGCGAGGACCACGCCAGGGCCGCCTCGTACGACGTGGCGCTGCTCGACCTGTGGTGGACCTCGGTCAGCGGTCTCGTGCACAGCTTCGCGCTGGCCCGCTCCCAGGGGGTGGCCGCCGGCGACCTGGCCCCCTTCGCCCGGAACATCGGCGGTCTGCTGGTGTCGTTCGTCGACGAGTTCGCCCGGCAGGCCGACGCCCGCGAGTACCCCGGCGCCGACAGCGACCTCACCTCGGCCGCCACCGCCATCGCGCACATCGCGCACGCCTCCGAGGAGGCCGGGGTGGACGCCTCGGTGCTGCGGGCGGCGCAGGCGGTCGCCGACCGTGCCGTCGCCGAGGGCCGCGGCACGCAGAGCACCGTCGCCATGACGGAGACGCTGGCCCCCGGCGCCCGCTGAGGGACCGCGGCAGGGGTACGGACAGGGGCCCGCCGGCCGTCGCAGCGGCGGGCCCCGGTCCGTGGCCGGGCGCCTCAGCCGGCGAAGACCGCCACCGTGAAGGCGAAGAACAGCCCCACCAGCACCGGCCAGTACAGCAGCGTCGCCAGCATGTTGTCGCGCCACTCCAGCAGCCGGCGGTTGGTGTCCGTGCCGATCAGGATGGCGTTGGCGAAGATGCCCATGATGACGATGTACTGCGAGATGGCCAGGTACTCGAGGTACGTCAGCGAGGTGTCCCCGGCGATCTCCCGGATCTGCTGCTGGTCGACGACGACCACAAGCAGCAGCGTCACCGCGAACGAGATCGCCGTCCAGGTCGAGAAGCCGAAGCGCGGGTTCTTGCTGTCGTCCCGCGTGTAGACGAACAGCGCCAGGAACATCACCGCCGAGATGAAGAACGACTGGATCAGCCGCCCCACCATCGGCCCGGACCACTGCCGTTCCATGCCGACGTTGAAGTAGAGCTCCGGCGCGGACTTGAACGGTTTGTCCCAGTCGGTGAGGCCCTGGGTCATCGTGTACTGGTGCAGCCCGAAGCTCCAGCCCGTGTAGTACGGGTTCCAGCCGGAGGTCACGGTGTCCTGGTCGAGGCCGATGCGGCCGTACTCCCAGGGCGGATAGGCGGCGAAGTCGGGCACCAGGACGTCGTTGGTGAAGGTGGCCGTGGACCACATCCGCAGCCAGACGTTCTGCTTGTCGAGCGGGTAGTGCTTGTAGTCGAAGTCCTGGCGCAGGGTCACCTGGAAGTGCCAGCCCTTGAGGCGGCGGCCGTCGGTGCTCCGGGTGTCGTACGCCTCCTTCAGGTCGTCGTGCCCGTCGGTGGCCTCGGGGAAGACCACTCCCATGCTGGACTCCGGGACGTCCTTGCCGTACCGCTGCCAGACGTAGCCGCTGACCTCGACCTCCTCGGGCGAGGTGAACTTCGAGCTCTGGATGAAGACCCCGGTCGGAATCCGCCGCAGCGGCACCCCGGGAAGCGTCGACTGGAGGAACGCGTTCGCGTCCCGCTGGGTGAGCAGCGGAGTGCCGACGATGGTGTCCGTGGTCCGGTCGTGCGAGACGACGTGCCAGGTCACGCCGATGCCGGTGGCGAAGACGAGCGTCGCCGCCGTCGCCATGAGCGCACAGCGGTGGACGCTCAGCAGGTACGGCTTGAACACGGCGGCCGCCGTGCAGAGCGCGACGGCGCAGCAGGCCAGGAGCAACGGCGCCCAGCCCGAGCGCACGGTGTGGCCCGGGTCGGGCTGCTCGCGGCGCAGGTAGAGGTACGCGAACAGGCCGGCCACCAGGAGGGACAGTGCCAGCAGGGCGTACGTCGCACGGGCGGCGGCGCGCGCGCAGCGGGGGGCGGGCTGTGCCATGCGGTCAGCCCGGGATCGGGGCGAGGAGGGGCAGGCGTGATGTCATCCGCCCACCCTGGATCACCCGGGGGCGCGGGCCGGTGAGGCGACGCGGGGGGTGGCCCGAATGCCGTAGGGGCGGGCCGCCCCCGGGGGCACGTGCCCCCGGGGGCGGCCCGAGGGGGCCGCGGTGGATCGTGCGCGCGGGAAATCGGTACTCGTAACATGCGCTCATGACAGAGCAGACGACCCACGGGGCGGCCGGGAGCGGCGGGGGAAGCTGGGCGCCCGGGGAGCACATCCTCTGGCGGTACCGGGACAACGCGTCGCCCCGCATCCACATCTGCCGGCCGGTCACCGTCGTGCAGGACACCGCCGACCTGCTCGCCGTCTGGCTGGCGCCGGGCACCCGGTGCGTCAAACCCGTGCTGGCGGACGGTACTTCGATCCACCTGGAACCCCTCGCCACGCGGTACACCAGGCCCCGGACGACGACCACCTCGCCCTGGTTCGGCACGGGCGTGCTGAAGCTGGCCCGGCCCGGCGACCCCTGGTCGGTGTGGCTGTTCTGGGAGCCCGGCTGGCGGTTCAAGAACTGGTACGTGAACCTGGAGGAGCCCAGGGCGCGTTGGGCGGGCGGGGTGGACTCACGGGACCACTTCCTGGACATCGCGGTGACGCCCGACCGCCGCTGGCAGTGGCTGGACGAGGACGAGTTCGCCGAGGCCCGCCGGGTCGGGCTGCTGGACGGGGAGCAGGCGCGGGACGTGCGGGAGGCCGGGCTCGCGGCGGCGCGCGCGGTGGAGTCGTGGGCGGCGCCGTTCGCCGACGGGTGGGAGGACTGGCGGCCCGACCCCCGCTGGGAGGTGCCGGAGCTGCCGGATGACTGGGACCGCACTCCGGCGCACATGACGACGTGAGACTCTTGATGCGCCCCCTGGGTCCAAACGTAGGATCGTCCTCCGGAAGGCTGCGCACCCCGCGGCCCCACCTGGGCGGAGGAAGCAACTACCGGGCGTGGAGCAGGAGCTGACCGTATGTCACCGCAGGGGGGTGGATCTGTGAAGCGTCGCGCGAGGACGCCGGGGGCGGCCCGGGCGGAATCGGCGGGGAAGACGTCGAAAACGCACGCGAGTGCGGACGAGTCTGTAACGTTCCCAGGCCACCGTTCTGTCGACGCCGCCCGCAGAGCGGGTATATCGCACCCAGCGATTGCATCGCACAAGCTCCCCGGACGGACGGAACCCCACGCGTGACGGAGCAGCAGTCCACCTCGCACGAAGGCCGGCAGCCCCTGGCCGCCGGGCCGCACGAGCGCACCCGGCCGCGCCGGGACCCGGACGAGTCCGGGCCACGCCGGCAGGCCCAGGCGCAGGTGCCCGAGCAGCCGCAGACCGCGGTGCCGCCGCCGGGCGGACCCGTCGCGCCTCCGCCGGGCGGCCCGACCGCGCCGCCGCCCGCCGGGCCTCCCGGCGGCGCGTCCGGCGGCACGCCCGGTGACGCGTCCGGCGGTGCTGCCGGCGGCCCGCCCGCCCGCACCGAGGGCGACCGGCTGCGGTTCGTCGGGGCGGCCACCCGCCGGATCGCCCGCGGCATCGACCTGGACGAGATCGTGCTGGGTCTGTGCCGGGCGACCGTGCCGACGTTCTCCGACGCGATCCTGGTCTATCTGCGCGACCCGCTCCCGGTGGGCGACGAGCGCCCCGCCGTGCCGTTCGTGCTGCGGCTGCGGCGCACCGACCGGCTGCGGACCACCGCCGAGGGCCCGGCGGGCTCGGAGCTGGACGCGGTGGTCGGCGACGGCTCCCCCGCCCGGCAGCTCTGCGAGGTGGAGTCGGGCGGCGCGCTGGCGGAGGTGCTGCGCGGGGTGCGGCCGGTGTTCGGGGACGCCCCGTCCGCGCGGCTCGCCCTGCCGGACCTGCTGGGTGAGAACTGCGGGCTGCCCGACGGACGCCGGGCGATACTCGCCCCGCTCCGGGGCCGCCGCCGGGTGATCGGCGCGGCCGTGTTCCTGCGCAGGCCCGAGCGCGGCGCGTTCGAGGCCAATGACCTGCTGGTCGCCGCGCAGCTGGCCACCCACACCGCGCTCGGCATCGACAAGGCCGTGCTGTACGGCCGTGAGGCGTACATCGCCGACGAGCTCCAGCGCACCATGCTCCCCGACTCGCTGCCCCGCCCCACCGGCGTCAAGCTGGCCTCCCGCTACCTCCCGGCGGCCGAGACGGCCCGGGTCGGCGGCGACTGGTACGACGCGATCCCGCTGCCCGGCTCCCGGGTGGCGCTGGTCGTCGGCGACGTGATGGGCCACTCCATGACCTCGGCCGCGATCATGGGCCAGTTCCGGACGACCGCGCAGACCCTCGCGGGCCTGGACCTCCCCCCGCAGGAGGTCCTGCACCACCTGGACGAGCAGGCCCAGCGCCTGGGCACCGACCGCATGGCGACCTGCCTGTACGCCGTGTACGACCCGGTGTCCCACCGCATCACCATCGCCAACGCCGGCCACCCGCCGCCCATCCTGCTGCACCTGGGCGGCCGGGCCGAGGTGCTGCGCGTGCCGCCGGGCGCGCCCATCGGCGTCGGCGGCGTCGACTTCGAGGCGGTCGAGCTGGACGCCCCCGCCGGGGCCACCCTGCTCCTGTACACGGACGGCCTGGTGGAGTCGCGGCTGCGGGACGTGTGGACCGGCATCGAGCAGTTGCGGGAGCGTCTCGCCGCCACCGCCCAGTTGACCGGGCCGGACCATCCGCCGCCGCTGGAGGCGCTCTGCGACGACGTCCTGGACATGCTGGGCCCCGGCGACCGGGACGACGACATCGCGCTGCTCGCGGCCCGGTTCGACGGGATCGCGCCGAGCGACGTCGCGTACTGGTTCCTCGAACCCGAGGAGCAGGCCCCCGGCCGGGCCCGCAGGCTGGCCCGGCGGGCGCTGGAGCGCTGGGGCCTCCAGGAGCTGTCGGACTCGGTGGAGCTGCTGGTCAGCGAGGTCGTGACGAACGCCGTGCGGTACGCGGAACGCCCGGTGACGCTGCGGCTGCTGCGGACGGACGTGCTGCGCTGCGAGGTCGGCGACGACTCGCCGCAACTGCCGAGGCAGCGGCGGGCGCGGGACACCGACGAGGGCGGGCGGGGCCTGTTCCTGGTGAACCGGCTGGCCCGCAAGTGGGGCGCGACCCGGCTGAGCAGCGGCAAGGTGGTCTGGTTCGAGCTGGGGCTGCCGGGGGCTGCGAAGGACCCGAAGAAGCAGTCCTAGCCCGGAGGCGGACGTACGCCGGGAACGATCCGCCGCGGTACGAATGGCAACGGCCCCCGTCCTCTTCCCGAGGACGGGGGCCGCCGTCATTCACCTGCCGGACGGGCTGTCCCGGAGGTCACCACTGGCCGTCGTTGGCACCGCCGTTGGCCTGGCCCTGGTGGTCGCCGCCCTGGTTCTGCCCCTGGTTGGCCTGCCCCTGGTCCTGGCCCTGGTGGTCGCCGCCGCCCTGGTTGTCGCCACCCTGGTTCTGGCCGCCCTGGTTCTGGCCCTGGTTCTGGCCCTGGTGGTCGCCGCCCTGGTTCTGGCCCTGGTTGGCCTGCCCCTGGTTCTGGCCCTGGTTCTGACCCTGGTGGTCACCGCCCTGGTTCTGGCCCTGGTCCTTGCCCTGGTTGGCCTGTCCCTGGTCCTGGCCCTGGTTCTTGCCGGGGTCGGGCTTGTGCTCCGGCTCCTCCGGCTCCTCGGGCTTCTCGGGGGCCTTGGTCTCCGGCGGCTTGGTCTCCGGCGGCGGGGGCGGGGGCGGCGGCTCCCAGGCGGCCCCGTCCTTGATCTCCAGGTCGAACTTGGCGTCGGAGCCGCCGTCCAGCGCGCCGAGGGTGTAGTCCGCCCAGATCCGGGCCGGGAAGCTGGAGCCGTTCATGCGGCCGCCGCCCGCGGCGCCGGTCAGGGTGGTCTGGCGGGGCTTGTCGGCGTCCTCGCCGAAGATGCCGATCGCGGTGGCCAGCTCCGGGGTGTACCCGGCGAACCAGGCGCTGCGGTTGTTCTCGGAGGTGCCGGTCTTGCCCGCCGCGTGGTACTTGCCGCTGCTGACGGCGCGGCCGGTGCCCTCCTGGACGACGTGCTCCAGGACGGAGGTCACCGTGTCGGCGGCCTGGCGGCTGATGCCCTGGCCGTCCGCCGCGAAGCCCTTGGGCTCGATGGTGCGGTCCTTGTGCTCGGCCGTCTTGACGATCGAGGGGACGACCTTCTTGCCGTGGGCGGCCAGCGAGGCGTACATCGCCGCCATGTCCATGGTGTTGGCCTTCATGGTGCCCAGGGCCATGGCGGGGCTGGCGCCGAAGTCGCCGCGGTCCTGCATGCCCAGCTTGAGCGCGGTCTGCTTCACGTGCTTCGCGCCGACGTCCACGATCATCTGCGCGAAGACGGAGTTGACCGACTTGTCGGTGGCCTCCTGGACGTCGATGTCGCCGTACGACTTGTCGTCCTCGTTCTGCGGGGCGTATCCGCCGCCGCCCTCGCCCACCACGGGGCGGCGGCTCTTGCCGCTGTAGATCGTGTTGGCGGTGATCTTCTCGCCGTCCTGGTTCACCGACCCCTGCTCCAGCGCGGCCGCGAACACCGCGGGCTTGAACGTGGAGGCGGGCTGGTAGTCGGTGCGGGTGGCGTTGCTGATCTGGTGCTTGAGGTAGTCCGCGCCGCCGTACAGGGCGACCACCGCGCCCGTCTTCGGGTCGACGGAGGTGCCGCCGGCCTGGACGTTGCGGTCGACCTTCTTCTTGCTCCTGCGGTCGAGCTTGGACTCCAGTTGGCGGTCGACCGCCTTCTCCAGGGCCTTCTGGCGGTCCTTGTCGATGTTGAGCGTGATCGTCCAGCCGCCGGCCGCGAGCTCCTTCTCGGTGAGGCCCTCGCGCACCTTCAACTGCTGCTCGGCCGCCTCGATCAGGTAGCCGGCCTGGCCCTTCATGCCCCGGTTGGGCTGGACGGGCTTGGGCATCGGGAAGGTCATCGCGGCGCGCTCGGCCTTCTGGAGCGCGCCCATCTCGACCATGTTGTCCAGGACGTAGTTCCAGCGCTCCATGACGAGCCGCTTGTTCGTCGGCGTCGCGTTCAGCACGTCGTAGCTGCTGGGCGCCTGGAGCAGGGCCGCCAGGTAGGCGCCCTCCTCGACGGTCAGCTTGTCGGCGTCCTTGCGGTAGTACGCCTGGGCCGCCGCCTGGATGCCGGCGGCCCCGCGGCCGTAGTAACTGGTGTTGATGTACCCGAGGAGGATGTCGTCCTTCTCGTACTTCTGGTCCACCTTCAGGGAGATGACCAGTTCCTTGAGCTTGCGGGTGACCGTCTGCTCGGGCGTCAGGTAGTAGTTCTTGACGTACTGCTGGGTGATGGTCGAGCCACCCTGCTTGCCCTTGCCGGAGAAGGTGTTGAGCAGACCGCGCGCGGTGCCTTTGAAGTCGATGCCGTGGTCGTCGTAGAACGACATGTTCTCGGCGGCGACGAACGTCGTCTGGACCTTCTTCGGGATCTTGTCCAGGGAGACGTTCTCGCGGGCGTACTCGCCGCTGCCCGTGCGGGCGATGACCGTCTTGCCGTCGCTGTACTTGTAGACGTTGCTCTGCGTCCTCGCCGAGGCGTTGCCCTCGGGGATGTCGATCGCCATGTACAGCGCGACGAAGGCTCCCATGGCCAACAGGCAGAGTCCGAAGAACGTGCCCAGCACCTTCTTCCAGGTGAAGAGGCGCCGTATGCCGCTCTTCCCGGGAGCCCCCGCCGCCCGGCGGGAACCGCCGGACTGCCGGGCCCTGCGCTCATCCGCTCGACCCATCGGTCAGTCGCTCCGCATCTCAGTCATCACTCGCCACACTCACCGGACATTCGCCGGATCAGCTCAGAAAGCTAACACCGCCGGAAAGGACAAACAGGGGCCGATCGCACCTTTTATGGACGTGACAATCAGCACCTCCCCCTAGGGAACCGACGAACAAGCGTGCCCAAAGGTTGCCAGGCGAGAAGCAAGTTGAGGAAGTGAATCCGAATTGAGGCTTCACGGAAGCGTCCCTCCGGGTTAAAGTGATATCACTTTGCTAGGCACTGTTCGTACGGTGCCGGGCCCGCCGCGCCCAGGCGTCGACGCAGCACAGAAACGGGGACCACGATGACCACCACCGCCCACACCCCCTCCGACAACACACCCGGCGACCTTCCCGACATGCCCGCCCCCCGCGTCACCGAGTTCGCGGCGCACAGCATCGCCGGCGGCCTGGCCCTCCTGCTCGGCCTGGTCGGCGTGCTGGTCGCCGCGGGCCTGATCGCCCTCGGCATCGGGGCCTCCTCCGCGAGCCTGACGGCCACTCTGGTCGTCGTCGGCATCCTGCTCTTCTGCGCCTCGGTCCTCGCCATGAGCGGGCTGAACATGGTCGCGCCGGGCGAGGCCCGCGTCGTCCAGCTCTTCGGACGCTACCGGGGCACCATCCGCACCGACGGCCTGCGCTGGGTGAACCCGTTCACCACCCGCCACAAGATCTCCACCCGCGTCCGCAACCACGAGACCGCGGTCCTGAAGGTCAACGACGCGTACGGCAACCCGATCGAGCTGGCCGCCGTCGTGGTGTGGAAGGTCGAGGACACCGCGCAGGCCTCCTTCGAGGTGGACAACTTCCTGGAGTTCGTCTCCACCCAGACCGAGGCGGCCGTACGGCACATCGCCATCGAGTACCCGTACGACTCCCACGACGAGGAGGGCCTCTCGCTGCGCGGCAACGCCGACGAGATCACCGAGAAGCTGGCGATCGAGCTGCACGCCCGCGTCGAGGCCGCCGGCGTCCACATCATCGAGTCCCGGTTCACCCACCTCGCGTACGCCCCGGAGATCGCCTCCGCGATGCTCCAGCGGCAGCAGGCGGGCGCGGTGGTCGCCGCCCGCAGGCTGATCGTGGACGGCGCGGTCGGCATGGTCGAGCAGGCGCTCGCCCGGATCTCCGAGCAGGACATCGTGGAGCTGGACGAGGAGCGCAAGGCGTCCATGGTCAGCAACCTGCTCGTGGTGCTGTGCGGCGACCGGGCCACCCAGCCGGTCATCAACACCGGGACGCTCTACCAGTGACCGAGGACATCACCGGGGATGCCGCCGGGGACGCCCCGGGGGACACCAGGGACGCCCCCGCCGGCGAGCCCGCGCCCAGGCCGCGGCGCGAGGCCCGCAAGCAGGTGCTGCTGCGGCTGGACCCCAAGGTGTACGACGCCCTGGCCCGCTGGGCGGCGGACGAACTGCGCAGCGCCAACGCGCAGATCGAGTTCCTGCTCCGCACCTCCCTCACCGAGGCGGGCAGGCTGCCCCGGCACACGGGTCCGATCCCGCGCCGGGGGCGTCCGCCGAAGAAGAATCCGGAACCCGAGGAGAAGTAGCAGGAAAGAGCAGGTGGGAGGCAGTTTCGACCGTCTCCCACCTGCTCTTCGCCCAGCTATGCACTGCGCGTATACGCAGCGTGTATAGTCCTGGGCATGTCCATCAGCCACACGCTGCTCGGCCTCCTGGAGGCCGGCCCCCGCCACGGTTACGACCTGAAGCGCACCTTCGACGAGAAGTTCGGGCACGACCGCCCCCTCGCCTACGGCCAGGTCTACGCGACGATGTCCCGCCTGCTGAAGAACGGCCTCGTCGAAGTCGACGGCACCGAGTCCGGCAACGGACCCGACCGCAAGACCTACGCCATCACCGACGCCGGGATCACCGACGTCGAACAGTGGCTCGCCGCCCCCGAGAAGCCCGAGCCCTACCTCCAGTCGACCCTCTACACCAAGGTCGTCCTGGCCCTGCTCACCGGCCGCCCCGCCGACCGGCTCCTGGACACCCAGCGCTCGGAGCACCTGCGGCTGATGCGCAACCTCACCGACCGCAAACGCCGCGGCGACCTCGCCGACCAGCTGATCTGCGACCACGCCCTGTTCCACCTCGAAGCCGACCTGCGCTGGCTGGAACTGACCGCCGCCCGCCTGGACCGCCTCGCCACGGAGGTACGCCGATGACCCCCGCCGGTTCCCTGCTCGCCGCCACCGGCCTGCACAAGACCTACGGCGCCACCGCCGCCCTCGACGACGCCTCCTTCTCCCTGCACCGCGGCGAGGTCGTCGCCGTCATGGGCCCCTCCGGCTCCGGCAAGTCCACCCTGCTGCACTGCCTGGCCGGCATCGTCACCCCCGACTCCGGCACCATCACCTACGACGGCCGAGAGCTCTCCGCCATGACCGACCGCGAGCGCAGCGCCCTGCGCCGCAGCGACTTCGGCTTCGTCTTCCAGTTCGGCCAGCTCGTCCCGGAACTCAGTTGCGTGGAGAACGTCGCCCTGCCGCTGCGCCTCAACGGCGCCAAGCGCAAGGACGCCGAGCGCACCGCGCTGGCCTGGATGGAACGCCTCGAAGTCGACACCATCGCCGCCCAGCGCCCCGGCGAGGTCTCCGGCGGCCAGGGCCAGCGCGTCGCCGTCGCCCGCGCCCTCGCCCCGGGCCCCCGGGTGATCTTCGCCGACGAGCCCACCGGCGCCCTGGACTCCCTCAACGGCGAACGCGTCATGGAACTCCTCACCGAGGCCGCCCGCTCCACCAACGCCGCCGTCGTCCTGGTCACCCACGAAGCCCGCGTCGCCGCCTACTCCGACCGCGAAGTCGTCGTGCGCGACGGGAAGTCCCGCGACCTGACCCTGGAGTTCACCGGATGAGCGCGCTCGACGACCTGCGGCTGGGCGCCCGGTTCGCCGTCAGCGGCGGCCGCGAGGGCTGGATCCGTACGATCCTGACGGCGGTCGGCGTCGGCCTCGGCGTGTCCCTGCTGCTGATCACCGCCGCCATCCCGAACGCGCTCGCCGCACGGGACGAACGGGGTTACGCACGGGGGGAGTTCGCCGGACGCACCGACACGGCCGGCCGGAACACGCTCCTGCTCGGCATCGCGCAGGCCGATTTCCGCGATCTCTCGATCCGGGGCAGGCTGGTGCAGGCCGAGGGTCCGGACGCTCCCGTGCCGCCCGGTCTGACCGCGCTGCCCGGGCCGGGCGAACTGGCCGTGTCCCCCGAGCTCAGGAAACTCCTGGACTCCGACGCGGGCGCGCTGCTGAGGGAGCGCCTGAAGGGCACCGTCACCGCCGTCATCAGCGACGAGGGCCTGCTCGGACCCCACGAGCTCTCCTACTTCCAGGGCACCGACCGGCTCGTCGCGGGCCGCGGCGAAGTCGTCCGGCTCGACGCCTTCGAGGGGGCGTCCCGGGAGGGCCTGGACTCCACCATGATGCTCCTGGTCCTGGTCGCCCTCGTGGTGCTGCTCGTCCCCGTCGCCGTGCTCATCGCGGCGGCCGTGCGTTTCGGCGGCGAGCGGCGCGACCGGCGGCTGGCCGCGCTGCGGCTGGTCGGCGCGGACGCCAGGTCCACCCGGTGGGTCGCGGCGGGCGAGACCTTCGTCGGCGCGCTGGGCGGACTCCTGCTGGGCGGCGGGCTGTTCTTCCTGGCCCGCTCCATGGCCCGGCTGATCACGCTGGAGAGCATCAGCGTCTTCCCGTCCGACCTGGTGCCCGCCCCCTGGCTGGTCCTGCTGATCTGCGGGGCGGTGCCCGCGTCGGCGGTCCTGGTGACGCTGCTCGCGCTGCGGGGCGTGGTCATCGAACCGCTCGGCGTGGTCCGCACCGCCAAGCCGGTGCGCCGCCGGCTCTGGTGGCGGCTGCTGCTGCCGGCGGCCGGGCTCGCCCTGCTGGTGCCGCAGATCCGCCGGGGCGACGCCGGAGGCAACTTCGACCAGTTCCCCGTCGTCGGCGGCACCGCGCTGCTGCTGATCGGCGTCACCGCGCTGCTGCCGTGGGTGGTCGAATCGGTCGTCTCGCACCTCGGCAGGGGACCGCTCTCCTGGCAACTCGCCATTCGGCGGCTCCAGTTGAGCAGTGGTACGGCCGCCAGGGCGGTCAACGGCATCGCCGTCGCGGTGGCCGGGGCGATCGCGCTCCAGATGCTGCTCGGCTCGGCGTCCGGCCGGTACACCACGGACACCAGCGCCGACAAGGCCCGCGCGGACGTCACCGTCGCCATCGACGCCGCCAGCCCCGCCGCCCCCCGGGCCGACCGGCTGGCGGAGCAGCTCGCCGGCATCCCGGGGGTGCGCGTCGCCCTGCGGCTCACCGACACCACCGTCGGTGACGCGCCCAAGGAGTCCCAGCGGATCAACAACGTGACGGTGGGCGACTGCCCGGCGCTGCGCCAGATCGCGGAACTGCCCTCCTGCCGGGACGGCGACGCCTTCCTGGCCGCGGGCGAGGGGACCGCCGGCATCACGCCGGGGAAGAGGTACTACCTCGATCCGGAGGAGGGCACCGGGCAGGGCCGTGCCGTGCCGTGGACCCTGCCCGCCGGCGCGGCGACCGTCCCGGTCAGGGCCGGCGGACTGCGCGACCAGTCGGCGGGCATCCTGGCCACCCCCGGCGCGATGCCGGCCGCGGCCGCCGCCGTCTCCAGCCACAGCATGTACCTCAAGGTCGACCCCGCGGCGGTGGACGCCACCGAGCACGCGCGCAACGCCCTCGCGGCCGCCGACCCGTTGATCCAGGTGTACGGCGTGGCGGCGGAGCGGGTCAACGACCGGTTCGACCAGATCCGGCGGGCCGTCCTCGCGGGCTCGACGTGCGTACTGCTGCTGATCGGAGCCAGCCTGCTCATCTCCCAACTGGAGCAACTGCGCGAACGGCGCAAGCTGTTGGCCGCGCTGGTCGCCTTCGGCACCCGGCGCACCACCCTGGGCTGGTCGGTGCTGTGGCAGTCCGCCCTGCCGGTCGGGCTGGGGCTGCTGCTCGCGGTCGCGGTCGGCTACGGGCTGGGCGCGGTGCTGCTGCTGATGACGGGGTTCCGGGTCGGGATCGACTGGAACGCCATCGGGGCGATGTCCGGCCTGGGCGCGGGAGTCGTCCTCCTCGTCACCCTGCTGAGCATGCCGGCGCTGTGGCGTCTGATGCGGCCGGAGGGCCTCCGCACGGAGTAGCCCCCCGGCCCCGGTCCTGCACCATCCGCACCGGCAGCCCCTCCAGCGCCCCGCGCAGCGCCTGCGCGAACTCGCCGAACTCCGCCGCCCGCGCCGCTCCCGCCCGCATGGCGAGGGCGATGCGGCGGGACGGGGCCGGGTCCGCGAAGTACCCCGTGACCAGGTCGGGGTTGCGGCCCGTCTCCACCTGCACGGCCGTCCGCGGCAGCAGCGTCACCCCGAGGCCGCCCGCCACCAACTGGACCAGGGTCGACAGGCCGGCGGCCGTCGTCGTCACCGGGCCCCCGTCCTCCCGCCCCGCCTCCCGGCACACGTCCAGCGCCTGGTCCCGCAGGCAGTGGCCCTCGTCCAGCAGCAACAGGTGCAGTTCCCGCAGCGCCTCCCGGGGGATGTCGTCCCGCCCGGCCAGCCAGTGCCGGTGCGGCATGACCAGGACGAAGTCCTCGTCGAAGAGCGGGAGTTCGGCCACCCCGGGCACCCCGAGCGGCACCGCCAGCAGGAGCAGGTCCAGGCGGCCCGCCGCGAGCCCCTCCACCAGCGAGGACGTCTGCTCCTCGTGGACCTGCAGGTCCAGCGCCGGATACGCGTCGTGCACCAGCCGCAGGACCGTCGGCAGCAGGTACGGCGCGACCGTCGGGATCACCCCGAGCCGCAGCACCCCCGTGAAGGGCGCCCGGGCCGCCTCCGCCTCCTCCAGCAGGTCGCCGACCGCCTCCAGCACCACCCGGGCCCGCACCGCCAGCCGCTCCCCCGCCGCCGAGAGCAGCACCTTGCGGGTCGTACGCTCGACGAGCTGGACCCCCAGGGTCTCCTCCAGCGCCGAGACCGCCCCCGAGAGGGCCGGCTGGCTCATGCCGAGCGCGCCCGCCGCGTCCCGGAAGTGCAGGTGCTCCGCGACCGCCACGAAAGCGCGCAACTGCGCCAGCGAGGGCTGTTTCCCCCTGTTTACTACGGCCACTGATAGCCACCTCCGATCGGTACGACCGAGTCTAGCTATTTCCGCTATCAATGCCCCCTGTGTCACTCTGGGGATCCGTCCACCCCCACCGGAAACCCCTGAAACGGGACTTTCCCTTTGTAGCAAGGAGCGCGCGTGCTCACTGTTGGTGACCAGTTCCCCACGTACGACCTCACCGCCTGTGTCTCCCTGGAGTCGGGCAAGGAGTTCGAGCAGATCAACCACAAGTCCTACGAGGGCAAGTGGCGCGTCGTCTTCGCGTGGCCCAAGGACTTCACCTTCGTCTGCCCGACCGAGATCGCCGCGTTCGGCAAGCTGAACGAGGAGTTCGCCGACCGCGACGCCCAGATCCTCGGCTTCTCCGGTGACTCCGAGTTCGTGCACCACGCCTGGCGCAAGGACCACCCGGACCTCACCGACCTGCCCTTCCCGATGCTGGCCGACTCGAAGCACGAGCTCATGCGTGACCTCGGCATCGAGGGCGAGGACGGCTTCGCCCAGCGCGCCGTCTTCATCGTCGACCCGAACAACGAGATCCAGTTCACGATGGTGACCGCCGGTTCCGTGGGCCGTAACCCGAAGGAGGTCCTCCGGGTCCTCGACGCGCTCCAGACGGACGAGCTGTGCCCGTGCAACTGGACCAAGGGCGAGAACACCCTGGACCCGGTCGCGCTGCTCTCGGGCGAGTAGAACCCGAAGCACCAGCCCGACCGCACGGACCACAGAACGGATTGATCTGACATGGCACTCGACGAACTGAAGTCCGCCGTCCCGGACTACGCCAAGGACCTGCGCCTGAACCTGGGCTCGGTCATCGGCAACAGCGACCTCCCGCAGCAGCAGCTCTGGGGCACCGTGCTGGCCTGCGCGATCGCCTCGCGCTCGCCGCGGGTGCTGCGCGAGCTGGAGCCCGAGGCGAAGGCGAACCTCTCCGCCGAGGCGTTCACGGCGGCCAAGTCCGCCGCCGCGATCATGGCGATGAACAACGTCTTCTACCGCACCCGCCACCTGCTCTCCGACCCGGAGTACGGGACGCTGCGCGCGGGCCTGCGGATGAACGTCATCGGCAACCCGGGTGTCGAGAAGGTCGACTTCGAGCTGTGGTCCCTCGCGGTCTCCGCGATCAACGGCTGCGGCCAGTGCCTGGACTCGCACGAGCAGGTCCTGCGCAAGGCGGACGTCTCCCGCGAGACCATCCAGGAGGCCGTGAAGATCGCCGCGGTCATCCAGGCGGTCGGCGTCACCCTCGACTCCGAGGCCGTCCTCGCGGAGTAGTGCGCGTTGCGCGAAAGGGGCCCACCGGCATGCGATGCCGGTGGGCCCCTTTCCGTACCGCCTCCGCCTACCTCTTGAGCTGCTCCATCAGCGACCGCATGTCCGCCGTCAGGACGTCCTGCCGCACCCCGGACAGGTCGGGCGCCCGCGACGGACCGTCGTCGGCCCCCTCCGGCGGCCGCACCGTGGGCCGCACATCCAGGGTCAGGACGACGCCGCCGTCCAGGACGGCCAGCCGGGCCCAGCCGAACCCGTCCGTCGCGCCGGAGCCGTAGTAGGCCCCATCGGCCGGTCCCCGTACCTCGCTGAGGGGCAGCTCGTCGGCCAGTCCGGGCGCGTGAAGCGGCGCACGCCTGCTGCGTACGGCGAACTCGGGGCCCGGGTCGGTCTTCCGGTGCTGCTCGACGGAGAGGGTCACCACGTCGACGACCGTGTCGCCGGGGCGCGCCCCGGCGCGGGGCCGCAGGCCGAGAGTGCACTCCAGGGTCACCAGCGCCGGGTCGTGGTGGAAGGACGCGGCGTCCGCGGGCGCGTTCCGGCCGCCGAACTCCGCGGCCAGGGCCGGGACCCGCAGGTCGTCACAGGCTCCGTGCTCCAGCCGGTACCCGCGCTGGTCCGGGCCCTGGCCCAGGACCAGGTGCACCCCGCCCGCCCACACCGCCGACGCGACGACCGCCCCGCCCAGCGCCCACACCCACGGCAGCCGGGCCAGTGCACGGAACCGCTCACCGGCGGCGGGCGGTTCCGGGCGCGGCCCGGCGTCCGGTCCGCCGACCAGCTCCGGCTCGGTGATCACGCGATGCCGTCGCCCTTGTCCTGGGTACGGTCCTCCGTCGCCCCGGGCCCCGGGGGGGCCGGCTCGCTTCCCGGCGCCGGGGTCGGCGCCACCGCGTGGGCGGTCGCGCCGTGCGGCCCGGGGGCGGCCCGCAGCGCGTTCTCCTTGGAGTAGGCGCGCAGGTAGCCGACCGCCGTGTTGAGGACGGCCACCAGCGGCACCGCCACCACCGCGCCGCCGATGCCGGCCATCAGACCGCCCGCGGCGACGGACAGCACCACCGCGAGCGGGTGGACGCGTACCGCGCGGCCCAGGATGAACGGCTGGAGGACGTGGCCCTCGATCTGCTGCACGGCCAGGACCACGATCAGCGCCATCAGCGCGACGAAGGGGCCCTGCACGACGAGTGCGACGACGCAGGCCAGCGCGCCCGAGATGACCGCGCCGACCAGCGGGATGAAGGCGAAGAGGAAGATCACGACGGCCAGCGGCACGGCCATCGGGACGTCGAGGAAGAAGAGGCCGAGCCCGATGAAGATGGCGTCGATCATGGCCACTATCACCGTGCCCCGCACATAGGCGGTGAGGGTGCGCCAGGCCCGCGGGCCCGCGCCCGCCATGCCGGGACGCGCCTGGGCGGGGACGAGCTTGAGCGTCCACTGCCAGACCTTCTTGCCGTCGTACAGCAGGAAGAGCGTGGAGAACATCGCGAGCAGCATGCCCGTCAGGAGCTCGACGACGACGGTGACGCCCTGGAGTCCGGCGGAGGTGATCTCCTGGACGTTGGTGCCGATGGCGTCGCTGAGGTTCTTGGAGATCTCGTTGATCTGCTTGTCGGTGACGTGGAAGGGGCTGTTGAGGAGCCAGTGGCGGAGGTCCTCGATGCCCTTCTGCACCTTCTCGGTGAGCTCCTGGGCGTTGTCCATGATCTGCCAGACCACGAACCAGCCGATGAGCCCCATGATGACGAAGCCGAGGACGGCGGTGAAGGCCGTGGCGAGCCCGCGCGGCAGGCCCAGTCCGCGCAGCCGCGAGACCGTCGGCTGGAGCAGCGCGGTGACCAGCAGGGAGCCCATGAAGGCGAAGGCGACCAGTTGCACCTGGACGATGATCTGGCCGAGCATCCAGATGACGGCGGCCAGGACCAGGATCCGCCAGGAGGCCTCGGCGGCGACCCGCAGGCCCCAGGGCACCGCGGCGGCGGGTTCGGGCTTGGCGGCCACCGCGGGGGCGTAGTCGGGGGGCGGGGGGACATGGTCGGGCACGTCGACCTCCGGAACGGCCACGGCGTCGGGGTCGGCGTGCGCGCGGGCGCGGCGCTCTTCCAGACGCTCTCCCATGTGGGTCAGCCGGGCGCCGAGCCCGCCGAGCCATCCTGGTGTCTTCGACATGATGTTTCCTCTTCCCCCCACGACTCCCCCCGGAGTTGGCGGACGACCGAACCGTACACGTGCGGAGCCCCCCACCGTAGGACGGTGGGGGGCTCCGCGGAGTTGAGTGCCCGGGGGGACGTGTACCCGGGTTCGGCGCTCCTAGTAGTAGTGGTTGTTCTGCCAGAACGACCAGGCCTCGCAGGGGCTGCCGTAACGGACGTTCATGTAGTTCAGACCCCACTTGATCTGCGTGGCGGGGTTGGTGCGCCAGTCGGGCGCGACCGAGGCCATCTTGGAGCCCGGGTTGGACTGGACCAGGCCGTAGGCGGCCGAGGTCGGGTTCTGCGCCTGGTAGTTCCAGGTGGACTCGCGGGTGACGATGTTGCTGAAGCACTGGAACTGGCCGGCCGGGACGATCTGGCGGGCCATCGCCTTGACCTCGGCGACGGTGTACGAGGACTTCTGCTCGAAGGAGACCTCGCCGGTGTCGCGGGAGGAGCGGTTCGCGACCTCTTCGACCTGCTCGCGCTCCTTCGCCTCCTTCTCCGCCTTCTCGGCCTTCTCCTTGGCGGCCTTCGCCTCGTCGGCCTTCTCCTTCTTGGCCTTGGCGTCGGCGGCGGCCTTGAGACGGGCGGACTGCTCGGCCTGCGTCTTGGCGGCTTCGTCGGCGGCGGCGGCCTGCACGTCCGCCTGCTGCGCCACGGCGGCGGAGGCGACCTGCGCCTGCTGGCCGACGGGGATGTCCGCGAGGAGAGTCGTGTCGGCGGCGGCTGCCTCGAAGTTGTTGTCGCTCGACGACTGCACGTCGCCCGATGCGACGCCCACGACGGCGCCGACTGTGGTGACTGCGGTGGCCGAGGCCACTGCGAATCCCCGAACCGAGATCCGGCTCACACGGTTTCCTTCCAGCAGCGTCCGGCCGGTGACCCTCGCGGACGCAATCGCACCCCTGGCGCTGTCCTCCCTACGTGCTGTGTCACGGGAGGCTCGGACCCGGTGGGCAACTCCCGGGGGAGTGCTCCGTGTTACTCGGGCGGCATACGGCGCTGTCTGTTGATTTGTGTGGTGTCGCACCTGTGGAGGTGCGGGTGTGCCGTATGCGGGGCCTGACGGAAGCAAGACTCTGCCGGAAGATCGGGCGGACAATCAATTCTTCGGTGCGTGTGAAAGGTCACATCGGTTTCGGGACGGCGGATTCGTGGAACCCCGGGCGCACGAAAGCGCCGTCCGGCTAGGATCACCCGCTTCCCGCGGGCTGTGCCGGACGGCGCCGTGCCGCCGCTCGATGCGACGGGTGGTCAGATCTGGCCGTCCTCCAGCATCTCGGTCACGAGGGCCGCGATCTGCGAGCGCTCGGAGCGGGTGAGCGTGACGTGGGCGAAGAGCGGATGCCCCTTCAGTTTCTCGACGACGGCGACCACTCCGTCGTACCGGCCGACCCTGAGGTTGTCGCGCTGCGCGACGTCATGGGTGAGCACGACCCGCGAGTTCGCCCCGATCCGGGACAGCACCGTCAGCAGGACGTTCCGCTCCAGCGACTGGGCCTCGTCCACGATCACGAACGCGTCGTGCAGCGACCGGCCCCGGATGTGGGTGAGCGGCAGCACCTCCAGCATCCCGCGGCCGAGCACCTCCTCGATGACCTCCTTGCCCGCGACGGCGGAGAGGGTGTCGAAGACGGCCTGCGCCCACGGCGACATCTTCTCGGACTCGGACCCCGGCAGGTAGCCGAGCTCCTGCCCGCCGACCGCGTACAGCGGCCGGAAGACCATCACCTTCTTGTGCTCCTGGCGTTCCAGGACGGCCTCCAGGCCCGCGCACAGGGCGAGCGCGGACTTGCCGGTGCCGGCCCGGCCGCCCAGCGAGACGATGCCGACCTCGGGGTCGAGCAATAGGTCCAGCGCGATCCGCTGCTCCGCGCTGCGCCCGTGGATGCCGAAGGCCCCCCTGTCTCCCCGTACGAGACGGACGTTGCCGTCGGCCGTGACCCGGCCCAGCGCCCTGCCGCGCTCCGACTGGAGCACCAGCCCCGTGTGGACGGGCAGGTCGGCGGCCTCGGGGACGTACACCCGCTCCTCGCTGAAGAGCAGGTCGACCTGGTCGGCCTCCAGGGTGAGTTCGGACATTCCGGTCCAGCCGGAGTCGGTGATGGCCAGCTCGGCGCGGTACTCCTCGGCGAGGAGGCCCACCGAGGAGGCCTTGATGCGCAGCGGCAGGTCCTTGGAGACGACCGTGACGTCGTACCCCTCGGCCTGGAGGTTGCGTGCGACGGCGAGAATCCGTGAGTCGTTGTCCCCCAGCCGGTAACCGGCGGGCAGGACGCCGGGGTCGGAGTGGTTGAGTTCGACCCGTACCGTCCCGCCGAGGTCCCCGATCGGGATCGGGGCGTCGAGGCGGCCGTGCCGGATGCGGTAGTCGTCGAGCAGGCGCAGGGCCTGCCGGGCGAAGTAGCCGAGTTCCGGATGGTGCCGCTTGGCCTCCAGTTCGGTGATGACCACGATCGGCAGCACGACTTCGTGCTCCTCGAAGCGGGTCATGGAGCTGGGGTCGGCCAGCAGGACGCTGGTGTCGAGAACGTAGGTGCGCCTGTCGGGAAGGCGGCGCTTAGAGCTGTTCACCACGGAAGGACGTACCCCCTCGTACTGAGGTTGGGGTGCGACGACGTCGCGGGCGGAGGGACCGGAGCCGGCCGCGATGCGCGGGCCGGTCGCCGGCCCTCCACGTCGCCTGCGCGTGAGGTGCGCGAGCGTCCTGGTGCAAAGGGCCTCCCGGGCGGGCGACATCCAGTCGCCCACTTCGGATTTCGGCGTCCGTGGACCGGACGCCGACCTGGAAGGGGTATTCCCTCGAACATGCGCCGCCATACCTGGCCGTGGCCGGGACGGATGACGCATGTCCGCTACGTCAGGGGGGTACGGGACGCGGTCAGGAACCGTAACGCCGGTGCCTGGCCGCGTAGTCGCGCAGGGCGCGCAGGAAGTCGACCTTGCGGAAGGCCGGCCAGAAGACCTCGCAGAAGTAGTACTCCGAATGGGCGCTCTGCCAGAGCATGAAACCGGACAACCGCTGCTCACCGCTGGTGCGGATGACCAGATCCGGGTCGGGCTGGCCGCGCGTGTAGAGGTGTTCGGAGATGTGCTCGACGTCGACGATCTCGGCGAGCTCCTCGAAGGAGGTGCCCTTCTCGGCGTGTTCGAGGAGCAGCGAGCGGACCGCGTCGGCGATCTCCTGGCGGCCGCCGTAGCCGACGGCGACGTTGACGAGTATCCCCTTGTTGCCCGACGTCGACTGCTCGGCCTCCTTGAGGACACCCTGCGTTCGCGCGGGAAGGATGTCCATGGTGCCGACGTGGTGGACGCGCCAGCGGCCGTCGGCGGCGAGGTCGCGCACCGCGCCCTCGATGATGGACAGCAGGGGGGTGAGTTCGGCCTCGGGGCGGTCCAGGTTCTCGGTGGAGAGCATCCAGAGGGTGACGACCTCGACATCGGTCTCCGCGCACCAGCCGAGGAGTTCCTGGATCTTGCTCGCGCCGGCCTTGTGGCCCTGCTCGGTGGTGCCGCCCGCCGCCTTCGCCCAGCGTCTGTTGCCGTCGAGGATGACGCCGATGTGCTTGGGCACCTGGGCGTGGTCGAGGCGGCCCTCCACCCGGCGTGCGTAGAGCCGATACACCAGGTCGCGCAGGTTCACAGCGGTTCCACCCTCTCGTGTTCCCCGGGGCCCGGAAGTCTGCGGTCTGCCGTGGTCCCGAGCGGGTCACATTACTGCGCACGGGCCACACCGGCCCAACCCGGTCTGTCACAAGTACGTACGTGATAGGGAGGGGAACCGTGACTGATGACTCCCCGCACTACCGCGCGTCCGACGACCGTTACGACACGATGGAGTACCGACGCTCGGGCCGCAGCGGCCTGAAGCTGCCGGCCGTCTCCCTCGGGCTGTGGCACAACTTCGGCGACGACCGCTCCCTCGACTCGCAGCGCGCGATCCTGCGCCGCGCCTTCGACCTCGGGGTGACCCACTTCGACCTGGCGAACAACTACGGTCCGCCGCCCGGCTCGGCCGAGTTGAACTTCGGCAAGATCTTCGCGCAGGACTTCGCCCCGTACCGCGACGAGCTGATCGTCTCCACCAAGGCGGGCTACGGGATGCACCCCGGCCCGTACGGCGAGTGGGGCTCGCGCAAGTACCTGCTGTCCTCGCTGGACGCGTCCCTGAACCGGATGGGCCTGGACTACGTCGACGTCTTCTACTCGCACCGCTTCGACCCGGACACCCCGCTGGAGGAGACGATGGGCGCACTGGCGTCCGCCGTCCAGCAGGGCAAGGCGCTGTACGTCGGCGTCTCCTCGTACACCAGCGAGCAGACCGCCGAAGCGGCCCGCCTGCTGCGGGAGATGGGGGTGCGCCCGCTCATCCACCAGCCGTCGTACTCGATGATCAACCGCTGGACGGAGGACGACGGCCTGCTGGACACCCTGGAGGAGGCGGGCATGGGCTGCATCTCCTTCGTGCCGCTCGCCCAGGGCCTGCTGACGAACAAGTACCTCAAGGGCATCCCGGAGGGCTCGCGCGCGACCCAGGGCAAGTCCCTCGACCCGGACCTGCTGAGCGAGGAGGTGGTGCGCCGGCTCAACGGGCTCAACGACATCGCCTCCCGGCGCGGCCAGTCGCTCGCCCAGCTCGCGCTCTCCTGGGTGCTGCGGGACGAGCGGATGACGTCGGCGCTCATCGGAGCGTCCAGCGTGAGGCAGCTGGAGGAGAACGTGGCGGCGCTCGGGGCTCCGAAGCTCACCGAGGCGGAGCTGAAGGAGATCGACTCCTTCGCCGTCTCGACCCCCGGCACGAACATCTGGGCCGGACGGGGCTGACGGGGCCACCGGGCTCCCCGGGGCCGCGGAGACAAAAAACGGGCCGGTCCGTGGGGGGGATACGGACCGGCCCGAGGGGGGGTTTCCACCATAACCCTTCGTGAGTGATGTCGTGCACCAGGACGCGAATAATTACTCTCCGAAGTCGGCACTGTGCACGGTGCAAAGTACCGAATCCCTTGCGGCGTATGGCATCGGAGCCCTTTCGGCGGGCGGAAATCCGCTCCTCGGGTTTCCCCCGTCGGGGTGTCGGCCGGTTCACCGGATTGACGTTTCTGCACCGTCGCGCGCGACGGGCCCCTTCCGGCGCAGGAGCGTGATCCCGTCGTCCTGGGCGACGACCCGGTATCCGTACGTCTTCTGTGCCCGTGCCAGCTCCTCCTGTTGCCGGTGCGGCGGGTACGGCCAGTGCCCGTCGGGCAGCGGCCAGGCCGGGTGGGGGCGGCTGTCGTGCAGGATCCACTCGCTCGTGGGCGGCGGGGGCGTGCCGTCGGTGTCGTAGAGCCTGCCGGGGATCGGGTAGCCGGGGAAGAGGACGACGGTGGTCCGGGAGACGAGCTGCGGGACCAGCCGGTTGGAGGCGGCGACGGTCGCCCCGTCGGGGATGCGGGCGAGCAGCGCGCGGGCGGCGTGGACGTGGCCGGGGGTGCGCCAGGTGTCCTTGCGCAGCACGAGGCCGAAGGGGAAGGAGGGGAGCAGGACGAGGGTGACGGCGAGGACGGTGGCGAGCGAGGCGCGCAGGTGGCGCGCGGCCAGGGGGTTGTCCTTGGTCCCGTCCGGGGAGAACGGGCCGAACCTGCCGTAGGGCGTGAGGGCGTCGATCGCGGCGGCGAAGACGATCGGCATGAGCACCGCGCTGTAGTGGAACGCGGTCTCCCAGTGGTAGTCGTGCCGCGACAGCAGCCGCCAGCCGAGGGTGGGCAGGGCGAGCAGGGCGATCGGCGAGCGGAGGGCGAGCAGGGCGGTCGGCGCGAAGACGAGGACGAGGGTGACGGCCTTGACCTCGGGGCGCAGGGCGTCGAGCGGGGCGGCGGCGAGGGTCATGAGCAGGGACCCCCGGCCGCCTTCCGCCACGTACTCGCCGTAGGCGTACGTTCCCGATGGGCTGAGGGCGGGCAGCAGCAGCTTGGTGATGACGAGCGTGCCGAGGACCCCGCCCAGCAGGGTCGCGAACCCGAGCGTGCGCCGCCCGCGCCAGACCAGGTACCCGCCGAGCGCGGCCAGGGTGAGCCCCAGGTCCTCCTTGACGAGCAGCAGGGGTGCGGCGAGGAGCACGGCCCGCTCGTGGCGTCCCCGCCCGAGGGCCTCCAGGGAGAAGGCCAGCAGGGGCACGGCGAAGGCCACTTCGTGGAAGTCGAAGGCGACGGTGGAGGCGATGCCCCAGCTCAGCCCGTACCCGAGGGCCACGGTGTGCAGCGCGGCCCGTCCGAGCACCCGCCCGGCCCACCGGGCGAGCGGCACCACGGCGAGGGCGAGCAGGGCGGCCTGGGCGAGCAGGAGGGTCTCGGCGGCGGGGAACACCCGGTAGAGGGGTGCCAGGACGGCCAGGATCGGGTGGAAGTGGTCGCCGAGGAGGTTGACCGTGCCGCCCTCGCCCTTCAACGGGACGTACGGCAGCCGCAGTCGGGAGTACGCCTGGACGGCCTGCTCGAAGATGCCGAGGTCGTAGCCGGTGGTGCGCAGGAGCTGGTGCCGCCGCACGGAGAGGGCGCCGTACAGGACGAAGAGGGCGGCGCTCCAGGCCCAGGGGGCGGCTCTTCGCGCCCTTCGGCGCACGGCCACGGGCACGACCCGGACCGACGTCCGGTCAGGAGTCGTCCGCGTTGTTCGCATTGTCCACATATGCGGAGGTTAACCACTGGGGGTGCGGCCCCGTCGGAGCCGCACCCGCCGCCGCGTCGGCCGTCACCGCACCGCCCGCCACCGCTGCGCGGGCCCCGCTCGATACCGGGGGCCTCGCTCAGTACCGGGGGACCTCGCTCGGTGCCGGGGGCCCTGCTCGGTATCGAGGGGCCCGGCTCAGTACCGCAGGGCCGCCGCGATGCCGCCGGTCTCCGTCAGCGAGCCGTCCGGTACGAACGTCACGTCGCCGTCGGCGTCGAGCACCATCTCCGCCAGCGAGTCGACGACGTCGTCCTCGACCCCGTCGCCGACGCCCTGGCCGCTCTCGCCGCCGCCTCCGCCACCTCCGTCGCTGGCCTCGTCCACGATCACGAGCGCGGCGCGGGGCGCGCCCTCGACCTCCTCCACCCGGGCCGAGACCCGCACCGACTCCTCCACCACCAGGTGCCCCACGCGGCCCTCGCGCGCCGCCTGCCAGCAGTCCTGGACCCCCGCCGCGTACCGCTTGCCGCTGCGGGCCGCGTCCAGCGCCTTCAGGGCCTCCTCGGCGTCGATCGCGGCCAGCGAGGCGCGGGCCGGGGCGAGCTGCTCGACCAGTTCGGGGGCGGTCGCCTGGAGCAGGCCGCCGACCTCCAGGTCCGCCGCCAGCACGGCCTTGTGCCGGGACAGCTCGCGGAAGGTGACGACGTGCTGCCGCAGCCCGACGACCACCACCGGAAGCGCCGCCTCCTGGAGCAGCGGGGTGAGCCGCCGGTCGGCCTCGGTGAGCATGTTGCGGAAGTCCTGCTCCTCGCCGTGGCCGCCCTCGCGGTTGGGCGGACCGTCGCGCTCCACACCGGAGGAGATCACCGGGAAGCCGCTCTCCGCCTGGTCGATCTCGTGCAGTTCGTAGCCGACGCCGTGCCAGAGCCGGACCTCGCCGGTGCTGAGGAGCAGCGCGAGGTAGGGGATCTGCCGGGCGGAGGCGGCGACCAGGTTGCGGGTCAGGTACGTCTCGCCGATCACGACGCGCTCCGGGACCGTCGAGCTGACCAGGTACGTCCGGGCCTCGTCGGCGGAGGCGAAGAGGACCAGGCCCTCCAGGAAGTGCTCGGGGTCGAGCTCGTCCACCGCCTCGCTCAGATTGCCCGTCACGGCGGCCGCCTGCTCCTTGCTCACCTGCGGGTCGGCGGCGAGCCGCTTCTCGGCGTCGGCGAGGAGGTTGCGCAGCCGGATGTGGTCCTGCTGGTTCTCGGGCCGGTGCCGGTGGGTGGGCAGGGTGAGGGAGACGGCCGGGTAGGGCCGGGGGCGGCGCAGTTCGGCAAGCAGGTCGGAGGCGTCCTCGTCACTCATGGGCACTCCACTCGGGATGGCGGTCGGGCAGGGCACAACTACTCCAGGCAATTTCTCACGATTGGCCCCGTTCCGCCCGTGCGCGGCGTCCGGCCTCAGCGCGCCCCGAGCGCTCCGAGCAGGACGCCCGCCCAGGCCCCGGCGATCATGAACGGCCCGAACGGGAACTGCGACTTCCGGCTGCCGTGCCCGGTGACGATCAGCCCGAGCCCGTACAGCGACCCGAGGAGGAACCCCGCGAAGGTGCCGGTGAAGAGCACGGGGAACCCGTACCAGCCCAGGGCCGTCCCGGTCACCAGCGCGAGCTTCACGTCGCCGAACGCCATGCCGTCGGGGTTGATCAGATGGAGCAGCAGATGGGCGGCGCCGAGCCCGGCCCCGCCCAGCAGCGCGCCGAGCCAGGACCCGCCGTCGCCGGGCAGCAGCTCCGCGAGGCCGAGCAGCACCGCGCCCGCGGCGGCGAGCGGCAGGGTGAGGACGTCGGGCAGCCGCCGCACCCGCAGGTCGACGGCGGCGAGCAGCAGGACGAAGGGCGCGAGCAGCAGCCAGACCCCCAGCTCGGGCCGCGGCCCGGTGGCTGCGGCGAGGGCGGCGCAGGCGAGGGCGCAGAGGAGGACGTAGGGGAGAGTCCTGGTGTGGTTCCTGGTGCGGGTCGCGCTGTGGGGTTCGCCGTACGTCGTGGAGCCGACGGCGGTGCGCAGCGGCGCTCCGCCGCCGCGCCCCTCCTCGCACCGCGCGCACCGCCCGGTGCCGGCCCATCCCCGGGCGAACCCGGTGAAGGGGTGACCGGCGGGGCAGGAACTGCGCCAGGGCTCTCCGGGCTCGACGGAGAGCCGGTGGGCGGCACGCGGCAGGAGCAGTCCCGTCGCGGCGCCCCAGAGGGCGGCGAGGGCGATCACGGTGGCGAACACCCGCCCCACCCTAGGCGCGGCCCTCCCCCGAGTCATGGGCCCGTGGACCCACTCCCCCTGGCACGGCGGCCTGTGGCTCGTACAGTCCGGGCTCCCCCTGGCACGGGCGGCCCGGGGCTCGTACAGTCCGGGCATGGGACGGCAGGAACGGCAGGGGCGTTACGAGGACGGTCACGGCGCCCTGCACATCGACGGCGTCCCGGCCCCCGTCCCCCTGGAGATCGCCACCTCCGCGCACGCCCGCTCCCGGGGCCTCCTCGGCCGCACCGGCATCGAGGGCGCGCTCCTGCTGACTCCCGCCTCCGGCATCCACACCTTCCGGATGCGTTTTCCGCTGGAGGTCGCCTACCTGGACCGGGACCTGCGGGTCCTCGCCGTCCGGCTCGCGCCCCCGAACCGGCTCCCGCTCCCCCCTCTGCGCACCCGGCACGTCCTGGAGGCGGAGGCGGGGGCGCTGACGGGGTGGGGGGTACGCGCGGGCACCCGTGTGCGGGTCGCCGACGCCACCGCCCCGCGGCGCGAGTGACCCCGGGCCACGACTCCGTCAGCTCTCCGACTCGCGCCGCAGCTTGCGGCGTTGCAGCAGACCGGGGTTGCGGACGTAGACGCCGCCCATGCCGCCGCTGCCGGTGACCCGGACCAGCGGGGTGCCGGGCCGCTGCTCGCCCTTGGTCTTGTTCCAGAGGCCGCCGACGCCGGGGTGGACGCCGTCGGTGTCGACGCCCCAGCCCTCGGGGACGACGAGGGTGACGGGGGCCACGGAACCGTTGGCCTCCACCTCGATCACCTTGTGCCGCACGGAAGTTCGGGTGAAGTCGAGGGTGACGCCGCCCATGCCGCCGTGGGCGACGATGCGCGCCGGCACCTTCCACGCGCCGACGCGGGACTGTCCGTGCACCCCGCCCTTGATCACGAGGGGCTCCCCGGCGGGGAGGTCCTGCGCCGGAATCACGTCCTCGACCAGCGGCGCGAGCTCGGCGACGGTCTTGGCGGTCAGGGCGAGCCCGAGCCGCTCGTCCAGCTCCTCCATGTCGAGCCGCCCCTCGGCGGCGGCCTCCCGCAGTTGCTCGACCACCTCCTCGCGGTCGGCGTCGGAGGCACGGAGCGGACGGCGGCCGGGTTCTGAGGTCATGAGCCGATGATACGAAGCACGGTGTGCCGCGGCACGGTGTATAGGTTGCCGGTGGATGCACCGCGTGAAGAGATGAAGAGGTACGTGTGATGAAGTCCCGGAGGATCTGGGTGGGGGCGGCCGCGGCCGCGCTGCTGCTGACGGTGTCGGCGTGCGGCGGCGGGGACTCCGACGGCGCGGACGGCAAGGGCGGCGGGTCCGCGCAGGCGGGGCTGTCCGACCCGGCGGCCCCCTTCAAGGACGTACCGTCGCTGGACGGGGCGCTGCTGCGGGCCAAGGATCTGCCGAAGGGCTGGGCGGAGGACAGGCAGGGCGACAACGGCGGGATCAAGGCGCAGGCGGCGGCCTGCGAGGGCCCGTGCGACGGCCTCACCCACGAGGGCGTCGGCAACTACACGGACGCGTCCGGCGCGTTGGTCGGCACGAGCGTCAAGTCCTACGGCAGCAAGGCCGCCGCCGAGGCGGGGTACAGGGCGGAGACGAAACTGGCCTCCGACGCCACGGCGGAGAAGGGCCCCGCCGTGGGCAACGTCTCCGCCTACGTCAAGTCCGGCGAGGACGACGAGAGCGCGCTGCGGGTGGTGCACTTCCGGGTGGGCCCGGTGGTGGTGGCGGTCTCCCAGGAGTACCGCAGCAAGGACACGGCGGGCCTCTCGGAGTTCGCCACGAACCAGGCGGCGCGCATCGAACGCGCCCTCAAGGGGGCATAGCGTCCGCGGCGTCCGCGCCCCGCCCGGGGCGCGGGGAACCGCGAACGAGCCGTCACGGGCGCGCAGTCGGCAGGACACCGGTGGTGGTCCGCGCGCATGGACGTGCGGTCACGCCCCGGCTGCGTCGATGAGAATCCGTGCCAGTTCGCCCGGCCGGGAGAACATCGGCCAGTGGCCGGTGTCCATCTCGATCAGCCGCCAGCGCCCGCCGGTCAGCAGCTCGGCCACGTCGTCACTCGGCTCGGGGTCACCGAGCGTGCACTTGATGTACGTCGCCGGAAGGTCGCCGAGCGGCCCGTCCAGCACGGCGGCCTCGGTCAGCGTGGCACCCGGGTGCGGCGTCGAGCCGCCCACGATCCGGGCGATCTGGTCGTCGGTGAGGCCGTGGTCCTCGAAGTGCGTCGCGGGCGCGACCGGCCAGAATCCGCCGTTCTCGGCGATCGTCGCCCTCATCGCCGTTCCGCCGTCCGGCCAGGTGGCGACGAACGGTTCACCGTCGGCCGGAACACTGGAGTCGAGGAAGACCATTCGCGCCAGCCGGTCGCCGATCCGCCCGGCGGCCTGACCGCTGGGGACACCGGAGTAGCTGTGCCCCACCAGGACGACATCGCGCAGGTCATGTCGTTCGACCTCGTCAACGATGTCCTGGACGTGGGTCTGCTGCCCGGCGGGCACACCCTGCTTCTCGGCGAGGCCGGACAGCGTCAGCGGGTGGACGCCATGGCCGGCCGCGCGCAGGTGCGGCACCACGTCGTCCCACGCCCACGCCCCGAGCCGCGCACCTGCAACAAGCACAAAGTTCACCATGGCCGCACCGTAGCGGGGCGGCCCGGCGACTGCTCCGGAAATACGTGCGGTACGCACCCTGGCTTGATCTTCGACCTCGGCAGGTCACCGTCCCCGTCACTCGACTCGCCCCCGGCGCACCCGCCCCGCTGCTGGAAGGCGGCGCCGTCAACGATCCGGCCGACCACACACCCCCGGCCTACGACTTTGGTGCCGGGCGGGCCGGTCCCACAGCCCGATCCCTCACCCCGCACATGCCAACTAGCTTGCCTGGTATGCGAATTGGAATCCTCGGCACCGGAAACGTCGCCCGCGCCCTCGCCCACGGCTGGCAGCGCGTCGGCCATGACGTCCTTCTCGGCTCCCGCCACCCCACGGAACGCGGGGACCTCGGCCTCCCCGTCGCCGGCCTCGGTGAGACCGCCGCGCACGCGGAGGTACTGGTCAACGCGACCCCGGGCACCGTCTCCGTGGACCTGCTGCGCGGCATCGGCGCCCCGGCCATCGCCGGAACCCTCCTCGTCGACGTGGGCGTCGGCCTCTCCGACGACTACGCCGAGCTCTCCCACCCCAACGACAGCCTCGGCGAGCAGATCCAGGCGGCCTTCCCCAAGACTCCTGTCGTCAAGACCCTCTGCACCATGGACTCCGCCGCCATGACCGCCCCCGGCGACCTCGAAGGCCCGAGCACCGTCTTCCTCTCCGGCGACGACACCGAGGCCAAGCGGACCACCGGCCGGCTCCTCGCCGACCTGGGCTGGCCGCCCTCCTCACAGCTCGACATCGGCGGCATCACCACCGCACGCGGCCAGGAGCACTTCGCCCTGCTCTTCATGGGCATCGCGAACGGCCTGGGCTCGCACGTCTTCAACGTACGGGTGGTGCCCCGGGCCGCAGGCGCCGGAGTGTCGTGACCCCGGGGCGACGCGCGTGCCCCTCCGCGCCGCCCTTGACCTCAAGCATGCTTGAGGGGCTGGAGTGGTCCATGGCGGCGAGAGCGTCGCCATGAACCCGGAGCGAGGACATCATGACGAACGACACGCTGGTCGTGGGCGACATCCCGGCGGACACCCAGGCCGCCGTCATCCGCGTGGTGAAGGACCTGCAGGACGCCTTCAACGCGCACGACGGCGACGCCCTGGCCGCGCAGTTCGGGGTACGGGCCTCCTGGACGAACGCCGTGGGCAGGCGCCTCGACGGGCGCGAGGAGATCGCGGAGTTCAGCGGGCCCGCGCTGAAGGGATTCCTCGGTGACGTCTACGCCCGGTACGACGTGGTGAAGCTGCTCGCCGTCGCGGACGGGGTGGTGGGGGTCAACGTCCACCAGACCCCAACGGACAGCGCGGGCAACTCCGTTGAGGGCCCGCAGGGCGTGACGACGTACGTGATCGCCCGGCAGGAGGACGGCTGGAAGATCGTGGTCGGCCAGAACTCGGCCGTCGACGCTCCGCCCGCCGCCTGACCCCTCGGCGGGCACCTGCGGGCCCCGCAGGACCGTCGCGCGAACACCGGCTCATACGCAGCCCTCTTCAGGGGTATCCGGCCGCACATGGAGCCTTCCAAGATGCTCAAGCTGCTCGGGCTGACGGTCCTGGTGTACGTCGGAACCGTGCTCTATCTGCACTTCGGCCGCGACGAGGGTTGGGGGTCCGCCCTCCTCATCGGCCTGATCGTGACCCCGTTCTCCGTGGCCATGATGAAGTTCCGCGACTGGTACATGGAGCGGGCCGCCCGCGCCGGCCGGCGGTGGCGCGAGTCGCGCGGCTGACGGGGCGGCTTCGGCGAGCGGAGCGTTCTGGTCGCATATTCGTCTCGGGGGGCTCTGTGTCGTACGCCGACGGCGGGTCATGATGGGCGTCGCGGCGGCGGGGAGGGCTCCGGGAACCACCGGGTCCCGTTCGCCCCCGCCTGCCGCAGCGGACACACCTACGAGCCCAAGGAACGGTGGCCGGCATTGTCGCGTCGCACTTCCGGTCCGTTCGGTCCGCGCTCCGTACGCGAGCGGCCGCGACGACGCCGCGTGCGGTGGTGCGCGGCCGGTGTCGCGACCGTGGCGCTCCTGGCCCTCACCTCCTGCGCCGAGGACGATCCGACGTCCACCGAAGGACTCGACCCCTTCCTGGTGACGTACGTCCAACTCCTCAACGACTCCGACGAGTCGGGTCTCGTCCGTCACCTCTCCGCCCACCCCCACGGCGGCGAGGACGCGAAGGCGCGCATCGCCGCGTACGGCGGGCAGGGGTGGCGGGTGAAGTGGACGAAGGCTTCCGAGTTCCCGGGGTTCTGGAACGTACGGCTCCGCGGGTCCCGTGATCCCGGGGCCACCCCCGTGGACGTGGCCGAACTGCTGGCCCGGGAGGACGGGGAGTGGTCGCTCGCCCCGATGGACGGTGTCGTCCCCAAGCCGGACGGAGCGGCGGACATAACACGACCCGAGTGAATGCGCGGGAGAGTACGTCGGAAGCGGGGCCGCCGGGCGTCCGGTCGGGGCCGGCGGCTCCTGCCGGCCGTAGGTCAGTTCTCCCGTACATATCCCCGCCCGGCCACCGGACCCGTCACCAGGCTCTCACTGGAGGACCGCCGCAGGAGCGGACTCCTGGTGGAAGTGCGAGGAGACTGGCTACGGCAGTCCTCCACCGGCAGGGAAAGGACCAGTGAGCGCGGGGTCGTCGAGTCCATACCCCGCCCTCCTTCCCGGTGAAATGGCGTCACCAGCCGCCAGCACTTCACCGCCTGTCTCGGCGTGGCCGCCCTCACCCTCGCGGCGGTCATTACGGCGGCGGTCACCCTCGCGGCGCGCACCGGCCCACATCGGAGTGGGTGAGCGCCCCTCAAGGTGCTCACCCACTCCGGCATGCTGTTGTCAGGGCGCCAGTTCCTCTCGGACGAGGAGGTGGCCGGAACCCAGGTCCGGGGGCACGGGACCTGATTCCACTGGAGGGAACATCAGAACCGCAACCTCGTAAGCCGCCGGGTCCCGCCAGATCTCTGACCAGCTTGTGGAGGGGCACAGCGTGTCACGCTTTCCGAGGTCTTGTACGGAAGGGCTGCCCGGACCGACTTCAATTGTGTGACCGACCAGCGATTCGGGCTGTGGCGTGAGGTCTCCCGGCTTGTTCAGAGCAGGCCCTCCACCGACGACGATCCCATCCTTGAGATAGACGACTCGTACAGACTCCGGCGGCGTGGAGTTCAAGCTCCGCGAGTGTTTCGACGTCACCACCACTCGGATTGCCGGACCCGAGTTCCCTCCCTCTCTGACGATGGAATCGAAGCCGATGGAAACACCCTCCGGGGTGACGTCCTTCCCCTGGTAAGTGAAGGACTGGCCACAGACGATCAAGGGTTCCTCGGGAGACTTGGCCACTTCTTCGGTCGGCCATGAGTCGGGGAGCACGATTCCTGCTGCAGCACCGGCGCTCAGGACTGCGACGACCGCCCCCATGACGAATGCCGCCCGTCGCCTTCGCCGCCGCCTGGAGTCCCGGATGACCTTGAGGGAAGACAGCCTGTGAGGACCTGCCTGGTCGGCGGCTTCGGACAGGACCGAACGGAGGTCCTTCGGATTCATTGCCTCACGCCTCCTTCCGGGGTGTCACAAATTTCGCCCAATGTCCCGCCCAACGTGTCGTTCAACCTTTTCAACCCGTCGCTCAAGTAGCGCTTCACCGCTCCCTCGCTGCAGTCGAGAAGCGTTGCAATGCCTGCGACGGACTGATCCTCGTAATAGCGAAGAACGATGCAAGCTCGCTGCCGAGGAGACAGCCCCGCCATCGCCGAAATCAGGTCGACCCGGCTGTCGACATTCCCACTGATGTCATCCTTTGACGGAGACTCGGCGATCTTCGGAGTCAGCTCCTGCAAATTCCGGCGCCGACGTCTGGTGTCGAAGAAGTAGTTGAGCATCACCGTGCGCACGTAGCCTTCGACCGAGGCCACGTTCCAGGACAGACGCGGCCTGGCAAAGACTCGCACCAAAGCCTCCTGCACGAGGTCGGAAGCATCGGTCCGGTTTCCACACAGCAGGAAGCCATAGCGGTGCAGCGCCGAAGCCCGCGTCTCCACCAACTCACCGACGACCGACTCCCACGAGGCCACGGGTCCCCCTTCCGCTCACAGACTCACACGAACGGGAGGAAGGTTTCGTTGGGGCGTCACTCAAGATCTTTCCCTCGGACCCTCCACTCGGCAGGTCGGCTGCGGTAGTTGCAGATTGCCTCCGGGCGGTACTGGGTCCTTGAGACCGGCGAGGTCCCAGGTGAGAAGGAAGCCGACGTCACCCGTTTTGAATGTCCAGGACGAATACGCGGAGGCTTCGCGGGTGTCCGTGAGGGCACTGTCCTCCGCGTCCAGTACGACGATGTGGCCGTGGACGGCCCCCGCCTGACAGTTACCGAGCGGCACCGGGCGAGTCGCTCCCACCGCGCACCGGGGTCCCGCAGTGGTGTTGGCCTGGCTCTTCGCTCTTCTCCTTGGCCGGGATGAGGCTCCCCCTGAAGCATGCTGCGGTCACCCCTCGGAACGCACCCGCTCTCCGCTCGCCCCGGCCGAGAACGTTCCTGGGAACTCGCTCCAGCACGTGGTCCGCATCGCAGCCGATGGCCGCTCGGTCTCCGTCCTGGCCATTCGGGGGTCGTGTGACAACGCACCCGCCCTGAAGGCGCTGGAGATGCGGGGCAGCGTGGTCCTGACGTCGTACGCCAGCAGGGAGGCCGCTGGAAAGCTCTGCACCAAGCAGGGGAAAGAGGAGCACGTCACGGTCCGCATGAAGCGCACGCTGGGAGATCGCGTCCTGCTGGACGCTCTGAGCGGGCGGCCGCTCACCCATCGTCCGGAGACCGGGCTTCCGGTCAGCCGGGGAGGACCCCCGCTCCAGGAGTAGGACACGGGGCGAGGAAAGTGTCCCACTTTTCGGCTCGCCCCGTCCGGGCTGCGGGCGAGTCAGAGGAGGTGGTCGGCCTTGCCCGCCTTGATGTCGAGAATCAGCGCGCGGAGGGCTTCGCGGGTGTCGGTGAGGGGTCGGTCCTCCGCGCCCGCCACGGCGATGTAGCCGTTGCCCTCAGTATCCGTGCCTATGCGGAAGCAGTTGTTGCCCTCGCCGCAGAAGGCGTCTTCCCACCGGATGTCCGTCATATTGGGGTTCTCCTCAGAGTTCGTGCGCGATGACGCGAATGAAGTCCCGCGAAGCCGCTGCGGGCAGCGCCGCCCTGTCCATCCAGTCCAAGTGGGACTGGTACTTGCGGAGCTGAGCCTCCGAGTGCATGAACTCCGGTCCGTGCGCCGAGTCGAGCTGCACGGTGTCCAGTTGGGGCACGACACCGTGCGCGTACAGCAGTGCGTGGCCCGCCCCCGGGAAGGCTCCGGCCTCGTTGGGAAGCACCCGCAGGGTGATGTTGTCCTGCTCGGAGACCTCGCACAAGTGCACCAATTGCTCGCGCATCACGGCCCGGCCACCGAACAGCATCCGCAGGGCCGCCTCATGCACGTATCCGACGTACGTCAGCGATTCCTCCCGGGTGAGCACCTGTTGCCTCAGCCTTCGGTGCACGACGCGCAGCTCGACCTCCAGGCGCGGAAGCTTCGGCAGCACGGCGTCGAAGACGGACCGGGCATAGTCTTCGGTGTGCAGCAGCCCCGGTACGTGCACGGACTGCACCGTGCTCAGAGCCTGGGCGTACCACTCCAACTCGGCGATATCCAGCAGCCCCTGGGGCAACTCTCCCCGGTACTTGTCCCACCAGCCCCGCTCCCGGCGTCCGGCCATCGCAGCCAAAGCCTCCACGTACGCGGCGTCGTCGCACTCGTAGTTACTGGCCAGCGTGCGGACGCGCTCGGGGGCGATCGGGCGGACCCCGGACTCCATGTTGGAGATCTTCGTCCGGTCGAGACCCAACAGGCCGGCCGCGTAATCGGTGGTGGCACCTGCGGCGGTGCGCAGCTTGCGCAGCTCGGCACCCAGACGTTGCTGCCGCTGGGACGGGGTGGGTCGCGTAGGCATGCTGTCCCTTTCCGGGCCGACTGTGGCGCTCAGTGTGCCGTCGAACGACCTCAACCGTCCACTCAAAGAGGCAATTGCCCCGTTCAAATGCGGCACACGTGCCAACCATGCTCTACTTTCTGTAACGCACCAACTACGCAACCGAGTTGAAGCGCATCGCGCGAGCCTGCCCGCAGATTCCTTTCCCTGGGAGGGGCGGGCCGCGCAAGGGAGACAGGCCACTGCTCATCGGCGTAACGAGTGCGACGGGTCAACAACCGCACTGAACGAGGGAGTTCAGACATGCACCAACCCGCCACCCCCACGCACACGCTCTGCCCGGTCGCCGATCACCCCGACCCCTCCTCCCCCACCACCAGAACCGGCTACGACGAGGCCGACAACCTCGCCGTCAGCCTGACCGTTCCCGGCACGGCACGCAGTGCGGGGATCGTCCGGCGGGCGCTGGCCGGGGCCCTGCACGCCCACCGTCTCGACCGGTTCGAGTCGATCCTCGCGCTGGTCGTCACGGAACTCATGGCAGTGGCCGGGAAGTTGACCGCTGATGCCGACCTGTACGTGTCCCTGCGCCACCACCGGGACACCCTCCGATTGATCGTCTGGGACCAGCACCCACCGCACGCGGACCCGGACGCCACCTCCCTCTGTTTCGTACGGAGGAGGCGAGCCCTGTGGCTCCTCGCGGAGGCGGTGGAGGACTGGGGCGGGGAGTGGGGCGTCGACGAGGCCGTACCGCCGCACCGGGGCATCAAGTCCTGGGTGAACCTCCCCCACTGAGCGCGGCCGTCCGGGCCCGGTGGTACCACGGGCCCGGGCCGGTCTCACGAGCAACCGGCCATCCCGTACGACGCGTCCCCCGTCCACTTGCCCGTGGCCCACTTCTCGGCCGGGGCGAGCGTAAAGCCGTACTGCTTCCCGAGCCGGCCGCCGAACCACTGGGCGAACGTCGCGGCGGCCTGCTGGCAGTTGTGGATGCCGTCCTTGCTGCGCATCGCCTTCTCAGCAGCCGGGTCGGTTCCCCACAGCTCCGAGGAGTCCACGAAGGTGACGGTGTCGGCGTGACGGCGGGCGACCTCCTGGGCCACGTCCTTGGCCTTCGCCAGCTCCGCCGCGTGCGGCTTCTGGATCTCGTTGTGCCTGATGGGCGGGGTGGAGACGATGACCAATTTGCCGCGCACGTCCTGGACGGCCTTCACGAGGCGTTCGTACCCCTTCCGCTGTTCGTCCGGGGTGCCCCAGTCGAAGGCGGTGATCTGGTAGCCGAGCACCTGCGGTTTCTCGGCCGCGAGCTTCTCGGGGAGCCATTTCCAGGTCTCGGCGGCGTCCGATCCGGTGACGTTTCCGCTGGCGGTGGCCGCCACGGAGGTGAACTCGCCGCCGCTCGCCCGGAGGGCGGCACCGAGCGCGGGGGCTTCGGCCTCGGCGACGGAGTCGCCCATCCACAGGAGCTTCGGTGGTTTGCCGCGGCCGGTGGGCCCGCCGGCCTGCGGGACGGCTGCGTCGGCGGTGGTGCTTGCGGGGTCGGTCTTCGCACCGGTCCCGCCTTCGCAGGCAGCGAGGCCGAGGACGCTGAGGGCGGCGAGGGCGAGGGCGGCCGCTGTGCGGGGGTGGGGGAAATGGTTCATACCGCCCAGGGAAACGCGCCGACCCGGGGTCGCCGGGGGCTGTCACCGGTCGGTCATCGAGCGGGGGCGGGGTCGTCATCGTGGACGCACGATGTGGATACGGAGGGGGCCCTTGCGGGTATCCGTACCGTCCGCTCGGGTCGTTCTCCTCTCCGGAGCGGACGGTACGGGTGCCTCACGTGCTGGGGCTGGAACCCGAACCCGAACCCGGTGCCGCGCCGCGCGGGAAGGTGATCTCGACGCGGCGGTTCTTCTTGCGGCCCTCTTCGTCGGAGTTGTCCGCGATGGGGTAGTCCTCGCTGTAGCCGCGCACCTCGTAGGTGACGTTGGAGCCGAGGGTCTTGATCAGCTCGCGGTGGACCATGTCCGCGCGGTTCTTGGAGAGCGCGAGGCCGTGTTCGTAGGTGCCGAGGTTGTCGGTGAAGCCGAAGACCCGGATCTTGGTGGCCTCGTTCTTCTGGGCTTCCGCCGCGACGGCCTTGATACGGGCCGCGGCTTCGGGCTGGAGCTTGTGGCTGTCCTTGGGGAAGAGGACTTCGGCCTGGAGGGCGAAGGTGACGTCGGTGTTGGTGTCCTCGCGGCGCTCCTCACCGCCGAGGTCTTCGACGACGGACTTGATGTCGACGACGCGGGCGGGGGCGAGGGTGCCGCCGTCGGCGAGCTTGAGGCCGGGGGAATTGGCGTCGACCTTGGGGGCGGGGAGCTGGGTGGTGCTGCCGGGAGGCTTGCCGGGGCTCGGGGTGGGGTCGGCGTGGGCAGTGGTGACGCCGAGGGTGCCGACGAGGGCGGCTGCGGCGATGGTGGCTGAGGCGAGGAGGGTGGGCCTACTTCGCAGGAGGGGGAGAGTCATGGTTACTGGCCCTCGGAGATTTCGATCGAGGCGGGGGGCATGTCGGCGATCTGGAAGTCGACCTTTGTCGTGCCGGCTGGTGGAGCAGGGAACTGCGCAAAGAATGGCTTCTCCTCGCCTGCTTTGAAGCCGCCGGTGAACTGCGTGCACAGGCAACGGCCATCGGTGTCACGAAGCACCAGATACTTCTTCTTACCCGCCCGGTCAACTAGCGAGGCCCCAGCCATGGAGGCCCCGTTGGCCTTGAGCTCTCGTTCGTCGCCGCTCCACGTATTAGGGTTCCAGAACCGCCCGGCCCCAGAGACCTTGCCGCTGACCGTAAGGAATCCGCCAGCGTCCCTAACTGCGGAATTGATCTTGATGGTGGCATCGAACTTGCCACCCTTGATCTCGGCCAGCACCGCATCATTAGTCGGCGAGGTGGCCTCTGTCCCCTTCGGCTTCTGGTCAGGTTCCTTCCCAGGCTTAGGAGCAGAAGAAGCAGGCGGGTTTGACGGCTGCTTGCCCGAATCGCCGCCACATCCAGCCACCGCGAGCGCCAGACCAGTCGTGATCGCCACAGCGGTCAGAGCCCTTCGGGCCTTCATGGCATGCCGCATGCTCATCAACAGCTCTTCCTTCGTTCGGTGTTCGCTCGTTACTGGACCAGGTGGACATCGAAAAGGTCTTTAGGCTCTGGCAGCAGACCGGGAAGGTTCACAATTTCCTTCGGGTCGATTTTCCAGATCTCGCCGTCCTTGCAGTGGACGAACACCAACTTAGTTGGATCACTCTCCGGACCAATGAAGCAGCGGGGTTTGATAACTGCCCTGGCAGACGCTTGGGCGGTCTGAGTTTCGATGCCGGGAACAACTGAGTCTCCACCCGTGAAACGGGTCTGAATCGTCACTGTGCGAGCGGGAAATCCGCTGTCGCGCGTCAGCGTCGGTCCGGCGGTAAGGTTCGAGTCGTTTTCATTGGCAAGAGCCGCCGCACCGGCCGCACCACTTGCTACCTCTCCCTCGCCCAATAGCCACAACGGCCACGCCTCTGGGTCGACGATGTCGCGGAAGAAGTTCTCTGTGTACTCGTCCCGGGACTCCTGCGCCGCCGCAAGTGCCGCAGCGTCCGCAGCAGACTGGCCGCCACTACGAGCAGAGGCAGCCTGGGCGAAGACGAAGAGCGCGAACGCGACAAAGAGCAGGATCCCCACCGACATGATGTAGATGGGAAATGCCTGCCCTCGGTCACTGCTGATGCTAGGTACGGTCAGCCGCCGGTGATGTCCGCCACGGCCTCGCCAATCGCGGTAGAGATCGTGTCGTCCAACCCCAACCCATTCACCGCCACCACAATCAACGCGATGATCACCACCAGACCCGCGTACTCCACCACACTCGCACCCCGGTCGGAACGCTCCTTCATCCTGCTGACGACCGTGTTCCGCCACGTCGTGATCGCGAGCAATGCCTTTTCCATGGGAAGCCCCTCCGGATGCGTACGTCTCGTCAGAAACGCCACCCGCAGGTCCGGTCGGCGCCTTCTGTCCGGGCCCGCTTGCGACATCCGGAACGTATGCCCGGAGACGCCGTTCGGGAGAGGGCCCGTGGGCCCAACTCCGGGCCCAAAGGGCGGCGTGGGCCCGGGTGGGGCGTGACGTCGTCCCCGTCGTCGGTTCAGGCACGGCCGATCACCCCTCCCCCGTTGCCGCCGGCGCCGCTCCTCGTCGTACCCATCCACATCGCGATCGCTTCGCTGCGGCTCGTGCTGTGCAGCTTCGCGAAGATTCGGTTGATGTGGTTCTTGACCGTCTTCTCGCTGATGAAGCAGGTGGCGGCGATTTGCTGGTTGTTCATGCCTGCGGCGATCAGGTTCATCACCTCCACCTCCCGCGAACTCAGTCCGAATTGCTGCCTGTTGACGTTAGCCCATGACTGCTCGAACGAAGAGGGTGTCATGGAAGGTTGCAGATGCGAAGAGGAGGGAACGGACCCGGGCGAACTGTGGACGTCTGGCTCCGGACGGGGCGTTCTGGGTGGCGGGGTTGTCGCGCTGCGGCCCGTGTACGGGACGCCCGAGGTGTAGACGGAGCCGAGGCCCTCGGGGAGCGGGGGCGGCATGGGCCCGCCGAGGGTGCCGTTGCGGAGTTGGGCCAGGAGGGCCGTCTGGGCGGAGGTGGTGAAGTAGGCCCGGCCCTGGGACAAGTCGTGGATCGCGGTGACCAGTTGGTCGGCGGTGAACTCGCCGTGGACCACGTAGCCGCCCGCGCCCAGGCGCAACGCCTCCTGCACGATCTCGCTCTCGCTGCTGTACGTCAGCATCAGGACCGGCGCGATCCTCACCAGGTGCGGGAGTGCCGAGATGCCGTCCACGCCCGGCATCCGGACGTCCAGCAGGATCACGTCGGGGCGGGAGCGTTCGGCCAGGGCGAGGGCCTCGTGGCCGTCCACGGCCTCGCCGACGACGTCCACGTCCGCGCGGGCGCCCAACAGCGCGGTGAGTCCCGCCCGTACGACCGGATTGTCGTCCACCACCACCACCCGCAGGACGGGCGGCGGGCCGAACGGGTCCGGGTGCGGGGAGTGGTGCGGGTCCGGGTGGGGAGCGGGGATCGGGAACGCCGCCGCCGGAGGGGGGGCGGGGACCCCGTGCGGGGTCTGTTCCGAGCGGGGAACGACCGTGTGCGGCGAGGTGTGCTGCGACACGTGGGTCGAGGGTGCGGACCGGGGGTCTGAGCTGTGCCTGTGGGTGTTCTCGCGGTGTGCTTCCGGCATGGTGCGGCCTCCTCTCGGGAGTCAGGGGTGGTCGGGTCCGGTCAGGTCTGGTGGGGGGCGAGGGCGGAGAGCGGGAGTTCGAGGCGTACTTCGGTGCCGTTGTCGCTGCGGCCCCGGCCGATGCGGATGCGGGCGCCGATGGAGGCCGCGCGTTCCACCATGCCGACCAGGCCGAAGTGGCCCGCCCGGCGCAGGTCGTCCAGGGAGAGACCCGGGGGGAGGCCCGTGCCGTCGTCCAGGACGCTCAGGCGCAGGAGGCCGTCGGCGGTGCCCGCCTCGACCGTGATGCGGGTGGGCTGGGCGTGGCGGTGGGCGTTCTCCATGGCCTCGGTGGCGATGGTCAGGAGCTGGCGGGCCACGGCGTGCGGGACGGGCGGGAGCGGGGTACCGCCGGGGGTGGGGTGGAGGGTGGTGGGGACGGCTGTGCGGTGGGTGAAGTCGGTGGTGCGGGCGGTGAGTTCGGGGGCGATGTCGACGGTGGCGTCGGTGTCGCCGTCGTAGCTGGAGTGGCGGCGGAGGTCGGAGAGGATCTCACGGGACTCGGCCGCCGCCTTGCGGGCGGAGCGGGCGACCACTCCCGCCTGGTGCTTGACCGTGAGCGGGTCCATGCGGTCGGCGGACTGGGCCAGGCTGTCGGCGGCCAGGGCCACGCCGTGCAGGGTCTTGGCGACCGAGTCGTGCATCTCGCGGGCGAGGCGGGTCCGCTCGGCGCCGACCGCGTCGGACACCGCCAGGCGGGCCTTCACCTCGGAGAGGGCCTGGGTGGCTTCGCCGAAGCGGAACATCAGGTTGCGCAGGGTCACGCCGACGGCGCCGGCGGCGACGCAGAAACCGCAGATCAGGACGGTGCCGGTGGGGCCGGTGAGGCGGGTCGCCCAGGCTCCGTAGGCGAGGGAGAGGAGGAGTGTCTGGATCGCGGTGAAGATGCCCGCGCCGCGCCAGCCGTAGAGGAGGCCGGCCAGGAGGGGGGTGCAGACGGTGGCGTAGCCGAGGGCGGAGTCCGGGGAGGCGGTGAGGAGGAGGACGGAGCCGAAGACGAGGTCGACGGCCATCAGGGAGCGGTACTTGAGGAGGAGGGGGGCGAAGGTCTCCCAGTCGCGGAGCATGGCGTAGGAGCCGACGAAGGTGACGACCACGGCTGCGCCGACGAGGGTGGTGCCGGTGGTCGTCTGGGCGCGGCTCAGGGCCAAGGGCGCGCCGATGGCGATCATCGCCAGGCGGAAGGCGAAGACCTGGCGGCACAGGGCTTGGAGGGCGTTGATCTGGATCGGGAGGCTGGGGGCGGGGGCGTCGGGGGCGAGCGCGGAGACGGCGGGGGGTGTGGGGGGACTGCCGGTGAGGGTGGTGGGGGTGCGGCGGAGCCGGGTGGGGCGGGGGACGAGCGGCGTGCGGCCGGGCCGGGTGGGGCGAAGGGTGCTGGCCGTGCGGCGGAGCCAGGCGGGGCGGGGGGTGTCCCGGTGGGCCGGGAGCGGGAGGAGCCGCTCCCTTGTCCGCCCTCCCCCAAGCTCTCGGCTTCGCTCGCGCAGGGGGTGTCCCCCTCGCCCCCGGGGGGCGGCCTCGTCGCCCAAGGGGGCGGGGGTGGCGGCGGTCCCGCCGTCCGAAGGGGCGGAGGCTTCGTCCGAGGGGGTGTGGGGGGAAGGGGAAGGCATCGGGGTCAGCCTCCGAAGATGGAGGAGAAGTCGGCGCCGGAGCCCAGGAACATGTTCGCGACGATGAGGATCAGGGTCGCCGGGACCATGAAGGTGAGGGTGACGACCGTCGTCTTCGGGATCGCCTTGGCGGCGCGCCGCCGCGAGTTCTGGGCGTCCGTGCGGCGCATGTCGTTGGCGATCTGGATCAGCGTGTCGGCGATGGGCGCGCCCAGTTCCTCGCCCTGCTGGAGGGCCGTCACGAACTGCGAGACCTGCTCCGATTCGTTGCGGCGGCGCAGCTCCTCGAACGCGGTGCGGCGGCTCACCCCCATGTCCATCTGGCGCAGTGTGATGCGCAGTTCGTCCGCCCAGGGGCCCTCGTACTTCTCGGCGACCCGGTCGAGTGCCTGGCGGAAGCCCAGGCCCGCGCTGACCACCACCGCGAGCACGTCGAGGAAGTCCGGCAGCGTGCGCTCGATGACCTCCTTGCGGGCGCGCGTCGCCTGCCAGATCAGCGCGTCGGCCGCGAACCAGCCGTACGCCAGGCAGAAGACGGCGAAGAGTGTGAAGCCGTTGATCAGGCAGAGGAGGCCCGTGAGGCCGCCGAAGATGCCGTAGGCGGCGCGGCGGGCCGCGTACCGGTCGACCGTGAGGCCGCCCGGGTTTCCGGCCTTGTCGATCTTGCGGCGCTTCTTGTCGACCAGCGCCGGGCCCATCGTGCGCAGCACCGCGGGGGCGAAGCGCATCCCGATGCGGTCGATCGCGGAGTCGGCGGCCGAGACGCGGGACGCGCCGACCTCCAGGGCCACGGCCAGGTCACCGGGGACCTTGGCCTCCGCGCGGTACATCCGTACACCCGCGAAGACGCCGGCCACCGCGAGGCCGAACGCCAGGGCGAGGAGCAGTCCGATCATGGTGTTCTCCGTCCCCCGCCTCAGACTTCGATCTTGCCGAGTCGGCGCATCGCCACGAAGCCGAGTGCGTACAGGCCGACGGCCACGGCGACGACGATCTGGCCGACGGGGTGGCCGGTCATCTTCGCCATGGAGTCGGGGTTCATGGAGTTGAGCATGATCATGGCGCCGAGGCCGAGCAGCGGGACCGTGTAGGCGGTCGCGTTGACCTCGGAGAGCATCGTGCGGACCTCGCGCCGGGTCTCCTTGCGCTCCTCCAGGGTCTCGGTGAGGTTGCGCAGGGAGCCGACGACGGTGCCGCCCGCCTTGTTGGAGAGGACGAGGGTGGTGACGAGGACGACGAGCTCGCGGGAGGGGAGGCGTTCGGAGAGTTCGCCGAGGGCGTCGTCGATGGTGCGGCCGACCGCCAGTTGGGAGGCGACGGTGGCCAGTTCCTCGCCCGCCGGGGCTTCGAGTTCCTCCGCCGCCATGCCCAGTGCCGTACGGAGCGCCAGGCCGGCGGCGGTGGCGTTGGCGAGGATGCGGGAGAGGTCCGGGAGCTGGTTGATGAAGGCCTCGATGCGCTTCTGGCGCTGCCAGTTGAGGAAGGTGTGCGCCGCCCACACGGCGACCAGGCCCGCGATCGGGCCGAAGAAGGGGGCCAGCACCGAGATGGCGATCAGCCAGAGCGCGACGACGCCCCCGAGCACGTACACGAAGAACTCGCCCGGAGTGACGTCCAGTCCGGTGGAGGCGATGCGCAGATGGAGTTTCTTGCCGAGCGCGGTGCGGCGCAGGCGGCGGTCGATGCCCCGGAAGTGGCGGCGGCGGCCGCTCTCGCGGCCGGTGGTGAGGGCGAGGCGGTTCTCCAGGGCGCTGCGCTGGGCCTTGCCGGAGGCGTACAGGTGCACGCCGAGGACCGCGAGCAGGCAGGTCAGCAGGGTCGCGCCCAGGGCGAGGAGCGCGTACTGGGTGAGCGTGGGCGGTAGGGCGGCCGCCGCGAGGGGGTGGGTGGCGGGGTGGGGTGTCATGGCCGGGCCTCGATGGCTTGTCGTACGTAGAGGGAGCCGTTCAGGGGGTCTTCGCTGACGCCGAAGGCGGGCGGGAGGGGTTCGTTCGCGAGGTAGAGGCGTTCGGCGATGCGGCGCGGGAGGGGGAGGTGCTCGAAGTGGCCGTGGACCAGGCGGTCCGGGCTCATCGGCTGGGCGAGGAAGCGGGACACCGGGACGACCTGGAACTTCTCGCGGCCGTGCGAGACCAGGATGACGATCTCGGTGATCTTGCGGGAGCCGTCGGCCATGCGGCTGAGCTGGACGATGACGTCGACGGCGGAGTTGATCTGGTCCTTCAGCGCCTCGAAGGGGATCTCGACCTCGGACATCGAGCCCAGGGTCTGGAGGCGCATCAGGGCGTCCTCGGCGCTGTTGGCGTGGACGGTCGCGAGGGAGCCGTCGTGACCGGTGGACATGGCCTGGAGCATGTCGAGGGTCTCGCCGCCGCGGACCTCGCCGACGATGATGCGGTCGGGGCGCATGCGCAGGGAGTTGCGGACGAGGTCGCGGATGGTGATCTGGCCCTTGCCCTCGACGTTCGGGGGCCGGGTCTCCAGGCGGATCACATGGGCCTGCTGGAGCTGGAGTTCGGCGGCGTCCTCGACGGTGATGATGCGTTCGTGGTCGGGGATGAGGCCGGAGAGGGCGTTGAGGAGGGTGGTCTTTCCGGAGCCCGTGCCGCCGGACACGATGAGGTTGAAGCGGGCGCGGACGAAGGCGGAGAGCAGCATCAGCATGTTGTGGTCGAGCGTGCCCAGGTTGATCAGCTCGTCCAGCCGGTACGCCTTCGGGAAGCGGCGGATGGTGAGGGTCGCGCCGGTCAGGGAGAGCGGCGGGATGATCACGTTGACGCGCTCGCCGGAGGGGAGGCGGGCGTCCACCATGGGGTTGGACTCGTCGACGCGGCGGTTGACCGTGGAGACGATGCGCTCGATGGTCTGCATCAGTTGCTCGTGCGAGGCGAAGCGCATGGGGAGCTGCTCGACGCGTCCGGCGCGCTCGACGAAGATCGAGTCGGGGCCGTTCACCATGATCTCGGTGATGGAGGCGTCTTCGAGGAGCGGTTCGAGTACGCCGAGGCCGAGGGCTTCGTCGACGACGCGGCGGATGAGCTGGGAGCGCTCGGAGGTGGAGAGGACCGGGCCTTCGCGGCTGATGATGTGGCCGAGGACGCGCTCCAGGCGGGCCCTTCGCTCGGCGGCGGCCAGGGAGGACATCTCGGCGAGGTCGATCTCTTCGAGCAGTTTCGCCCGGTAGGTGGCGACCAGGTGGCCGTCCTCCCGCCCCCCGCCGTGCTCCTCGGGGGCGGCGATGCGTTGCCGCAGGCTCATGGGTGGGCTCCTTGGTGCGTGCTGACGGGGTCTTACGGGGTGGTGTCGTCGGCGGGCATCGAGACTTCGCGGGTGATCGTGCCGAAGGTGAAGCCGGGGATGATCGAGGGGACGGGGACGGTGGCGACGGCCGTCACGATGTCGCCCCCGGAGCAGTCGACGTCGGCTCCGCGCGCGACGAGCCAGCCGCTCATGGCTGCGGCCCCTGCGGCACCGCACTGCCCCCGGTACGCCTCCTGGGATTCGATACGGGCCCCGGCCCGCGCCCCGGACCCCGCCTGGAGGGCCGCGTAACCCGCGATGCCGAGCTGGATGGCGGCGAGCACGACGATGAGCAGGATGGGCAGGAACCCGGTGAATTCCAGGGTGGCGACGCCCCGGTCCCCGCCGGGGGCACGGCGGGCCCGTGTCCCGTCAGGGGCGCGGGGAACTGCGCGAGCAGCCACGACGCACCCGCGCGGGAAGTGGGCAGCCACCGGGCACCCGCGCCTCCGTCGCATCCGGGAGGGAATCATTCGTCCGCTCCTTCCAGGGCAGCGCCGGCCTCGCCCTCGGAGGTCCACCCGAAGCCGTCCGCACCGGGGAAGAGCGCCGGGACCTTCAGCGTGATGGTGGCCTTGTAGAGGTTGCCCTCGACCCGGCAGTCCGGAGGACCCTCCAGTTCCCACGCCCCGGGGAGGCGGGCCTGGGCGGCGGCCTGGCACTCCGGCACTCCGCTCCCCCCGGCCCCGTACGCCGCCGTGCCCTGCCGCGCCCCCTCGTCCGCCGCGTTGCCCGCCAGGGAGAAGGTGTAGCCCCAGACCGCCGCCTGCCACATCAGGACCATCACCAGGAGGATCAGCGGGAACATCCCGGCCAGTTCGGCGGTGATCGCGCCCTTGTCGCCCCGGCGGCCCCGGCCCGAGCCCCGGCCGCCCCGGCCGCCGGCGGGCTCCTGCGTCTTGACCAGGCCCAGCTCCCCCGCCAGGGCCCAGATCGCCTGCTTGACCGTGCTGCGGGCCTCCAGGTCCTGGAGGCGGCCCGCGTCGGCGGCGGACTGGAGTTCCTTGTAGTTCGAGGGGACCGAGCTGCGCGCGACCTTCGTGCCGGTGATCTTCTCGACCAGGGGCGGCTGGATCTCGGTGTTGCGGGTGAGGCGGTTGACGACCGTGGTGGTCTCCTCCGCCTTGCGGATCTGGAGCCGGTCCCACAGGCGGACCATGCGCTTGGCGGCCCGTACCGCGATGACGTCCGGGGTGACGACCAGTACCGCCCGGTCGGCCATCTCGATCGCCGCCGCGTTCGCGCTGTTCATCTGCGTGCCGCAGTCGACGACCACGATCTCGTAGCGGTTGCGCAGGGCGCTGACGACCTGGCGGGCGACCCGGTCGGTGACCTCCTCGCCGCGCTCCCCGTCCACCGGGGCCAGGAGGAGGCCGAGTCCGGTCGCGTGGGTGTAGAGGGCGTCCTGAAGGACCCGCGGGGTGATGTCCGCGATGCCGGCCAGGTCGGCGATCGAGCGGCGGAACTGCACGTCCAGGTACGAGGCCAGGTCCCCGGACTGGAGGTCCATGTCGACGAGCGCGACCGTACGGCCGGAGGCCCTGGCCGCGAGGGCGAGCTGGACGGAGATGAGGGTGGTGCCCATGCCCCCCTTCGCGCCGGTCACCGTGACCACCGTTCCGCCGGGCCCGCTGAACACGTCCGCCCCGGCGCCCAGGTGGCGGCGTACGCCGACCGACCAGGACGCCGCGTTCTGCACGCGGCCCGCCAGCTCCTCGTAACTGAGCGGCAGTCCGATCATGCCGCGCGCACCGGAGTCCATCGCGGCGGTGAAGAGCTGGGGGCTGGTGTCGGCGGAGATCAGGACGACGCCGACCGCCGGGAAGCGGAGGGCGACCTCCCGGATGACCTCCAGGGCCGGCACGGGGCCGATCCGCTCGTGGACGAGGACCACCTCGGGCAGCTCGTCCAGCGACTCCTGCGCGAGGCGGGCGAGCGTGTCGAGCAGTGACGTCGTGTCGGGCGCGGGCGAGGCGGGTTCCGCGTCCGGGAGCTGGCTGAGCAGGGTGATGATGGCGCGGGCGGCGTCGGGGTCGCCCACGGCCGGGAGGATACGCGTCGTCATGCGGCCGTCCTCACTCTTGGTCCACACGTCACTGCTGGGGCGGGGGCTGGGGATGCGGCCGGGGCCGGGGCGCCGTGCGCCGTGGGGGCGGACGTCACGTCCGGTCCCCGGGCAGGTCGTAGATGCGGTCGCGCGGGGTGATGTTCGGGTCGCTGCCGTCGGGGATGCGGGCCAGGCGCACATGCACCGCGAAGGACTCGGCGTACGCGATGCGCTGGGCGTCGCGGGTGCTGAGCGCGAAGGTGATCGGGACGGCGTCCTTCATCTTGCGGTTGCGGTCCTTGGCGTCGGGCTCCAGCGGGGTGATCCTGCCGACGTCGATCACGCGGGCGCCGGAGACGATGACCCAGGACTCCTCCTGCTTGCTCTTGGGGGCCAGCTTCTTGTCGGACTCGAAGGTCGCGTAGACGTTGACCTTCGAACCCGGCGTGATCTTGCCCGCGACGCCCGTCTCGGCGTCGATCATGATGGCGATCTCCTGCTCCCCGGGCTGGAGTTCGGGGCGCTTCACCAGCATGTCCGTCTGGAGCAGGGAGCCCTTCCGCAGCTGGGTGACGGCGATCTTCCCGCGGATCTCGGAGATGTCGGTGACGGCGTTGTCCGAGAGCCACCGCTTGGGCATCTCCACGCGCTCGAACTGCGCCGCCGTCAGCGTCCGGTACGGCGCGACGTCCGCCTTCAGGCGGTACGCGGTGACCTCCGGGCCGACCTTCGAGTTCACGTCGCGGATCACCGACAGCACTCCGACGAACGCGCCGACCGCGCACAGGACGGAGAGGATCAGCAGGATGATGCCGCGGCGCTGCCGTGAGTTCATGGTGCGTGCTACCTCGATCGGAATACGTCGGAACCGGAACCGTGCGAGTGGTGCAGGCGATCAGAGAGCGTCGGAGGGCGGGGCGTCGCGCGCGACGCGGCGCAGCGCCTCGCGCAATGCCTTGCGCAGGGCCGCGCGCGAGGCGTCGCCCGGGACGTCACCCGGGTCGGCACCCGGGGCACGGCGCGGAGCATTACGTCGCACCGCGGCTCAGCACCGCATGCGGCTCCGCCGCCGTCGCCACCGGCGCCGAACAGAACCCGCAGCGGTCGCCTATCAGCTGTGTCCCGCACCAGTGGCACTGCTCGATGCGCACCGAGGAGACGAGCTGGTAGAGGACGGAGACGTCGGGCAGGAAGGCCGCGAACTCGACCACCTTCGGCGTCCCCCACCAGCCCGGCGACGCCGTCGGCAGCCCGACCTCCTGGGTGCCCTGCACCTGCCAGGCGGGGGCCAGCGTCTCCGTGACCCAGGACGACGACAACTGGCCCGCCGCGACGGCCAACTGGGTGGCGAACTCCGGCCCGGTCAGCTTCTCCTCGCCGCCCAGCTTGATCAGTTGCGGCTCCGGGTTGGACAGTACGGCGAACTGGCTGCCCGGCATCCACGACTTGGCGTGCGACTTCAGGCTGACCGGGATGCGGTCCAGCTTGGTGACGGAGTTCAGGAGCGCGCCGGCGTAGACGTAGTGCGAGAGCAGGCGGGCCGCGGAGGCGATGACGCCCGCGCTGAAGTCGCAGACCGAGAGCTGGCGGAGCTGCCGGGTGAGGACCGCGATGCCCAGCGGCGGGAGGTCCAGCTTGAGCAGGGCGATGCGGTCCGTCTCCAGGACCGAGCGGACCATGTGCAGCCGGTGCTCGTGGGCCGCGGGCAGGGAGGAGGGGTACAGGGCGACGAGGAAGCCGTGCCGCTCCAGCAGGACGTTCGTCTCGGCGAGCGCCGCGTCCAGGGACTGGTGGGCGGGCGGCTGGAGGACGGCGGCGGTCGGGGTCTGCCGGTCGGTCGGCGGCAGCACCAGGTCGGCGCTGGTCACGGCTATCGCTGTCGGCACGTCGATGTCCCCGCTCCCCGTTGCCCGACCGTTCGCGTCCGCGCCCGTGCTCGCGCTCCTGTGCGCGCTCGCGTTCGCGCCGCTCCCGCTGTCGCTGTTCCTGTGGCTGATCCTGTCGCTGCTCTCGCCACTGCTCTTGCCGCTGCTCGTGTCCCTGTTCTTCTCGCCGTTCCGGCCGCTGTTCCCGGTTCCGCTTCCGCGCTCGCCGCTCACGCATGGTGCAAGCACTCGTCACCACACGTGGTGCATCTGCACTTTAGCCACGTCATACGGGGGAGAGAACAGCTTCCAGAGATCCCGTACGGCACTCAACTCACCGTTTTCCACCGTGAATTGATCTTGTTCGACGAGTATTCGCACTCCGTTTCCCCTGGCGGGGTCACCGCGACCCCATGTCACTGCGGTGCTACCGCAGGTGATCATGCATTCCGCTTACGGCTGGGGGAACACGGTTTCGGGCCATTCTTCGACGCTGCGGCCAGAAGCCGCCCACAATGGGCGCAGTGATCCACTTGACATCCGAAATGGACTGAACCAATTTTGTCTGGCTTGACCCGCATATGACCGACTGGAGACAGTACGTGCACAGAGCAGCCCGCATCCGCCGCTTCACCCTCGGCACGGCCGCCGCCGTCCTCGCCACCGGGATGCTGGGAGCCTGCACGAGCGACGGACCGGCGGACGGCGGGGTGCGGGCAGCGCCCGAGAAGTCGTCCGCGGCCTCGAAGCCCACCCCGACGCCGACCCCCACGCCCAAGGCGCTGGGCGCCCCGCAGGTCCCCCGGCACGCCCTCACCGGCTACTGGCAGAACTTCCGCAACGGCGCCGCGATCGAGAGACTGCGCGACGTCTCCGACGCGTACGACATCATCGCCGTCTCCTTCGCCGACCTGGCGGGCGAACGCGGCGAGGTCGGCTTCAAGCTGGACACCGGGGGCCTGGGCGGCTACCGGGTCGAGGAATTCAAGGCCGACATCAAGGCCAAGCAGCGGGCCGGGAAGTCCGTGATCATCTCGGTCGGCGGGGAGCACGGCAAGGTGGAGGTCGACGACGCCGGGACGGCGAAGCGCTTCGCGGACTCGGTGCACGAGCTGATGACCGAGTACGGCTTCGACGGCGTCGACATCGACCTGGAGAACGGCGGCGTCAGCGCCGAGTACATGACGCGCGCCCTGAAGGACCTGCACGGCCGCGTCGGCCCGAAGCTGGTCGTCACGATGGCCCCGCAGACCAAGGACATGCAGTCCACGGACAGCGACTACTTCAGGACCGCGCTGAACATCAAGGACTTCCTGACCGTCGTCAACACCCAGTTCTACAACTCGGGCTCGATGAAGGGCTGCGACGGCAAGGTCTACCAGCAGGGCACGGTCGACTTCCTCACCGCGCTCGCCTGCATCCAGCTCGAGAACGGCCTCGACCCCTCGCAGGTGGGTCTCGGACTGCCCACCAACAGCAGCAACAAGAAGGCCGGTTACGTCGAACCGGAGGTCGTGAACAAGGCGCTGGACTGCCTGACCCGGGGCACCGGCTGCGGCACCTTCAAGCCCGCCAGGACCTACCCGGGGCTGCGCGGCGCGATGGCCTGGTCGACCAACTGGGACGCCAAGGGCGGCAACGCCTGGTCGAAGGCGGTGGGCGCACACGTGCGGTCGCTGCCGTAGACGAGCGCTCCGGTACGGGGGAGGGGGGGCCGCGGGGGGGGGGGCCGGGCCCCCCCCCCCCCCCCCCACAAAGGGTCACAGGGGGCCACCCGGGTGAACCCCAACACCCCCCACACCCCCCCCCGCCCCGGGGGGGGGGGGGGGGGCCCCCCGGGCCCCCCCCCCCCCCCCCCCCCTCCCCCGTACGCCTACTTCGTGAACAGGTCGACGACCTGCTTCACGCACAGCACCACGAACAGCAGCCCGCCCAGCGCCAGCATCACGTTGCTGAGCCAGCCGTTGCGCCACTCGGCGGGCGTACGGCCGGAGTTGAGCAGCCAGACCAGGGTCAGGGCGAGGAACGGCATGAAGAACGCGCCGAGCACCCCGTAGACGACCACGAGCCCGAACGGCTGGTCCAGGAAGAGCAGACCGATCGGCGGGAAGGTCAGCCACAGCAGGTACGCCCGGAACGGCAGCGACTTCTCGCGCTTGCCGGCCGCGACCTCCTCGACCATGCCGACGACCGGCTGCCCGGTCCTGCGCTCCCGCTGGAAGCGCTCCACGAAGTCCGCGAACATCAGGCTCACGCCGTGCCAGACCCCGATCAGCGCGCCGAAGGACGTGGCGAAGAAGCCGATCAGGAAGAGCTTCGCGGTGACCGGGCCGAACTTGTCCTCCAGCACCCCGCCCAGGTCGATGAGGCCCTTGTCGCCCTTGCCGAGCGCGACACCGGAGGAGTGCAGGAGCTCGGCGCCGATGATGAGCATGGCGACGACGAAGACGCCGGTGGTGAGGTAGGCGACGCGGTTGTCGAGGCGCATCACCTTCATCCAACTGGTGTCGGTCCAGCCCTTGGAGTTCACCCAGTACCCGTAGGCGGCCATGGTGATGGTGCCGCCGACGCCGCCGATCAGGCCGAGGGTGTAGAAGAGCGAGCCGTCCGGGAGCGTGGGCACGAGCCCCTTGACGGCGTTGCCGAGGTCGGGCGCGACGCGGATCGCGACGTACACGACCACCAGGAACTTCAGCCCGATCACCACGGTCATGAACTTCTCGAAGACCGCGTACCGGTTGAACCACACGAAGGCGAGGCCGAGCAGGCCGCACAGGACCGCCCAGAACTTCATGTCCGGCCCGTTCGGCATGAGCGCGGCGAGCGGGAGCGCGGACGAGGACATCGCGGTGGCGCCGTACACGAAGCCCCACACGACGACGTACACGCCGAAGTAGACCGTGGTCCACTGCCCCAGGCTGCGCCACCCCTCGAAGAGGGTCTTGCCGGTGGCCAGGTGCCAGCGGCCGGTGGCCTCGGCGAGGGAGATCTTCACGACGCAGCCGATGACCGCGGCCCACAGCAGGGTGTACCCGAACTGGCTGCCCGCGATGAGGGTGGCGACGAGGTCCCCGGCGCCGACCCCGGTCGCGGCGACGACGATCCCCGGCCCGACGTACTTCCAACTGGCCTTGCGCAGGGCGGGCCGGCCGAGTTCGGGGACGGCTCCCCCGTCACCCGCCCGGCCCTTGCCGCCTTCACTGCCCTTGCTGCCCTTGCTGCTTGAAACACTGTCCGACATGGGCTTTCCTGCCTCCCGTTGTCCCCCCACGGTGATCCGGATCACCGTGGGGGGCGGGGGCGGGCGGACGCAAGGGGCGGGGCGGGATCGTCTCCGTATCGCAGCCGGACGTGCTGCTCACGGCGTGTTGTTCGAGTCGGTGCGCGCCCGCCGGCCCGGTTATGGAACGACCAGGCTGAGGAGGGCGGCGACGGCGAAGCCCGCGACGGAGAGGACGGTCTCCAGGACGGTCCAGGACTTCAGGGTGTCGCGTTCGGAGATGCCGAAGTACTTGGCGACCATCCAGAAACCGCCGTCGTTGACGTGCGAGGCGAAGATCGAGCCGGCGGAGATCGCCATGATGACGAGGGCGAGGTGGGCCTGCGAGACGTCCTGGCCCTGGACCATCGGGACCACGATGCCGGCCGTGGTGACGATGGCGACCGTCGCCGAGCCCTGGGCCACGCGCAGCACGACGGAGATCAGCCAGGCGAGCACGATGACCGGCAGTCCGACGTTGTCGAAGGTCTCGGCGAGGGCGGCCGCGATGCCGCTGCCCTTGAGGACCGCGCCGAAGATGCCGCCCGCGCCGACGACGAGCAGGATGTTGCCGACCGGCTTCAGGGACGAGGTCGACACCTTCTCCAGGGACTTGCGGGACCAGCCGCGGCGGATGCCGAGGAGGTAGTACGCCAGGAGGAGGGCGATGGTCAGGGCGACGAAGGGGTTGCCGAAGAACTCGATGACCGAGCGCGGGGTGGAGGGGTCCAGCGCGATGGAGGAGAAGGTCGCGCCGAGGATGAGGACGAGCGGGGTGCCGATGATGGCGAGGACGGTGCCGAGCGGGACGGGGTCCTCGCGGGGTTCCACCCCGGCGGCCTGCTGCTCGGCGACGACGGCGGCCTTGGCCTCCTCGGCCGCCTCCACCATGTCCTGCGGTACGGGGACGAAGATGCGCCTGCCGATCCAGGCGGAGTAGGCCCAGGCGGCGATGACGGCGGGGATGCCGACGACCAGGCCCATCAGGATGACCCAGCCGAGCGAGACCTTGAACAGTCCGGCCGCGGCGACCGGCCCGGGGTGCGGGGGCAGGAAGGCGTGGGTCATGGAGAGCCCGGCCAGGAGCGGCATCGCGTACAGGAGGACGGACTTGCCGCTGCGCTTGGCGGCCGCGTACACGATCGGGGCGAGGACGAAGATGCCGACGTCGAAGAAGACCGGGATGCCGAAGATGAGGCCGGTGAGGCCCATGGCGAGGGGGGCGCGCTTCTCGCCGAAGAGGCTGAGCAGGCGCTGCGAGAGGACTTCCGCTCCGCCGGAGACCTCGAGGATCGCGCCCAGCATGGTGCCCAGGCCGATGATGATCGCGACGTGGCCGAGGATGCCGCCCATGCCGGACTCGATGACGGAGACCGCGCTGGACTTCTGGACGGTGCCGAAGAGTTCGGTGACCGAGAGGCCGGCGGAGAGGCCGACCGCGACGGAGACCGCGAGGAGGGCCACGAAGGGCTGGAGTCTGACCTTGATGATCAGGAAGAGCAGGAGGGCGATACCCAGCACGGCGACGGTGAGGAGGCCGGGGGTGCCGTCGATGAGGGCGAGGAGGCCGCCGGTGCGCGGGGGCGTTTCGGCGGGGGGTGTGGCGGCGAGCTGCATGTGCGGTCAACTCCGTACGGAGAGGGGGCTTCTTGCAGGTGCGGGGGGATTTCCGTGCCCCACGGGGGGCCCGAAGCTGTGTCACTGCGCGGGGCTGTGTCACTGTGCGGCTGCGCCGCGCGGGCACGCCCCGTCAGGGGCGCGGGGAACTGCGCGAGCAACCACGACGCATCCGCACGGGAACCGGAGGCAGCCGCGCGGCGAGCGCTTTAGGGAAAGGGGCGGGGCAGGGGCCTCTTCTGCCTGGGCAGAACGGGGCGGCGTGGGCCGGTGCCGGGGCTGGGCTCACGGCCTCGGCGAGGTCGTGAGCCCGGCACAGGCGCTCGCGTGGGGGGCCACCCGGGTGGGCCGGGAGCGGGAGGGGCCGCCCCCTTGCCCGCCCTCCCCCAAGCTCTCGGCTTCGCTCGAGCAGGGGGTACCCCCCTCGCCCCCTTGGGGCGGCCCCGTCGCCCAAGGGGACGGGGGCGCCTAAGGGGCGGGGGCGCTCAAGGGGGTGGAGGTGCTCAAGGGGGTGGGAGCGGCAGGGGACGGCTGCCCGAAGGGCACGCCATCAGGGGCGCGGGGAACTGCGCGACCAGCCACGACACACCCGCACGGGACGTGCACCCCCTCACGGCGCGCCCGCACAGGACGTACACCCCGTCACGGGCGCAGCCGCCACGCCGGCACGGCGGGAGGGGAGGAGAGGAGAGGAGAGGAGAGGCGGGACCGCACATTCCCCGTGGCGTGTTCGGGGAGGGCTCAGCCCAGGACCGCGAGCGCGTCGATCTCGATGAGGAGGCCGGCCGGCAGGCCGACATAGACCGTCGTCCGGGCCGACGGCGCCTCCTTCAGATCGGCGAAGTACTCGTTGTAGATCGCGTTCATCTCCGCGAAGTGGTCCACGTCCGTGAGGTAGACCCGCATCATGATCACGTCCTCCCAGGACGCCCCTCCCTCCTCCAGGATCGCCTTGACGTTGGCGAACGTCTGGAGGGTCTGCTCCCGCAGCGTCGGCCCGGCCGGCGTCGGCGCCTGGCCCTCCACCGCCGGGAGGAAGCCGACCTGACCCGCCACCTGGAGCAGGTTCCCCTTGCGCACCCCGTGCGAGAACCTCGCGGGCGGAGCCGTGTGCGTCGACGGGGTGATCGCGGTCTTTTCGAGCTTGTCAGCCATGGGATTGCTTCCTAACCAGACGAAGTGACGAAGGTGGGGTGGTGTGCGGGGGCGCGATGCGCCCTACGCGGGTCGTGGGGCGTCGCCCGTACCGGAGTACTCGCGACTGATCGCCTCCGCCGTCCGGCGCACCAGCGGCAGCAGCGTGAGCAGCTCCTCCCGCGTGACGACGACGTTCGGTGCGGACACCGACATCGCCGCGACGACCTTGCCGTCCGCGCCCCTGATCGGTGCGCCGACGCAGTTGATGGATTCCTCGTGTCCCCCGAGGTCGGTGGCCCAGCCCTGTTCCCGTACGAGCGCCAGCTCGCGGAGGAAGGCGAAGGCGTTGGGGGTCGAGCGGGCCGTGTACTGCGGGTACTCCAGCTTCTCGGCGATCTCCCGCCGCTCCCCCTCGGGGAGGTCGGCGAGCAGCAGCTTCGCCACCGCGGCGACCGTGATCGCCACCGGCTTCCCGATCCGCGAGTACATCCGTACCGGATAGCGGCTCTCGACCTTGTCGATGTAGAGCACCTCGCCCTCCTCGCGCACCGCGAGGTGGACGGTGTGCCCGCACTCGTCGTTGAGCTCCTTGAGGTACGGATGCGCGATGTCCCGGACGTCCAGGTTCTCGACCGCCTCCTGCGCGAGCGCGAACAGCCGCGCCCCGAGCCGGTAGCGCTGGTCCTGCTGCCGGTGGACGAGGCCGTGCTCGTGCAGGGTGCGCAGCAGCCGCAGGGCGGTGGACTTGTGCACGCCGAGCCGTTCGGCGACCTGCCCGAGGTCGGCGGGCCCCTGCGCGAGCAGCGGCAGAATGCTCAGCGCCCGGTCGACTGTCTGACTCATGCGGTACGTACCTCCACGTGCGCCCCCGCCCCGGTCCACCCGGGGCCGAGACGAAGTCTCTCCCAGGCGTCGGCGTCCAGTGCGGCCAGCGTGTCGGCCAGCTCCCGCGCGGGCACCTCGGCCACGTCGCCCGGCACGGTCAGCGCGGCGGCCGCCGTGAGGTGCCCGTGCCGCAGCCGCAGCGGTACGTCGAGCCCGCGCAGCGTCGCGGACAGGAACCCGGCGGCGAAGGCGTCCCCCGCCCCGACGGGCGCGACCACCTCGACCGTCGGAGCCGGTACGGAGTGCGCCTCGCCCCCGGCGAAGACGGTCGCCCCCGCCGCGCCCCGCTTGACGACCAGCAGGTCCGGTTCGGGCAGGGCCTCGCGCACGGCGCGCGGTCCGCCCCGTACTCCCCAGGCGGCGGCCGCCTCGTCCTCGCCGACGAAGACGATGTCCGCCCCGCGTGCCAGCTCCAGCAGCACGGGCCCGCCGTCGGCCGGTGAACTCCACAGCCCCGGGCGGTGGTTGACGTCGAAGGACAGCAGCGGACGCCCCTCCCCCGCCGCGCACAGTTCGCGCATCAGCGCCAGGCAGTCCGCCGACAGCGCGGCCGTGATGCCCGACAGGTGCAGCACCCGTCCCCCGAAGAGGGCGGAGCGCGCCACCGTGTCCGGCGACATCGCGGAGGCGGCGGAACCGGCCCGGTAGTAGGCGACCTCGTGGGTGGCGTCGTCCCGGTCGTCGGCGGTGCGGAAGTAGACGCCCGTCGGGCGCTCCGGGTCCCGCACCACATCCGTCACGTCCACCCCGTACGCCCCGATCGCCTCGATCAGATGCGTGCCGAAACCGTCCGCGCCGACCCTGCTGACCCACTTCGCGCCGTGGCCGGCGAGGGCGAGCGCGCAGGCCACATTGGACTCGGCGCCGCCGATGGTGCGTCCGAAGGACGGCACGTCGGCAAGCCGGCCGGGGCGGGAGGGGAGGAAGGTGACCATGGACTCGCCGAGGCAGACGACGTCGCAGACCCGATCGCCGGCGGTGCCGTCGGCCCGAGCGCTGACGTCGCCGACGGCGATCCTGGAACCTGAACCTGACTGTTGTGCGGACACGGCTCGGATGTTAGACATCGGTGAGCGATATACGCAATGGGCGTTGCACAACATGCAACGTCCGGAGGGAGGAGCCCCATGGGAGCCGAGGCCGATCAGATGACGCCGGAGGTACGGGAGCTCGCGAACGAGCCCGTCAGCCACCGCTTCAAGGCCCTTCCGCCGGACGCCGAGGCCGCCGGGCTGACCGTCGGCGAGCTGGCCGCCCAGCGCCGCAACGTCTTCGACGGCGGCTTCACCACTCCCCTGCTCGCCCTCTCCGCCGAGTCGCTGGCCCACAACCTCGCGCTCCTGGAGACGTACGCCGAGCGCCACGGTCTCGCCTTCGCCCCGCACGGCAAGACCTCCATGTCGCCGCAGCTCTTCCAGCGGCAGTTGGAGCGCGGCGCCTGGGGCATCACCGCCGCCGTCCCCCACCAGGCCAGGGTCTACCGCGCCTACGGCATCCGGCGGATCTTCCTGGCCAACGAACTCGTCGACGCCGCCGCCCTGTGCTGGGTCTCCGCCGAACTGGAGGCCGACCCCGCCTTCGCCTTCATCTGTTACGTCGACTCCGTGCGCGGCGTCGAGCTGATGGACGAGGCGCTGCGCGCGGCCGGCGGCTCCCGGCCGGTGGACGTGGTGGTGGAGCTGGGCGCGGGCGAGGGCGCCCGTACCGGAGCGCGCACCCCGGCGGACTGTGCGCGGGTCGCCGACGCGGTGGCCGCGACCGGCACGCTGCGGCTGGTCGGCGTCGCCGGGTACGAGGGCGAGGTGCCGAAGGCGGACGGCGAGCGGGTGCGCTCCTGGCTGCGCGAACTGGTCACGCTGGCCGTGGAGTTCGACCGGGCCGGGCGGTTCGGCGAGGGCCTCGACGGGATCGTCGTCAGCGCGGGCGGCAGCGCCTGGTTCGACGCGGTCGCCGACGTGTTCGCGGAGATCCCCGAACTCTCCCTCCCCGTACTGAAGTTGCTGCGCTCGGGCGCCTACGTCTCGCACGACGACGGACACTACAAGGAGCTGACCCCCTTCAACCGGGTGCCGGACGAGGGGCGGTTGCAGCCCGCCTTCCGGCTGTGGGCACAGGTCGTGTCCCGGCCGACGTCCGCGCAGGCCTTCGTCAACGCGGGCAAGCGGGACGCGGCGTACGACCTGCACCTGCCCGAGGCCCAGGTCGTACGGTCCGCGCGGGACGGCGTCGTCCGGCCCGCGACCGGCGTCACCGTCACCGGTCTCTCCGACCAGCACGGCTGGCTGAGCACCGACGCCGGGGCGCGGCTGGAGGTCGGGGACTGGGTGGGGCTCGGCATGTCCCACCCGTGCACGATCTTCGACAAGTGGCAGCTCATCCCGGTGGTGGAGGCCGACGGCACGGTCGTCGAGTTCGTCCGCACGTTCTTCTGAGAGGGCCGCCTTCCATGGATCTCGTCATACGCGGCGCCCGGGTGATCGACGGCTCGGGCGGCGCGTCCTACCGCGCCGACGTCGGCATCACCGCGGGCCGCATCACCGACGTCTCCCGGGACCAGCGCCTCACCGGCGCCCGGGTCCTGGACGCCGACGGGCTCGCCCTCAGTCCCGGCTTCATCGACATGCACGCCCACTCCGACCTCGCCCTCCTGCGCGACCCCGACCACAGCGCGAAGGCCGCGCAGGGCGTCACGCTGGAGGTGCTCGGGCAGGACGGGCTGTCGTACGCGCCCGTGGACGACCGCACGCTGGCCGCCGTCCGCACCGCGATCACCGGGTGGAACGGCGGCGCGCCCGGGGACACGACCGTCGACTTCGACTGGCGGTCGGTGGGCGAGTACCTCGACCGGCTGGACCGGGGCATCGCGGTCAACGCGGCGTACCTCGTCCCCCAGGGCACGGTCCGGATGCACGCCGTCGGCTGGGACGACCGGCCCGCCACGCCCCGGCAGCTCGACCGCATGCGGCAGTTGGTCGCCGAGGGCCTGGAGCAGGGCGCGGTCGGCATGTCCTCCGGGCTCACCTACACGCCCGGCATGTACGCCGACGACGCCGAGCTGACCGAACTGTGCCGGGTGGTCGCCTCGTACGACGGCTACTACTGCCCCCACCACCGCTCGTACGGCGCCGGGGCCCTCGAGGCGTACGCCGAGATGGTGGAGCTGACCCGCAACGCGGGCTGCGCCCTGCACCTGGCGCACGCCACCATGAACTTCGGCGTGAACAAGGGCCGGGCCCCCGACCTGCTGGCCCTCCTGGACGCGGCGCTCGCCGACGGGGCCGACATCAGCCTCGACACCTATCCGTACACCCCCGGCTGCACCACGCTCGTCGCGATGCTGCCGAGCTGGGCGGGCGAGGGCGGGCCGGACGCGATCCTGGCGCGGCTCAGGGACGACGCCACGGCTGAGCGGATCCGCCACCACCTGGAGGTGGTCGGCGCGGACGGCTGCCACGGGGTGCCCATCGAGTGGGACACCATCGAGGTCTCCGGCGTCTCGGACCCCGGCCTGGCGGGCTGCGTCGGCAAGACGATCGCCGCGGCGGCCGCCCAGCGCGGCGAGGCCCCCTGGACGACCGCGCGGCGGCTGCTCATCAACGACCGGCTCGGCTCGACGATCCTCCAGCACGTCGGGCACGAGGAGAACGTCCGCGCCATCATGCGCCACCGCGTGCACACCGGCGGCAGCGACGGCATCCTCCAGGGGTACAAACCGCATCCGCGCGCCTACGGCACCTTTCCGCACTACCTCGGCCACTACGCGCGGGAGCTGGGCGTCCTCTCCCTGGAGGAGACCGTCGCCCACCTCACCTCGCGCCCCGCGGCCCGGCTGCGCCTGCCCGACCGGGGCCTGGTCCGGGAGGGGTACCGGGCGGACCTGGTGCTCTTCGACCCGGCGACCGTGGCGGCGGGTTCGACCTTCGACGCGCCGCGCACCCTGCCGGTCGGCATTCCGCACGTACTGATCGACGGGCGGTTCGTGATCGAGGACGGCAAGCGGACCTCCGTGCTGGCGGGGCGGTCCGTACGGCGCACCGCCGGGCGGCGCTGAGGACGCCGGGGCGAACGTGTCGCCGCGGTGCGGCGGGCGGGGTGACGAAGGACACCCGGCCTGCGGATGCGGGGGCCGCGGGCGGGCGGGGCCCTCGTTTGGACGGGCGGCGGCGGGGGTCCGCTTTGCGATGGAAGACGCGACGAAGGGCGGGGCGGCGGGCGCGGGCACTCCTTCGGCGCGGGCGCGCGTATTCGCGCGCACGGCGGCGTACTCGCCCGTAAGCTCGCCGTCATGCAGGTGATCCAGTCAACGAAGCTCGCCAATGTCTGTTACGAGATCCGGGGTCCGGTCCTTGAGGAGGCGATGCGGCTGGAGGCGGCCGGACACCGCATTCTCAAGCTCAACACCGGCAACCCGGCGGCGTTCGGGTTCGAGTGCCCGCCGGAGATCCTGGAGGACGTCCTCCGCAATCTCGGCAGCGCGCACGGATACGGCGACGCGAAGGGCCTGCTGTCCGCGCGGCGCGCGGTGATGCAGCACTACCAGACCAAGGGCATCGACCTCGACGTCGAGGACGTCTACCTCGGCAACGGGGTCTCCGAGCTGATCCAGATGTCGATGCAGGCCCTGCTGGACGACGGCGACGAGGTGCTCGTCCCGGCCCCCGACTACCCGCTGTGGACCGCCTCGGTCTCCCTCGCGGGCGGTACGGCCGTGCACTACCGGTGCGACGAACAGGCCGACTGGATGCCCGACCTCGCGGACATCGAGCGGAAGATCACCGACCGGACGAAGGCCCTCGTCGTCATCAACCCGAACAACCCGACGGGGGCGGTGTACGACGACGAGATGCTGCGGGGCCTGACCGAGATCGCCCGGCGGCACAACCTCGTCGTCTGCTCGGACGAGATCTACGACCGGATCCTGTACGACGGCGCGACGCACACCCCGACCGCCGTGATCGCCCCCGACCTGATGGTCCTCACCTTCAACGGGCTCTCCAAGAACTACCGGGTGGCGGGATACCGCAGCGGGTGGATGGCGGTGTGCGGCCCGAAGGCGCACGCCTCCTCGTACATCGAGGGGCTGACGATCCTCGCCAACATGCGGCTGTGCGCGAACATGCCCTCGCAGCACGCGGTGGCCACCGCGCTGGGCGGCCGGCAGTCGATCGACGACCTGGTGCTGCCGGGCGGACGCATCCTGGAGCAGCGGAACACCGCGTACGAGCTGCTCACCCGGATTCCGGGCGTGACCTGCGTGAAGCCGAAGGGGGCGCTGTACCTCTTCCCGCGGCTGGACCCGAAGGTCTACAAGATCAAGGACGACCGGCAGATGGTGCTGGACCTGCTGCGGGCCGAGAAGATCATGGTGGTGCACGGGACCGGGTTCAACTGGCCGGAGCCCGACCACTTCCGGATCGTGACGCTGCCGAACACCAAGGACCTCGCGGACGCGGTGACCCGGATCGGGAACTTCCTGGACGGCTACGGCCAGCCGTGACGCCGCGGCTTTGCCGAGCCTTTCTCTACCGGGGCCAACTTTAGACTGAATCCAAGCTAGGATGGTCTCCTGACGCTCGACGCAGGAGGCCATCCGTCATGTACGAACCGATCCGCACCAAGTCGGTCCACTCCATGGCCGACGACGACGCCCGCTTCCCGCACCGCTCCCGTGAGGAGGAGCTGGACATCCAGCTCGCCGGGCACCTCTCCGCCCTCCTCGCCGTGACCGACGAACTCGGCCTCGACGCGGCCGCCGACCGGATCGCCGTCCAGGTGGCCCGGCTGCGCGGCGCCCCGCCCGCCCGGCACGCCGGGCACCGCCGGGAGAACCCGGCCGCCCTGCACCGCCGCGCGCACGCCCTCGCGGGCCGCGCGCTGGTGGTCGCCGCCTCGCGCGCGGACACCGCCGCCGCGATCCTCGCCGCCGAGCGCATGGACGCGCACACGGCGGCCACCGCTGACAGCTCCCCGGTCAGCCTCTGATCGGCCCCGGTCCACGGCCGCGGAGGCCCGTGGACCGGGTGCCACCAACTCCGTTGCGGAGGGCATGAGTTCGGCCCCCGGCGCCTGGAACGGCACCGGGGGCCTTCGCCGCGTCTCGGTCGGGGATCCCACTGGTCAGGGCGGTGTCGTGACGATCCGAGTGCGGCTTCCGCACCCGTCCCTCCGGGGTGTTCGTGCACCCCGGAGGGACGGGTGCGGAGCGGGCCGGAGCCGGGGAACAGGCCGGCTCCGACCACGTGTCGGGGGGACTAGCCCAGGCGCTCGACCAGCGCGCGGTACTCGTCCCACAGTTCCTTGGGCGCGTGGTCGCCGAAGGTGTTCAGGTGCTCGGGGACCAGGGCGGCCTCCTCGCGCCAGGCCTCCTTGTCCACCGTCAGGAGGAAGTCGAGGTCGGCCTCGGGGAGGTCCAGGCCGTCCGTGTCGAGGGCCTCCTTGGTCGGCAGGACGCCGATCGGGGTCTCGACGCCCTCGGCCTTGCCGTCGAGGCGCTCGACGATCCACTTCAGGACGCGGCTGTTCTCGCCGAAGCCGGGCCACACGAACCTGCCCGCGTCGTCCTTGCGGAACCAGTTCACGTAGTAGATCTTCGGGAGCTTGGCCTGGTCCTTGTCGGCGCCGACCTTGACCCAGTGGTTCATGTAGTCGCCCATGTTGTAGCCGCAGAACGGCAGCATGGCGAACGGGTCGCGGCGCAGCTCGCCGACCTTGCCCTCGGCGGCGGCGGTCTTCTCGGAGGCGACGTTGGCCCCGAGGAAGACGCCGTGCTGCCAGTTGAAGGACTCGGTGACCAGCGGGACGGCGGTGGCGCGGCGGCCGCCGAAGAGGATCGCCGAGATCGGCACGCCCTTGGGGTCCTCCCACTCCGGCGCGATCGTCGGGCACTGGGCGGCGGGGACGGTGAAGCGGGCGTTGGGGTGGGCGGCGGGCGTGCCGGACTCGGGGGTCCAGTCGTTGCCCTTCCAGTCCGTGAGGTGGGCCGGGGCCTCCTCGGTCATGCCCTCCCACCACACGTCGCCGTCGTCGGTGAGGGCGACGTTGGTGAAGACGGAGTTGCCCCAGAGGGTCTTCATGGCGTTGGCGTTGGTGTGCTCGCCGGTGCCCGGCGCGACGCCGAAGAAGCCGGCCTCCGGGTTGATCGCGTACAGCCGGCCGTCCTCGCCGAAGCGCATCCAGGCGATGTCGTCGCCGACGGTCTCCACGGTCCAGCCGGAGATCGTGGGCTCCAGCATGGCGAGGTTGGTCTTGCCGCAGGCGGACGGGAAGGCGGCGGCCACGTACTTGGACTCGCCCTGCGGGGGCGTGAGCTTGAGGATCAGCATGTGCTCGGCGAGCCAGCCCTCGTCGCGCGCCATGACGGACGCGATGCGCAGGGCGTAGCACTTCTTGCCGAGCAGGGCGTTGCCGCCGTAGCCCGAGCCGTAGGACCAGATCTCGCGGTCCTCGGGGAAGTGCGAGATGTACTTGGTGGTGTTGCACGGCCACGGGACGTCGGCCTCGCCCTCCTGGAGGGGGGCGCCGAGGGTGTGCACGGCCTTCACGAAGAAGCCGTCGTCGCCCAGCTCGTCCAGGACGGGCCGGCCCATGCGGGTCATCGTGCACATCGAGACGGCGACGTACGCCGAGTCGGTGATCTCGACGCCGATCGCGGACAGCGGCGAGCCGACCGGGCCCATGCAGAAGGGGACGACGTACATCGTGCGGCCGCGCATGGAGCCGCGGAAGATGCCCTCTCGGCCGTCCTTGCCCTGGAAGATCTCCCGCATCTCGGCGGGGGCCTTCCAGTGGTTCGTCGGGCCCGCGTCCTCCTCCTTCGCGGAGCAGATGAAGGTGCGGTCCTCCACCCGGGCGACGTCGGAGGGGTCGGAGGCGGCGTAGTAGGAGTTCGGGCGCTTGACCTCGTCGAGCTTCAGAAACGTGCCCTTGGCGACGAGCTCCTCGCAGAGCCGCTCGTACTCGGCCTCGGAACCGTCGCACCACACGACACGGTCGGGCTCGGTGAGGGCTGCGATCTCGTCTACCCAGGAGATCAGCTCCTGGTGGTGGGTGGGGACGGTGGTGGGAGCCGCGATGTCGCGCGCCACGATTGCTCCTTGATGAGGGGTTCTGTGGTTTGTTGCCCCGTGGGGGCTGCGACCCGGATGCTTCACACGTTCTTGGTCGAGCTCAGTCCCTCTGGCGCTCATCCGGTGCCGACCGCACTCATTTGATCATCCAGGCACTCCGCCCATCTGTCCAGGGGGCCGCACACGTGAGCATCGCCACTCCCCGCAAGTGCCACTTACGTGAACATGACCACCCGGAGCCAGAACTTACGGAACCGTAGGTAGCATTCGGGGCATGACGTCGCATGCCGTGCCCGACCAGGTCACCGAAATCGACCCGCCCCCCATAAAGCCGAGAATGCGCGGCTGGCTGCACGCCGGCATGTTCCCCGCCGTACTGGTCGCGGGCATCGCGCTGATCGCCCTCGCCGACTCCACCCGGGCCCGCGTCGCCTGCACGGTCTTCGTGCTGACGGCGTGCATGCTCTTCGGGGTCAGCGCCGTCTACCACCGGGGCACCTGGGGCCGGTGGGGCGAGGCGGTGCTGCGCCGCCTCGACCACGCGAACATCTTCCTGATCATCGCGGGCACCTACACCCCGCTCACCGTCCTGCTGCTGCCCGAGTCCACCGGCACCACCCTGCTGTGGGCCATCTGGTCGGCGGCCGCCGCGGGCATCGCCTTCCGGGTCTTCTGGGTCGGCGCCCCGCGCTGGCTCTACACCCCGTGCTACATCGCCATGGGCTGGGCCGCCGTCTTCTTCCTGCCGGACTTCCTGCACTCCGGCGGGGTGGCGGTGCTGGTGCTGGTGATCACCGGCGGGCTGCTCTACAGCGCGGGTGGCGTGATCTACGGCCTCAAGCGCCCCAACCCGTCACCTGCGTGGTTCGGCTTCCATGAGGTCTTCCACTCCCTCACCCTCGCCGCCTTCGCCGCGCACTACACGGCGATCTCGCTGGTGGCCTATTAGGCCCGGTCCCGAAGCCGCCCCCGAAGCCGGCGCCGGGGACGGGCCGGCCCCCGGCCGGTGCAGCCGCAGTGGCCGCGGTCTCGACGCCGCGGCCACCTGCCAGACCAGCACCCCGACGGACACCAGCACGACCCCGACGACCGCCACCGCTCCCAGGGCCAGAAAAGCCAGCACGCACAGCACCGCCATCACCGCGGTCAGCACGTTCACGCTTCTTCTCATGCCGCTCCCTCCCTCTATCACTCCGCACATCTGTCGTCGTTTCACGGACAGTTCGGCTACCCACGACACACGGTGACATGCGGCACTGACAATGCCCCCGGCCGTCACAGATCCGCCCCCGGGCGGAAGATGGCCGACAATGGCGCCATGGCCGCCCCACGCACCCCGTCCGTCACTCCCGACACCCGCCCCGGCCTGCGCGAACGCAAGAAGATCAGGACGCGTCGGGAGATCCGCCGGGCGACTTTCCGCCTGGTGTCCGCCCGGGGCTGGGACGCCACGACGGTCGAGCAGATCGCCGAGGAGGCGGAGGTCTCGCCGAGCACCGTGCTCCGGTACTTCCCGGTGAAGGAGGACATCGTCCTCACCGAGGAGTACGACCCGGTGCTGGAGGGCGCGCTGCGGCAGCGCCCACGGGACGAACCGCTGCTGGAGTCGGTGCGGGCCGTGGTGACCGGGGCGATGCGCCGCTCGCTGGACGAGCAGCCGGACGAGGTGCTGCTGCGCACCCGGCTGATGCTGGAGGTGCCCGCCGTACGGGCCCGGATGGTGGAGAGCGCGGGCGTCACCAGTCGCATGCTGTGCCGGGTGGTCGCGGAGCGGACCGGGCGGGACGCGGGCGAGCTGGAGGTACGGATCTTCGCCACCGGGCTGCTGGCCGCCGTGCTGGAGACGACGCTGTACTGGGCCGAGCGCGGGCAGCGGGACGATCTGGTGGAACTGGTCGACCGGATGCTGCGGACGTTCGAGGGGGGCCTCGCCCGTATCGACGGCTGAGCCCCCCTCCTGGGGCAGGAAGCGCCGGGGGCGGGATCAGCCGAGCTTGTCGACCGCCTGGTAGTAGATCCGGGCGGTGGTGTGGCAGGAGACCTTCTTCGCACCGGAGTAGGCCGCGCAGACGCGCTTGAGGTCGGCGAGGAAGGCGTCGTCCAGCCGGGCCTTGTTGCTGCGGAAGGTGCCGGCCGCCGTGTAGTTGCGGTAGCCGAAGTCGTGGCGGGCGCAGGACGCGGAGAAGGGGAAGCCGAGGGGGTTGTCCGGCGACGTCGTGCAGTAGTCGGTGGACCAGTCGAAGCGGTAGGAGCTCCAGGCCCGCTGGTTGGCGCGGGCCGCGTGGAAGGCCTGGGCGCTGCCCGCACTGGTCTGGGTCCAGGCGCTGAGGACGGCCTTCTTGTCGAGGGCGGCTGCGGGGGCGGCCGCCGCCGCGGCGGGCAGCGGCGCCGCGGACAGGGCGAGGGCGACGGCGGCCAGGGACATGGCTGCGGTGCGGGCTGCGGTACGGCGACGCATGGGGAGTCCTCCGGGGAAGCACGCTGATCGCTCGGGCGGAGTCGCGGGAGCGGGCAGAGCGTATTGCGCTGAGCTGCGGCAGACGCGCACGGCGGCCGTGTCCGCCGGGCCGGGCGCCGGATCGGGCTCGGGCGGTCCCGGGCTCCCCATGAGCGCGGGCAGGCCGGCACCGCCAGGACGCGGCGGTGGGTGCCGTCGCCCGGGGGCAGGCCGGGCTTGGTGAGGGATGCTGCGGCTGGTCGCCGGGGAGGCGCTGGTGGTCGTGGTGGTCGGCGGGGCCCTCGGACTGCCGGTCGCGGCCCTCAGCCTGCTCGGGACGCGAAGGCGCCGGGTCTGCTGTCGGTGTGGGGCACGATCACCCTCCCGTGGACGGCGACCGGTACGGCGGTCGGCCTCTGCGGTGTGCCGGCCGTCGTCTCGGCGGTGGCCCCGGCCGCGATGTCGGTGCGGCGCCGGGCGGTGGAGCCGGCCGGCGTCCGGGCATGACGGTGCGCCGGCCGCGTACGGGCGGGGGGGTCCCGCTCGTACGCGGCCGGCGCGCCTACGCCCCCTGCCCCCGCCTAGACCTCTGCGCCCACCTGCTCCGCCAGCACCGCCACGTCCGCCGTCGGGGCCGCGCACACGAACCGCCGGCACATGTACGCCCCCGCCGGGCGGTCCGCCAGCAGGGGGAACTCGTCGCTGCCGGGCGCGCCGAACGCCACCACCAGACCGGGGGCCGTCCCCAGCAGGGCCGTGCGGTGCAGTTCCCGCGCTCCGGGCGAGGCCGGTTCGCCCACCACGGCCACCTCCCGCGGCCCGTCCAGCGCCGCCTCCGCGACCGCGAGCCCCCACCCGATGTGCCGCGGGGCCCGCGAGGCCAGGGCCCTGACCACGCCGAGCGCGCCCTCCGCCGCCTCCCGGTGGGCCGGGGAACCCGTGTGCGCCGCGTACGTCAGCAGGGCGCCGGCCGCTGCCGTCCAGCCCGAAGGGGTCGCGTTGTCCGTGGGGTCCTGCGGGCGGCGGATCAGCTTCTCCGCGTCGTCGGCCGTGTCGTACAGCGCCCCGGACTCCCCCCGGAACCGCACCAGCACGTGGTCCAGCAGGAAGCCCGCGAAGTCGAGCCAGGCCCCCTCGCCCGTCACCGAGGCGAGCGCGAGGAAGCCCTCCGCGACGTCCGCGTAGTCCTCCAGGACCCCCGCGTTCGGGCCCACCCGCCCGTCCCGCGAGGTGCGGGCGAGCCTCGCGGCGTCGTCCAAGTGGACCCGTACCAGAAGGTCCGCGGCCTCGGTGGCACGCTCCACCAGGTCCGGGCGGCCGAAGTACGCGCCCGTCTCGGCCAGCGCCGCGATCGCCAGCCCGTTCCACGCGGCGACGACCTTGTCGTCCCGCCCGGGAGCGGGCCGCTCGCCGCGCGCCGCCAGCAGCCGGACCCGGATCTCGGCGATGCGCGCCGCGTCGACCAGCTCTCCCGCGTCCAGCGGCAGTTGCAGGACCGAGGCGCCCTCCTCGAAGGTGCCCTCCTCGGTCACCCCGAAGTACGTCGCCGCCAGCCGGGCGTCCGACTCCCCCAGCACCTCACGCAGTTGACCGGGCGTCCACACGTAGTACGCGCCCTCCACGTGCCGCCCGGAGCCGTCCTCGCTGTCCGCGTCCAGCGCGGAGGCGAACCCGCCCTCCGCGGTGCGCAGTTCGCGCACTAGGAAGTCGGCGGTCTCCAGCGCCACCCGGCGCGCCAGGTCCGAGCCGGTGGCCCGCCACACGTGCGCGTACACGCGGCACAGCAGCGCGTTGTCGTACAGCATCTTCTCGAAGTGCGGGACGGTCCACGAACCGTCCACCGCGTACCGCGCGAACCCGCCGCCGAGCTGGTCGTAGATCCCGCCGCGCGCCATCGCCTCGCAGGTGTCCGTGACCATCTGGAGCGCCCCCTCGGACCCGGTCCGCGCCGCGTGCCGCAGCAGGAACTCCAGCACCATCGACGGCGGGAACTTCGGCGCGCCGCCGAAGCCCCCGTTGCGGGAGTCGTACTCCCGGGTCAGGCCCAGCAGCGCCGCCGCCAGGTCCCCCTCGCCCGGCGTCCCGTTCGCCGCGAAGGCCAGCGAGCGCTCGCCCAGGTCCTTGACGATCTTCCCGGCGACCTCGTCGACCTCGCCGCGCCGCTCCGCGTACGCCGCGCGGACGCCCTCCAGCACCTGGGGGAACGACGGCATCCCGTGCCGGGGCTCCGGCGGGAAGTACGTACCGAAGTAGAAGGGCTCGGCGTCGGGGGTGAGGAAGACGGTCATCGGCCAGCCGCCCTGCCCGGTCGCCGCCTGCACGGCCTCCATGTAGACGGCGTCGACGTCCGGCCGCTCCTCGCGGTCGACCTTGACGTTCACGAAGTGCTCGTTCATGAGGGCGGCCGTCCCCTCGTCCTCGAAGGACTCGCCGGCCATGACGTGGCACCAGTGGCAACTGCTGTACCCCACGCTGAGCAGCACCGGCACCCCCCGCCGCCGCGCCTCCGCGAAGGCCTCCGGCGACCACGGCCACCAGTCCACGGGGTTGTCGGCGTGCTGGAGGAGATAGGGGGACGTCTCATGGGCCAGTCGATTCGTGGGCATTCCCCCATCCTGCCCCAGGACCTCCCCGGCACTACGGAACCTCCGCCTCCGCAATGCCCCGGGCCGCCCCCTCCCCACGGCCGGGCCGCGCCCCCCTCCCCCACGTCACCGGCAGCACACGCACCCCCTCTGCTCCCTCGCGTCCGCGCCCCTCAGGCAGGACACTTGACACCTCCGGGCGGTCCGCACAGGCGAGGCCGTGCCCGGACGTCGCAGGACCGTCGCGGAGGGGGACGCACTATGCGGGAGAGCCATCGGGTCGAGGCCGAGCAGGTGTTGGTACGGGCCGTCGAGGAGGAGGTGCGGCGGTCCGGCGGCCGGACCGACGGCCGGGCGCTGCTGGCGCGCGCCCGCGCCGCGCTGGACGAGCTGGCCGCGCCCGCCGCCGAGGAGTACGCCGCGTACGTCGCCGCGCTCGACCGCGCGGACGCCGGCCGGCAGCACCTGTCGGAACGGTTCAGCGGGGCCGTCATCAGCACTCCCGTCCTGGTCACCGCCGTCGCCGCCGCGGCCGCCTTCACCACCGACCTCGCCCTGGGGACCGGCTCGGGCACCGCCCTGGCGGCGGGGGCCGCCGTCGCCGTGGCCGGGGCGACCGCGACCGTCGCCAAGGTCACCGCGACCCACTGGCCCGCCGCGCACCGCAGGGCGGGCGCGCTCGGACAGCCCGGCGGTCACGAGCAGTTGAAGCTCCAGTGGCTGACCGCCTTCGAAGTACGGGGGGTACGCCCCTACCTCGACCGGCAGCGCGTGCTCAGCGCCGCCACCCGCACCCGCGGCCCGGGGAAGAAGCCCGCCGGCGCGTCCGTTCCGCTGCGCGGCGGCGACCGCAGCGCGGCCGCCCGGCGCAGGACCGTACTGGAGCAGTCGTTCGGCCATCTCCCGCAGCCCGAGGGCCCGTTCGCCGGGCGGCGCGGCGAGATGGCGCAGATCGCGCAGTGGGTGCACGCGGCGCGGGCCAGCACACAGACCCGGCCGACGGTCGTCGTGCTGTACGGGGAGGCGGGTTCGGGGCGCTCCACGCTGGCGCTGCGGGCCACGCACGCGCTGCGCGACCAGTTCCGCGGGGCGTGCCTGGTGGAGCTGGGCAACGGCGCGCCGGGCCGGGCCGAGTCGGCCACGTCCACGCGTGACGCCCTGCTCCAGCTCCTGAACCGCCTCGGCGCGCCCCGCGACCAGCTCCTCTTCCGCGAGCAGCGCACCGAACGCGCCACCCGGGAACAGCAGTTGAAGCGCCTGACGGAGGTCTACCACAAGCACCTGACGGGCCTGCCGGTGACCGTCGTCCTGGAGGACGCCACCGACCCCGAGCAGGTGCGCACGCTCGTCCCGGAGCGTTCGGACAGCCTGGTGCTGGTCACGGCGTCCCAGCCGCTCGCCCTCCCCGAGGACGTACCGGCCTGGGTGCACCAGCTCGCGGTGCGGCCGTTGGACGCGGCCGGTGCGGAGGAGCTGCTGCGGGCGGTCCCGCAGGACGAGGGCGCCGCGCGCGACGAACCGTACGACGGGGCGTCGGCCGACCGGATCACGGAGTTGTGCCGGGGGCTGCCGCTGGCGCTGCGGGTCGCGGGCTCCTCGCTGGGCCCGCGCAGTCCGCGCGCGCTGGCCGCCGACCTGGAGGCGTACGGACCGCTCGACCCGGTCGAGCGGGCGCTCTCGCTGCGGTACGCCGACCAGTCGGAGCAGGGGCGCAGACTGCTGCGCCGGCTCTCGCTCGCGGGCCGGGCCTCGCTGGGCGGGGCGGCGGCGGCCGCGCTGCTGGCCACGGACGAGCAGGAGGCGCGGCGGCGGCTGGCCGAGCTGGCCGCCGCCGGGCTGATCGAGCCCGTGGGCAGCGGGCGCCACCGCCTCCACGACCTCGTGCGCTCCTTCGCGTACACCCGCCTGCTGGACGAGGAGGAGCCCGCCGAGCGGACCGCCGCGCAGGAACGTCTCATCCAGAACTACGGCGAGCTGGCCGACTCCGTGATCCGGCTGGTCGACGGCAAGACCTCGACCCGCGCCGACCGCTTCGGCCCGCACGGGTTCACCTCGCTGGACGCGGCGCTGCGCTGGCTGGACGACGAGTCCTCCTTCATCACGGCCGCGCTGCGGCACGCGGAGGGCGTGGACACGCGGCTCGTCCTGAATCTGCTGGGCGCCCTGTGCGACTACTGCCTGCTGCGGGGCGACCTCTACCGCCTCGGCGAGATCAGCGAGCTGACGCAGGCCGTCGACCAGGGCCTGCTCCTGCGGTCCGTCCAGTGGCGCACCGGCATCGCGGCCCGGCAGCTCGGCGAGCTGGACAAGGCCCGCACGACCCTCTCGTCGGTGGTGGACCTGTACTTCGAGGCCCACCACGAGGCGGGCGCGGCCCGGGCGCTGGGCTCGCTCGGCATCACGCTGCACCACCAGGGCAACCTCACCGAGGCCGCCGCCAAGCTGCGGGAGGCCCTGGCCCTCCAGTCCTCCCCCGCTCTCGCGGGCGACCGGGCGTGGAACCTGCACGCGCTGGCCGCCGTGGAACGCGACCGCGCGAACCTCGCGGAGGCGGCCGAACTCCTCGGCACGTCCCTGGCCCTGCACCGCGAGAGCGAGTCGCTGCACGGGCAGGCGTGGGCCCACTTCCAGCTCGGCCAGGTGTACCTGCGCAGGGGGGAGGCGCCGCGCGCCGAAGCGGAGCTAAACGCCGCCCTCGACCTGTACGGGCGTACCCGCGACGAACGCGGCGAGGCCTGGGCGCTGACCCAGCTCGCCCGGGCCCGGCTGGTCGCCGGCGACCCGGAACCGGCGGTGGACGGCATGCGCCACGCCCTCTCCCGCCACCGCGACAACGAGGACGCGCGCGGCGAGGCCTGGACCCTCTACTACCTGGGCCAGTCCCTGGAGGAACGGGGCGACCACGACCAGGCGGTCCGCGAGCTGGAGCGGGCCCGCACGATGTTCTCCCGGATGCGGGACGTGTACGGGCTGGCCTGCGCCCGCCACCACTCGGGCCGGGTGACCCGGGACCAGCGGGCCGTGCAGACGGGCAACCTGCGCAACTCCGGTTTCGCCCGTCAGCTCCTCACCGACGCCCGGCAGGACTTCCGGCGGATCGGGGTCGCGCACGGGGAGGCGTGGACGGTGCTGGAGCTGGTCGTCGTCGACGCGGGCAACTCCCGCCCGGAGCAGGCGCTCGCCCTGTGCGACGAGGCGATCGCGCTCTTCGCCTCGTACGACGACCGCCGGGGCGGCGACTGGGCGCGCTTCCTGCGCTGCACCCTGCTGCCGTTCGCGCACCCGGGCGGACCGGAGGCGGGCACGTCGTCGGCCGCGGAGGAACTGGCGCTGCTGGCCGCGGAGCCGCACCCGGCGCGGGACGAACGCCTCGCGGACTGCCTGGACGCGTACCGGGTGGTGCTGGGGCGGGGCGCGGACCTGGGGGCGGGCTGGCAGGCGTGGCGGCTGGGCATGGTGCCGAACAGGCATGCGCGGGAGGTGATGGGGGTGCCGTTCGGGCAGGGCGAGGAGGGGGCGTGAAGCCGGGCGCTCCGGGGCCGGGGCCGGGGCCGGACAGCCGGGCGCCCCGCCCGGAGTGCGCTCCACCGGAGTCCGTACGGGTCCTGGCCGGACCCGTACGCTCCGACCCCCCCGCGGCCGGACTCCGCGCCCCCGCCGCCCGTCCGGGCGGACTACTCGCGCCGCGCGGCGGAGTCCTCGGCGAGGGGCGCCGCCGGGTCCTTCTCGGAGGTCCGGGCGGGCGCGTCCGGGTCCGGGGCCTCCTCGAAGGAGACCTTGCCCATGTGCCGGTTCATCGACTTCATCAGCGCCCACACTCCGACCGCCAGCGCCGCGAACACGAGGAAGCCGAGGATTCCCGGCGTCACCTTGTTCTTGTCGAAGGTGTCGGCGGCGAGCGGCACGAACTGAGTCATTGCCTGAGAAACGTTCACTCAGCCATTGTCGCGGATGCCCGCGAAGAGGTCGCTCTCGGGGAGGGAGGTGGGGACCAGGGCCTTCGCCAGCTCGTAGTCCTCGGTCGGCCAGACCTCCTTCTGGATCTCCATCGGAATGCGGAACCAGCCGCCGTCCGGGTCGATCTGCGTGGCGTGCGCGAGCAGCGCCTTGTCGCGGATCTCGAAGAAGTCGGAGGCGGGCACGAAGGTGGTCAGGTTGCGCTCCTCGCGCTCGGACTCGTCCCAGCGCTTCAGCCAGTCCCCGTACGGCGACTCCAGGCCGCGGGCGAGCAGCGCCTCGTGCAGGGCGACCGTGCGCGGCTTGTTGAAGCTCTGGTTGTAGTAGAGCTTCAGGGGCTGCCAGACCGGGCCGAACTCCTCCTCGGGGAAGGCCGCCGGGTCGCCCGCGCCGTCGAAGGCCACCGTCGTGATCTTGTGGGTCATGATGTGGTCGGGGTGCGGGTAGCCGCCGTTCTCGTCGTACGTCGTGATGACCTGCGGCCGGAAGGCGCGGATCGACTTCACCAGACGGCCGGCCGCCTCGGTGACGTCCTCCAGGGCGAAGCAGCCCTCCGGCAGCGGGGGCAGCGGGTCGCCCTCGGGCAGACCGGAGTCGACGAAGCCGAGCCACTCCTGCTTGACGCCGAGGATCTCGCGGGCCTCGTCCATCTCGCGGGCGCGGACCTCGTGGATGTGCTCCTCGATGTACGAGTCGCCCTGGAGCTTCGGGTTGAGGATGGAGCCCCGTTCGCCGCCCGTGCAGGTCACGACATGGACGTCCACCCCCTGGGACACGTACTTCGCCATGGTGGCCGCACCCTTGCTCGACTCGTCGTCGGGGTGGGCGTGCACGGCCATCAAGCGCAGCTGCTCAGTCAAGATCTCGATCCTCGGTGATCCGGGCGCCCTCGGTGTCCGTGGCGCCGTGTGCGGCTCTTATAGTGACCGAACCGGGGGCGGGAAATATTCCTGACCCCTGCGCAGCCGGAGGACCACAGCATGAACGCGGTACGTGACGGAGCTTCCGGCGGGACCCCCGCCGGGCCCCCTTCCGGTGCTCCCGAGGGACGCTACGGCCGCTCCGCCGACGACCGCGCGGACCGCAAGCTGAAGATCATCGGCTCGGTGCTCGGGGTGCTGCTGCTCCTGCTGATCGGCTGGATCGGGTACGGGTACATCTCCCGGCAGGTGATCAGCGCCGAGATGATCAAGTTCGACCCGAGGTCCTCGCAGACCGAGGTCAGGGTGCATCTGGAGATCCGCAAGGACGCCGACGCCACCGGCACCTGCACGGTGCGGGCCATCGCCGAGAGCGGGGCCGAGGTCGGGCGCAAGGACGTGCGCGTGGACCAGCGGGGGCAGACCCGGATCGACGAGATCTACCCGATCCGCACGACGTCCGAGGCCACCAGCGCGGAACTGGTGGGCTGCACCGCGGACGGGCAGTAGACCCGCCCCCCGCTTCCACCGACCATACGTCTCTGACCTGCGTTGACGCAGTCGTGACGGTTTTGGTTCTCCCCTCCGGGGCATCGAATTGTTAGGCTCGTGGTTTCGCCCGCCCGTGGAGGCACGTCCTCCGCGGTCAGGGCGATGCTTTGTTATCCGTAACTTCGAGGAGCACCTGTGACCCAGACCAGCGACGACGTCACCTGGCTGACCCAGGAGTCGTACAACAAGCTCGTGGAAGAGCTGGAGTACCTGTCGGGTCCCGCGCGCGCCGAGGTCACCCAGAAGATCGCGGCTGCCCGCGAGGAGGGCGACCTCCGGGAGAACGGCGGATACCACGCGGCCAAGGAGGAGCAGGGCAAGCAGGAGCTCCGCATCCGCCAGCTCAAGCAGCTCCTGGAGCGCGCCCAGGTCGGCGAGGCCACCGCGTCCAGCGGCGAGGCCGGCCCCGGCATGGTCGTGAAGATCGCCTTCGACGGTGACGAGAGCGACACGCTGACCTTCCTGCTCGCCTCCCGCGAGTACCCGTCCTCCGACATCGAGACGTTCTCGCCGCAGTCCCCGCTGGGCGCGGGCGTGACCGGCAAGAAGGTCGGCGAGGACGCCGAGTACGAGCTGCCGAACGGCAAGAAGGCCATGGTCCGGATTCTGGAGGCGACGCCCTACCAGGGCTGAGCCACCGGTCCCGTACGTCTGCGGCACTCGTACGCCGACGACGAGGGCCCCCGGCACGCGCCACTGCGCGCGCCGGGGGCCCTCGGCGTGTGCGGCGGCTAGACCGCGGCCTTGCGGTACTTGCGCACCGCGAGCGTGCGGAAGACCACGATGATCAGCAGGGCCCAGAGCAGCGAGGCCCACACGGGGTGCTGCATCGGCCAGGCGGCCGACGGGGAGACGCCCGGATTGCCGAAGAGTTCCCGGCAGGCCTGCACGATGGCGCTGAACGGGTTCCAGTCGGCGACGTGCCGCAGCCACGGCGTCATCATGCTCGTGTCGACGAAGGCGTTCGAGACGAAGGTGACCGGGAAGAGCCAGATGATGCCGCCCGAGGTGGCGGCCTCCGGGGTGCGCACGGACAGGCCGATGAGCGCGCCGATCCAGGTGAACGCGTACCCCAGGAGCAGGAGCAGGCCGAACGCGGCCAGCACCTTGCCGATGTGGGTCGGCGCGTGCGACCCGGTGCGCCAGCCGACGAGCAGGGCGACGGCCGCGAGCACGGCCAGCGTGATGCAGGTCTGCACGAGGTCGGCGACGGTGCGGCCGGTGAGGACCGCGCCGCGGGCCATGGGCAGCGACCGGAAGCGGTCGACGAGGCCCTTCTGCATGTCGTCGGCGATGCCGGCCGCCGAGCCCGCGGTGGCGAAGGTGACCGTCTGCGCGAAGATGCCCGCCATCAGGAAGTTCTTGTAGACGGCGGGGTCGGTGGAGCCGCCCACGCTCATCGAGCCGCCGAACACGTACGTGAACAGCACCACGAACATCACCGGCTGGATGATCCCGAAGAGGATCATTTCCGGTATCCGGGACATGCGGATCAGATTGCGCTTGGCGATGGTCAGCGAGTCGGTGACCGACTGCACCAGACCGCCCTTGGGAACCGGCGCGAGCGACTTGGACGCCGCCAGGGTGTCCGTGCTCATGCGGCCGCCACCTCCTCCGTCTCGTCGGCCTCCGCCGCGTGCCCGGTCAGCGAGATGAACACGTCGTCCAGCGTCGGGCGGCGCAGGCCGATGTCGTCGATCTCGACGCCGCGCGCGTCCAGTTCGCGGATGACCTCCGCGAGGAGCTTCGCGCCGCCGGTGACCGGGACGGTCAGCTTGCGGGTGTGGTGTTCGACCTTGGTGCCGCCCTTGCCGAAGCCGCGCAGGACCTCCTCGGCGACGGCGATGTGCTCGCGCTCGTGGACGACGACCTCGATGCGCTCGCCGCCCGTGCGGGCCTTGAGCTGGTCCGAGGTACCGCGTGCGATGACCTTGCCGTGGTCGATGACGCAGATGTCGTGGGCGAGGTGGTCGGCCTCCTCCAGGTACTGGGTGGTGAGCAGGAGGGTGGTGCCGCCGGAGACCAACTCCTTGATGACCTCCCAGAGTTGCTGGCGGTTGCGGGGGTCGAGGCCGGTGGTGGGCTCGTCCATGAACATCACCGGCGGGGAGACCACCAGGGCCGCCGCGAGGTCGAGCCGGCGGCGCATTCCGCCGGAGTACGTCTTGGCCGTGCGGTCGGCGGCCTCGGCGAGGTTGAAGCGCTCCAGGAGCTCGTCCGCGCGGGCCTTGGAGGCCCTCTTGGACATCTGGTAGAGGCGGCCGACCATCTGGAGGTTCTCGCGGCCGGTGAGGTACTCGTCGACGGCGGCGAACTGGCCGGACAGGCCGATCGAGCGCCGTACTTCGTTGGGGTGCTTGAGGACGTCGATCCCGGCGACGAAGGCCTTGCCGCTGTCGGGCCGGAGCAGGGTGGTCAGGACGCGGACGGCCGTGGTCTTGCCCGCCCCGTTGGGCCCGAGGAGGCCGAGGACGGTGCCTTCGGGGACGTCGAGATCGACGCCTCCCAGGGCTTTCACGTCGCCGAAGGTCTTGACCAGACCCTCGGCGTGGATGGCTCCTGGCATAAGGGGTCCCCCAGTTGTGTGGGTGGTTCCTGCGCGAAATTTTAGGTTTGCCGGGCACGCACCGCCCGGCGAGTGCCGAGGGGGCCGCCCGACGGGAGCCGTCGGGCCGCCCGGCACGGCTGGAGCGCGAGACACACCATAACGCGATACATCGCGTCCGGGGAAGGTTTTCCGGGTACCCGCCCCCGCACCGCCGCGAAGGCCCTCCCCCGGCCTACGGGACGACCGCGTACCCCGCGTCCCGGAGCGCCTCCCGCACCTCGGCGCAGTGCTTCGGGCCCTTCGTCTCCAGTTGCAACTCCACCTCCACCTCGGTGAGTCCGAGCTGCGGACCGGCCCGGGTGTGCCCCACGTCGACCACGTTGGCGTCCAGCACCGACAACGTCCCGAGAAGCTGCGCGAGCGCCCCCGGCCGGTCCGTCAGCCGCAGCCGCAGGGACAGGTACCGGCCCGCCGCGGCCATGCCGTGCCGCAGGGTGCGCTGCATGAGCAACGGGTCCACGTTACCGCCCGACAGCACGGCGACGACCGGTCCCGCGAAGGACTCCGGCCGGCTCAGCAGCGCCGCCACCGGGCTCGCCCCGGCGGGCTCCACGACCAGCTTGGCCCGCTCCAGGCACAGCAGCAGCGCGCTGGACAGCTCGTCCTCGGAGACCGTGCGCACCTCGTCCACCAGCTCGTCGACGATGGCGAACGGCACGTCGCCCGGCCGTCCGACCTTGATCCCGTCGGCCATCGTCTGGAGCGCGGCGAGGGAGACGGGACGCCCGGCGGCCAGCGACGGCGGATAGCAGGCCGCGCCCGCCGCCTGCACGCCGACGATCCGCACGTCGGGGCGCAGCGCCTTCACCGCGACCGCGATGCCCGCCGCGAGGCCGCCGCCGCCGATCCCGACCACGATCGTCCGCACCTCTGGGCACTGCTCCAGGATCTCCAGGCCCACCGTGCCCTGGCCCGCGATGACGTCGGGGTGGTCGAAGGGGTGGATGAAGACCGCGCCGGTGTCGCGCGCGTACTCCTGCGCCGCGGCGAGCGTCTCGTCCACCACCTGCCCGTGCAGCCGCACCTCCGCGCCGTACTCCCGGGTGGCCGCCACCTTCGGCAGCGGTGCGCCGACCGGCATGAAGACGGTGGACCGCACGCCGAGCAGGGAGGAGGCGAGCGCCACGCCCTGGGCGTGGTTGCCGGCGCTGGCGGCCACCACTCCGGCGGCGCGCTCCTCGGGGCGCAGGCCCGCGATGCGGATGTAGGCGCCGCGCAGCTTGAAGGAACCGGTGCGCTGGAGGTTCTCGCACTTGAGGTGGACGGGGGCGCCCACCAGGCGCGTGAGGTGCCGGCTGCCCTCCAGCGGGGTGCAGCGGGCCACCCCGGAGAGCATCTTCTGCGCACCGCGCACATCGTCGAGGATCAGGCTGCGGGCGTTTTCGGGCGTGCGGAAACTCATGGCGGCCAGTCTGGCAGCCCGGCGGGGGCGGGTGCCGGACCGTCTCAGGGGCAGCCCCGGTGACCTGCGCCGGGACCCGTTCGCAGGGTCCGTCGTCCACAGGTTTGCGCAGCGCCGGTACGCGTGTGCCCGCACCCGCGTACCCTTGCCCCACCAACCCGACCACCGCACGAAGAGAGCCCGAGCCATGCCCCCTCCCCAGGACATGACGACCGACCCCGCCGCCGGTCTCCTCGATGCCCTTCAGCACCAGGTGGCCGTCTTCGCCCGCCGTGCGGAACAGACCCGCCTCGGCGGCGTCGGCCAGGTCCGCAACTCGATGGACCGCGCGGCCTACCTGCTGCTCAACCGCCTCGACCAGGAGGGCCCGATGGGCGTCAAGGCGCTCGCCGCGGGCATGGGCATCGACTCTTCGACGGTGACCCGCCAGGTCGCCCCGCTCGTCGACACCGGCCTGGTCAAGCGCACCTCGCACCCCGAGGACGGCCGTGCGGTCGTGCTCCAGCTCTCGCCGCGCGGCCAGGCGCGCCTGGACGAGGTGCGCTCCTCGCGGCGCGAGCTGATGGCGCAGGTCACGGACGGCTGGAGCGAGGACGAGCGGGAGGCGTTCACCACGCTGCTGACCCGTTTCAACTCGGCGCTCTCGGCCCGCCAGACGGCGGCCTCGGGCGACGCTTCGGGCGACGTGCCGACGGCCTCCTGACCCGGCCCGGGAAGGGGCCCGCGCCGCCGCTCCGGCAGGGCCCCTGACGGGTCGTCACGCACTCGCCGCGCCCGCCTCTTGACCTGTCCCCCCGCCTGGCTTCATATGAGCAGGAGGAGCCGGCCGGGGAGGAACGGTGAACAAGCGCGATGCAGGTCAACAGCGGCGCCGCGCAAGGGAGTTCGAAGCCTTCGTGGCGGGCGCCGCAGGCCGGCTGCTGCATGTCTCGACGCTGCTGACGGCCGAGCCCGCCGACGCCAACCCCCGTGCCCAGCGCCTCCTCGTCGCGGCGCTGGCCAGTGCGTACGCCCGCTGGGAGTTCCTGCGCGGGGAGGACCCGTACGACCGCACCCGGCAGGAGCTGGCGGCCCGGTTCGCCCGCACCTCCTGGCACCACCGCAGGCGGCGGGGCGGTCTGCTGGCGGCGCTGACGCCGCAGGAGCGCCTGGTGCTGGTGCTGCGGATGTACGAGGGGGTGCCGGAGGAGCAGACGGCGGCGCTGCTGGGGCTGCCGGTGCAGCGGGTGCGGGCGATCTGCGCCCGCGCGGTCTCGCACGTCGACGAACTGCGCCGGGCGCCGGCACCTCCCTCGCGCGCGGCCGTGGCGTCATGAGCCGGGCGGCGCGGGGTGCGGACATGAGGCGGGCGGCGCGGGGTGCGGGCATGGATCGGGCGGCGCGGGGTGCGGACACGGGCCGGGCGGTGGCGTCGTGAGCCTGCAACGGCGCAAGGACGACGCGGCCCGTCTCGCCCTGGAGCAGGCCGCGCGTCCGGTCGTGCCGTCGGACCTGCTCCTGCGGGCCACCGAGCGCGGCACGCGCGACCTGCGGCGGCGCCGGGCGCTGCGGCGGGCGGGGTGGGCGGTCGCGACGGTCGCGGTGATCGTGTTCCTGGTGTGGGCGTCGGTGGCGCACCCGTGGCAGGCTCCACCGGCGGACGTCACGCCGCCGGTGGAGGGGCTCTGACCCGGTTCCCGCCGCGGTCCTAGCCCAGGGCCTGCTTCAGGTCCGCGAGCAGGTCGTCGCCGGACTCGATGCCGACGGACAGCCGCACCAGGTCGGCGGGCACCTCCAGCGCGGACCCGGCCACCGAGGCGTGCGTCATGCGCCCGGGGTGCTCGATCAGCGACTCGACGCCGCCGAGGGACTCGCCGAGGGTGAACAGCCGCGCCCGGTCGCAGACCCGCACCGCGGCCTCCTCGCCGCCCCGGACCCGGAAGGAGACCATGCCGCCGAACGCCTTCATCTGCTTGGCGGCGACCTCGTGCCCGGCGTGCTCGGGCAGCCCCGGGTAGAGGACCTGGGTGACCTCGGGGTGGGCGCTCAGCATGTCGGCGACGCGCGTCGCGTTCTCGCTGTGCCGGTCCATGCGGACGGCGAGGGTCTTGATGCCGCGCAGCACCAGCCAGGCGTCGAAGGGCCCGGCGACGGCGCCCATCGCGTTCTGGTGGAAGGCCAGCTCCTCGGCGATTCCGGCGTCGTTGGTGACCAGGGCCCCGCCGACGACGTCCGAGTGACCGCCCATGTACTTGGTCGTCGAGTGCACGACGACGTCCGCGCCCAGCGCGATCGGCTGCTGGAGGTAGGGGCTGGCGAAGGTGTTGTCGACGACGAGCCTGGCGCCCGCCGTGTGCGCGACGTCGGCGACGGCCGCGATGTCGGTGATCCCGAGCAGCGGGTTGGAGGGCGTCTCGACCCACACCGCCTTCGTACGGGGCGTGAGCGCGGCCCGTACCGCCGCCGGGTCGGAGGTGTCGGCGACCGACCACTCCACGCCCCAGCGCGAGACGACCTTGGCGAAGAGGCGGAAGGTGCCGCCGTACGCGTCGTTCGGGATGACGACGTGGTCGCCGGGCGACAGGAGCGTGCGCAGCAGGCAGTCCTCGGCGGCGAGCCCGGACGCGAAGGCGAGCCCGCGCCGGCCGCCCTCCAGGGCGGCGAGGTTCTCCTCCAGGGCGGTGCGGGTCGGGTTGGCGCTGCGGCTGTACTCGTAGCCGCCGCGCAGGCCGCCCACCCCGTCCTGCTTGTACGTCGACACCTGGTAGATCGGCGGGACGACGGCGCCGGTCAGCGGGTCGGCGGTGTTGCCGGCGTGGATGGCGAGGGTCTCGAAGGCGCGCGCGGTGCGGCTCTGCTCATCAGTCATGGGGCCGAGGGTAGTTCTCCCACCGGTCACTCGTGTCCGCTGTGCGCGACGGCGTCGCGGAATCGGCCGCCCGCGGAGGCCCCCGACGGCTGTCCGAAACGCCCGCGCCGGGTCCGGGGACAATGTCGGTATGGACATTCTCTGGTTCCTGATCGCGGTGCTCGTGCTCTTCGCCGCCCTCGGCCCCCTGCTGCTGCGCCGCAGGAGCGGCGGCATCCGGCTGGCCGCGCCCGGTTCGCCCGACGCGGCCGATCCGCAGGAGTACGGCTTCGTGCGGCAGGAGGCCCTGGACGTACGGCTGCCGGGCCCGGACCAGGACCTGCTGGACGTCCTCGACGTGGTGCAGCGCACGCAGGACTGGCGGGCGGCGCAGCAGTTGCTGGCCGGGACGCCGAAGGAGGGCGAGGTGCGCTGGCAGCGGGTGCAGGCCTTCGCGGGCGCCGCGTCCCTGGAACTGGCCCAGCGCCCCGGCGAGGGCGGCCGCTGGCTGCGCGACTGGCGCGCCGAGTCCCCCAAGGACGCGGGCGGCGCACAAGTTCACGCAGAATTCTTGGTGCAGCAGGCCTGGCGCTCGTCCTCGGCGGACAAGGACGACTGGCGGATCATCCTGGAGGAGTCCCGTGACCTGTGCGCGCAGGCCGCCCTCCTGTCGCCGGGCGACCCGGTCCCGTACATCGTCGAACTGTCCATCGCGCGCGGACTCGCCTATCCCCGGCCGGAGTTCGACCGTCTCTGGGCGAAAGTGATCGACCGCGCACCGACGCATCTGGGGGCGCACCTGGTCGCCCTGCACTACCTCTCGGAGAAGTGGCACGGTTCGCGCGCCGAGTCGGACTCCTTCGCCACCATGGCCGCCTCCCGCGCCCCCCAGGGCTCGCTGCTGGCCGCGCTCCCCCTCTTCTCCGTCTACGACCACCTCCCCGAGGTGATCGTGGTCAACAGCTTCTACCAGAGCGCGGTGGTGACCCGGGCCGTCGAGGGCGCCCTGTTCGCGGTGCACGCGGCCCGTCCGGACGACCCGATGCTGGCGCACGTGCGCCACCTGCTGATCCTCTTCCTGGTCCGCTCGGAGCGCTGGGCGGAGGCGGTCCGGCAGATCGCGGCGGTCGACGGCTACGTGGGGGCGCTCCCCTGGACCCACAGCCCGGACCCGGCGGCCGACTACACCCTGCACCGCAATCTGGCGGTGGCGGGCTACGAGTCCAACGGCGGCAGCCCGGCGACACTGCGCCCGTGACGCTCCCCCGGGCCCGTGGTCCCCGTCCGGGCCCGTAGCTTCCCCCGGGCCCGTAGCTTCCTCCCGGGCCCGTGGCTCCCGTCCGAGGGGCGGCCGGGAATCCGGGCCGCCCCTCCCCTGTTGTACGGATCGCCCCACCCCCGCTCCAGGAGGAACCATGCTCTTCGGCCGTACGCCGCAGCTCCCCACCCCCGAGCAGGCCCTCAAGGGCCGCACCACCCCCGAATTCGAGGTCCCCTCCCGCCACACGGTGCTCGGCAACCCGCTCCTGGGCCCCTACCCGGACGGCTTCGAGACCGCCGACTTCGGCCTGGGCTGTTTCTGGGGCGCGGAGCGGAAGTTCTGGCAGACCCCGGGCGTGTGGACGACCCTGGCCGGCTACCAGGGCGGCTCGACCCCCCACCCCGCCTACGAGGAGGTCTGCTCCGGCCTGACCGGCCACACGGAGGTCGTCCGGGTGGTCTTCGACCCCTCCGTCGTCTCCTACGCCGCCCTCCTGAAGCTCTTCTGGGAGTCCCACAACCCCACCCAGGGCTTCCGCCAGGGCAACGACGTGGGCACCCAGTACCGCTCGGCGATCTACCCGCACTCCCCCGCCCACCTCGCCGAGGCGGAGGCGTCCCGGGCCGCCTACCAGGAGGTCCTGACGGGCAACGGCTTCGGGAGGATCACCACCGAGATCCTCCCCGCCGCCGACAACCCCTTCTGGCCGGCCGAGCCGTACCACCAGCAGTACCTCGACCGCAACGTCGATGGTTACTGCGGCATCGGAGGGACGGGGGTGGCCTGCCCGATCGGCATCGCCAAGGCCCCTGGAGAGTGACCGCCCCGGTCGTCGACTCCGCCCCATGGGCGATTGGTCCGGCTGTGGCAGGACCGGCCACCTACCGGGCCGCTGCTTCCGCATGAGCAGAAGACGGCGTACGCCGACAGGCAGGTGCGCTTCCACAGCTTGCCGGAGTCGAAGCGCCACGCGAAGGAGGAGGGGGAGCAAGCGATCCTCCTCGACCGGTACGACACGGTCCTCGACGAGCTCTCCGCGAGCGGCGAGGTGTACGTGGTGACCACCGACCGGGCCGACCCGTCCGAGCCGACGGACTGGTCGGCCCACCGCGCCGCCCTCCACCCGGAGGACGCACTGTGGACCGTCCTGGACGACACCGCCGATCCGGACCCGGACTTCCACGCGCGTTAGTACTTCTACGCTGACCGCCGTCCCTGGTGGCGCGATTGCCTCGATCCGCTCCTCCGTGCCGTCGCGGACGGCACCCTCTGCGGCCCCTTCGTGACGGACGAAGGGGCACCAGCCAGACGGCGGTGCCCTTTTCCGTTTCAGCTCCCCGTCAGCCCCGCCATTTCAGGACCAGTAGGTCAGGGTTGAACGGGCGCCGACCACCGCCACCCACGGGCAGGACGATCACCGCGTGCAGTGCCTCCCTGATCAGGGCACGCTTCTGCGCCAGGTCCAGCCGGCCGGAGGTCCAGCGTTCGCGCACGTCGCCGGTTACTTCGGCTGCACGCCGCCGGTTGAGGACGTGACGGGTACGGTCCGCGCGGAGTTCCCTGACGCGCGCTTCCATCTTCTGGCTCTGAGGGAAGAACAGCTCATCCGAGATCTGGTCCTCCTGCCACGCCTGGAGCAGCTTGCGCTGCTTCTTCGTCAGGCGGGTCAGCTCTTCCTCCCCAGCCCATTCATCGTCCGCATGCTTCGTCCTGGCCGCCCGTTCCTCCAACTTCGCGAGAACTGCCTCCGTGATGAATTCGTCAATCTTGGCGCCATTGCGCCCCGTGCCACCGCAGCCGCCCATTTCCTTGCTGGGGCACTGGTAGAGATAGCCGCCGGAAAGGTCCGGACGGGCAGTGGCGCGGAGCGGCGCGTGGCAGATCTGTCCGTCCGCACCAGGCTTTCCGCATCGAAGGATTCCCGTCAGCAGGTAGGACGGAGTGCGATAGTCAGTGACCGATCCGTCGAACTTCACGTTGGGTCCGACCCGCGCCGAGAAGATGGCGTTGACAGCCATCCACTCCTTCGGCGTGATGACGGGCGCCCAGCGACCCACGACCGGCACGCCGTTGGCGTCACGCACCAGCTCGCCGTTGTGCTTCCGCCAGCCGCACAGCCGCGGGTTCCACAGCGCGAGCTTGAGCGAGCGGCTCGCCCACTCCTTGTCGTTGATCGTGCGGACGCCGGCCTCCCGCCACTCGCGGAGGATCGAGTGCATGGACTTGCCCGCGATCACCTCGCGGGCGCCCTTCGCCAGCCACGCCGCCTCCTCGGGCTCCAGCGTGAGCCTGTCGTCCTGCCAGCCAAACGGGCGCTTTCCGCCCACCGGGATGCCCAGTTCGGCGCGGGCGCGGTGCGAGCGGCGTGCACGCCGCTGCATCTTGCGCACCTCCATCTTGGAGATGACTACGCCGAAGAGCCCCATGGACTCCACGTCCTCGCTGTAGAGGTTCTTCGACCCCTTGGCGTCGGCGTAGAGCCGTCCTTCCTCGTACGTGAGCGCATCCACGAACCGCTCGTAGTCGCCCGCCCGGCGCGTGAGCCGGTCGTCCGCGACCACGATGACGCCGCATACGGGCTGCCCGTCCGGCATACGGCCCGACTTGAGCGCCTTCACCATGGCCTCGAAGTCCGGACGCACCACCGCCGCCTTTGCCGCCGACAGGTCGTTGTCGGTGTAGCGGTGCACGATCGTCCAGCCGAGACGGGCCGCCGTCTCCCCGTTCACCTTGTGCTGGTCCTCGACGCCGTGACCGTCCCTGGCCGTGTCGGCGGAGATACGCGCGTACGAGACAACCGGGATCACCGGTGCCACTTCGTTCACTTCCCACCCCTTTACGAAGAGTCACTAATTCTACGCAGAGAGAGATGCTGCTTCAGCACTATCTGGACAAGAACTCGGCGGGCTACTGCGGAATCGGCGGCACGGGCGTCTCCTGCCCGATCGGAGTGGCCCCGGCCGGAGAGCGGTGACACCGGAGGCGCTCGCCGCGCTGTGGCGGGAGCGGTGGCCCGGCTCCGCACTGCCGGGCAGCAACGGGCATTAGTGAGGGGGCTAACTTGGGCGTCATGGCGCACGACGACATGGCCGGGTCCGGGTCGCCCCTCACGGCGGACGAACTGGTCGCACGCTTGACGAAGATCCGGCTGTACTACCCGCCGAGGGCAGAGGGGACACCCCGAGCACCCTTGCTCTATCAGCCGATCACCCTGCTGTGGGCCATCGGCCGCGCCTTCCGCGGTGAACCGCGCACCCTGCCGTGGACCGAGACGGACGAGGCCCTGAGTGCCCTGCTGCTGCAGCACGCACAGCGCGGCGAGCGGCCGCGGCCCTTCTATCCCGTGCTGGCCCTGCACCACGCGGGGCTGTGGTCCCTCGAAGGCCATACGGGGCCCGTGCCGAGGGCCAGCGGCAGTCCGTCGCCGCTGCGTCGCTGGTGCGAGGAGCAGCAGCCGGTGGGCGGGCTCGTCGAGCCGGTGCACGAGCTGATGCGCACCGACGGGCGGGCCAGGATCGCGGCCGTCGACGCGCTGGTCGGGCGGTTCTACGAGGGTCTCGACGCCGATCCCCTCCTGGCGGAGGTCGGGCTGTACGAGGACACCGTCGCCGATGACGCACCCGACCGCCCGGCCCGCCCGGCCCCGGGCCACGTGCGGGAGACCTCCGCCGAGGCGCGGGCCGCGGAGTACGACAGGCTGTGCGCCCTGGCTGAGCGGCGTGCGGCGTCCGGGTGCGGCGGACGCCGGGAAGGCACGTCCGAGGACCCGATACGCAGTGCGGCAGTGCGCCGGGCCGTCCTCGACCGCAGCGAAGGGCGGTGCGAGAACCCCGGCTGCGGCGGACAGCCCGCCGACGTCACGGACGGGGGGAAGCCCCTCCTGGACGTCGACCACGTCGACGACATCGCCGGGGGCGGCCCCGACCACCCGGGCCTGATGATCGCGGTCTGCCCGAACTGCCACGCCGTCAAGACGCGTGGCAGCAGGCGGGAGGAGTACCGGGAGATCTTCCGCAGGGTGGCCCGGGAGAAGCACCTGCGGCTGCGCCCGGAGTAGGAGGGCGCACCGCTCAGCCCAGTTCGAGCGTCGAGATGCCGTAGAGGGCGGGGTGGTCGAGCCGGGGCGGGGCGGCCGTGTACATGCGGGAGGTCTCGAAGGTCGGGGTCAGGGCGAGTTGTTCGGCCAGGTGGACGGCGGCGGGGTTGGTGTCGGGGACGTCCAGGGCGATGGGGGTTTCCGTGGCCAGGTGGGTGAGGAGGCTGGCGGCGACGGCGGGGGTGTCGGCGTAGCAGGGGCCGATGCGGGAGCCCGTGACGCAGGCGCGGCGGACGGCGAGCCCGACGACGCGGCCGTCCTGGACGGCGGCGAGTGAGGCGCGGTGCGGGGCGGTGAGCCAGGCCGCGAGGAAGGTGTCGCGGGCCGTGGGGAAGAAGCGGCGGTCGTAGGCGGCGAGCAGGGCGAAGGGGAGGGCGGTGGCGTCGGTGAGGACGACGCCGGGCGGAGCGGGGACCGGGTCGGTGTTCAAGGTGCCCTCGTAGCGGGTGTTGGTCCAGGCCGAAGCGAACCCGGATTTTCGGTAGTTGGCCTGCTGGGCGACGACGCCGTCGAGGCCCACGGTGCGGCCGGCGACGCGGGCCATGCCGGCGTTCCAGACCTGGATGCCGTATCCCTGCCCGCGTACGTCGGGGCGGGCCAGGTAGAGGCCGAGGAAGGCGTGGTCGGTGCCGTAGCGGACCACCGAGATGCTGGAGACCGGGGTGGGGTCGTCGGGACGGCGGGCGATCAGGAAGCCGCGCGGGTCGGCGGCGAAGAAGGGCAGGAGATCACCGCGTCCGGGATTCCAGCCTTCGGCCTGCGCCCAGGAACGGGTGGTGTGCAGGTCCTGCACGGCGGCGACGCCGATGGTGGTCTCGGGCGGGTTCGGGGTCATGCGGCGCTCCTCGGCCGGGGGTCATGGGCAGGAGATCACTGCCCAGGAGGGGGGCGGGCGATTCGGGCTGCGGGGACGGCTGCCCGAAGGGCACGCCGTCAGGGGTGCGGGGAACCGCGCGGCCAGCCGCGCCGCACCCGTACGGGACCGGGACCGGGACCGGCCACACCCCCGTACGGGAACCACGCGGAGGCTAAGGCGCGAACCCCTCAGAGCTCCGCCCCGACCGGCGCGTCCGACGGCCGCCGGCGCAGGACCCCCCAGGAGAAGAACGCCGCCCCCAGCATCACCCCCGCCGCCCCCAGCGCCGCCAGGTTGAGCCCGTCGGTGAAGGCGGTACGGGCGGCCAGGACGAGGGGCTCCCCGGCGGAGGCCGGCAGGCGGGCCGCCGAGGCCAGCGCGCCGCCCAGGGTCTCGCGCACCGGGCCGGGGGCGAAGTCGGCCATGCCCCGCGTGTAGACCGCCGCCCCGATGCTGCCCAGGACCGCCATCCCCAGCGCGCCCCCGAACTCCGTGCCGGACTCCAGGACCGCCGCCGCCGACCCCGCCCGCTCGGGCGGAGCCGCGCCGAGGGCCATCTCGTTGGCCAGCGTCATCGCGACGACGATTCCGCCGACGTACAGCGCGCAGCCGGTCAGGACGTACCAGAGGGCGGAGTCCGCGGACACCCGGGTGAGCCAGAGGAAGCCCCCGGCGGCCAGCAGGAAACCGCCGGTCATGACGTACGCCCGGTCCATCCGTGCGGCGAGCGCCGCGCCCAGCGGGGCCAGGACGGGCACGACGGCGGACGGGACCAGGCTCCACAGGGCTGCTTCGAGGGGGCTCATGCCGCGCACCGACTGGAGGTACTGGGTGAAGAAGACCGCGAAGCCGACCGTGGCGAACATCGCGATGACGTTCGCGAGCATCGCCCCGCCGAACGTCCGCTCCCGGAGCAGCGGCAGGTCGATCATCGGGGAGGCGAGGCCGCGCTGCCTGCGCAGGAAGAGGAGGCCGAGTGCCAGGCCCGCCGCGACGGTGAGGAGGGGGAACAACTCGGGCCCGTTCTTGGCGAGTTCCTTGATGCCGTGGATCACGGGGAGCACCGCGGCCAGGGAGAGCGCCGCGCTCGCCAGGTCGAAGCGGCCCTTGGCGGGGGTCTTGAACTCGGGGAGGAGGAAGGGCCCGACGGCCAGCAGGACGAGCATGGCGGGCAGGTTGATCAGGAAGACCGAGCCCCACCAGAAGTGTTCGAGGAGCAGGCCGCTGACGACCGGGCCGAGCGAGAGACCGGCTGTCAGGACGCCCGTCCACACCGTGATCGCCCTGGCCCGCTGACGCGCGTCGCGGAAGAGGTTGCGGATGAGGGCGAGCGTGGAGGGCATCAGGGTCGCGCCGCCGATGCCGAGCAACGCCCGTACCGCGATGAGCGCTTCGGGCGTCGTGGCGTACGCGGCGGCCGCCGAGGCCGCCCCGAAGGCCGCCGCGCCGCACAGGAGCAGCCTGCGCCGCCCGATGCGGTCGCCGAGCGCGCCCATGGTGATGAGCAGGCCGGCGAGCACGAACCCGTACACGTCCAGGATCCAGAGCTGCTGCGTGGCGCTCGGGCCGAGGTCGCGGCCGATGAAGGGGATCGCGAAGTAGAGGACGGAGACGTCCATCGAGACCAGGAGCAGCGGCAGCATCAGCACGCCGAGGGCGGTCCATTCGCGGCGGCCCGCAAGGGGGGCGGGCGGGGGTGCGGTGGTGGGCATGGCGGCTCCCGAGAGGTGTGACGGAGGGTGTCTGTACGTCGTACGCGGACGGTGTGCGTACGACGTAAGCAGCCCGGAACCGCCCGGCAATCGGTGACCTAGTGCACCCCGGCCATGAGCCGGTCACGGCCCTTCGCACGGGGCGGGTGCACTAGCGCGGTGCACTAGTACGGTGAGGGCATGAGCCGTGAGTCGACGCCCTCCGCCCGCATCGCCGCCGCGATCCGCCGGCGCATCTCCTCCGGGGACCTCTCCCCCGGCGACCGGGTGCCCTCCACCCGGGAGATCACCCGCGAGTGGGGCGTCGCGATGGCCACCGCGAGCCGGGCGCTGGCGGCCCTCGCCCAGGAGGGCCTCGTCCGGGCGGTCCCCGGCGTGGGCACGGTCGTGGCCTCCCCGGCGTCCGCGGCGCGGCCCGCGCACGCCGCCGCGCCGGGTGCGCTCACCCGGGAGCGGATCGTGCGCACCGCCGTGGTCCTGGCCGACGCGGAGGGGCTCGCCATGCTCACCATGCGCCGGGTCGCCACCGAACTGGGCACCTCCACGATGGCCCTGTACCGGCACGTGCCCGGGAAGGCCGAGCTGGTGCACCTGATGTCGGAGGAGGTGTTCGCGGAGCGGCCGCTCGGCTCCCCCGGCCTGAACGGGTGGCGGCCCCGGCTCACGCACGCCGCACGGTGGTTGTGGCGGATGTACGTCCGGCACCCGTGGATGGCGCAGGCCATGGCCGCCCTCACCCGCCCGCAGGCCGCCCCGCACGCGATGCGGTACACGGAGTGGGTGCTGCACGCGCTGAGCGGGCAGGGGCTGACGCCGACCGAGATGATGCACGTCCACCTCACCCTGTTCGGGCACGTCCAGGGCCTGGCCGGGACCCTGGAGCTGGAGAACAGGGCCCGGCAGGACACCGGGATGTCGCCGGAGGAGTGGATGGCGGCGCAGGAGCCGCGCGCGGAGGAGGTGCGGGCGGCGGAGGGCTATCCGGTCCTGGGGTCGTACTTCGCCGCGGACGGGTTCGAGCTGGACCTGGAGAGCCTGTTCGCGTTCGGGGTGGAGCGGATCCTGGACGGGGTGGCGGTGCTCATCTCCCGCCGGGAGGGCGGGAACTGAGCACGCATCAGTCCTGCTGCGCCTGCGCCGAGCGCAGGTCGGCCGCGGTGCGGGAGGGGTCGTAGCCCTCCGGGACGCCGTCGACCAGGATGATGTCGCCGGGGAGGTGCTTGGTGCGCAGCGGGACGATCTCCTGGTAGGCGGGGGACGCGTACCAGTCGCGGGCCGACGGGAGGTCGGGGAAGGCGATCAGGACGGGTGCGCCGTGCCAGGAGCCCTCCAGCACCTCGTGCTCCGCGAAGTGGACGAGGAAGCGCCCGCCGAAGGGGTCGAGGGTGCCCTGCATGCGCTCGACGTAGGTGAGGACGTCGTCGTTGACCGGGCCGGGACCGATGTGGGCGATGGCGTAGGCGGTCATGTCTCGTTCCCTCCGAGGGGGTCGGCCGGGGGTGCGAACTCCGGCGTCGGTTTGGTGAGTCGCATCCTGCCGCAGGGGGGCGGGCGGGGTCGATGACGTACGGGGTAATGGCCCGGGTGCGCGAAAGGGCGGGCGCGCCCTTTCGCGAAGGGTGCACCCGCCCTCGTACGAGAGACGGAGCCGGACGGAGCCGGGGAGGATCAGACCTCCGAGCCCGCCTTCCAGGCCGCCCAGTCCAGGTTCCAGCCGTTGAGGCCGTTGTCCGGCTTGATGGTCTTGTCCGGGGAGTTCTTCACGATGACGACGTCGCCGACCATCGAGTTGTTGAAGAACCACGCGCCCGGCGTGTTCGGGTCGTCCGCGCCCTGGGTGTCGCTCAGGCCCACGCAGCCGTGGCTGGTGTTGGCGCCGCCGAAGATCGACTTGGCGCCCCAGTAGTTGCCGTGGATGAAGGTGCCCGAGGTGGACAGCCGCATGGCGTGCGGGACGTCCTTGATGTCGTACTCGCCCTTGCCGTCGTCGTCCGTGAAGCCGACCGTCGCACCGTCCATGCGGGTCTCCTTGAACTTCTCGGAGATCACCATCTTGCCGTTGTACGTGGGGTTGTCCGGCGAGCCGGCCGAGATCGGGATGGTCCTGACGACCTTGCCGTCCTGGGTGACGGTCATCTTCTTGGTCTTGACGTCGACGGTGGAGACCTGGTTGCGGCCCACGGTGAACTTCACCGTCTTGTCCTGCACGCCCAGCACGCCGTCGGCGCCCTCGACGCCGTCCAGCTTGAGCTTCATGGTGACCTCGGAGCCGCCCTTCCAGTAGTCCTGGGGACGGAAGTCGAGGCGCTGGGCGTCGAACCAGTGGCCGACGACCTCCTGGCCGCTGCTGGAGGTGACCTCGATGCCCGCCTGCACGGCCTTCTTGTTCGTGATCGCCTTGTCGAAGCGGATCGAGACCGGCATGCCCACGCCGACCTTGGAGCCGTCCTCGGGGGTGAAGTTGCCGATGAAGCTGTTCTTGGGCGAGACCGTGGTGAAGGAGCGGTTCTCGTGCGCCTTGCGGTTGTCGCCGTCGACGGCGGTGGCGCTCAGCTTGTAGACCGTGGCGCGCTCCAGGCGGGTGTCCGGCTTCCAGCTCGTGCCGTCGGCGGCGATGGTGCCCTTGACCTCCTTGCCCGCGGCGTCGGTCAGCTTGACCTCGGTGAGCTTGCCGTCGGCGACGGTGACCTTGGCGTCGTTGTTGATGCCGACGTTGGTGGCGCCCGACTTGGGGGAGATCTCTATTCGGGCCTTGGAGGTGTCCTTGGCGGCTGCCGCGTCGGACTGCTCCTGCGACTTCTTCGCCCCGTCGGCGTCGCTCTTCCCGCCGTCGCCCTTGCCGTCGTCGCTGCAGCCCGAAAGCACCAGCACGCCGCCGAGCAGCGCGGACGCGTACGCCAGCCCCCTGCGCCGCTTGCTGTTCGTGATCACACGCTTCTCCATCGTTGCTGTCTCCCCGCGGATTCCCCGCCGCCGGGGCGCGGTCACCGGACCCCGGACCCGGAACCCGCCGGGCGCACTTCCCCTGCCAATGCTGTTACAACCCACAATCCGACGCCGCCGTTCCACTTTTGGGCAAAATGTGGGCAACACCACTCGTCGGAGTCACGGGCGAGGACCCGCGCCCTGCCGACGCTACGCCGCCCCTTTTGCCCCTCATCGGGCGGGGTCATGCCTGGGATGGGAGGGTTTCGGGCCGCCTTTTCGGGACCGGAGGAGGGCCGGCGGGGGTCCGGCGCGCGGCCGGAACGAAGAATTCCGGCCTCTCACGCCTTTCCTCCGGCCCGCTGTTTTCATTAGCATCGGCGCGCACGACCAATTCGCGGGTGCCTCAAGGGGGATCGATACCGTGACCGCACTCCGACCACTGCTCACCGCCACCGCCGCCGGCGGACTGCTGGCCGCGCTGTGGTTCGTACCGTCGGCGAACGCGACGGTGGAAGTCCCGCAGGCGAAGGGCCGGGACCAGGCCCACACCCAGGACCGGAGAGAGACCCGCCCCGCCGCGCACGGGCCGAACGCCGACGTCCCGGGCAAGGCCGTCCACGTGGACGGCACGGGCGGCGGCGCCGCCCCGGACCAGAGGCTCGCCCTCGCCGACACCGGCAGCGTCGACACCACCCCGTACCTCATCGGCGGGACGGCCTTCCTCGGGATCGGCGCGGGCTTCGTGACGTACTCGGTACGCCGTCGGGGCACGTCGCCCGCCTGACCGGGCCCTACGAGGGCCGGGCGGAGCTGCGCGGGACCGGGTCCTCGTCCTCGTCCAGCGCCGCCAGGTGCTCGTTCATGGTGAGGTGCAGGTCGTTCAGGAAGGCCTCGAACTGCTGGAGCTGCTCGGCCGGATAACGGGCCAGCATCCGGCCGACGCGCTCGCCCAGCGGCCGGAAGAAGTCGTCCGTCAGCTCCTGGACGCGGGCGCTGCCGCGCAGCGTGATGATCCGCCTGTCGGTGTGCTCGCGGGTGCGGACGACATGGCCCGCCTTCTCCAGCCGGTTGAGCAGGGCGGTGGTGGCGCCGGACGAGAGCTGGATGCGCTCGCTGAGGCGGGCCGGGGACAGCGGCGCCCCCCGCTCCTCGCCGTACAGGATCTGCACCAGGGCGTGGGCGTCGGTGGTGTGCAGGCCGAGCCAGGTCGCGAACCGGCGGGCCACCTCCTGGTAGTCCGCGCCGTACAGCCGCAGCCCCTCGGTCAGGCGGTCCTGCTGGCCCTCGGCGCCCTCGGGGGCGGTGGGGCCGCGCTGTTGGAGCTTCGTGCGTCGCACGCGTCCGGCCGCGTCAGTGGGTTCGTGCTGCGTCACGTCCATCGAGGCAGTCCGCTTCTCTCTTCGGTCTTTTCGGCCAGTACGTACGCCTCCGCCCCGGCCGGGATGCCGACCGGGGTGTGCGTGCCGCCCAACCTAACCGGCGACCGGGGCCCGCTGGTCCGCCTCCTCCGCCGAGGTGGCCGCCCGTACCCCCGCCGAGGGGATCAGCGCGGTGGCGATCAGGCCGAGGACGACGAAGGCCGCGGCGACGTAGCCGCCCAGCGCGATGCCCTCGGTCATCGCCCAGCGGGCGGCGTCGGCGGCCGGCGCGGTCCGCGGGCTGTCCGCGAGGGGGCCGATCGCCGCGCCCGCGCTGTCGGTGACGGCCCGGGTGAGTTCGCCGGCCTGCCCGGCGGGCAGGCCGAGGCCGTCCAGCCGGTCGCCGAGCTTCTCGCCGAGGGTGGTGAAGAAGAGCGTGGTGAGGACCGCGATGCCGAGGGCCGAGCCCAGTTGCCGGAAGGCGCTCTGGATGCCGGAGCCCTGGCCGGCGCTGTTCTCCGGGATCTCGGCGAGGACGACGTTGGTCACCTGGGCGGTCGCGAAGCCGACGCCGATTCCGTACAGGAAGAGCACGAGGGCGACCGTCCACCAGGAGCTGTCGGCGGCGGCGATCAGGCCGAGTCCGGCCAGCCCCACGACTTCGAGGGCGAGGCCGATGCGCAGTTGGTGGAGGGCGTGCACCTTGGCGGCGAGCCCGAAGCCGACCCCGCTGGCGACGAAGCTGCCGACCGCGATGGGCACGAGCGCGAGTCCCGCCTGCACGGCGCTGTAGTCGAGCGTGAACTGCAGCCACAGCGGCAGCACCGCGACGATGCCGAACTCCCCGAGCCCGATGATCAGCGTCGCGACGTTGCCGTTGCGGAAGGAGGAGATCGAGAACAGCCGTACGTCCATGAGCGCCCGGGACGGGTCGCCGCCGCGGGTGATCGCGGACTGGCGCAGCACGAAGGCCGTCAGCGAGACGGCCGAGAGGACGAGGGCGACCAGGACGGGCGAGGGCCCGCCGGCCCAGCGCAGGCCGAAGAGGTCGAACGGGCGGGTGGTGGCGAACCAGCCGTGGTTGCGCCCCTCGACCAGGCCGAAGGCGAGGAGACCGAGGCCGAGCACGGAGAGGACCGCGCCGGCGCCGTCGACGCGGCCCTTCGTCCTCGGCGACGGCGCCAGGTACAGCACCGCGCCCACCGCGATGAGGACCGACAGCGGGACGTTGATGCCGAACGCCCAGCGCCAGGTGGCGTGTTCGGCGAGCCAGCCGCCGAGGAGGGGCCCGAGCGCGGAGGCCGCGCCGATGGTGGACCCCCAGACGGCGAAGGCCTGGCCGCGGGCCCTGCCGGTGAAGGTGGCGTTGAGCAGGGAGAGGGAGGTCGGCAGGATCATCGCCGCTCCCGCGCCCTGGAGGAAACGGGCGACGACCAGCAGCTCCCCGTTCGGGGCGAGCCCGGCCAGGACGCTGGTCGCGCCGAAGGCCACGACACCGGCGATGAAGACGCGGCGGGCCCCGACCAGGTCCGCGAACCGGCCGACGAGGAGGAGGAGCGCGGCGAAGACGATCGCGTACGACTCCTGGATCCACTGCGCCTGCCCGGAGTTGACGTCGAGGTCCTCGATGACCGAGGGGACGATCACGTTGACGATGGTGGTGTCGACGACGATCAGAGCGACGCCGAGGGCGATGGCGACGAGCCCGATCCAGCGCCGGGCCGCACGGGGGGCCGGGGCTGCGGGGGCTTCGCCGGGGGCGGGGGGATCCTGGCTCACGTTTCCTCCATGGTGAAGTAATTCCATGGTGAAGGTAACAGGTGGGCGAGCGGAGGTGCAATCCGATCCCGGAGAGGCGGGGGGGGGCTCCGCCCCGGGCGGGGGTGGCCTCGGGTCCATACCGGGGGCGCTGGTGGCCCGGCCCCTTGTGGGAGGGGACGCCCATGCCCCGACCCCGTACCCCGGGAGGCCGCCGCCGTTCCCGTCCCGTGCGGGTGCGCCACGGCCGGTCGCGCCGTTCCCCGCCCTCCTGCATCGGCCCCCGGGCACGGAGAAGGGGGGGCCCGCCCCCCCGGCGGGGGGCCCCCCACCGGGCCGCCCGCGGAAAACCCCCCCCCCCCCCCCCCCCGCCCCCCCCCCCCCCCCCCGGGGGGGGGGCGCCCCGGCCGGACGCGCCGTGCCCCGCCCACGTGCAGCGGCCCCCGGGCACGCTGCTGGGGCGCCCGGCAGCAGTGCCGGGCGCCCCTTCTCCGTGCCTCCGTCGAACTACGCCAGCGCCCCCGTCACCGGCTCCACCGCCGCCACCAGTCCCCCGCTCCGCACGAAGGCGTCCGCCGCCGCCAGGTCCGGGGCGAGGAAGCGGTCCGGGCCGGGGCCCTGCACGCCCGCCGCCCGGACGGCCTTGACGACCGCCCGCGAGGCCGGCGCCGCCGTCAGCCCGTGACGCAGTTCGATGCCCCGCGTCGCCGCGTACAGCTCGACCGCCACGATCCGTGTGAGGTTGTCGACGGCCGTCCGGAGCTTGCGCGCCGCCGACCAGCCCATCGAGACGTGGTCCTCCTGCATCGCCGAGGACGGGATCGAGTCGACCGAGGCCGGGTTCGCGAGCCGCTTCATCTCGCTGACCAGGGCGGCCTGCGTGTACTGGGCGATCATCAGGCCCGAGTCCACGCCCGCGTCGTCCGCGAGGAAGGCCGGCAGCCCGTGCGAGCGGTTCTTGTCGAGCAGCCGGTCCGTGCGCCGCTCGGCGATCGAACCCAGGTCGGCGGCGACGATCGCGAGGAAGTCGAGGACGTACGCGACCGGCGCCCCGTGGAAGTTGCCGTTGGACTCCACCCGCCCGTCGGGCAGCACGACCGGGTTGTCGACTGCCGCCGCCAGCTCGCGTTCGGCCACGGTCTGGGCGTACGCGATCGTGTCGCGCCCCGCGCCCGCCACCTGCGGCGCGCACCGCACGGAGTACGCGTCCTGCACCCGCGGCGCGTCGTCCTGGTGGTGCCCGGTGAGCCCCGAACCCTCAAGCACCCGCAGCATGTTGTCGGCGGACGCGCCCTGCCCGGGGTGCGGGCGGATCACGTGCAGCTCGGGCGCGAGCACCTTCTCGGTGCCGAGCAGCGCCTCCAGGCTGAGCGCCGCCGTGATGTCGGCCGACGTGTACAACCGCTTCAGGTCGGCGATCGCCATGATCAGCATGCCGAGCATGCCGTCGGTGCCGTTGAGGAGGGCCAGCCCCTCCTTCTCCTTGAGCTCCACGGGTACGATCCCGTGCTCGGCCAGCAGCTCGCCGGCGGGCCGCACGACCCCGTCGGGGCCCTCGGCGTCGCCCTCGCCCATCAGCGTCAGCGCACAGTGCGACAGCGGCGCGAGGTCCCCGGAGCACCCCAGCGACCCGTACTCGTGCACGACCGGCGTGATGCCCGCGTTCAGCACGTCCGCCATGGTCTGCGCGACCTCGGGACGCACGCCCGTGTGCCCGGACGCGACCGTCTTCAGCCGCAGGAACATCAGCGCGCGCACCACCTCGCGCTCCACCCGCGGCCCCATGCCCGCCGCGTGCGAGCGCACGATGTTGCGCTGGAGCTGCGCGCGCAGCTCATGGCTGATGTGCCGGGAGGCGAGCGCGCCGAACCCGGTGGACACCCCGTACACCGGCTCCGGCTTGGCGGCCAGCGCGTCCACGATCTCGCGCGAGGCGGCGAGCGCGGCCACGGCCTCGGCGGTCAGCTCGATGCGGGCGTTGCCACGGGCGACGGCGACGACGTCGTCGACGGTGGTGCCGGCGGTGCCCAGGAGGACGGTGGTCACGGCAGGAACGGCGGGTGCGGCGGTGTGCATATCCATATTCAGGAGCCTACGTATTGAATGCCGTCGTGTCACTAGCCCTGGACGGGTTGGCCCCTTACGCGGGGGCCGTCGCGCTCCAGCCCCGTATGGCCCCCTCCCGATGCCGGCCGCGCGCCCGGTGCCGCACGCCGGTGCGGGGCGGGACGGCGCGCCCCGGAGCACGACGGCGTGCGGTGCGGCTCCCGGGAATCCTCACGACGCCTGACCTCCGGCCGGGCGCCGGGCCGTTCACGGGTCACCGGGCGGCGCGCCCCCTTGCCGTGTGCCGCGCCACGGCCCGCCGCAGCACCAGCCCGCACCGTTTGGCGTACGCGCGCTGGAGCAGCCGGGTCACCGGGCCGCCCGCCCGGGCGTACCAGGCCGCCGGGCGGCTGAACGCCCGTACGGTCAGCCAGACTTCGCCGTTCGCGTCCAGCTCCACCACGAACGCCTCCTCCCCGCACTCGGGGTGACCGGGCAGCGTCCCGTACGCGAAGCCGGCGCGCGTCGGCTCGTCCAGCGCCCACACGACCCGGCACGGGGCCAGGATGCGCCGGCGGCCGACTCCGATCCCGACGACGACGTCGACGCCGGGGGCGGCGCGCTGCGCGGTGGGGGCGACGGTCACTCCCACGGCGCGGTGCATCTTCCAGCCCAGCACGGCGTCGCCCGCGACGCGGCGGGCGTCGGGTCCGCGGCCGATCCGGGTCCGCACGCGCAACGACCGGAAGCCGTCGGGGCACGCCGCTCCCTCACGCCCGGTCGCACCCACGTCGGCATACGTGAAATCCATGACGCCCCCTCACTCTCCCGAAACGCTACTTCCCCGAAGCCTTCCACTCCCGCCCCCGGGCGTCGCAGCCCCCTTACAGCCCCGCCTGGGCGCCGCCCCGAGCCCGAGCGCCCGTACCGGCCCCGCCCACTCCCGCCGGACGGTTCCCGTGCGGGTGCGTCGTGGCCGGGCGCACCGTTCCCCGCACCCCTGGGCGGGGCGCGTCCGCGCCGCGGAGCCGTCAGCGAGCGGGGCCGGCCTACCCCCTCGAACCGCGGAAGCGGCGGCGTTCGCCCCGGCGGGCGGGCGCCGACTCCGCCAGCGCCAGCACCTCCCCGTCGCGGCCCGCCACCACCGGCGTGCGCGAGCCCGCCGCCTTGGCCCGGTACTGGGCCGCGTCGGCCAGGCGGAAGAGCCGGCGGGCCGAGGCGACCGGGCCGATCGGGTCGCCCGTGGAGGCGATGCCGCAGGCGACCCCGTCCCCGTACTCCAGCTCCCTCGCCAGCAGGCAGAGCTCGGTGGCCGCCCGGATGACGTCGTCGCACGTCGGGCCCACCGAGAGGAGGCAGAACTCGTCGCCGCCCAGCCGGGCGGCCAGCGCTCCCGGCAGCATCGCGCCGCAGCGGGACAGGACGCAGCCGAAGCGCTCCAGGAGGCGGTCGCCGATCTCGTGGCCGTAGGTGTCGTTGACCTGCTTGAGGCCGTTGACGTCGCAGACGAGCAGGCTGACCACCGCGCCGGTCAGCCGGTGCTCCTCCAGCGCCTCGTCGAGGCGTATGTCGACCGCGCGGCGGTTCGCCAGGCCCGTGAGCGGGTCGGTGAAGGCGAGCGTACGGACCTCTTCGAGGCGTTCCGTCTGGACGATCCCCGCGGCGACGACCGAGGCCAGGACGGTGGCGAAGTCGGCGTCGGCGCGGTCGAAGACCGGGGCGCCGGCCGGCCTGGCCACGTACAGCTCGCCCCACGCCCGCCCGTGCAGCACGATCGGCGCGACGACGCAGCAGCCGCGGCCCCGGCGGCGCAGCGCCGCCACCCGCTGGTGGCAGTAGCCGGGGCGGGGGGCCGCCGGGGGGTCATCGGCGGCGGCCGTCTCGACCCAGGCGTCGGGCTCGCCGCCCCCCGCCCACCGCTCGTGCAGGAACTCGGTGATCTCCGGGAACTGGTGGACGGGGTACGTCTCGTCCGCCGGGAACTCCTCCTCGCCCGGCGCCCGCTCCCCCTCGTTGACCAGGACGCGCAGCCGGCCCGCCTCCCGCTCCCACACCGAGAGCGCCGCGAAGCCGCCGCCGAGCGCGTCCCGCGCGCCCCTGGCCGCCGCCCGCCAGGTCTCCCGGGGGGTGGGCGCCGCCGCCATCGCCTGCGCCAGCGCGACCACGGCACGCACTCGAACGTCCTCACCCATTCGTACAGGTTAGGCAGGTTTTGCGCGTTCTCTCCTCCGGAGCGGCGGCCGGCCGCCGTCCGGGCCGCTCCCCCGCGTCCGAGCGCGCCCTACTCCCCGGGCCACCGCGGCGTGCGCTTCTCGTTGAACGCGGCCACGCCCTCGGCCCGGTCCCCGGAGAAGGCCACCGACCGCCAGGCCGCGTCCTCGACCTCCAGCCCGGCGCGCAGGTCCAGCCCCTGGCCCAGCCGCATCGCCCGCTTGGCCGCCCGCAGGCCGACCGGCGAGTTCGCCGCGATGCGGGCGGCCAGCGCGAGGGACTCCTCGCGGGCGTCGCCCTCCCACGCCAGTACGTCGACGAGCCCCAGCCGCTCCGCGTCCTCGGCCTCCACCCGCCGCGCCGTGAAGACCAGCTCGGCGGCGCGCGCGGCCCCCACCCGGCGCGGCAGCAACTGGGTGCCGCCGCCCCCGGGGATCACGCCGACGGACACCTCGGGCAGCCCGACCACGGTGGTCGCGTCGGCCACGATCACGTCACAGGCGAGCGCGAGCTCGTACCCGCCGCCGAGGGCGAAGCCGTGCACCGCGGCGACCGCCGGCATCGGCAGGTCCAGGACGCCGGTGTACGCGGCCCGGGCGGTGGGCCGCTGGCGGACCAGTTCGGCGTCGGTGAAGGAGTTGCGCTCCTTCAGGTCGGCCCCGACGCAGAAGGCGCGGTCGTTCGAGGAGGTGAGGACGGTGGTACGGACCGTGGGGTCGGCGGCGAGGGCGGCGCAGGCCTCGCCGATGGCGGCGGCCATGGCGCTGGACACGGCGTTCATCGCCTTGGGCCGGTCGAGCACCAGTTCGGCGACGTGCCCGCCGTCGCCGTGCCGCCGTACCGCCACGAATTCCCCGTACCGCTGCTCGTCCATGCCGGCCGCCCTCCCGATGACTGCGAACGCACGAAGGTGAACGCTCGTTTACGCAGGCGATCCTAGGGCGCGGCCGGGAGGCGGGGAAGCCCCGCCCGGGAGAGTCCGGCCCGCTCAGTCCGCGTCCGGCTTCGCGCGCCGCGCCAGCATCCAGGGTTCGACTATCCCCAGCCCGCGCACCGGCCGCTGCCACATCGGCTGGAGCCCGAAGCGGTACGTCGGCGACTCCCGGCCCTCCTTCGCGGCCGTCTCCGCCTCGGCCGCCGCCTCCGCCTCGGAGACCGGGGCCTCACCGGTGCGGGACAGCTCCTCCGCCAGCGCGCCGTCGACCAGGACCGTGTCCTTGGGGGCTATCGAGGTGAGCCGGCTGGCCAGGTTCACCGTCGTGCCGAACACGTCGCCCATGCGCGTGGTGACCGTGCCGAAGGCGATGCCGACCCGCAGGGCGGGCATCGTCTGGTCGTGCGAGAGCGTCTCGATGAGGCGCAGGGCGATCTCGGCCGCCGTGCCCGCGTCGTCGGCGCAGTACAGGACCTCGTCGCCCAGGGTCTTGATGAGCCGGCCGCCGTGCGCCGCCACCAGGTCCGCGCACGTCGTCTCGAAGGCCTCGACCAGTTCGCCGAGCTCCTCCTCCTCCAGACGGCGGGTGAGCCGGGTGAAGCCGACCAGGTCCGCGAAGCCGACCGCGAGCCGCCGGTCGACCATCTCGTCGTCGTCGGCCGCCTGCACCACCCGGCCGGTGGCGGCGGCGAGCTGCCGCCGCCAGACGTACACCAGGAACTCCTCCAGCTCCGGCAGGAGCAGTTCGACCAGGGGGTACGTCACCTCGGTGCGGGTCATGCCCGGCTCCGGCGGCTCGGTCAGCCCCTCCAGGAAACTGTCGATCTGCCATTCGGCCAGCCGGGCGGTGGTCTGCCCGGTGGACCGCGCCACCTGCACCGCCATCGGCTCGCTGAGCAGCCCCGCCTCGACGAGACCGGCGAGCCGCCGCAGCGCCAGCACGTCGGCCTCGGTGAGGGCCTTGGCCTGCCCGATGTCGGGGAAGCCCATGGCCCGCCAGAACCGGGACGCCAGGTCCATGGAGACGCCCGCCGTACGGGCGGCCTGGAAGGCGGTGTAGCGGCGCTCGGCGCCCAGGATGAGCTGTTCCAGCCGGATCGCGAGGGGGTCGTCGGAGGGTTCGGCCGTGTGGTCGACCTCGTGGAAGACGGGAGATTTGGGGTCCGGGGTCGCCGGAGTAGAGGGGTGGGGGTCCGTGTCCCCGTCGGACGTGGTGTCGTCGACGGTCACCTGCCGCCTCCTGCCCGTTCCCTGCGCACTGCTCTGCTGCCGCCTCGTCGTTCCTTCGCGCGACCTGTGTGGCTGTCGCGGGTCGCCTCAACGATACGGCAGATGTGCGCTGGCTCACTCCCCGTCCCCGGCGGAGCAGCGGACTCGTGCGTTTTGCGTGCGTATGCCGCGCGTACGCGCCGACGTGCGCGCGCCTGGTGCGCGCGTCGCCGGGCGGGGTGCGGGGGACGCTCCCTCGTGCCCCGCCCGGCGCACCTCACCCCTGCGGCCGCAGGTGGACCACGTCGCCCGCGCCCATCGGCTGCTGGACGCCCTCCGCCGTCGCGATGACCAGACGGCCGTCGCCGTCGACGGCGACCGCCTCGCCGGTGAGGAAGTGGCCGCCGGGGAGTTCGGCGCGCACCACGCGGCCCAGGGTGGAGCAGCCCGCCGCGTACGCCTCCTGGAGGCGGCTCGCGGCGGGGTCGCCGCCGGACGCGCGCCAGTCCCCGTACCACTGCTCGAAGGAGCGCAGCACGGCGCGCAGCAGGGTGTCCCGGTCGAGCGTGGCCGCGCCCGCGAGCGCCAGCGAGCCCGCGCCGGGGACCGGGAGCTCGTCGGCGCGCAGGCTGACGTTGAGGCCGAAACCGATGACGACGCCGTCGCCGACCCGCTCGGCGAGGATGCCGCCCGCCTTGCGCTCCTCCCCGTCCACGGTGACCAGGAGGTCGTTCGGCCACTTCAGGGCGGTGTCGACGCCCGCCGCCCGGGACAGGCCGGTGGCCACGGCGACGCCGGTCAGCAGCGGGAGCCAGCCCCAGCGCTCGACGGGCACGGCGGCGCCCGGCTCGACGTACACGGAGACGAAGAGCCCGGAGCGGGCCGGGGCCGACCAGCGCCGGTCGAGCCGGCCGCGCGCCCGGCTCTGCTCCTCGGCGACGAGGACCGTGCCCTCCGTCAGGGCGGGTGCGGCGGCGAGGTCGCTGTTGGTGGACCCGGTGGCGGCGACGACGTCGAGGGAGGTCCACAGGCCGCCCGCCCGGACGAGCGCCCGGCGGAGCGCGGCGGCGTTCAGCGGCGGCCGGTCGAGGTCGTTCCACCGGCTTCCGGGCGCGCCGGGCGTTCCACCGGGCACGCCGTCGGGGGTTCCGGGGGTTCCACCGGGCGCGCCACCGGGGGTTCCGGGGTTTTCGCCGGGCGTTTCGGGGGAGCTGCCTGAGGCATCGGGAGGCGTCATGCAAGCCAGCCTAGGTGTGGCAAACGACGCACTGCCGAGCGGCAGTCCCGCGGCTACGCTACGGACCAGTAGCCGTCCGTACCGTCGCCGTTGACACCGTGCGTGCCGTTGACGCAGTCGAAGCAGGGAGCCGCAGCCCCGTGTCCTCCACCGCAGAATCCGCAGGATCCGCAGCATCCGCAGAGCAGTCCGCGTCCGCGGCGAACGCGGAGATCGACATCCACACCACCGCCGGGAAGCTCGCCGATCTCAGCCGCCGCATCGACGAGGCGACGCACGCGGGTTCCGAGCGCGCGGTCGAGAAGCAGCACGCCAAGGGGAAGCTGACGGCGCGCGAGCGGGTCGAACTCCTCATGGACGAGGGCTCGTTCGTGGAGCTGGACGAGTTCGCCCGGCACCGCTCGACCAACTTCGGCATCGAGAAGAACCGCCCGTACGGGGACGGCGTGGTCACCGGTTACGGAACGGTCGACGGCCGCCCGGTCTGCGTGTACTCGCAGGACTTCACCATCTTCGGCGGCTCGCTCGGCGAGGTGTACGGCGAGAAGATCGTCAAGGTCATGGACTTCGCGCTGAAGACCGGCTGTCCGGTCATCGGCATCAACGACGGCGGCGGCGCCCGCATCCAGGAGGGGGTGGCGGCCCTCGGCCTGTTCGCCGAGATCTTCCGCCGCAACGTGCACGCGTCGGGCGTCGTCCCGCAGATCTCCCTGATCGTCGGGCCGTGCGCGGGCGGGGCGGTCTACTCCCCCGCGATCACCGACTTCACGGTCATGGTCGACCAGACCTCGCACATGTTCATCACGGGCCCCGACGTCATCAAGACGGTCACCGGCGAGGACGTCGGCTTCGAGGAGCTGGGCGGCGCGCGCACCCACAACACCACCTCGGGCGTGGCGCACCACATGGCGGGCGACGAGAAGGACGCCATCGAGTACGTCAAGTCGCTCCTGTCCTACCTCCCCTCCAACAACCTCTCCGAGCCCCCGGCCTTCCCCGAGGAGGCCGACCTGGAGACGAACGACGAGGACCGCGCCCTCGACACCCTGATCCCGGACAGCGCCAACCAGCCGTACGACATGCACACGGCGATCGAACACGTCCTGGACGAGGGCGAGTTCCTGGAGACCCAGTCGCTCTTCGCGCCGAACATCATCACGGGCTTCGGCCGGGTCGAGGGCCACCCGGTGGGCGTCGTCGCCAACCAGCCGATGCAGTTCGCCGGCTGCCTGGACATCAACGCCTCCGAGAAGGCCGCCCGCTTCGTCCGCACCTGCGACGCCTTCAACGTCCCGGTCCTGACCTTCGTCGACGTCCCCGGCTTCCTCCCCGGGGTCGACCAGGAGTACGGCGGCATCATCCGCCGCGGCGCCAAGCTGATCTACGCGTACGCCGAGGCCACCGTCCCCCTCATCACGGTCATCACCCGCAAGGCCTTCGGCGGCGCGTACGACGTGATGGGCTCCAAGCACCTGGGCGCCGACCTCAACCTGGCCTGGCCGACCGCCCAGATCGCCGTGATGGGCGCGCAGGGCGCGGTCAACATCCTGCACCGGCGCACGATCGCGGCCGTCACGGACCCCGAAGAAGCGGAGGCCACCCGCGCCGAGCTGATCGCGGACTACGAGGACACCCTCCTCAACCCGTACGTCGCGGCCGAGCGCGGTTACGTCGACGCCGTGATCATGCCCTCCGAGACCCGCCGCCACATCGTCCGCGGCCTGCGCCAGCTCCGCACGAAGCGGGAATCCCTGCCCCCGAAGAAGCACGGCAACATCCCCCTCTAGAAAGGGAGCCGGTGACCACCATGACCGACATGATCAAGGTCGTACGGGGCAACCCGACCCCGGAGGAGCTGGCCGCCGCACTGGCGGTGGTCCAGGCCCGCGCCGCGACCGCGGGCACCGCGGCGCCGGGCCCCGCCGCACCGCGCCCCGCCTGGTCCGACCCGGCGCGGGTGGCCGCGACGCGCCTGCCGCGACCGGGGCCGGCGGCCTGGGCCAGGACCTACTGGCCGAATTAGTCATTCCGCACCGTGGCGCCTGAGTACGTGTACTCAGGCGCCGCGCCCGTCCCGGGCGCACCATCGACTGCATGCTGTGGTCCGACCCGAAGAACGAACCCCCCAAGGAAATGCGCGACATGCAGGTCATGCTCCGCAGAGCCGGCATCCTCCTGGCCCTGGCCATGGTGATCGCGATGTTCGTCGCCGGCGTGCGCTAGGCGCCCCGCGAGGGGCGCGGGGCCGTACCGGCCCGGTACGGGCGAAGCCCCCTCTCCGGGCTGGCTACCCTGGCCCGCATGAACGCCACCCCCGCCACCCCCGCCCGCCGCCTGGTCCTCGGCTCCGCCTCCCCCGCCCGCCTCGGCCTCCTCCGCCAGGCCGGCCTGGCCCCCGAGGTCATCGTCAGCGGCGTCGACGAGGACGCCCTCAGCGCCCCCACCCCCGCCGAACTCGCCCTCGTGCTCGCCACCGCGAAGGCGGACACCGTGGCCGCCCTGCCCGAGGCCCGGGGCGCCCTCGTCGTCGGCTGCGACTCCGTCCTGGAGCTCGACGGCCGGGCCCTCGGCAAGCCGGACGACGCCGAGGACGCCACCGCCCGCTGGAAGGCCATGCGCGGCCGCTCCGGCGTCCTGCGCACCGGCCACTGCGTCATCGACACCGCCGACGGCCGCCGCGCCGCCGCCACCGCCTCGACGACCGTCCACTTCGCCGACCCCTCCGACGAGGAGATCGCCGCCTACGTCGCCACCGGCGAACCCCTGTACGTGGCAGGCGCGTTCACCCTGGACGGCCGCTCCGCCCCGTTCGTCCGCGGCATCGAGGGCGACCCCGGCAACGTCATCGGCCTCTCCCTGCCCCTGCTGCGCACCCTGCTCGCCGACCTGGACGTCGCCATCACCGACCTCTGGGCACCGCGCTGACCCCGCCGGGGCCCCGCACCCCCGGGGCGCCGCCCCGGGCCCCGTACAGCAGCAGGCTGAGCACGATCAGCCCCACCACCAGCATCATCCAGACGAACGCCCACCAGCCCACGAGCCCGACCGCCGCCGCCCCCAGCACACCGTGCACGACGGCGCACACGACCAGCAGGATCCGCACCGGGCGGGCCAGCCCGGCCCGGTCCCGGACGGCGGCGACGAGCAGGAACGCCCCGCACACGACGAGGAAGAGCCCGGCGACGCCGCCCAGGGCCCACGCGCCCGCCGCCGTCGCGCCCGGGTCGAGACCGGCCAGCGACATGGACTGGCCCTCGACGACGCGGCCCAGGACGTAGTGGACGAAGACGAAGCCGAACGCCTCCAGGAACAGCACGAGCCCCGTCACGGCGGCTGTCGGCCTGCGCGCCACGGCGCCCACCCCCTTCCGTACGGCGTACCGGACTCCCGGCAACGGGACTGCCGCGCAGGCTACTAACCGGTAATGCCCACGACAAGGGCCCGGGAAGGGCGGGGCGGCGGCGCGGCCGGGAACGGACGGCACAGAGCAAAGAACGGCCCCCGCCTTCGTGGGGACCCCACAAAGAAACACCTCGTCCCCCTGGCCGCCCGGACAGAGACCTTGGCCACACCACAGGGCTACTGTGCGACGGGACAACCCGTCGTACCGTGGTGCGACAAGGGATTTCGCGTCCCCAGCGGGCCTCAAGTCACACTCCGTGTGGGCAAGCTCACCATTGAGGACGGGTCGTAGGGCCGTGTGGGCAGTCCCTAAACTCAGCTTGTTTCACAAGGAGGGAGCCATCGTGCGCAAGGTGCTCATCGCCAACCGAGGCGAAATCGCTGTCCGCGTTGCCCGAGCCTGTCGGGACGCCGGAATCGGGAGCGTAGCCGTCTACGCCGATCCGGACCGGGACGCTCTGCACGTCCGCGCGGCCGACGAGGCGTTCGCCCTGGGCGGTGACACCCCGGCCGCTTCGTACCTGGACATGGCCAAGGTGCTCCAGGCCGCGAAGGACTCGGGCGCGGACGCCATCCACCCGGGTTACGGATTCCTGTCGGAGAACGCGGAGTTCGCCCAGGCGGTGCTCGACGCGGGCCTGACCTGGATCGGCCCGCCGCCGCAGGCCATCCGCGACCTGGGCGACAAGGTCGCCGCCCGGCACATCGCGCAGCGCGCCGGCGCCCCGCTGGTCGCGGGCACCCCGGACCCGGTCTCCGGTTCGGACGAGGTCGTCGCGTTCGCCGAGGAGCACGGGCTCCCCATCGCGATCAAGGCCGCCTTCGGCGGCGGCGGCCGCGGCCTGAAGGTCGCCCGCACGCTCGAAGAGGTCCCGGAGCTGTACGACTCGGCCGTGCGCGAGGCGGTGGCCGCCTTCGGCCGCGGCGAGTGCTTCGTCGAGCGCTACCTCGACAAGCCGCGCCACGTCGAGACCCAGTGCCTGGCCGACCAGCACGGCAACGTGGTCGTCGTCTCCACCCGCGACTGCTCGCTCCAGCGCCGCCACCAGAAGCTGGTGGAGGAGGCCCCGGCCCCCTTCCTGACGGACGAGCAGAACGCCGAGCTGTACGCCTCCTCCAAGGCGATCCTGAAGGAGGCCGGCTACGTCGGCGCGGGCACCGTCGAGTTCCTCGTCGGCGCGGACGGCACGATCTCCTTCCTGGAGGTCAACACCCGTCTCCAGGTGGAGCACCCGGTCACCGAGGAGGTCTCCGGCATCGACCTGGTCCGCGAGATGTTCCGCATCGCCGACGGCGAGGAACTGGGCTACGACGACCCGCCGGCGCGCGGCCACAGCTTCGAGTTCCGCATCAACGGCGAGGACCCGGGCCGCAACTTCCTCCCCGCCCCGGGCACGGTCACCGCCTTCGCCCCGCCGTCGGGCCCCGGCGTGCGGCTGGACGCGGGCGTCGAGTCGGGCTCCGTCATCGGCCCGGCCTGGGACTCGCTGCTGGCCAAGCTGATCGTGACGGGCGCGACCCGTGAGCAGGCCCTCCAGCGCGCCGCCCGCGCCCTGGCGGAGTTCACCGTGGAGGGCATGGCCACCGCCATCCCCTTCCACCGCGCGGTCGTGGTCGACCCGGCCTTCACGGCCGACCCCTTCACCGTCCACACCCGGTGGATCGAGACGGAATTCGTCAACGAGATCCCCCCGTTCACCGTCCCCGGCGCCGAGGGCGACGAGGACGAGTCGGGCCGCGAGACGATCGTCGTCGAGGTCGGCGGCAAGCGCCTGGAGGTCTCCCTCCCGTCCTCCCTGGGCATGTCGCTCGCCCGCACGGGCCTCGCGGCCGGCGCCAAGCCGAAGCGCCGCGCGGCGAAGAAGGCGGGCTCGGCGGCGTCCGGCGACACCCTGGCCTCCCCGATGCAGGGCACGATCGTCAAGGTCGCGGTCGAGGAGGGCCAGCAGGTCAACGAGGGCGACCTGATCGTGGTCCTGGAGGCCATGAAGATGGAGCAGCCCCTGAACGCCCACCGTTCGGGCACGGTCAAGGGTCTGGCCGCGGAGGTCGGCGCGTCGGTCACCTCCGGCGCGCAGATCTGCGAGATCAAGGACTGACCCCGCGGTTCCCCGCGCCCCTCGTTCACGGGGCGCGGGGCCCGGCCGGCGTACGGCCCCGCCGGGTGCGCGCGAACAGCTCGTCACCTGAGTGCGGCGAGTGCGCTTCAGGTGAAGGGCGAGACGCGGGGGCCGGCAGTGACGGCACCCCGGCCCGCACCGGACGCCCGCCGTCCCCAATGGCATGCTGGGCAGCATGCCGCCCCACCCCACCCCGCCGCGCAGACCCATGCGCGCCGACGCCCGCCGCAACCACGCGAAGCTCCTCGCCGAGGCCCGCGCCGCCTTCGCCGAGCACGGCACGGACGCCTCCCTGGAGGAGGTCGCCCGCCGCGCGGGAGTGGGCATCGGCACCCTGTACCGCCACTTCCCGACCCGCCACGCCCTGCTGAGCGCGGTCTTCCAGGACGCGGTGGACGAACTCCTCACCCGGGCGCACGAGTTGGCGGAATCACCCGACGACGAGCCCTGCACGGCCCTCGCCACCTGGCTGCGCGCCATCATCACTCATGCGAGTGAGTACCGCGGCCTGGCCCGCGCCCTGCTGGCGGCCTCGGGCACCACCGGCGGCGCCACCGCGCTGAGTTCCTGCTCCACCCCCATGCGCGAGGCGGGCACCACGCTCCTCGCCCGCGCCCAGCAGGCGGGCGCCGTGCGCGGGGACGTCCCGATCGGGGACCTGATGCAGCTCACCAACGCGATCGCGCTGGCCGCCGAACAGTCGCCGGACGACCCGGAGTTGGCCGACCGGCTCCTGTCCCTGGCCGTACGGGGCCTGCGACCCCGTACGGAGAACGGCTAACGCCGGCGCATGTCGGCCACCCGCGGCCGCTCCCCCTGCTGCTCGGCGAGTCCTGCCGCGCTGCGCAACGGCGCACCGGGCGCACCCGGGTGCGCCCTGCGCTGACCGGGCAGCGGCATGTCCCGGCGCGGCTGCTGACGTCCCGGCGGAACGCCTTCGCTCCCAGGTCCCGCCGCCCCCGTGCCACCCGTCTGGGCGACGGCGATCTGCACACCCTGGTCGGCGAGCGCCTGCAACTCCGTTCCCGCGCGCTCGTCGTGGGGCGGCGGCTCGTCCGTCACCAGCCGAGTGATCACGTCCGTCGGCACAGTCTGGAACATGGTGTCGGTGCCGAGCTTGGTGTGGTCGGCGAGGACCACCACCTCCGCGGCGGCCTGCACCAGCGCCCGGTCGACGCTCGCCGAGAGCATGTTGGAGGTGGACAGGCCGCGTTCGGCGGTCAGGCCACTGCCGGACAGGAAGGCACGGGACACCCGCAGCCCCTGGAGGGACTGCTCGGCACCGCTCCCGACCAGCGCGTAGTTGGAGCCCCGCAGGGTTCCACCGGTCATGACGACTTCGACCCGGTTGGCGTGCGCCAACGCCTGGGCGACGAGCAGGGAGTTGGTGACGACGGTCAGTCCCGGCACCCGGGCCAGCCGTCTCGCCAGCTCCTGCGTGGTCGTACCGGCGCCGACGACGACGGCCTCCCCCTCCTCCACGAGTCCCGCGGCGAGGTCGGCGATGGCCGTCTTCTCCGCGGTCGCGAGGTGGGATTTCTGCGGAAAGCCGGATTCACGGGTGAACCCGCCCGGCAGTACCGCACCGCCGTGCCGGCGGTCGAGGAGTCCTTCTGCCTCCAGCGCCCGCACGTCCCGCCGTACGGTCACTTCGGAGGTCTGGACGACGCGGGCGAGCTCCCGGAGCGATACCGCCCCGTTGGCCCGCACCATTTCGAGGATCAATTGACGACGTTCTGCAGCGAACACGAAACTGACAGTAACCTGAGCGGCCGATAGTTTTCAGCAGTATGCGCCGAACAACAGAAGTTGGTCGCAAACGGTGACCGAAGGTGGTATAGGCGTTTCGGTACGGTCGCGGGTGCGGCCGGCAGCAGGCGGGCGGGGCGGCGCCGGGGCGGCCGGAACCGGTCCCGCCGCACCCCGCGCCCGTCGGGCCGGGCCCGACTCCCGCGGTGGAACGATCAGTTGTCGCCCGTCTTGCGCGTGTGGAGCTGACGCGCGACCTCCGCGAGCGAGCCCGACAGCGACGGGTACACCGTGAAGGCCTTCGCGATCTGCTCCACCGTCAGGCTGTTGTCGACGGCGATCGAGATCGGGTGGATCAGCTCGCTCGCGCGCGGCGCGACGACCACGCCGCCCACCACGATCCCCGTGCCCGGGCGGCAGAACAGCTTCACGAAGCCGTCGCGGATGCCCTGCATCTTGGCGCGGGGGTTGCGCAGCAGCGGCAGCTTGACGCCGCGCGCGTCGATGCGCCCCGCGTCCACGTCCGCCTGCGTGTACCCGACGGTCGCGATCTCGGGGTCGGTGAAGACGTTCGACGACACCGTCTTGAGGTCCAGCGGGGCCACCGCGTCACCGAGGAAGTGGTACATGGCGATGCGTCCCTGCATCGCCGCCACGGACGCCAGCGCGAACACGCCGGTCACGTCCCCGGCCGCGTACACACCGGGAGCGGAGGTGCGCGAGACCCGGTCGGTCCAGATGTGACCGCTGTCCTTGACCTTGACCCCGGCCTCCTCCAGGCCCATGCCCGCGGAGTTGGGGACGGCGCCGACGGCCATCAGGCAGTGCGAACCGGAGATGACCCGGCCGTCCGCCAGCGTGACCTCCACCCGGTCGCCGACCCGCTTGGCGGAGGCGGCCCGCGAGCGCGCCATGACGTTCATGCCGCGCCGCCGGAAGACGTCCTCCAGCACGGCGGCCGCGTCCGGGTCCTCGCCCGGCAGCACCCGGTCGCGCGACGACACGAGGGTCACCCGCGACCCCAGCGCCTGGTAGGCACCCGCGAACTCGGCGCCGGTGACGCCGGACCCGACCACGATCAGCTCCTCCGGGAGCTCGTCGAGGTCGTACACCTGCGTCCAGTTGAGGATGCGCTCGCCGTCCGGCTGCGCGTCCGGGATCTCACGGGGGTGGCCGCCGGTCGCGATCAGCACGGCGTCGGCCGTCAGCCGCTCCTCCGTGCCGTCCGCCGCGGTGACGACGACGGTCCGCGAGCCGTCCATGGCCTGCTGGCCCTCCAGCCGGCCGCGCCCCCGCACGACGCGCGCGCCCGCACGCGTCACCGAGGCGGCGATGTCGTGCGACTGCGCGAGCGCGAGCCGCTTCACCCGCCGGTTGACCTTGCCGAGGTCCACTCCGACCACCCGCGCGGTCTGTTCCTCCGGCGGGGTGTCGTCGGCCACGAGGATGCCCAGCTCCTCGTACGAGGAGTCGAAGGTCGTCATCACCTCGGCCGTGGCGATCAGGGTCTTGGACGGTACGCAGTCGGTCAGCACCGACGCCCCGCCGAGTCCGTCGCAGTCGACGACGGTCACCTCGGCGCCGAGCTGGCTGCCCACCAGGGCCGCCTCGTACCCGCCGGGTCCGCCGCCGATGATCACGATCCGGGTCACGAAAAGTCCGCCTCGCGTTCGCTTTGAGTCGTTCGCCTCCGCCCGGCCCGTCCTGCCTGCCCCGGCCGGGGTCCCGGGGGATCGGCCCCGGAGGAGTGCAGTACGTACTTCATTGTCCCGCACCCGGGCACGGGCTTCGCCCCGGGGCCCGCATTCGGGGAGCGGCCGGCGCCCCCGGCCGCCGGGGCCTCCTTCCGGGTACGAGATCGCTTGTGCCCGTACGCGACCGGCGGGCCTCCCGTACCCTCGGAGCCATGTCGCTCTACGCCGCGTACGCCGGCAACCTCGACGCGCGGCTGATGTCCCGCCGCGCCCCGCACTCGCCGCTGCGCGGCACGGGCTGGCTCAACGGCTGGCGGCTGACCTTCGGCGGCGAGCAGATGGGCTGGGAGGGCTCGCTCGCCACGGTGGTCGAGGCGCCGCGCTCCCAGGTCTTCGTCGCCCTCTACGACATCGCGCCGATGGACGAGGACTCCATGGACCGGTGGGAGGGCGTCGGCCTGGACATCTACCGCCGGATGCGGGTGCGCGTGCACACCCTGGACGGCGAGGAAGCCACCTGGATGTACGTCCTGAACGGGTACGAGGGCGGCCTGCCGTCCGCCCGCTACCTGGGCGAGATCGCGGACGCGGCGGAGTCGGCGGGGGCCCCGCACGACTACGTGATGGAGCTCCGCAAGCGCCCCTGCTGACGGCCGGCGGCCCGCCGGAGCGGCGCTTCGTCGGAAAGTCCAAGACAACAATCGGGTTGCCGTCCGCCATGACATCTACGCGCGTAGGGCTGGAGCGGCTACCCTCTTCCGCGTGAACGCATCTGTTATTTCGGACCCCCACGCCGCCGCCGACGCCGCGGCCGCGCGCCTGCGCGAACTCACCGGCGCCGAGACCCATGACGTCGCCCTCGTGATGGGCTCCGGCTGGGCCCCGGCGGTCGACGCCCTCGGCGAGCCCGAGAGCGAGTTCCCCGTCACCGAGCTGCCCGGCTTCCCGCCCGCGGCCGTCGTGGGCCACGGCGGCAAGATCCGCTCGTACGTGATCGGCGACAAGCGCGCGCTGGTCTTCCTCGGCCGCACCCACTTCTACGAGGGCCGGGGCGTGGCCGCGGTCGCGCACGGCGTCCGCACGGCCGTCGCCGCGGGCTGCAAGACGATCATCCTGACCAACGGCTGCGGCGGTCTGCGCGAGGGCATGCGCCCCGGCCAGCCGGTCCTGATCAGCGACCACCTGAACCTGACGGCCACCTCGCCGATCATCGGCGCGAACTTCGTGGACCTCACCGACCTGTACTCGCCGCGGCTGCGCGCGCTGTGCAAGGAGGTGGACGAGACCCTGGAGGAGGGCGTCTACGTCCAGTTCCCCGGCCCGCACTACGAGACGCCGGCCGAGATCAACATGGTCCGCGCGATGGGCGGCGACCTGGTCGGCATGTCCACGGTCCTGGAGGCCATCGCGGCCCGCGAGGCCGGCGCCGAGGTCCTGGGCATCTCCCTGGTCACCAACCTGGCGGCGGGCCTGTCCGGCGAGCCGCTGAACCACGAGGAGGTCCTCCAGGCGGGCCGCGACAGCGCCGCCCGCATGGGCAGCCTGCTGGCGCGCGTGCTGGACCGGATCTAGTCCTTGTACGGGTGAGGGGGTGCGGGGCGCTCCGGGCGGAGCGCCCCGGGCGGGCTGGTCCGTACGGGACGCCTCCGGCTGGGGCTGGTCCGTGCGGGTACGTCTCGGCCGGGGCCCGCTCCATGCGGGGCGCTCCCGCCGGGACCCGCTCCGTGCGAGTGCGTCTCGGCCGGGGCCCGCTCCGTGCGGGGCGCTCCGACCGGGGCTGGTCCGTGCGGGTACGTCTCGGCCGGAGCCCGCTCCGTGCGGGGCGCTCCCGCCGGGGCCCGCTCCGTGCGAGTGCGTCTCGGCCGGAGCCCGCTCCGTGCGGGGCGCTCCCGCCGGAGCCCGCTCCGTGCGAGTGCGTCTCGGCCGGTCGCGCAGTTCCCCGCGCCCCTGAAGGAGCTGCTTCGCAGCCGCCTTCTCCCTCCCCCGCAGGGAGCGTCCCCGGCGCCCCGGCACCCTTGGGCGGCGGGCCCCCGGGGGCGGGACGGGCGGGCAGGAGGGCGGTCCCTTCCGCTGCCGGCCCGCCGGGACGCCGCCCCCGCCCGAGCGCCTGCGCCGGACGCGCGCCGTGCCGGGGCCCCGAGCCCGGCCCGCGCTTCCGGTTCACCCGGATGGGCCCCGCCCGCCCGGGTACCGGTCCTCCACTGCCCCCGGCGGGCCCCACCCCGTACGACCCCCACCCCCGAAAGGCGACCCCGTGCCCCAGGACACCACCCCGGACCTCCTCGCCCGCGCCAGCGCCTGGCTCGCCGAGGACCCCGACCCCGAAACCCGCGACGAGCTCGCCAAGCTCATCGAGGCCCAGGACCTCCCCGCCCTCGCGGAGAGGTTCTCCGGCACCCTCCAGTTCGGCACCGCCGGCCTCCGCGGCGAACTCGGCGCAGGCCCCATGCGCATGAACCGCGCCGTCGTGATCCGCGCCGCCGCCGGCCTCGCCGCGTACCTCGCCAAGCAGCCCGGCCACCCCCGCTCCACCGACGACCTGGTCGTCATCGGCTACGACGCCCGCCACAAGTCCGCCGACTTCGCCCGCGACACGGCCGCCGTCATGACCGGCGCGGGCCTGCGCGCCGTGCTGCTGCCCCGCCCCCTCCCCACCCCCGTGCTCGCCTTCGCCATAAGGCACCTGGGCGCGGTGGCCGGCGTCGAGGTCACCGCCAGCCACAACCCGCCCCGCGACAACGGCTACAAGGTCTACCTCGGCGACGGCTCCCAGATCGTCCCGCCCGCCGACGTCGACATCGCCGCCGAGATCGCCGCGGTCCGCTCGCTCGCCGACGTCCCCCGCCCCGACGACGGCTGGCTGGTCCTGGACGAGGAGGTCCTGGAGGCCTACCTGGCCCGCACGGACGCCGTCCTGACCCCGAACTCCCCCCGCACCGCGACGACCGTCTACACGGCGATGCACGGCGTCGGCAAGGACGTCCTGCTGGCCGCCTTCGCCCGCGCGGGCTTCCCGCCCCCGACCCTCGTCGCCGAGCAGGCCGAGCCCGACCCGGACTTCCCCACCGTCGCCTTCCCCAACCCGGAGGAGCCGGGCGCGATGGACCTCGCCTTCGCGACGGCCCGCCGCGTCCGCCCCGACCTGGTGATCGCCAACGACCCGGACGCGGACCGCTGCGCGGTGGCCGTTCCGGCACCCGGCGGCGACTGGCGCATGCTCCGCGGCGACGAGGTCGGCGCGCTGCTCGCCGCGCACATCGTCCGTAAGGGCACCGCGGGCCCGGACGCGGTCTTCGCCGAGTCGATCGTCTCCTCCTCCCTCCTCGGCCGCATCGCCGAGAAGGCGGGCATCGCGTACGAGGAGACCCTGACCGGCTTCAAGTGGATCGCCCGCGTGGAGAACATCCGTTACGGGTACGAGGAAGCCCTCGGCTACTGCGTCGACCCGGAGGGCGTCCGCGACAAGGACGGCATCACCGCCGCCCTCGCCATCACGGAACTGGCCTCCGAGCTGAAGGAGGAGGGCCGCACCCTCCTCGACCTCCTCGACGAGCTGGCCGTCACCCACGGCCTGCACGCCACCGACCAGCTCTCGGTCCGCGTCGAGGACCTGGGCGTCATCGCGAACGCGATGGCCCGGCTGCGCGCGACTCCGCCGACCCACCTGGCGGGCCTCCCGGTGACCTCCGCCGAGGACCTGACCCGGGGCACGGCCACCCTGCCCCCCACCGACGGCCTCCGCTACCACCTCACCGGCGCGCGCGTGATCGTCCGCCCGTCCGGCACGGAGCCCAAGCTGAAGTGCTACCTGGAGGTCGTGGTCCCGGTCGCGGACGCCGCCGCCCTCCCGGCGGCCCACGCCCGGGCGGCCGAGACCCTGGCCGCCGTCAAGCGCGACCTCGCGGCGGCGGCGGGCATCTGACCCCGCCGCCCCCCGCGCGAAGGTCCCGCCCACCGGCTCACCCCGGCGGGCGGGACCTTTTCGTTCGCCGCCGCAGGGCCTCGGGCCCCGGCAGCGCCCGCTCAGCGCCGCCTGCGCCGCACCAGCAGGAGCGTCACCACGACCGGAAGCGCCACGAGCAGGAAGAGGGCGCCCAGGATGACCCATTCGACCCCTCCCACGCCCGCCAACTCGACCGACTCCAGCGGCACTTGATCCCATCGCGTCTGCGTCATGCGGCCCGGGTGCCCGCGCGCCGCCGCTTGATTCCCGGACCGGACGCGGACAGCGGAAGGCCCCGCCTCCCTCGCGGGGAAGCGGGGCCCGAGGGCAGTCGTCCGCTCAGTACGCCGAGCCCGAAGCCCCCAGCGAGCCCGTCGGGTGCCAGACCGTCTTGGTCTCCAGGAAGGCCGTCAGGCGCTCCGTGCCCTGCGGGGCCGTCCAGTCCGGGGCGGCGACGGAGGGGCGCAGGACGCGCTTCAGGTTGTCCGCCGCCGCGACCTCCAGGTCCCGGGCCAGGTCCGAGCCGTGGCCCGTGCCCGTCAGGTCCAGCGCGTTGACGTCCTGGTGGGCCGCCAGGGAGGGGGCGATCTCCGAGACCTTGCCGGTGAGGATGTTGATCACGCCGCCCGGGAGGTCGGAGGTGGCCAGCACCTCGCCCAGGGAGAGCGCCGGGAGCGGCGACTCCTCCGAGGCGACGACGACCGCCGTGTTGCCCGTGGCGATCACCGGGGCGAGCACCGACACCAGGCCCAGGAAGGAGGAGTCCTGGGGGGCGACGACCGCCACGACGCCCGTCGGCTCCGGGGTGGAGAGGTTGAAGAACGGGCCCGCGACCGGGTTCCCGCCGCCCGCGATCTGGGCGATCTTGTCCGTCCAGCCCGCGTACCAGACCCAGCGGTCGACCGCCGCGTCCACGACCGCGCCCGCCTTGGACTTCGACAGGCCCTCGGCGTCCGCGACCTCGCGGACGAACTGGTCCCGGCGGCCTTCGAGCATCTCCGCGACGCGGTACAGGATCTGGCCGCGGTTGTACGCGGTCGCGCCCGACCAGCCGCCGAAGGCCTTGCGGGCCGCGACGACCGCGTCACGGGCGTCCTTGCGGGAGGAGAGCGGGGCGTTGGCGAGCCAGGCCCCCTTGCTGTCGCTCACTTCGTACACCCGGCCGCTCTCGGAACGCGGGAACTTGCCCCCCACGTACAGCTTGTAGGTCTTGAAGACGCTCAGTCGCGCCGCAGTCGAGGTGTCAGACATCGAGGTACGCCTCCAGGCCGTGGCGGCCGCCCTCGCGGCCGTAACCCGACTCCTTGTAGCCGCCGAACGGCGAGGTGGGGTCGAACTTGTTGAATGTGTTGGCCCAGACGACGCCCGCCCGGAGCTTGTTCGCGACCGCGAGGATGCGCGAGCCCTTCTCCGTCCAGATGCCGGCGGAGAGGCCGTACTGCGTGTTGTTGGCCTTGGCGACGGCCTCGTCCGGGGTGCGGAAGCTCAGCACCGACAGCACCGGGCCGAAGATCTCGTCGCGGGCGACCGTGTGCGCTTGGGTGACGTTCGTGAAGAGCGTCGGGGCGAACCAGTACCCGGCGGAGGGGAGTTCGCAGGGAGCGGACCAGCGCTCGGCGCCCTCGGCCTCGCCCGTGTCGGCCACGGCCTTGATCCGGGCCAGCTGCTCGGCGGAGTTGATCGCGCCGATGTCGGTGTTCTTGTCCAGCGGGTCGCCCAGGCGCAGCGTCGACAGGCGGCGCTTCAGCGCGTCCAGCAGCTCGTCCTGGACGGACTCCTGCACCAGGAGGCGGCTGCCCGCGCAGCAGACCTGGCCCTGGTTGAAGAAGATGCCGGTGACGATGCCCTCGACGGCCTGGTCGATCGGGGCGTCGTCGAAGACGATGTTCGCGCCCTTGCCGCCCAGTTCGAGGGTGACCTTCTTCGCGGTGCCCGCGACCGAGCGCGCGATGGCCTTGCCGACCGCCGTCGAACCGGTGAAGGCGACCTTGTTCACGTCGGGGTGGTCGACCAGGGCCGCGCCCGTGTCCCCGTACCCGGGAAGGATATTGACGACGCCGCGCGGCAGGCCCGCCTGGCGGCAGATGTCGGCGAAGAAGAGCGCCGAGAGCGGGGTGGTCTCGGCGGGCTTCAGGACGACCGTGTTGCCGGTGGCGAGCGCCGGGGCGATCTTCCAGGCCAGCATCAGGAGCGGGAAGTTCCAGGGGATGACCTGGCCCGCGACGCCCAGCGGGCGGGGGTCGGCCCCGTAGCCCGCGTGCGAGAGCTTGTCCGCCCAGCCCGCGTAGTAGAAGAAGTGCGCGGCGACGAGGGGGAGGTCCGCGTCCCTCGTCTCCTTGATCGGCTTGCCGTTGTCCAGGGTCTCCAGGACGGCCAGCTCGCGCGAGCGCTCCTGGATGATGCGGGCGATGCGGAAGAGGTACTTCGCCCGCTCGGAGCCCGGCAGCGCGGACCACTTCTCGAAGGCCTTGCGGGCGGCCCGCACGGCCCGGTCCACGTCGTCCCGGCCCGCGAGGGCGACCTCGGAGAGGACCTCCTCGGTGGACGGGGAGACGGTCTTGAAGACCTTGCCGTCGGCGGCGTCCGTGAACTCGCCGTCGATGAACAGCCCGTACGACGGGGCGATGTCGACGACCGCGCGCGACTCCGGCGCGGGTGCGTACTCGAAAGGGGTACCAGTCATGCGGATCAGTCCACCGTCACGTAGTCGGGGCCGGAGTAGCGGCCCGTGCTGAGCTTCTGACGCTGCATCAGCAGGTCGTTGAGGAGAGAGGACGCGCCGAAGCGGAACCAGTGGTTGTCCAGCCAGTCCGCGCCCACGGTCTCGTTGACCAGCACCAGGAACTTGATCGCGTCCTTGGTGGAGCGGATGCCGCCGGCCGGCTTCACGCCGATCTGGATGCCGGTCTGCGCGCGGTAGTCCCGTACGGCTTCCAGCATGAGGAGGGTGTTGGGGGGCGTGGCGTTGACCGACACCTTGCCGGTCGAGGTCTTGATGAAGTCGGCGCCGGCCAGCATGCCGAGCCAGGAGGCGCGGCGGATGTTGTCGTACGTCGACAGCTCGCCGGTCTCGAAGATCACCTTGAGCCGGGCCCGGTCCCCGCACTCCGCCTTCACGGCGACGATCTCCTCGTAGACCTTCAGGTAGTGCCCGGCGAGGAAGGCCCCCCGGTCGATCACCATGTCGATCTCGTCCGCGCCCGCCTCGACGGCGTCACGCACGTCCGCCAGCTTGATCGGCAGGGCGGCGCGGCCCGCCGGGAAGGCGGTGGCCACGGAGGCCACCTTGATGCCGGTGCCGGCGAGGGCTTCCTTGGCGGTGGCCGCCATGTCGGGATACACGCAGATCGCGGCGACCGTGGGGGTCGTACGGTCCGTCGGGTCCGGGTGGGCGCCCTTGGCGCACAGCGCCCGGACCTTGCCCGGGGTGTCCGCGCCTTCGAGCGTGGTCAGGTCGATCATCGAAATGGCCAGGTCGATGGCGTACGCCTTGGCCGTGGTCTTGATCGAGCGCGTGCCGAGCGCGGCGGCGCGGGCCTCCAGGCCGACGGCGTCGACGCCGGGCAGCCCGTGCAGGAAGCGGCGCAGTGCGCTGTCGGACGCGGTCGCGTCGACAAATGCGGATGCGGGAGCGGATGCAGAGGTGGGCATGGTCACCACTGGAGCATATCTACGCGCGTAGCGGCCTGGCTACCCCGGCGGTCGAATCGGTCGGAATCGCGGCCCGGAGGAGACCACCGCCACACCCGCTTCGGACTCCCCCGCACGTCAGGCAGAATCGGGCGCATGACTAGCACCGGCCCCTCGTCGTCGTCCGGCTCCCCCAGCTCTCCGGGCTCCCCCGGCCCGTCCGGCGGGGCGACGGGTTACGCCGAGCGCGTCTTCCGCTCCGGCGCCGGCGTCTTCTGGGGCTGCGCCATGCTCGCCGTGCTGGCCTGGCTGGCCGTGGACGCGATGCTCAACGGTGACGCGTCGACGCGGTGGAAGGTGCTGGCCGGGCTGCTGTTCGTGGTGCCGCTGATCGTGGCCTTCGCCCTCCGGCCCGCCGTGTACGCGGGGGCCGACCGGCTCCGCGTCCGCAACCCGTTCCGTACGGTCGTCCTGCCCTGGGCCTCGGTCGAGGCAGTGCGCTCCGGTTACTCCACCGAGGTGCTGGCCGGCGGGGCGAAGTACCAGCTCTGGGCCGTCCCGGTCTCCATCCGCCAGCGCAAGAAGGCCATCCGCAACCAGGCCCGGGCCGCCGCCAGCAATGACCCGGACTCCGCCCGCACCTCCTTCGGCCGCTCCCCGAACGCGTCCAGCCGGCCGACGGTCGCCACGAGCGACCAGACCGTCCGCGACCTCCAGGAACTCGCCGAGGCCCGCGCCTCCGAGCCGACGGCCCAGGGGAAGCCGACGGCGCGCTGGGCGCTGGAACTCATCGTGCCGTGCGCGGTGGGCCTGGTGGCGCTGATCGTGCTGCTGGCCACCGTCTAGTCCCGTACGGGCCGGGGCGCGGTCGAAGACCTCCGTCGGCGTCCGTCGGCCTCAGGCCCGTCGCCCGGGGAGACCCGGAGGGGGGCCATGCCGCACACTTGTCTCCCGTGAGCTCTACACCCCTCTCCGCCCGCGTCGTCCTCCTCACGGGTCCCTCCGGTTCCGGGAAGTCGTCCCTCGCGGCCCGCGCCCAACTGCCCGTGCTGCGCCTCGACGACTTCTACAAGGAGTGCACGGACCCCACGCTGCCGCTGGTCGCGGGCAGTTCGGACATCGACTGGGACTCCCCGCTGTCGTGGGACGCGGACGTCGCGATGGCCGCCATCGAGGAGCTGTGCCGGTCGGGCCGTACGACCGTGCCCGTGTACGACATCGCCACCAGCTCGCGGGTGGGCGAGGAGGCGCTCGACATCGACCGCACGCCCCTGTTCGTCGCGGAGGGCATCTTCGCCGCCGACATCGTGGCCCGCTGCCGCGAGCTGGGGGTGCTGGCGGACGCGCTGTGCCTGCGCGGGCGGCCGTTCACGACGTTCCGCCGCCGTCTGCTGCGGGACCTGCGCGAGGGGCGGAAGTCGGTGCCCTTCCTGCTGCGGCGCGGGCTGCGCCTGATGCGGGCCGAGCGCGGCATCGTGGCCCGGCACGCGGAGCTGGGCGCGCACCCGTGCGGCAAGGACGAGGCCCTGGGCCGCCTGGCGGCCGCCGCCGCGGGCCGCTGTCCGGGCGCGGGCCGCCCGGTGCGGGACGCGGCCGAGGCCGCGTAGCCGAAGGCAGTCAGTCAGCGGGCGGGCGGCGAACGAAAACGGGACCCCGCCGGCCCCCCGGCCGACGTGGTCCCGCTCCGCTTCCCCCGTACCCCCCGTGCTCCCCCGCGGGCTCCCCCCGGACCCCACGCGGTTCCCCCGTGTTCCCCCCTGCTTCCGCCGCCTCCCCCGGAGCGACGGCCCCTACATCCTTCAGGCGACCAGTTCGCCGAAGGACTCCTCCTCGTCACGGCCGAAGCTGAGGACCTCGTCCTCACGCAGCCGGCGGAGCGACCGCCAGATGCTGGACTTCACCGTGCCGACGCTGATGTCGAGGATGTCCGCGATCTCGGGATCGGTGCGGCCCTCGTAGTAGCGCAGGACGAGCATCGTGCGCTGGAGTTCGGGCAGGCGCGCCAGGGCCTGCCACAGGACGGCGCGCAGTTCCGTGCCGCGCATGGCGTCCGTGTCGAGCGCCGTCTCCGGCAGCTCCTCCGTCGGGTACTCGTTCAGCTTGCGGCGGCGCCACTGGCTGATGTGCAGGTTGGTCATGGTGCGGCGGAGGTAGCCCCCGACCGCCGCCTTGTCGCTGATCCGGTCCCAGGCGCGGTACGTCGAGAAGAGGGCGCTCTGCAGCAGGTCCTCCGCCTCGAAGCGGTCACCGGTCAGGTGGTAGGCGGTCGCGTACAGGGAGGCGCGGCGCTCCTGGACGTAGGCGGTGAACTCCGCCTCCGCCGCAGTCGCGGGCGTCCGCTCCCCCGAGCCCTCCCCGTACGTCTCCGTCCGTGCCGCCGACGCTCCCCCGAACGCCCCCCCGACGGCTCCCCCGGTTCCCCCCGGCGCGTCGACGACCGTCATGTACCCGTGCGTGTTCGCACTGTGCGCAGACGTTCGCTGACGCCCGATGCCGCGACCGCACCCCCGCGCGGACGCCCCACCGGACTTCTCCCCGCCACGGACGTTCTCGCTCCGTACGACGTCGTGGAGACGCGTGACAACTGCGCTTGAGTTGGTGCTGTGCAGTGCGTTCATCTCGCGCCCCCCGTCGGTGGTGTCCGTGGCAGTTCGTGTGATGAAGAGCTTGCCTGCGCAGTTTCATGACAAGGTCCGGCGACTGTCACAGGCGCGTCACAGGGCACACCGTGCCACCCCCAACACCCCTGCCGGCGACGGGCCCGGGGCAGGCCACGGCGATGGGAGCGCTCCAACTGTCGAACTCGTACGCCCCCATGGGCCAGAATGGCCGGGTGCCTTTCCTGTTGCTGATCGAGGACGACGACGCCATCCGTACGGCGCTTGAGCTGTCGCTCACGCGCCAAGGGCACCGTGTTGCCACGGCAGCCACGGGCGAGGACGGTCTGAAGCTGCTGCGCGAGCAGCGGCCCGACCTGATCGTGCTGGACGTGATGCTGCCCGGCATCGACGGTTTCGAGGTGTGCCGCAGGATCAGACGCACCGACCAGCTGCCGATCATCCTGCTCACGGCCCGCAGCGACGACATCGACGTCGTGGTGGGTCTGGAGTCCGGCGCGGACGACTACGTGGTCAAGCCCGTGCAGGGGCGGGTGCTGGACGCCCGCATCCGGGCCGTGCTGCGGCGCGGCGAGCGCGAGGCCAACGACGCGGCGTCCTTCGGCTCCCTGGTCATCGACCGGTCCGCGATGACCGTGACGAAGAACGGCGAAGACCTCCAGCTCACTCCCACCGAGCTCAGGCTGCTCCTGGAGCTGAGCCGTCGCCCCGGGCAGGCCCTGTCCCGGCAGCAGCTGCTGCGGCTGGTGTGGGAGCACGACTACCTCGGTGACTCCCGGCTGGTCGACGCGTGCGTGCAGCGGCTGCGGGCGAAGGTCGAGGACGTGCCGTCCTCGCCGACGCTGATCCGTACGGTCCGCGGGGTGGGCTACCGGCTGGACACGCCTTCGTGAGTACGGTCGCGAAGCGCGCCCTGATCGCCGGGCTGCGCTGGACCAGCCTGCGGCTGCGGCTGGTGGTGGTGTTCGCGCTGGTCGCGCTGACGGCCGCGGTGTCGGTGGCGGGGATCGCGTACTGGCTCAACCGGGAAGCGGTGCTCACGCGCACGCAGGACACCGCGCTCAACGACTTCCGGCAGTCCATGCAGGACCGGGTGGCCAAGCTGCCGTCGCAGCCGACGCAGAGCGAACTGCAGCTCGCCGCCGAGCAGATGGCGGCGCTGAGCGCCAAGCCCGGTTACAGCGTGCTGCTGGTGGACACCCGGGAGGGCGGGAAGCCGGTCGTGGCGTACTCGGACCTCGACGCGTTCACGCTGAGGGACGTGCCGCAGAAGCTCCAGGAGCAGGTCAACCGCAAGCAGCCGATCACGGCGGGCAACGCCCACCCGTACCACCTGTTCTGGATGCGGACGAACCTCGACGGCGCCCCGTACCTGGTGGGCGGCGCGAAGGTGATCGGCGGCGGGCCCACCGGGTACATGCTGACCTCGCTCAGGCAGGAGCGGGACGACCTGAGCTCCCTCGCCTGGTCGCTGGGGATCGCCACCGGGCTCGCCCTGCTGGGCTCCGCGCTGCTGGCGCAGGCCGCGGCCACGACCGTGCTGAAGCCCGTGCAGCGGCTGGGGGACGCGGCCCGGCGGCTCGGCGAGGGGAAGCTCGACACGCGGCTGCGGGTGTCGGGGACCGACGAACTGGCCGATCTGTCGCGCACGTTCAACCGGACCGCCGCGCAACTGGAGAAGAAGGTCCAGGACATGAGCGCGCGGGAGGAGGCGAGCCGGCGGTTCGTCGCCGACATGTCGCACGAGCTGCGCACGCCGCTGACCGCGATCACGGCGGTCGCTGAGGTGCTGGAGGACGAGGCGGACAGTCTCGACCCGATGATCGCGCCCGCCGTGCACCTGGTGGTCAGCGAGACGCGGCGGCTCAACGACCTGGTCGAGAACCTGATGGAGGTCACCCGCTTCGACGCGGGCACCGCCCGGCTGGTGCTGGACGACGTGGACGTGGTCGACCAGGTGACGGCCTGCCTGGACGCGCGGGCGTGGCTGGACGCGGTGGAGCTGGACGGCGAGCGCGGCATGATGGTGCGGCTCGACCCGCGGCGGCTCGACGTCATCCTCGCCAATCTCGTCGGCAACGCGCTCAAGCACGGCGGTTCGCCCGTGCACGTCTCCGTGCGGGCGCTCGACGGCGAGCTGGTGATCGAGGTGCGGGACAACGGGCCCGGCATCCCGGCGGACGTCCTGCCGCACGTCTTCGACCGCTTCTACAAGGCGAGCGCCTCGCGCCCGCGCTCCGAGGGCAGCGGCCTCGGCCTCTCCATCGCCATGGAGAACGCGCACATCCACGGCGGCGACATCACCGCCGCGAACTCCCCCGACGGCGGCGCGGTGTTCACCCTGCGCCTGCCCCGGGACCTGGAGTCCGAGGGCCGGAACGACGACGCGCAGGTACGGGGGCAGAGCTGATGGTCCAGATGGGTCCCGTACGGCGCCGGGCCGCTCTCCTGGGGGCCGTGCTCGGCGTCCTCGCCGCCGGGACCGGCTGCGGCATCCGCACCACCCAGGTGCCGGTGGACGCCGGTCCCGCGCCCTCCCGGGTGTCCTGCGACGTGCCCGCCCCGAAGGGCGACGCCCCGGCGCAGGGCGCCACGGTGCGGGTGTTCCTGGTCTGCGGGGCGGGGCTCGTCCCGGTGCAGCGGGCGGTGGGCGTCCCCGAGCAGGTGCTCGCCTCGGACCGGGTCCGGGCGGCGCAGACGCTCCTGGACGAGTTGCAGAAGGACCCCTCGGCCGCCGAGGGGCAGGCCGGGTTCACCACGGACGTACGGGGGTCCCTGACCGTGGCGGGGCCCCGGCCGGGGGACGCCCGGCGGGCGCTGCGGCTCAACCGGCAGCCCGACGACCTGCCGACGCACGCGCTGGCCCAGATCGTCTGCACGTACTCCGGCAGCGCGGCCGACGGCGACGGCGGGGCGGTGGAGCTGGGCGGCCCCTCCGAGGACGCGCCCCGCGCCTACCAGTGCACGGCCGCCCTGAAGGCCCGCCCGGAGGCGGTGCCGACCCTGGGCGACGTGCGGAGTTCCGCGCCGGCGCCGGGCGCGTCGGCGTCGGGCGCGTCGGCGTCGGGCGCGTCGGCGTCGGGCGCGGAGGTGCCGGGCGCGGAGGCTTCGGGCTGAGCGGACACCCGTGCGGGAGCGGTGCTCCGCGGGGGAGGTGCGGGCCGCCTTCCGGGGGGTCCTGGGCGTACTTCGGAACCGATCCGGACGGGGGGCGCGTCTAGGGGGGCGTGCGTCCAGGTCCGAGCGTCAGCAGTGCCGTCATCCGCTTCCGCGTGGCGGGGAGTGTTCTCCTCCTCGCGCATCTTCTGTTCGTGGCGTGGGTCTGCCTGCGCCCGCTCGACGACGTGCAGTGGGTGACCGCCCCCAACCTCCAGCCGCTGGCCGGCCTGCGGGCCGATCTGGCGCTGGGGCCCGTCGAGGCGGCCCGCCGGATCGGCTCGGGGCTGCTGCTCCTGGCCCCGCTGGGCGTGCTGCTGCCGATGGCGGGCGGGCGGCTGCGGGTCTCGCCGTTCGTGTCCCTGCTGCGGACCGCGGCGGCCGGGGCGCTGCTCTCCCTGGGGATCGAGCTGTGGCAGACCGGGGTGCCCGGCCAGGTCGTGGACGTGGACGCCGTCCTGCTGAACACCGTGGGGGTGGTGCTGGCCCACCTGCTGGTCGTACCGCTCACCCGGGCACGGCTGCGGCGCAGGTGGGAGCGGACTCGTACCCGGGTAGGGGGTGCGACCCCGCCGAAGGAGGAGACGCCCCTGGGGTCGACCCCGAGGATTTCCAGGGTCGGGGTCGCCCCGTAGGGCGATGCCCGGTTCGAGGGGGAGCGCGAGTATTGAGTACATCGGGAGCACATCGGAAGCTCCCCCACCAGAGCCCGTTTGAGCTCGCGAAGGAGCCCGCCATGACCGCACTTGTCCGCCCCCGCGACGGCCGTGTGATCGGCGGAGTGTGCGCAGCGCTGGCCCGGCGCTTCGGCACCTCCGCGACCACGATGCGCGTGATCTTCCTGGCCTCGTGCCTGCTGCCGGGGCCGCAGTTCCTGATCTACCTCGGCCTGTGGATCTTCCTGCCGGGCGAGAAGACGTCCAAGACCGCCTGGTAGCCCGCGGGGCCTTCGCGGCCGCACGCCGGTCCTTTCCCGTCGGTACGACGAAGGGGCGCGGCCGCCCCCGGGGGGGCGCCCCCGGGGGGGGTGCCGGGGGGGGGCGGGCAGCGGGCCTGGTCCCGGTGCGCGCCCGGCGGGCGGGCCCCGGGGTG
>NZ_JBIVLB010000002.1:566279-981915 GCF_044751045.1 Streptomyces sp. NPDC088745
GCGGGGTGTGTATAGCCCGGCGGGGCGATACCACCCCCAAGCCCCCCGGGCCCCCGGGGGGCCGTCCGGGCCCGCCCCCGGTTCCTTCCCCGGGGGGCCGGGGGGGGGGCCCCCCCCCGGGGGGCGCCCCGCCCCTTGTCGTGTGCCCGGGTGCGGCGGATCAGGCGCCGAGGCCCGGGAGGGCGCCGGTCGGCAGGCCCTGGGTGGGCAGGCCGCCCAGGAGGCCCTTGACCGGGTCCTGGCCCTCGCCGTTCGGCATGACCTGCGGGAGGGCCTTGTCGGCGGTCTGGGGGGCGGTCATCGCGCTCTTGCCGAGCGCTTCCTGGCCTGCCTTCAGAGCCTCGGGGCCGCCGGCCGGGAGCTTGCTGGCCACCTGGTCGACCGGCAGGGCCTGGGTGACCGCGCCCAGCGCGGCGGCCACGTCCGGGGCGGCCGGAACGGCGGCGCCGGCGGTACCGGCGGCAGCGGCGACGAAGGCGGCGCCGAGAGCGGCGGCACCGAGGGTCTTGGCAGCAGACTGCTTCATGGAAAAACGTCCTCAGAAAGGGGGGAATGAGCGGCCCTGCAAGCTAGTCAGAGCTTTCCGCACCCCGCAAACACCTCCAATCGGCCGAGGCTTGATGTTCCCGGCCGATTGTGAAAGGCGTGAGATCGGTTCTTTCCGATGACAGAACCGCTGGTCAGACGGGCTTACCGAAAGAGCCACTCCGACTTCAGTTCGGCATAACCGGGCTTGATGACCTCGCTGATCATGGCGAGTCGTTCATCGAAAGGAATGAAAGCGCTCTTCATCGCATTGACGGTCGTCCACTGCATGTCGTCGAGCGTGTAGCCGAAAGCGTCGATCAGGTGCTCGAACTCGCGGCTCATGCTGGTGCCGGACATCAGACGGTTGTCGGTGTTCACCGTGACCCGGAACTGGAGCTTGCGCAGCAGGCCGAACGGGTGCTCGGCGTACGAGTCGGCCGCCCCGGTCTGGAGGTTGGAGGTGGGGCACATCTCCAGCGGGATGCGCATGTCCCGTACGTACGCGGCCAGCCGTCCGAGCTTCACCGCGCCGGTGGCCGCGTCGACCTCGATGTCGTCGATGATGCGGACGCCGTGGCCCAGGCGGTCGGCGCCGCACCACTGGATGGCCTGCCAGATGGAGGGGAGCCCGAAGGCCTCGCCGGCGTGGATGGTGAAGTGGTTGTTCTCGCGCTTGAGGTACTCGAAGGCGTCGAGGTGGCGGGTGGGGGGGAAGCCCGCCTCGGCGCCCGCGATGTCGAAGCCGACGACGCCGAGGTCCCGGTAGCGGTTGGCGAGTTCGGCGATCTCCAGGGCGCGGGCGGCGTGCCGCATGGCGGTGAGGAGGGCGCCGACGCGGATGCGGTGGCCGTTCTCGCGGGCGCGCTTCTCGCCTTCGCGGAAGCCGTCGTTGACCGCTTCGACGACCTCTTCGAGGGTGAGGCCGGCTTCGAGGTGCTGCTCGGGGGCGTACCGGATCTCCGCGTACACCACGCCGTCCTCGGCGAGGTCCTCGGCGCACTCGGCGGCCACCCGGAAGAGCGCTTCGCGGGTCTGCATGACGGCGCAGGTGTGGGCGAAGGTCTCCAGGTAGCGCTCCAGGGAGCCGGAGTCGGCGGCCTCGCGGAACCAGATGCCGAGCTTGTCGGCCTCGGTCTCGGGGAGGCTGTCGTAACCGGCCTCGCGGGCGAGCTCGACGATCGTGCCGGGGCGCAGGCCGCCGTCGAGGTGGTCGTGCAGCAGCACCTTGGGGGCCCGGCGGATCTGGTCCGGGGTGGGCGTGTGGAGCGGCTGGCCGGGGTTGTGCTGAGTGGTCTGGCTCGTCATTGAGGCACTGTAGCCCCTACGCGCGTAGATGGTGCCGGTCGATACGTAACAGTGACCGTGCGGGAGGGTGGCGAGCCCCTCGGGTTCTGCGACTGTTCTGTCATGACACAGCAAGTCGAGCCGGGCCCGACCGCCCGGCTGGGGCGGGCGGTGGGGCCCGGCGGGTCCCGCGGCCGGGTCGCGGGCGTGGCACTCGTACTGCCCGCCGGGGAACCGGAGTCGACGCGCGGCCCCTCGGCACGGGCCCACGCGTCCGTACGTTCGCTGGCCCGCGAGGTGGCCCTCGCCGGGGCCGCCGACGGCCTCGTCGCCCATGTGGTGCGCTACCGGGGGCGCGGGTGGAACGGCGGCGACGCCCGGCTGGCGGCGGACGCCGAATGGGCCGTCGCGGAGGTCGTGCGCCGGTACGGGGACGTGCCGGTGTGCCTGACCGGGGTCGGCATGGGCGGCCGGGCGGCACTGCGGGCGGCGGGGGCGGCGGCGGTGAACTCCGTTGCGGCGCTGGCCCCCTGGCTGCCGGCCGGGGACGCGGAACCGGTGCGGCAACTGGCGGGGCGCCGGGTGCTGATCGCGCACGGGACCAACGACGAGCGGGCGGACCCCGAGCTGTCGTTCCGTCTTGCGGAACGGGCGAAGAAGTCGAACCGGGACGTGTGCCGGTTCGAGGTGCACTCGGACGGCCACGGGCTGCGGGAGCACCGGGCGGAGGTACGGGCGCTGGTCGCGGACTTCGTGCTGGGCTCGCTCTTCGGCCGCCCCTACGCCCGTCCGCTGGCGGACGCGTTGGCGGCGCCCCCGCCGCTGGGCCTGCGGATGCCCCTGGCGACGGGCTTCGGCCAGGGGTAGGCCGCGCGCCCCCGCCGAGGGCTCCGGCCGAGGGCCCCGGCCGGGGTGGGCCGCGCGGGCCCGGCGCCGGGCTTCGGCCAGGGGTGGGCCGCCCGCCCCTGCCGGGCCGCGGTCCGGTGTGTGCGGCAGGGGCGCCGGGGGCGGGACTTTGGTCCCTCTGGCAACCTCGACACCATGAGCACCAGCGTCGATCGTGTCCGCCCGACCCACTGGGCCTCCTTCGTGCCCGTACTCGCCCTCGTCCTGCTCGCGTTCTCGTGGGGACGGGAGATGCCCGGCCCCGTGGTCGCGCTGCTCGCCGTCTTCCTCGGCGGCGCGGTGCTGGCCGCCGTGCACCACGCGGAGGTGGTGGCGCACCGGGTGGGCGAACCGTTCGGGTCGCTGGTGCTCGCGGTGGCCGTCACCATCATCGAGGTGGCGCTCATCGTCACCCTGATGGCCGACGGCGGCGAGAAGAGTGCCTCGCTGGCCCGCGACACCGTCTTCGCCGCCGTGATGATCACCCTGAACGGCATCGTCGGCATCTCGCTGCTGGTCGGCTCGCTCAAGCGGCGGGTGGCGGTGTTCAACCCGGAGGGGTCCGTGGCCGCCTTCGGGGCCGTCGCCACCCTGGCCGGGCTCAGCCTGGCGCTGCCCACGTTCACGACGAGCACGCCGAAGGCCGAGTTCACGCCCACCCAGTTGGTCTTCGCGGCGATCGCGGCCGTCTTCGTGTACGGACTGTTCGTCGTGACGCAGACCGTCCGCCACCGCGACTACTTCCTGCCCGTGACCCAGCAGGGCAAGGTCATCGACGAGGACGAGCACGCCGATCCGCCGCCCGCGAAGGTGGCGCTGATCAGCCTCGCGCTGCTCGCCGTGTCCCTGGTGGCGGTCGTGGGGCTCGCGAAGGGGGTGTCGCCGACCATCGAGAAGGGCGTGGAGGCGGCCGGGCTCCCGGCGTCCGTGGTGGGTGTGATCATCGCGCTGCTGGTGCTGCTGCCGGAGTCCATCGCGGCGGTGCGCGCCGCCAAGCGGGACCGCGTGCAGACGAGTCTCAACCTCGGGCTCGGATCGGCGATGGCCAGCATCGGGCTGACCATTCCCGCCGTGGCGCTGGCGTCGGTCTGGATGGAGGGGCCGCTGCTGCTCGGGCTCGGGGCGACCCACATGGTGCTGCTGGCGCTGACCGTGGCGGTCGGCACCCTGACCTTCGTGCCCGGGCGGGCGACGCCCCTGCAGGGCGGGGTGCACCTGTCGCTGTTCGCCGCGTACCTGGTGCTGGCCGTCAGTCCGTAGCGGTTCCGCCGACCTCCAGCAGGGGGTTCTGCGGGAGGATGTGGCCCCGGCGGGAGAGCAGGAAGCGCTTGAAGGCGGCCACCGGGAGCGTGTCCGGGTGGCCGTCCAGCCAGGCGACGCCGATCTCGCGGGCCGCGCGCGGGGCCGTCACCGTCAGCTCCACGACCCCGGGGCGGGCCACGGCGGGCGGCGGCAGCAGGGCCACGCCCAGGCCCGCCGCGACCAGGCCGCGCAGGGTTTCCGCCTCCTCCCCCTCGAAGGCCACCTTCGGGCGGAAGCCCGCCTGCGCGCACAGGTCGTCGGTGATGCGGCGCAGGCCGTAGCCGGGTTCGAGGGTGACGAAGGTTTCCTCCGCCGCCTCCGCGAGGCGGACGCGCTTGCGGGTGGCGAGGCGGTGGTCATCGGGCACCACCAGGCGCAGGCGCTGTTCGTCGAGGCGGCGGGCGACCAGGTCGGGGGCCTCGGGGACGGGCGAGGTCAGGCAGAGGTCGAGGTCGCCCGCGCGCAGGCGCTCCAGCATCGCCTCGCCGTAGTTCTGGACGAGCTGGAAGCGGATGTGCGGGTGGTCGGCGCGGAAGGCGCGGATCAGGGCGGGCACGGTCTCCGAGCCCATGGTGTGCAGGAAGCCGAAGGCGACCTTGCCGGTGGTGGCGTCCGCGTCCGCCCGTACCGCGTCCGCCGCCTTCTCCACCTCGGCCAGCGCCCGTTCGACGGCGGTCAGGAAGGTGCGGCCGGCCGGGGTGAGGGAGACCGTGCGGCCCTTGCGGGCGAAGAGGGCGACGTCCAGGTCGGCCTCCAGGCGGACCATCGCCCGGGACAGCGACGACTGGGGCACGCCGAGTTCGTGCGCGGCCCGGGTCACGTGCTCGTGGCGGGCGACCGCCGCGAACTGCGCGAGGCGCGGCGCGAGCACCTGCTGGATGTCTTCTTCGTAACTACTCGGTGACAGCCGACCCTGTGAGCTCTGCTTATGCGGCATGGGATGGATTATCGCCGATCTGTGCATTGGACGCATGAGAAGGCCGGGTCTAGGTTTCAGGCATGCCTTCCGCCAGTACCACGGCGTCCATACCTGTCATTGTGGGCGCCAATTCTCCCGTTGCCTCTGATTCCTCAGTAACCCCTGTGGTGAGTGAACCCGCCGACACCCGGCTCGCGCCCTCCTCCCCCGGCTTCCGGCGGATGAGCTTCGCGCTCTTCGCGGCCGGCATGGCGGCCTTCGCCCTCCTCTACTCCACGCAGGCGCTGCTGCCCGCGATCTCCACCGGGCTCGGCGTCACCGCCGCGCAGGCGAGCTGGACGGTCTCGGCGGCGACCGGGGCGCTGGCCCTGTTCGTGCTGCCGCTGAGCGCGCTGTCCGAGCGGTTCGGCCGGTGCACGGTGATGACGTACTCCCTGGCGGTGGCCGTCGTCGTGGCGCTGCTCGTGCCGCTGGCGCCGAACGTCGGGTGGCTGATCGCGCTGCGTGCCGTGCAGGGCGCGGCGCTGGCCGGGCTGCCCGCGTCGGCGATGGCCTACCTCGCGGAAGAGGTGCGGCCGAAGGCCCTCGTCGCGGCGATCGGGCTGTTCGTGGCGGGCAACTCCATCGGCGGCATGAGCGGACGCATCGTCACCGGGTGGGTCGCGCAGCTCTGGGGATGGCGGGCGGCGCTCGCCTCCGTCGCGCTGATGGCGCTGGTGTGCGCGGTCGTCTTCCGGCTGCTGCTGCCGAGGGCGCGCAACTTCCGCCCCGGGACGCTGAACCCGAGGGCCCTCGCGCGGACGGTCGGCACCCACCTCTCCGATCCGCTGCTGCGCAGGCTGTACGCGATCGGGGCGCTCTTCATGACCGTCTTCGGCGCGGTCTACACGGTCATCGGGTACCGGCTGGTGGAGGCGCCCTTCAACCTGCCTCAGGGCGTGGTGGGTTCGATCTTCCTCGTCTACCTGGTGGGCACGGTCTCCTCCGCGGCGGCGGGCAAGCTGGTGGCCCGCGCCGGGCGGCGCGGCGCGCTGTACCTGGCGGTGTCCACGACCACGCTCGGGCTGCTGCTGTCCCTCTCCGACTCCCTCGCCGGCGTCCTGTCCGGACTGGTCCTGATCACCGCGGGCTTCTTCGCCGGCCACGCCGTCGCCTCCTCGTCGGTCAGCCACACCGCGAAGACCGGCCGGGCGCAGGCCTCCGCGCTGTACCAGTCGGCGTACTACCTGGGCTCCAGCGTCGGCGGCACCCTCGGCGCGGTGGCGTTCCACGCGGGCGGCTGGCAGGCCACGGTCGCACTCGGCCTGCTGGCGGTCGTCGGGGTCGCGGGGATCACGCTGTACGGGACGCGCTGCGCCCGGGTCGAGCGGCGCTCGCTGATCGTGGCGGCGCGGTCCTGAGCCGCACCGTTCCGGCCCCCTGGGGCGCTGTCACGAAGCCGTGACACTCCAGCTCCCCTCCCGGTACAACGGATTCGCTTCCCCCGTCGTCTACCGGGCAAGAAACGTGCAGTACGGCACGCACGCGCGTGCTGCACGGCAGGGGAAAGGGAGAAGTCCATGGGGGACTCGAAGAGAACGCGTACCGGGCTGCGCGCCCGTACGGGCATAGCCATGGGGATCACCGCGCTGGTGATCCCCGCGGCGCTGACGGTGGGGGCAGCCGCCCCCGCCCAGGCCGCCGCCTCGTGCACGGCCAAGACCGGGCCGTACCAGAAGCAGGCCGAGAAGTTCCTGAAGCTGAAGGTCGACGGCAAGCAGTCGGCGTCCGACTGCAAGGCGATCCGCAGCTTCCAGCAGAAGAACCGCATCACCCCGGCCATCGGCTACGCGGGCCCGGTGACCTGGCGCGCGATGGACGCGATCACCAAGCAGCGAGCCGCCGCGAAGAACCCGAACGCGGCCGGCAAGTGCCCCACCAACAAGGGGCGCATCGCCTGCGTCGACCTCTCCCGGCAGTTGAGCTGGATCCAGGACGGCAAGAAGGTCGCGTACGGCCCGGTGCCGATCCGCTCGGGGCGCAACGGGTACGAGACGCGGACCGGTCTGAAGAAGGTCTACCTGCGCAGCATCAACCACTACTCCACGCTCTACCACGTGCGGATGCCGTACTCGCAGTTCTTCGACGGGGGCATCGCCTTCCACGCGGTCGGCGTCTCGATGTCGGCGCCGCCCGGTTCGCACGGGTGCGTGAACATGCGCACGGGCGACGCGAAGAAGTACTGGGGCCTGCTGAAGAAGGGCAGCAACGTCTTCGTGTACGGGCGCAAGCCGGGAACCTGAGCCGTTCCGGCCCGACGGGGCGCGGGGCGGGGCGAGTTCGCGGCTTTGCCCCTCCCGTTGTCGGACCCCTCCCGTAAAGTCCACAGCACAGTTCGAACGTGGGTGGACGAGCGGGTGGGGTGGACCCTGTGAGTGATGTCGCGACGCCAGGTGTGGACGCACAACTGGAGGACTACCGGACCGAGTTGACCGGATTCTGTTACCGGATGCTCGGCTCCGCCTTCGAGGCGGAGGACGCCGTGCAGGACACGATGGTGCGCGCGTGGCGCAGCCAGGACCGTTTCGAGGGCCGCTCCTCGCTGCGCTCCTGGCTGTACCGCATCGCGACGAACGTGTGCCTGGACATGCTGGGCAGCAGCAAGAAGCGGGCGAGGCCGATGGACTTCACCGATCCCAAGCCGCTCGCCCAGGCCCAGTTGAACCCGCACGCGGAGGCGGTCTGGCTGGAGCCGGTGCCGGACGGGCGGGTGATCGGCCCGGCCGCCGACCCGGCGGAGACCGCCGTCGCGCGGGAGTCCGTACGACTGGCCTTCGTGGCGGCGCTGCAGCACCTGCCGCCGAAGCAGCGGGCGGTGCTGATCCTGCGCGAGGTGCTGGCCTGGAAGGCGAGCGAGGTCGCCGAGCTCCTGGAGACGAGCGTCGCCTCGGTGAACTCCGCGCTCCAGCGGGCGCGGGCGACGCTGGCGGAGTCCAAGACGGACGGCGGCGACACCGTCAAGCCGATGGACGAGGAGCAGCAGAAGCTCCTGGAGCGGTACGTGGCGGCCTTCGAGGGCTACGACATGAAGGCCCTGACGGCCCTCCTGCACGAGGACGCCGTGCTCTCCATGCCCCCGTTCGACCTGTGGCTGGTCGGGCCGGCGGACATCACCGGCTTCATGCTCACGCACGGCGCGGCGTGCAACGGCTCGCGGATGCTGGCGACGGTGGCCAACGGCACGCCCGCCTTCGCCCAGTACCACCCGACGCCCGAGGGTCACTTCCTGCCCTGGGCGCTCCAGGTCATCGAGATCTCAGAGGGTCGGATCGCGCACATCAACACGTTCCTGGACACGAAGCGGTGGTTCCCGCTCTTCGACCTCCCGGAGCGGATCGAGGCCGACGGCACTCCCGGGCCGGTCGCCGCTCCCGGGGGGATCTCCGGATTCGAAGCGGCCTTCGCCGCCGCCGCGGCTGCCGGGGGAGCTCCCGGAGCCGGGGCCCCCGGAGCCGCTGCCGGTGCCGCTGACAATGCCGGTGCCGCTGCCGGTGGTCTCGAAGGTGAGGCCGACAAGTCCGAGTAGGTCGAGCAGCTCGGGGCCGGGGTGCCGCAGGACCAGTCGGCACCCCGCCCTGCGGGCGGCCACCCGCATCCGGGCCAGGGCCTCGACGGCGGCGAGCCCGGGTCCGGTGAGCCCGGAGACGTCGCAGGTCAGCTCGGTCTCGCCGGTCCGCAGCAGGCGGGCGCTCAGACGCTCGCACAGGAGCGGGACATCGGCCTTGGTGACGGGACCGACAATCGCCATGGGTTCGTACGTCGCATCTTCCACGGGGGTTAGACCCGGCGGCCCCCCGAAACTCATCGGAAGCGGAGATTCCGGCCGGTGGCGGGGGCCGGGCCCGTTCTCAACCCGTCCAGCGTCCGGACAAGTACGACACCGCGAACACCACCATCAGGGGCGCGGCCAGCGCCACGTACGCCACCTTCACCCGTGGCCTGCGCACGCTCCACGCGGCGAGCAGCGTCCACAGGGGCCACCACAGGAGGGTGGCCCGGGGGACCGAGGTCAGCCAGAAGGAGGTGGCGAGGGCCCACAGGCTCAGGCCGATGTAGACGGCCTCCGGCCAGCGGCGCAGGGCCACCAGCACCACCAGCAGGGCCAGGCCGGCCAGCAGCGCGACCATCTCCGCCTGCCACATGAAGGCGTAACCCGTGCCGTACGTCCCGTCGAAGGCCGCGTGCCAGGTCGTGTTCCAGGCCTCCCACGGCGGGTGGAAGGTGCGGTACCAGCCGCGCGCCTGGGCGTTCTTCCACGCCATCCAGTCGCCGGTCCGGTGGAAGAGGTAGCCGCTGTAGAGGAGGGCGGGGACGGCCGGCAGGAGGGTCCACGGGAGCGGACGCCAGGCACGGGCCTCGCGGGCCCGCCAGGCGGTGATGAGGAAGTGGACGCCGATGGCCGCCGCGAGGAAGAGGCCGGATATGCGGACGGTGGTGGCGAGGGCGGTCAGGACTCCGGCCAGCAGCCAGCGCTGCTTCTGCGCCGCCAGCCAGGCGGGCAGCGCGAAGGCCAGGAAGAGGGCCTCGGTGTATCCGGCGGCGAGGAAGACCGCGCACGGGGAGAGCAGGAGGAAGAGGGCAGAGCGCTGCCCCACAACGGAAGCAGTGCTCCCGCGGGGACTGGAACGGCGCTCCGGAACGAGAGCGGTGCTCCGGTGGGCGGCGGAGCCGTGCCCCGGGCCGGGAGCAGCGCCCTCGCGGCCGGTGGACCGCTGCTCCGAGGCGAGAGCGGTGCGCTCGCCCGGCATCCCCAGCCGCGCGATGCGCACCAGCGCCAGCACCGCGACCGCGCCCGCCACGAACGAGATCAGCAGCCCGGCGAGCGTCCAGTCCGGGACGACGACGTGCACCGCCCGCAGCACCAGCGGGAAGCCCGGGAAGAAGGCCTCCCGGTTGTCCCAGCCCTCCGAGCCGGGCCCCTCCCCCGGGCCCGTCCCCTCCGGGAAGTAGCCCTCCTGCGCGATGTGCAGGAAGTGCGTCCAGTCCCACCGGGCCCACTGCGACAGGGCCGAGGGCGCGTCCTTCGCCTCGCTGTCGCCCGGGAAGACCCACGCCACCGCGTACGACGTGATCCACAGCCCGATCCGCGCGCACAGGTACAGCCACAGCACGTCGCGGTCCGTCCCGTCCAGCCGGGACAACGGCCGCAGCGGCTGCCGCGGCAGCCGCTTCCGCAGTCCCGCGCCGAAGCCCGCCCCCGGGTCCGCGGGCTTCCGCTGGGCCGGTACGGCGGGCTGTTGCGCGGTCCGCCGGGGCGGGGGCGCGACGGTCATGGGCGTACTCCTGCGACGGCGGCGTGCGGTTCGATTGCGCGTACCGCAAGGGAACACGCGTACGTGCGAGTATGCGTTGCAGGGCCGTCAGCCTGAAATGCCGGGGAACGCGCGGTGGGGCCGACGCGCTTCCGCACCGGCCCCACCCGTCACTCACTCACTCACTCACCGCGTTCGCGGTCCCGCCTCAGGCGATGCGGTCCAGCACGATCGGCGCCGGGACGAAGTCCGTGCTCTCGTGCGCGGTCAGCACGCCGCCGTCCAGCGCCTCGATGGCGTACGCGAACTTCTCCGGCGTGTCCGTGTGCAGCGTCATCAGCGGCTGGCCCGCGACGACCTTGTCGCCCGGCTTGGCGTGCAGCTCGATGCCGGCGCCCGCCTGGACCTGGTCCTCCTTGCGGGCCCGGCCCGCGCCGAGACGCCAGGCCGCGACACCCACCGCGTACGCGTCCAGCTTGGTCAGGACACCCGTCGCGGAGGCGTTGATCACGTGCTGCTCGCGGGCCACCGGCAGCGCCGCGTCCGGGTCGCCGCCCTGCGCCTGGATCATGCGCCGCCACACGTCCATCGCGGAACCGTCCCGCAGCGCCTTCTCCGGGTCGGCGTCCGGCAGCCCGGCGGCGGTGAGCATCTCGCGGGCGAGCGCGACCGTCAGCTCGACGACGTCCGCCGGGCCACCGCCCGCGAGGACCTCGACGGACTCCCGCACCTCCAGGGCGTTGCCCGCCGTCAGGCCCAGCGGCGTCGCCATGTCCGTCAGCAGCGCGACCGTCTTGACGCCGTGGTCGGTGCCCAGTCCCACCATCGTGGACGCCAGCTCGCGCGCGTCCTCGATGTTCTTCATGAAGGCCCCGGAGCCGACCTTCACGTCGAGCACGAGCGAGCCCGTCCCCTCGGCGATCTTCTTCGACATGATCGAGGAGGCGATCAGCGGAATCGCCTCGACCGTCCCGGTCACGTCCCGCAGCGCGTACAGCTTCTTGTCGGCCGGAGCGAGCCCGTCGCCGGCCGCGCAGATGACCGCGCCCGTCGACTCCAGGACGTCGAGCATCTCGGCGTTGGAGAGCAGCGCGCGCCAGCCCGGGATGGACTCCAGCTTGTCGAGCGTGCCGCCCGTGTGGCCGAGGCCCCGGCCGGAGAGCTGCGGCACGGCCGCGCCGCACGCGGCGACCAGCGGGGCGAGCGGCAGCGTGATCTTGTCGCCGACACCGCCCGTGGAGTGCTTGTCGGCGGTCGGGCGCGACAACTGGTCGAAGTTCATGCGCTCGCCGGACGCGATCATGGCGGCGGTCCAGCGGGCGATCTCGGTGCGGTTCATGCCGTTCAGCAGGATCGCCATGGCCAGCGCGGACATCTGCTCGTCGGCGACCGCGCCGCGCGTGTACGCGTCGATGACCCAGTCGATCTGCTCGGGGCTCAGCTCGCCTCGGTCGCGCTTGGTGCGGATGACGGAGATGACGTCCATGGGTTTCCTTCCGGTGATACGGCTGTACGGCCTCAATCTACGCGCGTCACGCCGGGTGGGAAGCCGACGCAGGCAACAAATTGGCCGGTGGGGGCGGAGGGTGACCGATTGGCCCGTATCGGGTGTTGTGGGGGCCGTCCTCTTGTCCGGAGTGTGGCGCTTGCGGGGAGCCCGTCAAGGGCGCTCCTTCGTCGCGTCGGCTTCGCCGATGTCGCGTGCGCTCCACCCTTGACTGTCTCCCCTCCAGCGCTGGTTTCGTGGTGCGGAGGACGGCCCAGAAATGGCCCCGGAGGAGGCCGGGAAGTGGCCGCTCGCCGTTGCCGGGTGCGAGTGGGTGGGTGGGGGGCGCCGGGAAACGGTCCCAGCTGTTCGCTGCCCGTCGGCGGGTGGGTGGGGTGTCGGCTAGTGGTGGCGGGTGCGTGCGCCTGATGCTGCCGGTGGGGGTGCGCCGACTTGAATGGGGCTGCCGGTCTGGGTTTCGCGGGTGCGGGCCGTCGTAGGGCCGGTGCACAAGCTGGTGGCTGAGGTGAGTGGGTGCATTTCAAAGAGAAACAGCGGGTGAAGGTGTGCTGGGACATATGCATTGGGCGCATATGTCGCCACCCGCTCTGCCCCCTGCATCCTGGCTCCCGCCGCGTGCAATGTCCCGGAGGACTTGAGGGCATACATCAACAGGGAGCAGCGGATGGGCCGGTTCGTGTGTGTATACGGACGGAAGGTGCCTTTACGGTGCCGGGCCTGGTCCGCATGGGCAGGTCCGGAGGATGCTTGACGGAGTGGGTTCGCGGGGGTGCGCACCAAAAGTGGGACACATGGACGCGGAAGTGTCCTACTTCTAGGACACCTACACCGCACGAACGAATAACGGAGCCGGCTTGCGGGCACATTCCGACCGTGATGGACATGGGACAACGCGATGAGAAGTGTTCCACGTCTGCTGCGCTCCGCGCTGCCTGAGCCGCCCGGCCAGTAACAGGGACCAGTCAGTTCATGAGCGGTTTTGTACGCGGGCGTGCGAGTGGAATTGCGGGCGCGTGTCGGCCGCGAATAGGACACATGAGCGCAGATGTGTCCCACTTCTGCGATGCCCCACCGCGCCCCGGCCGTTTCCGCACCGCGCCAGGCACCCCATCAACCACTCCCCCCCGATCGCCCTTGTTTGGACGAACGTCCTTCTCCCTTCGGAGCGTCGAGCGCGATGGAAGCCAGGAGGCAGAGGGGCCGGCTGCGGATATGTGCGCCCAATGCATACGTCCCAGCACACCTATGCCTGTCGTTTCTTCTTTGAATCCACCCACTGACCTCAGCCACCAGCTTGTGCACCGGCCCTACGGCGTGCCGCACCCGCGAAACCCAGACCGGCAGCCCCATTGAGGTCGGCGCACCCCCACCGGCGGCATCAGGCGCACGCACCCGCCACCCATAGCCGACACCCCACCCACCCGCCGACGGGCAGCGAGCAACCCGGACCACTTCCCGGCGCCCCCACCCACCCACTCGCACCCGGCAACGGCGAACGGCCGCTTCCCGGCCTCCTCCGGGGCCATTTCTGGGCCGTCCTCCGCACCACGAAACCAGCGCTGGAGGGGAGACAGTCAAGGGTGGAGCGCACGCGACATCGGCGAAGCCGACGCGACGAAGGAGCGCCCTTGACGGGCTCCCCGCAAGCGCCACACTCCGGACAAGAGGACGGCCCCCACAACACCCGATCCGGGCCAATCAATCACCGCTCCTCACCCCCGGCCTCCCACGTGTGCCCGCCCTGATGCCGGGCGAAGAGGCAGCACCCGTCACGCGCGGGAGCGGGCTGGGCCACGTCACAGTCCGGCTGCTCCACCAACTCCACGTCACCATCACCCCACTTGGCCCAGAGCGCATGCCCCCGGTGCAGCGAGTCAACGAGCCCGAAGTGGTCGCCGTCCTCGTGCGCGGCCAGGTCGCACCGCACCCAGCCGTCGTGCAACGGCTCACCGCAGCGCACGGAGGCCGCCTTCACCAGTACGCCGGGCAGCTCGGCCCGTTCCGTGCAGCGCATCAGACTGCCGGCCGCATCGCACGGGCCGGACGCGTACGCCCCGCGAGGCACCGGGCGCACAGACAGTCCGGGTAGCGGACCGGGTTCTCCAGGATCACCACCGGGTCCCCCTCCCGAACGACGGTGGCGGGCGACCACGTCCGACCCGAGTCCCGGGACACCCGGAGGGTCATCAGGGCCCGGGGTTCGCCGTCCGCACTGTCCTCGCCGGAGTCATTGACGCTCCACGCCTTCATTCCGCTTCCTCTCCGTTTCGACCACCCGAGTCACGGGTGTGGCGGGTGCGGCAGCAAGGCCGAAAATACCCGCCCAATTGCCGCCCTATTGAGGCGACTTCCGGAAAGCGTGGCAGCCGGACCGCTACCGTGGAACGGGATCCGAGGGATTTCACCACTCAAATCCACACGCCAACTCACCTGGTCAGAGCGGCAATTCTCGCCAATTCGCGAGATGTTCCACGATTTCGCAGAACGTTCCTTGCACCAGCGGGACGTTCCCCCGCAGACTGAACACAACGCAGAGGGGACAGCAGATGCTCACAGACGTGGAGGCGGGAACGCCCACCCTGTGCCGTCTTCAGCTCGGCAACGAACTCCGCTCCCTGCGGATAGCTCTGGACCTCACGGCCCGCCAGGTGTGCAAGAAGCTCATCTGGAGCCCGTCCAAGCTCTCCCGACTGGAGGCGGGCGACAACACGTCGGTCGAACCGGCGGAAGTCATGGCCCTCTGCGAGATCTACGGGGCCGATCCGGAGCTGCGAGCACAACTCGTCGGGTACGCCACCGTGACCAAGACCAAGAAGGACTGGTGGCAGTCGGCCGAGTACCGGCCGGTCATCCAGCCCGGCGCGAAGGCGTTCTTCGGACTGGAGTCGACGGCGACCGTACTTCAGACGTACGAGGCGGAGTTCGTGCCCGGACTGCTCCAGACGGAGGCGTACATTCGCGCGATCTATAAGCCGGTACACGAAGGGCTCTCCGCGTACGAAGTGGACAAGCTGGTGACCGTCCGCACAACTCGGCAAGAGGTATTGCACCGCAAGAAACCGCCGTTCAAGTACACGGCAATCCTTAACGAGGCGGTACTGCGCCGGACAGTCGGATCGCCGCGCCTGATGCGTGAACAACTGGCACATATCGAGGACCTGGTGGAGTCCCGTCCCAACGTAAGGGTGCAGGTCGTGCCCTTCGCAGCGGGTGCACCCCCTGGTATGGAAGGGAAGTTCTCCGTGCTGCATTTCCCGGAACGCGCGGCGCTGAAGCCCCTCGTCTACCTGGAGAACCGTGCGTCCACATGGGTGATCCGTCAAGATGACGCCATCGAGCAGTACGAGGACGCGTTCGCGGACCTCAGCGCACTCGCCGCAGGGCCGCAGGAGTCCATGGACATGATCAAGACAGCCATCGAGGAGCACAGAACGTGACGATCACCAACGCGGAAACTCTGAGCGGCGTCAACTGGTTCAAGTCCAGCTACAGCAACGACCAGGGCGGTGCCTGCGTCGAAGGCGCACGCCTCTGCGCCGAGGCCACGCGCGGCATGGACTGGTTCAAATCCAGCTACAGCAATAGCCAGGGCGGCGACTGCGTCGAAGGCTCCTGCCTCCCCGGCGCAATCGCCATCCGCGACTCCAAGACCCCCGACGGCCCCGCCTTCGTCGTCCACGCCGCCGCCTGGACGGCCTTCATCGCGGGCCTCCCCCACACCCGGTAGCACAAAGACGACGAGCCCCGTCCGGCCCGCTGACGCAGGTCGGACGGGGCTCGTCGTTCGTCGGCCGCCGCCGCTCAGGCCAAGTGCTGCGGACCGAACGCGTCCGGCAGCATCTCACCGAGCGTGCGGACCCCCGCAGAGGTCTCCAGCAGCAGCTCCGGCCCACCGAACTCGTACAGCAACTGGCGACAGCGCCCGCACGGCATCAGCGTCTGCCCGGCACCGTCGACACAGGTGAAGTGGGTCAGCCGGCCGCCACCGGTGGCGTGCAGGGCGGAGACGAGGCCGCACTCGGCGCACAGGGAGAGGCCGTAGGAGGCGTTCTCCACGTTGCAGCCGGAGACCGTGCGGCCGTCGTCCACGAGGGCCGCCGCGCCCACCGGGTACTTCGAGTACGGGACGTACGCCCGGGACATCGCGTCCCGGGCCGCCTCCCGCAGCGCTTCCCAGTCGACGCCGTCGACGGCCGTCACTTGCCCTGGCCCTTGCGGTAGCGCATGCCGTCGGCCTTGGGCATCCGCAGCCGCTGCGCGGACAGGGACAGGACCAGGAGCGTCACGACGTACGGGGTCGCGCTCACGAACTCGGTCGGGACCGTGTCCGTGCCCAGGTACCAGACCAGCATGCCCGCCGCGATCACGGCGGAGACGGCGGCCGCGATGTACGCCTTCTTGTACGCCTTCCAGAGGGCCAGGCCCGCCAGGAGGACGACCAGGAGGAGCAGCAGCGCGTGGACGGAGGAGCCGCCGTTGCGGAGCTGGAGCGCGTCGGCGAAGCCGAACAGGCCCGCGCCCATGGCGAGGCCGCCCGGACGCCAGTTGCCGAAGATCATGGCGGCGAGGCCGATGTAGCCGCGGCCGCCGGTCTGGCCCTCGTTGTAGATGTGGGAGGTGACCAGGGACAGGAAGGCGCCGCCGAGGCCCGCCATGCCGCCCGAGACGATCACGGCGATGTACTTGTACTTGTAGACGTTCACGCCGAGGGATTCGGCGGCGATCGGGTTCTCGCCGCAGGAGCGCAGGCGCAGGCCGAAGGAGGTCTTCCAGAGGACCCAGAAGGTCAGGGCGAAGAGGAGGACGGCGACGATCGTCAGCAGCGAGACCTTGGTGACCAGGCCGCCGAGGATGCCCGCGAGGTCCGAGACGAAGAACCAGTGGTGCTTCTCGATCGAGGACAGCCAGTCGGAGAGGCCGGGGACGGTCACCGTGTCGATGCTCTCGGCCGGCGGGGACTGCTTGGGGCTGCCGCCCTTGGCCGCCGCTTCGCCGGTGTTGAACCACAGCTTGGCGAAGTAGGTGGTGAAGCCGAGCGCCAGGATGTTGATCGCGATGCCGGAGATGATGTGGTCGACACCGAAGGTGACCGTGGCGACGGCGTGCAGCAGGCCGCCGAGCATGCCGCCGACGACGCCCGCGAGGACGCCGATCCAGGGGCTGGTCTGCCAGCCCGCCCAGGCGCCGAAGAAGGTGCCGAGGATCATCATGCCTTCGAGACCGATGTTGACGACGCCCGCGCGCTCCGCCCACAGGCCGCCGAGACCGGCCAGGCCGATCGGGACGGCCATCGAGAGCGCCGCGCCGATCTGGCCGGCGGCGGTGATGTCCTGGGCGCCGGTGACGGCGCGGACGGCGGACAGGGCGACGAGCGCGCCCGCGATGATCAGGAGGACCATCGGGAAGGTGAGGCGGGACGCCGCCGCCTTCACCGGGCCCTGCTTCTTGGGCGCCGGGGTGGAAGTCGCCGTACTCACGCCGACACCTCCTGCTTCTGGGAGTTGTTGGCCTGGGCGGCGAGCTTGGCGCCCACCTGGCGCTGCTGGCGCTTGAGGCCGTAGCGGCGGACCACTTCGTACGCGATGACGACGCACAGGACGATGACGCCCTGGATCACGCCGACGATCTCCTTGTCGTACCCCTCGAATTCGAGCTTGCCGGTGCCGCGCTCCAGGAAGCCCCAGAGCAGGGCGCCGAGCGCGATGCCCACCGGGTGGTTGCGGCCGAGGAGGGCGATGGCGATGCCGGTGAAGCCGATGCCGGTGGGGAAGTCGCCGCCGTACTCGTAGGAGTCGTTGAGCAGGGTCGGCATGCCGACCAGGCCCGCGACGACGCCGGAGATGACCATCGAGGTGACGACCATCTTCTTGACGTTGACGCCGCTCGCGTCGGCCGCGGACTCCGAGGCGCCGACCGTGCGCAGGTCGTAGCCGAAGCGGGTGCGGGACAGGATGAACCAGTACGCGACGCCCGCGATCGCGGCGATCACGATGAAGCCCCAGATGGGGTCGGCATCGGGCTGCGTCGGGATCGAGAAGAAGTGCGAGGACTCGGGGAGCGGCTTGGTGGCGACCTTCGTGCCCGCGCTGTCCAGGTGGCCGAGGCGGCCCTGCTGGAGGAGGTAGCCGATGATCGCGGTGGCGATCATGTTGAGCATGATCGTGGAGACGACCTCGGAGACGCCGCGGGTGACCTTCAGGACACCGGCGATGCCCGCCCACATCGCGCCGACGATCATCGCGGTGAGGATGATCAGGGGGATCTGGAGGAAGCCGGGGAGGGTCAGCGCGCCGCCGAGGGCGGCGGCGAAGAAGGCGGCCAGGCGGTACTGGCCGTCGACGCCGATGTTGAAGAGGTTCATGCGGAAGCCGACGGCGACCGCGAGACCTGCCAGGTAGTACGTGGTGGCCTTGTTCAGGATGTAGACCTGGCTGTCGGACTTGACGCCGTAGTCGAACATGATCCCGAAGGCGCTGAACGGCTCCTTGCCGGTGGCGAGCAGCACCACGGCGGTGACCAGGAACGCGGCCACGATCGCGAGCAGCGGGGCCGCGATTCCCAGGAGCAACCGCTCCTTGTCGAACTTCTTCATCGGTCCTCTCCCCCAGTCCGGGGGTGGGTGTCGGGGGCGTCTTCGCGCCCTGCGGCCGCCTCGGCCTGGGCCTGTGCCAGGTCCTCGGCGGAGGCCTCCAGGTGGCCGGTGGCCGCGCCGGTCATGGCGGAGCCCAGTTCCTCCGGGGTGACGGTGGCCGGGTCGGCGTCCGCGACCAGGCGGCCGCGGTACATGACCCGCAGGGTGTCGGAGAGGCCGATCAGCTCGTCCAGGTCGGCGGAGATGAGCAGGACGGCCAGACCCTCGCGGCGGGCCTCGCGGATCTGGTCCCAGATCTGGGCCTGCGCGCCGACGTCCACACCGCGGGTGGGGTGGGCGGCGATGAGCAGCTTGGGCTGGTGGCTCATCTCGCGGCCGACGATCAGCTTCTGCTGGTTGCCGCCGGAGAGGGAGGCCGCGGTGACGTCGATGCCGGGGGTGCGGACGTCGTACTCGCGCACGATCCGCTGGGTGTCGGCGCGGGCGGCCTTGAGGTCGAGGATGCCCTTGTTGCTGTTGGGCTTCTCGGTGACGTGGCCGAGGATGCGGTTCTCCCACAGCGGGGACTCCAGGAGGAGGCCGTGCTTGTGGCGGTCCTCGGGGATGTACCCGATGCCGTCCTCGCGCCGCTTGCGGGTGGGGGCCTGCGAGATGTCCTGGCCGTCCAGGGTGATCGCGCCCGCGTCCGGGGTGCGCATGCCCATGATGGCCTCGACCAGCTCGGCCTGGCCGTTGCCCTCGACGCCGGCGATGCCGAGGACCTCGCCCTTGTGGATGGTGAAGGCGATGTCGTCGAGGACCGAGCGGGAGACGCCGTCCGGGTCGACGGCGCTGAGCCTGAGGTCGGAGACGGTGAGCATCGGCGTCGTGGTGACGGTCGACTCGCGGGTCTCCGGCGAGGGCAGCTCGCTGCCGACCATCAGCTCGGCGAGCTGCTTGGGCGTGGTGCTCGCCGGGTCGGCGGTGCCGACGGTGGTGCCGCGCCGGATGACGGTGATGTCGTCGGCGACGGAGAGCACCTCGCCCAGCTTGTGCGAGATGAAGATGACGGTGAGGCCCTCGGACTTGAGGTCGCGCAGGTTCTCGAAGAGCGCGTCCACTTCCTGGGGGACCAGGACGGCGGTGGGCTCGTCCAGGATCAGGGTGCGGGCGCCGCGGTAGAGGACCTTGAGGATCTCGATGCGCTGGCGGTCGGCGACGCCGAGGTCCTCGACCATCGCGTCGGGCCGTACGTTCAGGCCGTACGCGTCGGAGATCTCCTGGATCTTGGCGCGGGCCCGGTCGCCGATGCCGTACAGCTTCTCCGAGCCGAGCACGACGTTTTCGAGGACCGTGAGGTAGTCCGCGAGCATGAAGTGCTGGTGCACCATGCCGATGCCGCGGGCGATGGCGTCGCCGGGGGTGTTGAAGGACACCTGCTCGCCGTCGATGGCGATGGTGCCCTCGTCCGGCTTCTGCATCCCGTAGAGGATCTTCATCAGGGTGGACTTGCCCGCGCCGTTCTCGCCCACGAGGGCGTGCACGGTGCCGCGGCGCACGGTGATGGCGATGTCGTGGTTGGCGACGACACCGGGGAACCGCTTGGTGATGCCGCGCAGCTCCACAGCGGGGGTGCTGTCGGCGGCTCGGGATGCGGCGTGGGGACTGCTGGACGCTTTGATGGCGCACTCTCCTAGGCAGGAGGCGAAGAAGCTGAGGCGGGGGGTGCGTACGAAGGACGCTGGACGGCGTGAAGGAGTGTGGCGGAAAACTACCGCGCACCGCGCGTGCTACGCGCGTAGCTACGCCGAATTGTGAAGCAGCCTTGCTCAAAAGTGAAGCGCGGCAGGGCGGCTTCCGGTTGCGGCCGATGGGGGCGGGGCCGCGCCGGGTACAGGAATCGGGGCCCGAGGAGCCGCGTGCGCGACTCCTCGGGCCCCGCCCTCAAACGGTGGCTCAGAGGGTGGACTTGACCGTGATGGCGCCGTCCACGATTTTCTTCTTCGCCTCGTCCAGCTTGGCCTGGACGTCCTTCAGGTGGTCACCGGTGGTGGTGAGGGTGACGCCGTTCTCCGCGAGGGAGTAGGTCGAGGTGCCCGTCTTCGGCTTGCCGTCCTTGATGGACTTGGCCAGCTCGAAGACACCGGCGTCGACGTTCTTCACGACGGAGGTGAGGATCGACGTCTTGTACTTCGACAGCGACGGGTCCAGGGCCTGGTCGGAGTCGACGCCGATCGCCCAGGCGCCCTTGACGCCCGCGACGGCCTCGATGGCGCCGGCGCCGGAGCCGCCCGCGGCCGCGAAGATCACGTCGATCTTCTTGTCGAGCATGCCGTTGGCCGCGGCCTTGCCCTTGTCGGGGCTGCCGAAGCCGGACAGGTCCGTACCGGTGGTCAGGTACTGGATCTGCACCGAGGCGTCCGGCTTGGTGTCCTTGACGCCCTGCTGGAAGCCGGCGGCGAACTTCTTGATCAGCGGGATGTCGACACCGCCGATGAAGCCGATCTTGCCGTCCTTGGACTTGTTGGCGGCCGCGACGCCCGCCAGGTAGGAGCCCTGCTCCTCGGTGAAGACGATGCTGTTGATGTTCTTCGCCTCGGCGATCGAGTCGACCAGGCCGAAGGTGGTCTTCGGGTGCTTCTTGGCGACCTTGTCCAGGGCGTCCTTGTACGCGAAGCCGACGGCGACGACGGGGTTGAAGCCGCCCTCGGCCAGCGAGGCGAGGCGCTGCTCGCGGTCGGCCGGGGTCTCACCGGTCTTGGCGGTGAGCTCCTTGGTCTCGGCGCCCAGGTCCTTCTTGGCCTTGTCCAGGCCGCGCGCGGCGGAGTCGTTGAACGAGTTGTCACCACGGCCGCCGACGTCGTAGGCCATGCCTATCTTGAGCTTGCCGCCCTCGCTGGAGCCGGAGCCCCCGGTGGACGACTCGCCACACGCGGTGGCGGTGAAAGCGAGGGCCGCAGTGGCGATGCTCGCAGCAGCGATCTTGGATACCCGGCGCACGGGACGCTCCTTCAACCTGACCGAAGCGCCTCTGTCCGGCGCTGGTTTCGCGGCGATCGTAACGCGCGTAGATGCCGGTTAAGGACCCGTTCATGAGTCGTTATCGGATCGTCGCGCGTTCGATTCGCCAGGGTGTGTCGTACATAAGCAAGGTACATACTCACAACGGACATTGCGACCGGAGCTGGAGGAAAGCACAAAGGGCGCCCTCGGTGCACCGAAAGGTGTGCCGAGGGCGCCCCGCGCTCGCTGACGAAGCCGAGCCCGTTGTGCCGTGCGCGCTAGCCCTTGGCGTCCATCAGCGCGGCCGCCGTGAAGAGCTCGACGCCGACCGTGATCGCGCTCTCGTCCACGTCGAAGTCGCCGCGGTGCAGGTCGCGCTTGACGGTGTCGCCCGGGGTGCGCACGCCCAGGCGGGCCATGGCGCCGGGGACCTCTTCGAGGTACCAGGAGAAGTCCTCGCCGCCGAGGCTCTGCTCGGTGTCCTCGATGGAGTGCGGACCGAGCCGGGCGGTCATGGCGTTGGCCAGGAGCTCGACGACCGCCCCGTCGTTGACCACGGGCGGGACGCCGCGGATGTAGTTGATCTGGGACTTCGCGCCGTGCAGGTCGGCGATGTCGGCGACGGCCGCGTGGATGAGGTCGGGGGCCTCGCGCCAGGTGTTCAGGTCCAGGCAGCGGACCGTGCCGGCGATCTCGGCGTGCATCGGGATGACGTTGCAGGCGTGGCCGGACTCGATGCGGCCCCAGGTGACGGAGAGCCCGGAGCGGGCGTCCACGCGGCGCGCGATGACCGCGGGGACCTCGGTGGCCACCTTCGCCACGGCCGTCACGAGGTCGGTGGTCAGGTGCGGGCGGGCCGTGTGTCCGCCCGGCCCGTCAAGGGCGATTTCCAGCCGGTCGCAGGCCGACGTGATGGGGCCCACCCGCAGGCCGATGCGCCCCGCGTCGACCTTGGGGTCGCAGTGCACGGCGATCATGCGGCCGACGCCCCGGAGCACGCCCGCCTTGATCGCGTCGGCGGCCCCGCCCGGCAGCACTTCCTCGGCGGGCTGGAACAGCAGCCGTACCGCGCGCGGCAGGCGTCCCCTGCGGTCCAGCTCGGCGAGGACCAGGCCCGCGCCGAGGACGACGGTCGTGTGCACGTCGTGCCCGCAGGCGTGCGCCCGGTCCGGAACGGTGGAGCGGTAGGCCACACCGGTCTTGGCGTCCGGAATCGGGAGCGCGTCGATGTCCGCCCGCATCGCGAGCATCGGCGTCACGCCGTCCCACTCGCCGATGTCGCAGATGAGCCCGGTTCCGCCAGGGAGCACGCGCGGCGTCAGGCCCGCCTTCTCCAGGCGCGCCTTGATGGCGGCGGTGGTGCGGAACTCCTGGTTGCCGAGCTCGGGGTGCATGTGCAGGTCCCGGCGGAAGGCGATCAGTTCGGCACGCAGCGCGTCGGGCAGCGTGCCGGGCAGATCGTCTCCGGCGTCGGGACCGGCTTCGGACACGAGGGAGATCAACTGGTTCACCCCGTCAACGGTAGGCGCAATCGACACCCGATTGCCTACCCATCGGGAAAACTTCAGCCCGATCGGCGTAAGAAAAATGGATGACGAAGGTGTGTCCAGGATGTAAGACGGGTATCAAGCGGGGTTACGTCACGGGCAGCACGCGGAGTTTCCGCACGTCACGGGCGGTCTGGCTGACTCCGGCAAGGAATCCCCGGGCGCGCGGCGAGGCGTCGGCCGCCAGCCATCCGGGATCCACGTCACACACCGCAACTCTCACGTCCGTCCCCACGAGTGCCCTGGGGAGCGTGTGTACGACCGTGGAGGGGAAGCTCAGGATCGTACGCCCGATCGGACCTCGGCGAGCGATGAGTTCGAGGGGCAGATCGGGGCGGACGATCTCCAGGCCGGTCTCCCGGGCGAGCCGGTGCAGTTTGTCGGTGTTCTCGCGGCGGTGGGCGAAGTAACGGGTGGCGCCGTGGTCGAGGGTGAGCGAGCGGACCGCGCCGATGTAGTGCTCCAGGTCGACCACGCCGGTCTCCACCAGCGAGGTGCCGACCAGGTCGGCGGTGCGGGTGAGGCGGGGCGGACCGAAGCGGGAGCGGGTCCAGGCCAGCTCGTTGGCGGTGACGGTGATGCCGGGCAGGGCCTCGGTGAGGGGCATCGCGGTGAAGAGTTCCACGGTGCGCCGGGGGCCGGGGGCCAGGCGGCGGCGCGCGGAGGTGGTGACGGGGGCGAGGAGGAGTTCACGGGCCCCGCCGCCGGTGCCGCGCCGGTGCCAGCGCACCAGGCGCTCGCCGCGGGCGAGCTGTCCGGCGAACTCCATGGTGGCGGTGCCGTCGTCGACGACGACCAGGTGCGGGGCCTTGACGAGGGTGAGCAGGAGCTGGACGTACCGGGAGAAGGGGTCGCCGATGACGACCGTTCCCGCCCGTCGCAGGGCGGGGGCGAGCCCTGCGACGGTGCGCAGCGGCGCCCCGGCCCCCTCGCGGGCGTCCTCCCAGCGCACCGCGCAGCCCTCGCCACGGGCGAGCTCTGCCATCCGGCGGAGCTGGCCGCGGGACATGGGGTCGCGGGGGGAGAGGACGACGACGGTCAGGTTCGCCATGTCGAACGGCTCGGCGGCCGACCGGGAGACCGCCGGGGCGGCGGGCCGGGGGGACGCCTGGCCGGTGGCCCGGCCGGTGGGCCGGGGAGCGGCCTGGGCGGTGGCCTGGGCGTGGGCCCATTCCAGGACGTTCAGGAGCTGGACGGGGCTTTCGACGAAGGCGAGCGTGCCGGGGGTGTTCGGGGCGCCGGTGCTGGGGGTCATGGCCGTCAGACTCCTGCGGGTGCGGGCTGGGGGTCGGTTGTCTCCGCCTGGGCGACGACGCCCGGGACGCGGCGGAGCTTGCGCATGGGGGCGAGCTCGGACTCGTAGACCTTCTTGACGCCGTCGCCGAGGGAGGCCTCGATGGTGCGGATGTCGCGCACGAGGCGGGTGAGGCCGCCGGGCTCGACCGAGGCGGCCTGGTCGGAGCCCCACATGGCGCGGTCGAGGGTGATGTGCCGCTCGACGAAGGCGGCGCCGAGGGCGACGGCGGCGAGGGTGGTCTGGAGGCCGGTCTCGTGGCCGCTGTAGCCGATGGGGACGTTGGGGTACTCGGCCTGGAGGGTGTTGATGACGCGGAGGTTCAGCTCGTCGGCGACGGCGGGGTAGGTGGAGGTGGCGTGGCAGAGCAGGATGTTGGCGCTGCCGAGGACCTCCACGGCGTGCCGGATCTGGGCCGGGGTGGACATGCCGGTGGACAGGATGACCGTGCGGCCGGTGGAGCGCAGCGCGCGCAGCAGCTCGTCGTCGGTGAGGGAGGCGGAGGCGACCTTGTGGGCGGGGACGTCGAACTTCTCCAGGAAGGCGACGGCCTCGGTGTCCCACGGGGAGGCGAACCAGTCGATGCCGCGCTTCTCGCAGTGGGCGTCGATGGCGCGGTACTCGTCCTCGCCGAACTCCACGCGGTGGCGGTAGTCGATGTACGTCATGCGGCCCCAGGGGGTGTCGCGCTCGATGTCCCACTGGTCGCGCGGGGTGCAGATCTCGGGGGTGCGCTTCTGGAACTTCACGGCGTCGCAGCCGGCCTCGGCGGCGGCGTCGATCAGGGCGAGGGCCTTGTCGAGGTCGCCGTTGTGGTTGATGCCGATCTCACCGGTGATGTAGACGGGGTGGCCGGGGCCGGCGGTCTTGCTGCCGAGGGTGCGCAGGCGGGTGGTGTCGCTCATGTGGTGCTTCCTTAAGGGGTGGTGGGGGTGGTGCTCTTGCGTGGGGTGCTGAGGCTCGGGCCAAGGAGCCAGGCGGCGATCTCGCGGAGTGCTCCGCGGCCGCCGGGGGTGGTGGTCACGGCGCGGGCGGCGGCCCGCACGTGGTCGTGGGCGTCGGCCACGGCGACGGGCCAGCCGACGAGGGAGAAGCAGGGGAGGTCGTTGACGTCGTTGCCGACGTAGAGGACTCGGGAGGGGTCGATCTCCTGTTCCGCGCACCACTCCTTGAGCGCGACGTCCTTGCGTTCGACGCCGTGCAGGACGGGGATGCGGAGCTTGCGGGCGCGGGCGGCGACGACGGGGTTGACCTCGGTGGAGAGGGTGAGGAGGGGCAGTCCGCCGGCGCGCAGGGCGGCGATGCCCAGCCCGTCCCCGCGGTGCACGGACACCACCTCGTGCCCGTCCGCGTCGATCCACACCCGGTCGTCGGTCTGGGTGCCGTCGAAGTCCATGACGAGGGCGTCGATGTCGCCGAGCGCGGGGCGCCGGGGCGCGTCGAGCAGGGGGGCGAGGGCGCGGGCGCGGGCCAGGTCGTGCGGGTCGTCGATCTCCAGGACCCGGGCCGCGTCGGTACGGACCAGCTCGGTGCGGCCGAAGAAGCGGTGCCGGTGGGTGCGGAAGCCCGCGACGTCCATGGCGTAGGCGGCTCCGGTCTCCAGGAAGTCCTGGGGGCGGTCCTGCCGCCGGGGGCGGTGGGCCTTGTCGTGGTTGACCCCGGTCCCGGTGGCGGCTTCCTCCGGCCCGCTTCCGGCACCTTCCGGTCCGCTTCCGGTGCCCTCCGGCCCGCTCCCGGTGCCGGGCGGGCGCTCGGCGTCCTCCGGTCCGCCCTCCTCCCGCCACACGAACCCGTGAAAGGGGGCCACCGTCACCGCGCTGTCCGCCCCCGCGAGGACCGCCGCCGCCACTCCGTCCACGTCGGCCGCGGTCACGAACGGGCTGGTGCACTGCACCAGGAGCACCACGTCCACGGGGGCCGCCTGCGCGTCCAGCGCGTGCAGCACCGCCGCCTCGCTGGAGGCCGTGTCCCCGGACAGCTCGGTCGGCCGGACCACCACCTCCGCCCCGGCGGCCAGCGCCACCCCGGCGATCTCCTCGTCGTCCGTGGAGACCACGACCTCGGTGACGTGGCGCGCCGCGAGGCAGGCCCGTACCGCACGGACCACCAGGGGCACTCCCCCGACCGGAGCCAGGTTCTTGCCGGGCACTCCCTTGGAGCCGCCCCGGGCGGGGATCACGGCCAGCACCGAGCGTTCCATCACAGCTCTCCCATCCGTCGAATGACCGGTGCGACCCTCTGCACCCCGTGCCGGTACGCCCCCCGCGCCGCCTCCCTGACCGCCTCGCGCACCACTCGCCGCACCCCGGTCGCCTCCGCGCGCGGGGTCTCGTCGAGGCGGTGGCGGGCGAGGATGCCGGGGAGGTATCCGGTGGCGGTGGCGGTGCTGTAGTACGGCGACACCGGCGGCAGCACCGGCCGGGCGAGGAGGGCGTCGATCCGTTCCCGTACGGCGTCGTACGGGTCGCCGTGCGCGGACACCCCGTGCTCCCGCAGCCACTCCTGCGACGCCTGCGGGCGCTGCCCCGCGTCCAGCGCGTCCCAGGAGGTCAGGCAGCCGGAGCCGAGGAAGTGGTGGTTGCCGAGGGGTTCGCGGACGCCGAGGTCGGTGAGGATCGCGGTCGGGATGCCCCGGTGCAGGGACTCCAGGGCGGCGGTGGAGCTGACGGTGACCAGCAGGCCCGTGCGGTCCAGCACCTCGCCCATGTGCCCGTACGCGAGACGGAAGTTGGCGGGCGTGTCGAGGTCCCGTACGAGACGCTGGTAGGGCAGTTCCTCGATGTGGGTGGTGTGCTCGCCGGGCTTGCTGCGCAGCTTGAGGACGACCTCCCGCCCGGGGTGCAGCCGGGCGTGCTGCACGAGCCGCCGCAGCAGGTAGGCCCGGTCCGCGCGCCGTTCCGGCACCGACGGCTGCGCGGCGAAGACCACCGCGTCGGCGGCTCCGGTGTGGGGCGTGCCGCCGAGGAAGGGGAGCGCGGCGCGGGTGACGGCGGACGCGTCGGCGCCCACTCCTTCGTACACCTGCGTGAACCGCCGCTCGTCATACGGGGAGTTGGCGAGGACGACGTCCGCGCCGTGCCGCAGCAGCAGGCCGTCCGCGAGCTTCTCGTAGACGACGCCCACGTACCCGGTGACGAGCACCGGCCGCCGCTCGTGGCCGGGCCACAGCCGTGCCATGCCGTGCAGCAGCGCCTGTACGGAGCCGCCGACGAGGGCGAGCACGACGACGTCGTACGGTCCCCGCTCGACGGCCGTCAGGAATTCCGCCCCGGTCACCTCGCGCGGCTGCCCCCACTCGACTCCGACTTCGGAGAGCTGACGTGCCGTGGGGGTCGCCCGGCCGCGCAGCAGGAAGCCGTGCAGCTCCGCGTCCGCACACCCCTCGGCGATGCGGCGCGCCGTCAGCGCACCCCATTTCCAACGCGTGTCCGAATCCGCAATTACGGCAACTCGCAGGGAATTCCTCGCACGTGCCGTGCCGGTGAATGTCGTTCTGGTGACTGTGGGCACGACGGACAAGTTAGGGACCGGTTCCACTGGGCGGCCCAACTCGGCTGCAACAAAGGGTTAACAGGAGTCGACGGGCGCGACGCACCCAGAATTCGGGGGCGAATACCCGCGCCCTTCACCGCCCGGACACGGCCGGTTCATCCGGCATCCGCCCCCGCGCCCTAATGTCGCGGCCGTGGTCAAGCTCTCCGTCGTCGTGCCGTTCTACAACGTGCAGACATACGCTCCCGATGCCCTGCGAAGTCTGCGCGCGAACACCCGCGCCGACTTCGAATTCCTCCTCGTCGACGACTGTTCGACGGACGCGACCCCGGAGCTCCTGGCCCGGGCGGAGCGCGACCTCCCCGGGGCGGTGCTGCTCAGACACGAGCGCAACGGCGGCCTGGCGACGGCCCGCAACACGGGCCTGGACGCGGCGCGCGGCGAATACCTGACCTTCCTGGACGGCGACGACTGGCTGGCTCCGGGCTACCTGAGCCAACTCGTCGCCGTCGCCGAGGAGTTGAACTGCGACTTCGTACGGACGGACCACGTGCAGTGCACGGGGCGCACGCGCGTGGTGCAGCGCGTTCCGCACGGGCGGCGCGGCGAGTCGCTCTCGCCGCGGGCGGCGATCCTGCCCGCCGACCGCTCCACGTCGGTGGACTACGCGTACGCCTGGGCGGGCGTCTACCACCGGCGGCTGCTGGACCGCGGGCTGCTGCACTTCACGGACGGGCTGCGCACGGCGGAGGACCGGCCGTGGATCTGGCGGCTGCACCGGGAGGCGCGGTCCTTCGGCGTGGTGGGGCTGCTCGGCGTCTTCTACCGGCGCGGCATCGCGTCCTCCCTGACCCAGATCGGAGACGTACGGCAGCTCGATTTCATCCGCGCATTCGACCAGGTCCTGGAAGAAACGGCACGGGACGTGGACGCGCGCACCCTGCTGCCGAAAGCCGTGCGCACCTACTGCGCGATCATTTCCCACCACTTGGGAAGTGCGGACGACTCAAAAAGGTTCGAACCGGCGGTGGCGAGGAAATTGCGGACAATGAGTGCGGCGGCGCTGCGGAGAATGCCGCAGGGAATTCTGGCGGAGGCGCTGAACGCGATGGACGCGGACCGCGCGTCACGGCTGCGCCGGCTGCGCCGCGGGCTGGGGGCGGCGGCGTGAGCACCGTCCAGCTCTTCCTCGCCTCGACCCTGTACGGCACGGCCACCCTGGCCGCCGCCCTGGACGGCGGCCGCTTCCCGCCCGCCGACCGGCGCATCCTGCTGGCCAGCAACAACGCCCCGACTCCGGAGACCACGCCGCCGTTCACGCAGGCCCCGGGCTTCGAGACGCTCCGGACGCGCTTCGACGACGTACTCGACTGGAACGCGACGATCCGGCCGCTGCATCCGTCCGGGTGGACGCCGCGGCCGGACGACGTGCCGTTGTGGGAACGGCAGTTGAGGGACGTCTGGGGCCTCGGGGACTGTTCGGTCACGCTGGTCCTGGAGTCGGTCCAGGTGGCGCCCGCGCAGGCGGTGGCGCAGCTCTTCCCGGACGCGCCGATCGAGGTGTACGCGGACGGGCTGATGAGCTACGGCCCCACCCGCAACAAGCTGGACCCGCTGATCGGGGGGCGGGTGCGGCGGCTGCTGCACCTGGATCTGGTGGCGGGGCTGCGGCCGTTGCTGCTGAGCGAGTTCGAGGTGCCGGCGGAGGTCGTGCCGTCGGCCGACTTCCTGCGGGTGCTGGCGGAACTTCCGTACCCGGACGACGACCTGCCGCCGGACCCGGCTCCGGCGCTGCTCCTCGGGCAGTACCTCGCCGCGCTGGACATCCTCACCGTGGCGGAGGAAGAGGCCCTGCACGTACGGATGCTGCGGGGGGCGGTGGCGCGCGGGCACCGGCGGGTGGTCTTCAAGCCGCACCCGTCGGCCCCGGCGGGCTGGTCGCGCCGGCTGGAGGAGGAGGCGGCGGCGCTCGGCGCGGAGCTGACGGTCTTCGGCTCGCCGCTCCTCGCGGAGGTCCTCTTCCGGCGGCTGCGCCCGGCGCTGGTGGTGGGGTGCTTCTCCACGGCGCTGTTCACCGCGCACGCGCTGTACGGGATCCCGGTGGCGCGGGTCGGCACGGACGTACTGCTGGAACGCCTGGCACCGTACGAGAACAGCAACCGTGTCCCGGTGACGCTGGCGGACGCGCTCCTGCCGGACCTGGAGGGGCCCGGGACGCCGCCGCTCGCGGCGCCCGCGCTGGTCGCCGCGGTGGGTTACGCGATGCAGCCGCAGGTCCTCGCGGGGCGGCGGGCGGACGCGGAACGCTACCTCCGCTCGGGGCTTTCCCCGCGCACCCGCCGCTACTTCAAGCGACGGCGGCTGACAGCGCTGGGTCTGCCGGGCGGACTGCCGCGACGGCTGGCGTTCGTCCCGCGCAATCCGACGGTGCGGCGGGTGGCCCGGAGGGTGAGGCGGTTGGCGGCTTGAGGGGGGTGGGTCCGGTGGTGGGTGTGGAGGGGCGGTGGGTGTGGAGGCCCGGTGGCCAGTGCGGGGCGGGCGGGCCCGGTGGCCGGTGCGGGGCGGGCGGGCCCGGTGGCCGGTGCGGGGCGGGCGGGCCCGGTGGCCGGTGCGGGGCGGGCGGGCCCGGTGGCCGGTGCGGGGCGGGCAGTGCGGGGCAGGCGGGCCCGGTGGCCAGTGCGGGGCGGGCGGGCTCGGTGGCCGGTGCGGGGCGGCGGGCCCGGTCAGCCCCGTGGCGAGCCCGGGCCTCGGAGTGCGTGTCGCGTCGCGGGGTGCCCCTCCTGGTACCCAGGTACTACGCGGGAATTGGACCCACGGGTTGACGTCCCGGGGCTGCCGTCGGCCTACCTTCGAATCACTGGCAGCCGGCCCCACCAGCACCCGGACCACCGAAGGGAGTCCCCATGGCCACCCGTATCCCACGCCGCCACCTCGTCATCGCCTTCCTGCGGGAAAGGTGCCGGCTCGGTCACCGGCCTGCCCACTTCTCTGTGGCCGGGACCGCGCTGCACGACGCCCATTACAGGCCGTCCGGTCCGGAGGTGTCAACAGTGCTCCGCACCAGCCCGGGCCACGGAGAGGACGTCGGTCCCGAACAGGGACACGGCGGGGCAGCGGAGGCAGGGAAAAGGAGGCGCGGGCGGGACCGGGGGAACGAATCCCGCCCGCGCCAGGTGCGCAGAGCCGCAGATACGGGGGGAACCCCGGCTCGTGCGCGGCCGATGACCAGTCGGCACATTCCCTACAGCGTCACCCGTCCCGAAAACGTCACACCCGGGCCGGAGAAAGCTGTCGGACCGGTGTCGACGCCGTGCGGCGGGCCGGGCCGAGGGAGCCCGCGGGGCCGCGGTACGTGTCCTTCGCGCCGGTGCGGTGATTGCCCTTGCCGCCTCCGGAGCCGTTGCCGCGGCCTCCGCCGCTGTCCCCTTCGCCGTGGTTGCCGCCCTTGCCGCCGGTTCCGTTTCCGCCCCCGGAGCCGCTTCCGTTTCCGTGTCCGGGGCCCTGGGCGCCCTCGTCGTTGTCGGGCGGGGAGCCCGCGCCGTCGCCGTCGCCCTTGCCGCCGCCGAGCAGGCGGTCGCAGAAGCGGCTGATGCCGTCGGAGCCCTTGGCCTGGACCTCCAGGTACTGCTTCACGTGATCGGGCATCCGGTTGGCCCGGTAGTCGCGGCACGCCTTGACCGTGCGCTGCCGCCAGTCCTTGGCGGGTTTGCCCTTGTCGCCGGACCCTCGGGAGGTGTCGGGCCGTTCGCCGCCCGAGGGGTCGGAGCCGTCCGCCTCCGCGTCCGTGTCCGGGCCGGTTCCGGTGCCCCGGGAGCCGCCGTCGGATTCCGCGGAGCCGCCCGGGCCGCCGCCGGTGCCGCCGGTGACGGCGGTCCCGCCGTCGGCAGTGCCGCCGTCACCGGGGAGCGGCGGACTGGTCGCTGCCGGGTTGTCGGGTACGGGAACACGTTCCGGACGGCCGCTCTCGGAGGATTCCGGTTCGGGCATCCTGCGGTCCCCGGAGTCGGGGCTCGCCACCGACACCGACGAGGCGGGCTCCGGTTCCGCGTGGCCGAACAGGAAGGGGCCGGGCAGCACTCCCGTACCGGCGGCGACGGCGACGCCGCCCAGGGCGCCCGCCGCGAACACGGTCACCAGGCCCAGCCGCACCGGCCGCCCCCAGCGGGAACGCCGCCGCGCCGACACCGCACACCGCGACTGCCGGAACGCCGCCAGCGCGGCCGCCTCCCCGGGCAGCTCCCGGCCACCGGAACGGGCATCCGCGCCGAGCCCCGGCCCCTCACCGCCGGCGGACCCGAACCCCGCCCCCGAGCGCAGCCCTTCGAGCGCGGCCGCGAGCTCGGCGGCCCCGGCCATGGAGGTCCCGGTCCCGGACGACCCCGCTCCGGACGCCCCGGCCCCGGACGATTCCGCCCCGGACGATTCCGCCCCGGGCGCCCCGGCCCCGGACGATCCCGTCCCGGACGGCCTCGCCCCGGACGCACCCGCTCCCGTACCCGGAGCGGAACCGTCACCGGACCGCTCGCGCGCCGCGCCCGAAGGGCTTCCGTTCGCCGCGTTCTCGTCCGGTTCGCCGCGCAACAGCCGTTCCGCCGCCGCCTCGTCAAGCCACTCGTAGCGCTCGTCGGCCATCACGTTTTCCTCTGCGTCCGCGCGCGTGAATGCGTCACACACGGGCCCTGCGCCAACGTCCCGACGGCCGCGCCCGCGGGTCCCGCGTGCCGCCGGTCCCGCTGCGCCGGGACCACGTCCAGCATCTCGTCCGCCGGGCCGTCACCATGGCCGCCACGGTCGTCCCCGTCACCTCGGTCACTCCGGGCGCTCCGCTCGCCCGCACCACCCGGATCGCCCACTCCCCCCAACAGCTCGGCCAGCCGCTTGAGTCCCCGGTGGGCCGCCGTACGCACCGCGCCCGGCCGCTTGCCCAGCGTCTTGGCCGCGCTCTTGGCGTCCAGCCCGACGACCACGCGCAGCACCACGGCCTCCGCCTGGTCCTGCGGCAACTGCGCGATGAGCGCCATGGTGCGGTCGGTGGCGAGGGACTCCATCGCCTCGCCCGCCGTGTCGGAGGCGGCGGGCTCCTCCGCGAGTTCGGTGTCGTCGCCGCCCACGGCCGGTCTGCGGCCCCGCATCCGGATGTGGTCGAGCGCCCGGTTGCGGCCGATGCGCGCGGCCCAGCCCCGGAAACGGTCGGCGTCCCCGTGGAAGCGGTCCAGGTCACGGGCTATCTGAAGCCAGGCCTCGGACGTGACGTCCTCGGCGTCCGGTTCGCCGACCAGCGTGCGTATGTAGCCCAACAGCCGTGGATGCACGGCGCGGTACACAGTCCGGAACGCCTGTTCGTTCCCGTCCTGTGCCGCGAGCACCGCGGCAGTCAGCTCCGCGTCGTCCCCCAGCACTATCTCAACCTGTCCCCAGTCGATGCTGGCTGTCCCGAGTGGTGCCGGTCCCCCGGGCTGCACCGCGTGCACCCCGTGCACCACGTGCCCCCGCCCCGGCGCGAATGTGCACGCTACGTCGCCGACGGGCGATAAGTCCATGACTTGTACAACCTGCAACGACTTGCTGACGTACCGAGGTGTGACAGAAAACGCGCCGGCGGCGCAGTAAGGGGTACGGGCTCGTCGCACAGCCCGTACGGATTGGCGGCCGGGGTCACTCCTGTGGGGGGTGGCGGCCTCGGCCGCCCTTCCGGCAACACCACTGCCGCCCGTCCGGCCACCACTGCCGCTCCTGCGACCGCGGCTCCCGCCCCCCGGCCGCGCCCCGCACCCGAAGCTCAGACCCGCCGCGCCCGCCTGGCCGCCGACCTGCGGGCCGCCGCGCGCAGCACCCGCTTCCCCTCCGTCGACTGCACGAAGGCGGCCCGCAGGCCGTCGCCGTTTCCGGCGAGCAGGTCCAGCAGGCGTTCCTGGCGGCGCAGTTCGCCCGTGGCCAGCGGGCCGCCGTCCCGGTCGCCGTCCAGGTACCGGTGCACGGCGAGGGCCGCCGCCGAGCACTCGCCGGCCCAAACGCGCAGCTCGTCCGCCGCGTACACGCGCGGTACGGACGCGGCGCGGCGCAGCACCGACACCGGCCGGGACGTCTCGTGCGCCACGGCCCGTACGACCAGGGCCGCGGCCGGGCGCAGCCGGCTGAGCCACTCCTCGCCACCCTCGGCGGCCTCCCAGAGCGGGCGCAGGGCGGCGTCCGCGTCGACGGTCACCCCGTCGACGTACTCCAGCAGGGGCAGACAGCGGTCCAGGCAGGCGAGCGCGCTGACGGCGAGTGCGCGCTCGTCGGCACGGGCGATCCGGTCGGTCAGCTCGACCGTCGGCAGGCTCATGCGTCCTCCTCGGCCCCGTACGGGCTTTCGTCCCCGCCGGCCCTGCGCGGGACGGCTGGGCGTCACGGTACGACGGCGGTCCGGCCCGCTCGACACGGGCCCTCCGCTTGCGACTGCGCGAGAGGGACGAAAGGCGTCACGCCGGGATTTTCCAGGCGGGGAGGGATCTTCTCCGCAGCCGGGCCCGCCTCCGTCGCCGCCCGCCCCCGTCGCCGCGCGGCGGCGGCGACGGGGGCGGGCGTTGAGGAAACGTCACCGTGGAGCGGGGCGCTCACCCGTGGCGGAACGTCACTGCCGGCGCTCGAGCCCCAGGACGTCCAGGAAGTACCCGAACAGTTCCTCGGCCAGCGGGTCCGCCTCCGCCTTCAGCACCGTGGTCAGCGGCTCCAGCTCGACGGTCCTGCCCGCTTCCGCGGCCCAGGCCACGGCCTTCTCGGCGGCGTCCTCCGCCGACAGGAACAGGTCCTCCAGGAGCAGCCCGTCCGCCTTCAGGTACTCGGCCATCGCCTGCCGGCCCAGGCACGCGAACCACGAACCGCCCTCGGGCGACGCGGCCTCGATGACCACGCAGTCGCTGCCCATCACGAACGCGAACAGCGCCGGCGCCCCGGTGTCCCGGCACACCCCGCGCGCCAGCGCCCCCATGTCGCCCACCTCGGGCTCGCTCGGGCGCTCCCAGACCTGCCAGCCGCCCGCGCGCTCGTCGTAGAGCGCCAGATCCTGTCTGACCTCGGCCAATGCATCCAGTTCCGAGAGCGGCCCGGCGTTCTTCCCTACGACGAAGTAACCCCAGAAACCCATGTTTCCCACTCCCCCCACGCGTTGACCTCAAGAGGCTCAAGCCTCACCCGGACTTCGCCGGAACAGCCAGTTGCGCACGTATCCACCACAGTCCTGGCACATTGTGCCCACATGACGGGGGGTCCTGGCCATCCGAGCGCGACTGCGGCCGGAATCACATCGAGGATCCGACCGGAATTGTGCTTCCGGTTCTGTTGGTCGGCGTGCGGTCGGCCGGTGGGCGAAGTGGGGCATAGCCGGGCAGAGCGGGTGGATTTGAGGGGGCCTCACCTCACCTTCGCGGCCAGCTCCTTGAAGCCCGTCCAGTCCAGGGCCGGTTTCCGGGGGTCCCAGAGTTTCTGGGCGACCGCCCGCAGCGGCAGCCGCACGCCCCTGGCGACCTGGGCCTGCGTCTGCGCGTTGTGGTAGTCGCACCACACCGCGAGCTGCCCGCCGGTGATCTGCGCGTCGTAGCGCGCCGGGACGGCGTCGGAGTGGCGCAGGACGCGCGGGGTCCACTCGTCGTAGATGCGGCGGCCGGTCGGGTAGCTGAAGGTGTTGGGCTCGCCGAGCACGTAGTAGAGGTACTCGTCGTTGACGTTCAGGACCGTGCGGCCCTCGCGCAGGTACTCCAGCGGCTCGCGCGCGCCGAGCTCCTTGCCCGTCCAGTACGCGACCTCGCGGGACTTCGGGGCGTCGACGGTCCCGCCCGCGAAGTAGCCGTCGTTCCACGCCCGGAGCTGCGACTTGCCCTTGCGCCGGACCGTCGCCGCCCGGTCGTTCAGCCAGCTCGTGGCCAGGTCCTGGACCCGGGCCCGGGGGCCGTGCTTGGCCCGCGCCGCGCGGGTGAGCTGCGGGTACGTCGCCTCCGGGTCGGAGACCGTGAGCGCCCGGTACTCGTCGCCGCCCAGGTGCCAGTACGACCCGGGGAAGAGGTCCGCGTACTCGGCCAGCAGCTCGTCGACGATCTTCGCGGCCTCGGGGTTCGCGATGTCCACCGCGCCCCGCGAGGGCTTCCCGGAGACGCTGCGCAGCTGGAGCCCGGGGTGCGCGGCGATGACCGCGCCCAGGTGGCCCGGCGAGTCGATCTCGGGGACGACGCGGATGTGCCGGGAGGCGGCGAGCGCGACGATGCGGCGGATCTCGGCCTTGGTCAGGCGGTCCTCGGAGACGATCTCGGGGTGCGTGGCGGACTCGATGCGGAAGCCCTGGTCGTCGGAGAAGTGCAGGCCGAACTCGTTCAGCTTCAGGTCGCCCATCTCGCGGATGCGGTCCTCGATCCAGGCGGCGTCGAAGTGCTTGCGGGCCGTGTCGAGGGCGAACCCGCGCCTGGGCTTGGCCGGGGCGTCCCTCAGCACGCCCTCCGCGAGCCCGCCGCCGGAGCGCACGGCCTGCTTGAGGGTGCGGGTGCCGTAGAAGACGCCCGCCTCGTCGCCGCCGGTGATGCGGACCTTTCCGCCGGAGACGGTGACGCGGTACGACTCCGGGGCCCCGGGCGGTCCCGCGGCGGGCATGGCCAGCTCCACGTCGCCGGGCCGGGCGGCGACGCCCTGCGCGTACGGCTTCCCGAGCTCGTCGGCGAGCAGCCTGCCCTCGTCGGCCAGGGCCCTCTCGCTGCCCGCCGCGACGACCACCCTGGTGGTGGCGGTGGGCCGCCAGCCGGGGCCCTCGGCGGCCCGCACGTCCCGGACGAAGGGGATGGTGCGGGGCGGCCCGGTCACCGGACGGGCCCGGGAGGCCGCCGGGGCGGGCGGCTTCGCGTCGTCGCCCACGGAGCCGGGAACGTCCGGCGGGCCCGGCGAGGCGGGGGCGGCCGGGCCGGACGCGGTCGCGGGGGGTCCCGCGGGCTCCGGGGACTGCGGCCAGGCGGCCACCGTGACGGTCGTCGCCCCGGCGATCACCAGGGCCGCCCCGGCCACCAGGGCGCCGCGCGGTGTCCGGCGCGCGGCGCGGTGGGCCGGGGAGCGGTGCGCACCCGTACGCCCCCCGCTCGCTCCGCCCGCCCCGTGCGCGTCCGGAGCTCCCGCGTCCAGTGGCTCTCGGGAATCGTTCATCCGTGCCCAACTTTCGCTCGTGTCACAAACCGCACCGAACCCACCCGAAAGTACGAGCTTCCGGGGCCTGAACCGTCTATCGCGCGCACATAAACCCTCTCGTTCGGATGAAATTCGTGCATTCGTCGGACACTTCTCTCCTGCCGTGGCTAGCGTTGACCGCTCCCGCCACAGGATCCGATCCGGACCGATCCGGCCGGCGGCCGTCGGCCGCCGCCCGCCCAAGGAGTCACGCTGTACCCCTCCGTCTTCCTTACAACGAGCGGCCGTGGCGGCCCGGCACACCCGACCCCCCTGGAGCGGTTCAACGCGGCCCCCGCGCGCACCGCCGAGGCCGCGCTGCTCACCTGCTGCCGCAGCCGCCGGTGGGCCGGGCGGCTCGCCGCACACCGCCCCTACCCCGATCTGGACGCGCTCCTCGCCGCCGCCGACGAGGCCTCGTACGACCTCTCCTCCGCGGAGATCGCCGACGCCCTGGCCTGCGAGACCCCGCCCCGCCCGGCCGCCGACACGCCGCCAGCCGCGCACACCGCGCTGCGGGCCGCGCACGCCGCGTACGAGAGCCGCTTCGGGCACGCCTTCGTGATCTGCCTGGACGGTGTCGCGCCGGGCGAGCAGCTCGACCAGGTGCTCGCCGGAATCCGCTTCCGGCTGGGCAACGAGCCGGACGAGGAGCGGGCCGTGGCCGCCGACGAGCTCCGGCGGCTGGCCCGCGGGCGGCTCGCCCGAACCGTACATGAGGTGCATTTCGACCAGGGCGGGGCGACGGAGGGCCCCGATAGCCCGTCCGTGGCCGTTTGACTGCCTGTTTGATCACACCGGAGGCCCCCGCGCGAGGGAACCGACAACTCGTCGCTACGATGACCGGGGCCGGTGGACCGTACCCGGCCGGGTCTGACCGACAAACCAAGCCGGCCGACCCCAATCCCCGCTCCCGGAGGGTATTTCCGTGCCGGCTGGAACGCTGTATCGCGGCCGGGAAGGCATGTGGTCCTGGGTGGCTCATCGAGTCACCGGCGTCCTCATCTTCTTCTTCCTGTTCGTACACGTCCTCGACACCGCTCTCGTCCGCGTCTCTCCCGAGGCGTACGACGACGTCGTGGCCACCTACAAGACCCCGCTCGTGGCCTGCCTCGAGTACGGCCTTGTCGCCGCCATCCTGTTCCACGCGCTGAACGGCCTTCGGGTCATCGCCGTGGACTTCTGGTCCAAGGGCCCCCGCTACCAGAAGCAGATGCTCTGGACCGTCATGGGCGTCTGGATCGTGCTGATGGTCGGCGCCCTGTACCCCGTGCTCGGTCACGCCGTACGCGAAGTCTTCGGGAGCTGAGTCAGAACATGTCCGCTGAGACCTCTTCCGCAGGCGTCGGCCCCGTCGAGGGCGTCACGCTCTACGACGCCGACAACCCGGCGCCCGTCATCGAGCCCCCGCGCAAGCGCACCTCGAAGACCCCGCGCACCACGCGCACCAACTTCGAGCTGTACGGCTGGCTGTTCATGCGCCTGTCCGGCATCGTGCTCGTCGTCCTCGTCCTCGGCCACCTCCTCATCCAGCTCGTGCTGGACGGCGGTGTCTCGAAGATCGGCTTCGCCTTCGTGGCCGGCCGCTGGGCCTCGCCGTTCTGGCAGGCCTGGGACCTGATCATGCTGTGGCTGGCCATGCTGCACGGGGCCAACGGCCTGCGTACCGTCATCAACGACTACGCGGAGAAGCCGAACACGCGCTTCTGGCTGAAGAACCTGCTGTACACCGCCACGGTGTTCACCGTCCTTCTGGGCACGCTGGTGATCTTCACCTTCGACCCGAACATCCGCTAGGCCCGGGGCTGAGGCAACCAAGATGAAGATTCACAAGTACGACACCGTCATCGTCGGCGCCGGTGGCGCGGGCATGCGCGCGGCCATCGAGTCGACCAAGCGCAGCCGCACCGCCGTCCTGACGAAGCTCTACCCGACGCGTTCCCACACGGGCGCCGCGCAGGGCGGCATGGCCGCCGCGCTGGCGAACGTGGAGGAGGACAACTGGGAGTGGCACACCTTCGACACGATCAAGGGCGGCGACTACCTGGTCGACCAGGACGCCGCCGAGATCCTGGCGAAGGAGGCCATCGACGCGGTCCTCGACCTGGAGAAGATGGGCCTGCCGTTCGGCCGTACGCCCAGCGGCCAGATCGACCAGCGCCGGTTCGGCGGTCACTCCCGCAACCACGGCGAGGCCCCCGTCCGCCGGTCCTGCTACTCGGGCGACCGCACCGGCCACATGATCCTCCAGACCCTCTACCAGAACTGCATCAAGGAGGGTGTGGAGTTCTTCAACGAGTTCTACGTCCTCGATCAGCTCATCGTGGAGGAGGACGGCGTCAAGAAGTCCGCGGGCGTCGTCGCGTACGAGCTGGCCACCGGTGAGATCCACGTCTTCCAGTCCAAGGCGGTCATCTACGCCTCGGGCGGCACCGGCAAGTTCTTCAAGGTGACCTCCAACGCGCACACCCTGACCGGTGACGGCCAGGCCGCGTGCTACCGCCGCGGGCTGCCGCTGGAGGACATGGAGTTCTTCCAGTTCCACCCGACGGGCATCTGGCGCATGGGCATCCTGCTGACGGAGGGCGCCCGCGGTGAGGGCGGCATCCTCCGCAACAAGGACGGCGAGCGCTTCATGGAGAAGTACGCGCCGGTCATGAAGGACCTCGCGTCCCGTGACGTCGTGTCCCGCTCCATCTACACGGAGATCCGTGAGGGCCGCGGCTGCGGTCCCGAGGGCGACCACGTCTACCTCGACCTCACGCACCTCCCGCCGGAGCAGCTCGACGCCAAGCTGCCGGACATCACCGAGTTCGCGCGCACGTACCTGGGCATCGAGCCGTACACGGACCCGATCCCGATCCAGCCGACCGCGCACTACGCCATGGGCGGCATCCCGACCAACGTCGAGGGCGAGGTCCTGGCGGACAACACCACCGTCGTCCCGGGCCTGTACGCCGCCGGCGAGGTCGCCTGCGTCTCGGTGCACGGCGCGAACCGCCTGGGCACCAACTCGCTGCTGGACATCAACGTCTTCGGCAAGCGGGCCGGCATCGCCGCCGCCGAGTACAGCCACGGGAACGACTTCGTCGAGCTGCCGGAGAACCCGGCCCAGCTCGTCGTCGACCAGATCGAGCGGCTGCGCAACTCCACCGGCACCGAGCGCGTGGCCGCGCTCCGCCTGGAGCTGCAGGAGACGATGGACGCCAACGTCATGGTCTTCCGCACCGAGCAGACGATCAAGACGGCCGTCGAGAAGATCGCCGAGCTGCGCGAGCGCTACCTGAACGTGTCCATCCAGGACAAGGGCAAGCGTTTCAACACCGACCTCCTGGAGGCCGTCGAGCTGGGCAACCTGCTCGACCTGGCCGAGGTCATGGCGGTCTCGGCGCTGGCGCGCAAGGAGTCCCGCGGCGGTCACTACCGCGAGGACTTCCCCACCCGCGACGACGTCAACTTCATGCGCCACACCATGGCGTACCGCGAGGTCGCGGCCGACGGCACCGAGTCGATCCGGCTCGACTACAAGCCGGTCGTCCAGACCCGCTACCAGCCGATGGAGCGTAAGTACTGATGGCTACCCCGACGATGGACAAGGTGGAGAAGGACGGCAAGGGCGCGCCCGAGCCCGGCTTCGCCGACTCTCCGTACATCAAGGTCACCTTCCGGATCCGCCGCTTCAACCCCGAGGTGTCCGAGGACGCCGAGTGGCAGGACTTCGAGGTCGAGATGGACCCGAAGGAGCGTGTCCTCGACGCCCTCCACAAGATCAAGTGGGACCAGGACGGCACGCTGACGTTCCGCCGCTCCTGCGCGCACGGCATCTGCGGTTCGGACGCCATGCGGATCAACGGCAAGAACAGGCTCGCCTGCAAGACGCTGATCAAGGACATCAACCCGCACAAGCCGATCACGGTCGAGGCCATCAAGGGCCTGACGGTCCTCAAGGACCTGGTCGTGGACATGGACCCGTTCTTCCAGGCCTACCGCGACGTGATGCCCTTCCTGATCACCAAGGGCAACGAGCCGACCCGCGAGCGTCTGCAGTCCCCCGAGGACCGCGAGCGCTTCGACGACACCACCAAGTGCATCCTGTGCGCCGCGTGCACGTCCTCGTGCCCGGTGTTCTGGAACGACGGCCAGTACTTCGGCCCGGCGGCGATCGTCAACGCGCACCGCTTCATCTTCGACAGCCGTGACGAAGGCGGCGAGCAGCGGCTCGAGATCCTCAACGACAAGGACGGCGTGTGGCGCTGCCGCACCACGTTCAACTGCACCGACGCGTGCCCGCGCGGCATCGAGGTCACCAAGGCGATCCAGGAAGTGAAGCGTGCGCTGATCACGCGTCGCTACTGATCCCCGGCCGGACACGAGAAGGGCCCCGGCCTCCGGTGATCACCGGGGGCCGGGGCCCTTCTCGTGCTTCCGCGGCCGTCACAGCCGGCTGAGCTCCCACAGGCGCCAGACGCCCGTGCCGTCGGAGAGGTACTCCGCGCCGCCCACCTTGCCGTTGCTGAGGATGTAGTCCTTGGTCTGCCACAGCGGGACCAGCGGGACGTCCTTGGCGACGATCTTGTGCATCCTCTTGAAGTCGTCGACGGTGGACCCGCGGTCGGACACGGCCTGGGTCCGGGTGATCAGCTTCTCGATCTCCGGGTTCTCATAGGCGCTCGCGTTGGAGTTGTTCTTGCCGACGAGGGGCTGGCTGTAGTTGTCGGGGTCGGGGAAGTCGGCGACCCAGCCGACGTTGTACGCGTCGAACCTGGCGCCCTTGTAGTCCTTCTGGAACGCCTCCCACTCGGCCTTCTCGACCAGCTTGACCGAGAAGAGGCCGCCCGCCTCCAACTGCTTCTTCAGCTCCTGGGCCTCGGCCCGGGACGAATCGCTGGCGAAGTAGCCGAGGGTGAAGGAGACCGGGGCCGTCAGGCCGGCCTCCTCCAGCGCCGCCTTCGCCCGCTTCGCGTTGGGCCGGGAGGTGACGTCGAAGAAGGGGGTGCTGTGGCCGACGATGCCCTTGGGGATGGCGTCGTACAGCGGCTCGACCGTGTTGTGGAAGACGTCCTGCGCCAGCTTCGGCCGGTCGATGAGGAGGGCGACGGCCCGGCGCACGTTCACGTCGTGGAACTTCGACTTCTCGCGCACGTTGAAGACCATGTTGCGGGTCTCGGTGGCGTCGACCTCGCTGATGCGCACGTTGGCCTCGCCGGGCTTGAGCTTGGCGAGCATCTCCGGGGGGAGCTGGCGGTAGGTGAGGTCGATCTCCTTGGCCTCCCAGGCGGCCTGGAGGTCCGTGGACGCGTTGTAGTAGTGCACGTCGATGGGGCGGCCGGTCTTGGCCACCGACCCCTTGTAGGCCGTGTTGGGACGCAGCCGCGCGATCTCGCCGTTCTTGTACTCCGCCATCGCGTACGGTCCCGAGCCGTCGACGGCGCCGCCCTTGCGCTCCTTGTCGGCCGGGTACTTGGTGCTGTCCACGATGGACCCGGCGCCGGAGGCGACCTTGAACGGGAAGGTGGAGTCGCCGGACAGCAGGTTGAACGTGATCTTCTGCCCCTCGACGGCCACCGACTTCAGCGAGGACAGCAGCGAGCGCGGGCCGACGTCCATGCCGTTGCGCAGGATGCGGTCGAAGCTGAACTTCACGTCCGCCGGAGTGAGCGGCTTGCCGTTGGCGAAGGTGAGGTCGGTGCGCAGCTCGCAGGCGTACGTGGTGAGCTTCGCCCCGACGAATCCGCAGCTCTTGGCCGCGTCCGGGGTCGGCGTCACCGAACCGGTCTTGAGGGTGAGCAGCGACTGGAAGACGTTGCTGTACAGGGCCCAGGAACCGGCGTCGTACGCGTAGGCCGGGTCCAGTGATGACGAGGCGTCCGTCGTGCCGATCCGGATCGCGGGGCCCTGGTCGCCGTCCGAGGGGAGGAGCATCCACCCCCCCACCGCTGCGGCTGCCACGACCACGACCGTCGCCCCGACCCGCAGGCGCACGGAACCCATCAACCGCATTGTCTTGCTCTCCTTGCACTACCCCCACCCAGGGGCAGACGGAAAACCAACACGCCCTACCCCACGATTCATTCACCTAATCACACGAATTAGAGCGACGGAAGGGGCGAATCTTTCGCAAGTGGTCACAGATGCAGGACAACTCGTCGTGATGGGACAGTCGGACGGGCAGGTCGGCGGGTCGGTGAGTCGGCGGAACGGCGGGTCGGCGGGTGTCCGTTCATGCCTCGTGGGAGGCCAGCCGGACGACGGTGATGTCGGAGCGGGCGCCGACCCGGACCGGCGGGCCCCAGGCGCCCGCGCCCCGGGTGACGTAGAGCTGGGTGTCGCCGTACCGCTCCAGGCCCGCGACGGTGGGGTTGGCGAGGGCGGCGACGAGGTTGCCGGGCCAGAGCTGGCCGCCGTGGGTGTGCCCGGAGAGCTGGAGGCCGACCCCGTGGCGCACGGCCTCGTGGATCTGGACGGGCTGGTGGGCCAGGAGGACCGAGGCGCGGGAGCGGTCGCGGTCGCCGAGCGCCCTGGCGAAGTCCGGCCCCTGGCCGAAGGCTTCGCCGCCCACGTCGTTGACCCCGGCGAGGTCGAAGCCGGCGATCTCGACGCGGTCGTTCTCCAGCGGGTGCAGGCCGAGTTCGCGGAGGCGGGCCAGCCAGGGGGCGGCGCCCGCGTAGTACTCGTGGTTGCCGGTGACGAAGAACTGGCCGTGCCTGGCCCGGAGTCGGCGCAGGGGTTCGGCGGCGTCCCTGAGGTCCTCGACGGTGCCGTCGACCAGGTCGCCGACGACGGCGATCAGGTCGGGCTGGGTCGCGTTGACGGCGTCGACGACGCGCTGGGTGTGGGCGCGGCCGAGGACGGGCCCGAGGTGGATGTCGCTGACGACGGCGATCCGGAAGCCGTGGGCGGCGCGGGGAAGCCGGCGGAGGGGGACGGTGACGTGGGTGGTGCGGGGGCCCTTCAGCACGGACCGGGTGCCGTACGCGACGGTGCCCAGGGCGGCCGCCGATGCGGTGCCGGCGAGCGCCCGGGAGACGACGAGCCGCCGCCCGGGCGCACCGGCCTCCGGGCGGGGCGGTGCGGCCCCGGACGCGGCCTCCTCCCGGTGGACCGGAGCGGCGGCGTGCGGCTCTTGGGTCCGGGGGGCCGTCGCGGCGGCGTGCGGCTCACGGGCCCGGCGGCGGAGCAGGAGCGGGCGCAGGAGCTCGGCGGCCAGCAGCGCCAGGGTCAGGTAGAGCAGGACCGCCAGCCACAGGTAGCCCGGCCAGGCCAGGACCTGCTGGAGCCGGAAGGGGAACCCGGCGCGGCCGGAGACGAACGCGGAGACCGAGAGGAGGGGCAGCACGGTGAGCGCCGCCGCACCGGCGCGCCGGACCCGCCGGCCGCGCGCGCCCGGCGGTGCCGTGTCGCGGACCACGCGTTTCCAGACGTACCAGTGCACCGCCCCCAGCAGCAGGAACAGGCACAGGACGAACACAACGACCACGACGACCCTCACCAGGTGTGCCGGATTCTGCCGGACGAACCCTCAAAATACCCGTGAGCACGATCATGGGACCGGCCGGGCGACGACACCCGGCCCGGGACGCAAGCCCCGCCGAGTCCCCTACGCAGGAGTCCGCGAACCTTGACCACGTTCACACTCCGCCCCCCTGTGCGCGTCGGCGAGGCGGTGGCCGCCGGACGGCAGCGGGAGCGAATACGCGTCGCGGCTGTCGCCGTCGGCTGTGTCGCCGTATGCCTGCTGATCGGGCTCCAGCGGTTCCGCCAGCTCCAACTCGGGGGGTTCGACCTGGGGTTGTTCGACCAGGCGATAAGGGCCTACGCGCGTTTCGAGCTGCCCCGGTCGCTGATAAAGAGCGTGCATCACGGATTTCCGCCGGAATTCTCCCTGCTGGGGGATCATTTCTCGCCGGTCCTCGCGCTCGCGGCCCCGTTCTACTGGCTCTGGGACGATCCCCGGGTGCTGCTTCTCGTGCAGTCCCTGCTCTTCGGCGCGGGAGTTCCGGTCGTGGCCCGGCTGGTGCGCCGGGAATGCGGGAAGGCGGTCGGTCCGCGTGCGCTCTCCTGGCTCGTGCTGGGATTCTGTCTGGTGTACGGGTGCGGGGCCGCGCTCTTCTACGCGAGCCGCGCCGGTTTCCACGAAGTCGCCTTTGCCGTACCGCTGTTCCTGCTGCTCTTCGAGCGGGCGCGGGCGCGGGCGTACGGGCGGGCGACGGCGGCGGCCCTGCTGCTGTGCCTGACCAAGGAGGACCTCGGGCTGTCCGTCGGGATCTTCGGGGCGGTGCTCGCGCTGCGGGCACACCGCGCCGGGGACCGGGCGGGGGCGCGGGCCGGCGGGGCCCTGCTGGTGCTCGGGCCGCTGGCGTCGCTGGCGGCGATCGTGGTCGTCATCCCGGCGATGGGCGGGGACGCCCGGTTCTACTGGCAGTACAGCGAGCTGGGGGCGAGCGCGAGCGAGGCGCTCGTCCATGTCGTCCTGCACCCGCTGGACACCCTGCGGGCGGCGCTCACCCCGTCGGCGAAGGCCCTGCTCCTGCTGTGGACGTTCGGCTCGCTGCTCTTCCTGCCGCTGCGGTCCGCGCTCACCCTGTGCGCCCTGCCGCTGCTCGCCGAGCGCGTCTTCTCGGACAACGGCAACCACTGGCAGGCCCTGCACCACTACGGCGCTTTCGTCTGGCCGATCCTGGTCGCCGCGTCGATCGAGACGACGGGGAGAATGGCCCGCGGGTGGGAGAGGGAAAGGGCCGCAGCGGCGGCGAAATGGGCCGCCGGTCTCGCCGCCGGAATCACCCTCTTCGGTGTCCTGATATCGGGTTCCTGGCACATCGTGCTGCCCAGTCACTGGCAACGTGACGCCCATCAGGAGGCGGCGCTGACCGCCGTGGGGAGAATTCCCGACGGAGTGACCGTCGAGGCCGACAACAATCTCGCCCCGCGCCTGACCCGGCGCACCCGCGTGATGATTCTCGACCTCCTGCCGAGAAACGCGGAATGGGTCCTCCTGGACACCACGAGAAAGGCGTTCCCGTTCCCCGACGCACAGGCCCAGAAGGACCGGCTGCGGCTGCTCCGCGCGTCCGGTTACACCGTCGCGTACGAGTCCCGGGGCATCGTCCTGCTGCGCCGCGCCTCCCCCGCCGTCGTCGTGCCGGGCAGCGTCGAGCAGGGGCGCGGCGACCTGCCGGGGCACGACACGGCGGACATCAGGGTGTTCGGCTGACTCACCGGGCGCCGGTGGCCTTTTCCCGCCGCAGCGCGCGCACCGAACGGAACCCGATCGCGCCGATGCCCGTCCCCAGAAGGAAAGACGTCACGGCGAGCAGCAGATGGACCCAGAAGTACGCCGTCGGGTCACCCGCGTCGTCGAAGGCGAGGCCGCTCCCGTCCGCGACGAGATTCTTGACGAAAGTGATCCAGATGAACCAGCTCCACACCCCGAAGGCGAGCAGGAACCAGGAGAGGGTGCGGTTGAGCTTCATGGGTCCAGTATCGCCGTCCACGGCCACGGCCGAGGTGAGGGGGGATGGGCTGTCCCGGCGGAGCTTGCGGCGGGTCCGGCACACGGTGGCCGTGTCCACAGGCGCGCACGGTACGTTCACGTCCGTGTCTGCCGTGAAAAGGACCGCCGTCGCGGTCGTCTCCGCCGCCCTGCTGGCCCCCGCGCTGCTCCTCGCTCCCGCGGCCCAGGCCGCCCCGGACCCGAAGTCCGACGACAAGCCGAAGCCCCCGGCGCGGATGTCCTCGGTCGGCGGCGAGCGGCTGGGCAGAGCGGGCGTCCAGGTCGACCTCGGCCCCGGGGTGCCGGTGCTGCCCCAGGGACTGTCCGCCCGGTCGTGGATCGTCGCGGACGCGCAGACCGGCGAGGTGCTCGCCGCGCAGAACGCGCACTGGCGGCTCGCCCCGGCGTCCACCCTGAAGATGCTCTTCGCGGACACGGTGCTGCCCAGGCTGCCCAAGGAGCAGGTCTACCAGGTGAAGCCGACGGACCTGGAGGGGCTGGGGGCGGGCGGCAGCGCGGTCGGGGTGAAGGAGAACCACACGTACAAGGTCCACGACCTGTGGCTCGGCGTGTTCCTGCGGTCCGGCAACGACGCCGTCCGGGTCCTGTCCTCGCTGAACGGCGGCGTCGCCAAGACCGTCGACGACATGAACGCGCATGCCCGCGACCTCCAGGCCGTCGACACCACCGTCGTCTCGCCGGACGGATACGACGCGCCGCGCCAGGTCTCCAGCGCGTACGACCTCACGCTGATCGCGCGGTCCGGCATGCAGAAGAAGGACTTCCGGGAGTACGCCGCGACGGTGCGGGCGGACTTCCCCGGTGAGCAGGGCGAGGACGGCAGGCGCGGCTCGTTCCGGATCGAGACCACCAACCGGCTGATGACCGGCCAGGGCGGGGTCACCCCCTACCCCGGCATCGCGGGTGTCAAGAACGGCAACACCACCCACGCCGGCGCCACCTTCACCGGGGTCGCCCAGCGCGGCGAGCGGGTGCTGCTGGTCACCGTGATGAACCCGCAGTCGGGCGAGAGCCAGGCGGTCTACCGGGAGACGGCCAGGCTGCTCGACTGGGGCTTCCAGGCGGCCGGGAAGGTCAAGCCGGTCGGCGAGCTGGTCGCCCCGAAGAACGTGGACACCGGCGCGCAGGCCGCTCCCCCGGCGCCGAAGGCCAAGCAGCCGCCGACCCGGCTGGCCGCCGCCGAGGAGACCTCCAGCGGGGCCGGCATCGCGCTCGCGGTGGCGGGCGCGGCGCTGATGGTGCTCGCCGGCGCGGTGTTCCTGGTCAACCGGAAGTGGCCGGTGCCGGCGTTGGCCCGTCGCCGCCAGGACTGACGCCGGCGGGCTCGACGCCGCTGCGGGCGGGGCCGTCGGCGTGCGGCGCCGCCGTCCAGGCGGCGCAGCACAGCATCAGCTTCGCCGTGAAGTTGATCCACAGCAGCAGGGCGACGGGGACGCCGAAGGCGCCGTACATGCTCTTGGAGGCGACGCCGCTCATGTAGCCGCCCAGCAGCATCTTCAGGAGTTCGAAGCCGACCGCGCCGATGAGCGCCGCCACGACGAGCCGGCGGCGCTCCGGCTGCACGCCGGGCAGCAGCGTCAGGACGTACAGCAGGAGCAGGAAGTCCGCGCAGACGGCGACCAGCAGGGCGGCGATCCGCAGCAGGACGCCGCCCGCGCCGTCCTCCGGGATGCCGACCGCGCGGGCCGTCCAGCCGACCGCGGACGAGCCCACGGTGGAGGCGGCCAGCGAGCCGAGACCGGTGAGGCCGAGGCCCGCGAGGACCACGGCGTCCTTGGCCTTGCGCAGGACCGGGTTGCCCTCGTCGACGTCCTCCAGGTCCCACACCACGCGCAGGCACTCGCGCATCGAGCCGACCCAGCCGATGCCGGTGAAGAGCAGCAGCGCACCGGCGACGAGGCCGACGGTTCCGGCGTTGTCGATCAGGGCGTCGATGTTGAGCTGGTCGGAGATGCCGGGGACCTGCTCGGCGATGCTCTTCTTGATCTGGGCGATCTGTTCCGGGGTGAGCACCGCGGCGCTGATCGCGGCGCCGACCGTGATCAGCGGGAACAGCGCGAGGAAGCTGATGAAGGTGATCGCCGCGGCGAGCCTGCTCCACTTCGCCCGGTCCAGGGTCTCGTACGTGCGCCAGACGTGGGTGCCCATCAGGCGCGTGATCCACGGCCCGATCACCGGGAGGTTCTTCAGCCAGTCCATGATCTTTGTGTACCCGCCTGCTCTCAGTTACGGAAAACCAGTGTGCGGGTACCCCAAAACCGCAGGCAGGTCGCCAACGCCATGCCGACGAGTGAACCGGGGACGGTGTCGGCGCGCGGGGAGGTGAGGCCGACGGCGGCGAAGGAGCCGAGCTCGGCGAGGTCCGGCGGGCGCGGGCTCACAGCTCGGCGACCGCCAGCGCGTACAGCGCCGTCCAGACCAGGCCGGTCAGGAGCAGGCCGCGGTCGCGCAGGACGACGTCCTCGGGGGCCCCGGCGGCGCCCCGGTCGGCGAAGACGGCGTACCGGAGGATGCCGGCGATGTAGGCGATCATGGACAGTTCGCGCCAGGGGAGGAGGCCGCCGTGGGCGGCGCCGCCGCGTTCCATGGCCCACAGGCAGTAGCCGAGCAGGGTGACGCCGGCCGCGAGCTGCCAGACGAAGCGCAGGTAGCCGGTGGTGTATTCGCCGATCAGGGCGCGGGTGCTGCCCCTGTGCGGGGTGTCGGCGAGCTGGACGGCCTCGGAGTAGCGCTTGGCGGCGACCATGAACAGCGCGCCGAAGCCGGTGGTGATGAGGAACCAGCGGGAGAGCGGGATGCCGAGCGCGATGCCGCCGATCATGGCGCGCATCAGGAAGCCGCTGGTGACGACGGTCAGGTCGAGCACGAGGACGTGCTTGAGGCGCAGGCAGTACGCCATCTGCATCACGACGTAGCCGGTGAGCAGGGCGGCGGTGGGCGGGTTGCAGAGGAGGGCGGCGGCGGTGGGCGCGGAGACCGCCAGGAGCGTGCCGACGGCGTGGGCGAGGGGGACGGGGACCTGTCCGGCGGCGACGGGACGGCGGCACTTGACGGGGTGGGCGCGGTCGGCCTCGACGTCGAGGGCGTCGTTGATCAGGTAGACGGCGGAGGCGGCGGCGGTGAACAGGACGAAGACGATGCCGAGCTGGATCGCCGAGCGGGCGGAGAGCAGCTCTCCCGCGGCGGCCGGGGCGGCCACCACCAGGCCGTTCTTGATCCACTGCCGGGGGCGGGCGGTGCGCAGCAGGCCCAGCGGGAGGGCGAGCGGGCGCCGGGCGCCGCGCTGCGGCGGGAGGGCGGGGCCGCCGGGGGCGGCGCGGCGGCCCCGCTGTTTCTCCAGGAGCGGGATGACGGTGCGGTCAGCCACGGAGGGCCTCCCGCAGCGGGCGTGCGGCGGGGCGTGCGGCGGGGCGTGCGGCGGGGCGTGCGGTCCACCTCGGCGGGCCCGCGGCACGGGAGATCCCCTTCAGCGGGTCCGCGGCGGCGCGGGCGGCCGCCCTGGCCGTCAGCCACCTCGCGCCGAGCCCGGCGGTGAGGCCGCCGAGGGCCGCGCCCGCGACGACGTCGCTGGGGTAGTGCACGCCGACGACCAGGCGGGAGACGCACATCGCGGCGGCCAGCGGCGGGACGACCTGCCGGCCGAACGGGCCGAGCGCGCCGAGGGCGACGGCCGCGGCGGCCGCCGAGGTGGCGTGCGAGCTGGGGAAGGAGTGCCGGCCCAGGGTCCGCACCAGGGGCCGGCGCCCCGGGAGTTCGGGGCGCGGGCGGCGCACGGCGCGCTTGACCCCCATGCTGGCCAGGTGGGCGGCGCCGATCAGTGCCGTACCGCGCAGCCAGGCGCCGCGCCGGTCGCGGTCCAGGCCCGCGCCGAGGAGTCCGGCGGCCAGCCACAGCGCGCCGTGCTCGCCGCTGAGGGACAGGGCGCGGGCGGCGGCGGCCACGCGCGGGTCCGTACCGCAGTCGCGCAGCGCGGACAGCAGACGGTGCTCCACTTCTCGCATGGTCATCCCCAGACATCGGTGCGCGTGGCCCGGAGGGGCGCACATCAGAGGAGACTCTTGTCGGGAAAACACCCATATGCACGGCATTCCGCGGTGACACTCGGTCAACCACCCATTCCGCCGAAACGGTGCATATCTCCGCCAGTGCCCGCGTAGGGGGCTATAACGTCACGCCCATGGCTGACCACACCACGCTCTCCGTCGACTCCTTCGCCTCCGTGACCGGCTGGGGGCGCACCGCCCCCACGACCGCCCTGGTGGTGCGTCCGCGCACCTACGAGCAGGCCGCGGCGGCGGTACGGGGCTGCGGGGCGCGCGGCTCGATCGCCCGGGGCCTCGGCCGGGCGTACGGGGACGCGGCGCAGAACGCGGGCGGCTCGGTCCTGGACATGACCGGCCTGAACCGCATCCGCAGCGTCGACGCGGACGCCGGGATCGTGGTGTGCGACGCCGGGGTGAGCCTGCACCGGCTGATGGAGGTGCTGCTGCCGCTCGGCTGGTTCGTGCCGGTGAGCCCGGGCACCCGTTACGTCACCGTCGGCGGGGCGATCGGCGCGGACGTGCACGGCAAGAACCACCACGTCTCCGGCGGCTTCTCCCGGCACGTGCGCTCGCTGCGCCTCCTGCTCGCGGACGGCGAGGTGCACGAGGTCCGCCCCGGCACCGACCTCTTCGACGCGACCGCCGGCGGCATGGGCCTGACCGGTGTCATCCTCTCCGCGAAGATCCAACTGCTGCCCGTCGAGACCTCGTTGATGTCGGTGGACACCGAGCGCGCCGCCGACCTCGACGACCTGATGACCCGGCTCACCGAGACCGACCACCTCTACCGGTACTCCGTCGCCTGGATCGACCTGCTGGCCCGCGGCGCGGCCATGGGCCGCTCCGTCCTCACCCGCGGCGACCACGCCCCGCTGGACGAGCTGCCGCCGCGCGCCCGCCGCCACCCGCTGGCCTTCCGCCCCGGCCGGCTCCCGGGAGCGCCGTCGTTCGTGCCCGAGGGGCTGCTGGGCAGGAAGTCCGTCGGCCTCTTCAACGAACTCTGGTACCGGCGGGCCCCCCGCTCCCGGACCGGCGAGCTCCAGCGCATCCCGGCCTTCTTCCACCCCCTGGACGGCGTCCCGCACTGGAACCGGATCTACGGCCGCGGCGGCTTCGTCCAGTACCAGTTCGTCGTCCCGCACGGGCAGGAGGAGGCCCTGCGCCGGATCGTCGGCCGGATCTCCCGGCGCGGCTGCCCGTCCTTCCTCGCCGTGCTCAAGCGCTTCGGCGCCAGCGACCCGGGCTGGCTGTCCTTCCCGGTGCCCGGCTGGACGCTCGCCCTGGACATCCCGGCGCACCTGCCCCGGCTGGGCGCCTTCCTCGACGGGCTGGACGAGGAGGTCTGCGCCGCCGGCGGCCGCCTCTACCTCGCCAAGGACTCCCGGGTGCGCCCCGAGACGCTCGCCGCGATGTACCCGGAGCTGGACCGCTTCCGCGCCCTGCGCGCCGCACTCGACCCGCACGGGGTCTTCACCTCGGACCTCTCCCGCCGCCTCTCCCTCTGACCCGTTCCAGGAGCCCCACCATGAAGGACGCCTTCGGCGCCCCGCAGTCCCTGCTCGTCCTCGGCGGCACGTCCGAGATCGCGCTCGCCACCGCCCGCCGCCTCATCGCCCGCCGCACCCGCACGGTGTGGCTGGCGGGCCGCCCCTCCCCCGCGCTGGACGCCGCCGCGCACCGGCTTCGCGGCCTGGGCGCAGAGGTCCGCACGGTCCCCTTCGACGCCCTGGACAGCGCCGCGCACGAGGAGGCGCTGGGCAAGGTCTTCACCGAGGGCGACATCGACATGGTGCTCGTCGCCTTCGGGCTGCTCGGCGACCAGACCCACGACGAGGCCGAGCCGATGGCCGCCGTCCGGGTCGCCCAGACCAACTACACCGGCGCGGTCTCCGCCGGTCTGGTCTGCGCGAACGCCCTGCAGAGCCAGGGCCACGGCTCGCTGGTCGTGCTGTCCTCGGTCGCGGGCGAGCGGGCCCGGCGGGCGAACTTCATCTACGGCTCCAGCAAGGCGGGCCTGGACGCGTTCACCCAGGGCCTCGGGGACGCGCTGCACGGGACGGGGGTGCACGTCATGGTCGTACGCCCCGGATTCGTACGGACGAAGATGACGGAGGGCATGGCGGAGGCCCCCCTCGCGACGACGCCGGAGGCCGTGGCGCGGGCCATCGAGACGGGGCTGCGCAGGCGCGCGGAGGTGGTGTGGGTGCCGGGGGCGCTGCGCGCGGTGATGTCGGCGCTGCGGCACGTGCCGCGTCCGCTGTTCCGGCGGCTGCCGGTGTAGTGCCGGGCCGCCGGCGCGGGGCCCTAGTGGAGGGCGGGCGCGTCGTGGGGCAGGCCCTGCGGGGGGACCTCGCCCGCCGCGCCGCCGCCGAAGGCGTAGTCGCACAGCTTGCGCCAGACGCCGTCCGCGCCCTGCTCGTACAGGGCGAAGGATTCGCAGGACCACTCGGCGGCGTACGTGGACAGCTCCTCGTACGCCCGGTCCATGCCCTCCTCGGTGATGCCGTGGGCGACCGTCACGTGCGGGTGGTAGGGGAACTGGAGCTCGCGCACCAGCGGCCCCGACGCGTCCCGCACCCGCTTCTGGAGCCACGCGCACGCGGACGCGCCCTCGACGACCTTCACGAAGACCACCGGCGACAGCGGCCGGAAGGTGCCCGTGCCCGCGAGCCGCATGGGGAACGGCTGCACGGACGCCGCGACCGACGCCAGGTGCGCCTCCACCGCCGGCAGGAGTCCGGCGTCGATCCCGGTCGGCGGCAGCAGCGTGACGTGGGTAGGGATGCCATGAGCGGCAGGGTCCCCGAAGGCCGCGCGCCGCTCCTGGAGCAGGCTGCCGTACGGCTCCGGGACCGCGATCGAAACGCCGAGCGTTACGGTCCCCACGTCGTTCTCCTCAGTCGTCGGTGCGAGTTCGGTGCCCGCCGGTGCCGGCGGGCGGGGCGGCTGCGCGAACGAAGCCGTCGCAGTGCAGTGTGGCGGGCGCGCGGCCCGGGGGCCAGAGTCCAAGGTCCGGGGCCTGCGGGACATGCGTCCGCCACCGCTGTGAACGTGACGAATCAGTGTTTTGCGGGCAGGAAGCCGATCCGGTCGTAGGCCTGGGCGAGGGTCTCGGCGGCGACCGCGCGGGCCTTCTCGGCCCCCTTGGCGAGGATCGAGTCCAGCGTCTCCGGGTCGTCCAGATAGGCCTGGGTGCGCTCCCTGAACGGCGTGACGAACTCCACCATCTGCTCGGCGAGGTCCGTCTTGAGCGCGCCGTACATCTTGCCCTCGTACTCCTTCTCCAGCTCGGCGACCGGCCTGCCGGTGAGGGTGGAGGAGATGCTGAGGAGGTTGGAGACGCCGGGCTTGCCGACCGGGTCGAAGCGGATCACCGTGTCGGTGTCGGTGACGGCGCTCCTGACCTTCTTCGCGGTGGCCTTCGGCTCGTCCAGGAGGTTGATGAGGCCCTTGGGCGTGGACGCCGACTTGCTCATCTTGACGGTGGGGTCCTGGAGGTCGTAGATCTTCGCCGTCTCCTTGAGGATGTACGGCTCCGGGACGGTGAAGGTCTCGCCGAGGCGGGCGTTGAAGCGCTCCGCGAGGTCGCGGGTCAGCTCGATGTGCTGGCGCTGGTCCTCGCCGACGGGGACCTGGTTGGCCTGGTAGAGCAGGATGTCGGCGACCTGGAGGACGGGGTACGTGAAGAGGCCGACGGTGGTGCGGTCGGAGCCCTGCTTGGCGGACTTGTCCTTGAACTGGGTCATCCGGGACGCCTCGCCGAAGCCGGTGAGGCAGTTCATCACCCAGCCGAGCTGCGCGTGCTCGGGCACGTGGGACTGCACGAAGAGGGTGCAGCGGTCCGGGTCGAGGCCCGCGGCCAGGAGCTGGGCGGCGGCGAGGCGGGTGTTGGCGCGCAGCGCGGCGGGGTCCTGCGGGATGGTGATGGCGTGCAGGTCCACGACCATGTAGAAGGCGTCGTGCGTCTCCTGCAACGCCACCCACTGGCGCACGGCGCCGAGGTAGTTGCCGAGGTGGAACGAGCCTGCGGTGGGCTGGATGCCGGAGAGCACACGGGGTCGAGAGGCCATGTTCATCATTCTCTCAGGTGGCGGACCCGATCCCGCCGGGTGGTCGCGCCGCGCGTCTCGCGGCCTCGGGGGGCCGCCGGGGCGCCGGGCCGGCTCGTCGGCGCGGGAACGACGGTTCGAGCGGAGGAGGCGCGGCGGGCGGCAAGGTTTCCGGGGCCGCGCCGTGACCGACGATAGAAAGGGGCGCCGTCCGCACCTCGCGCGGGACGGCCGTATCCGCACCCGACGATCGGAGTTCCCGTGTCGACAACGGAGGCCACCACGAACACCACGGACGCCACCGCCACGACCGCCACCGCGGCGGCCATCGCCTCGGCGGAGGCGCACAGTGCGCACAACTACCACCCGCTGCCCGTCGTCGTCGCCTCGGCGCAGGGCGCGTGGATGACGGACGTCGAGGGGCGCCGCTTCCTCGACATGCTCGCCGGATACTCGGCGCTCAACTTCGGGCACGGCAACCGCCGGCTGCTCGACGCGGCGAAGGCCCAGCTCGAAAGGGTGACGCTGACCTCGCGGGCCTTCCACCACGACCGGTTCGCCGCGTTCTGCGACGAGCTGGCGGACCTGTGCGGCATGGAGATGGTGCTGCCGATGAACACCGGCGCGGAGGCCGTCGAGACCGCCGTGAAGACCGCCCGCAAGTGGGGCTACCGGGTCAAGGGCGTGCCGGACGGGCGGGCCAGGATCGTCGTCGCCTCGGACAACTTCCACGGCCGTACGACGACGATCGTCAGCTTCTCCACGGACCCCGAGGCGCGCGCGGACTACGGGCCGTACACGCCGGGCTTCGACATCGTGCCGTACGGGGACCTGGCGGCGCTGGCCGCGGCGGTCACCGACGACACGGTGGCGGTGCTGCTGGAGCCGATCCAGGGCGAGGCGGGGGTGCTGGTGCCGCCGCCGGGCTACCTGGCGGGGGTGCGGGAGCTGACGACGGCCCGCAACGTGCTGTTCGTCGCGGACGAGATCCAGTCGGGGCTGGGCAGGACCGGGAAGACCTTCGCCTGTGAGCACGAGGGCGTGGTGCCCGACGTGTACGTCCTGGGCAAGGCGCTCGGCGGCGGGGTGGTGCCGGTGTCGGCGGTGGTGTCGTCGCGGGCCGTGCTCGGGGTGTTCAGGGCGGGCGAGCACGGTTCGACGTTCGGCGGCAATCCCCTGGCGTGCGCCGTGGCCCTCGAAGTCGTCGCGATGCTGCGCACCGGCGAGTACCAGCGGCGGGCCGCCGAACTGGGCGATCACCTGCACCGCGAGCTGAACCTGCTGGTCGGCGGGGGCGCGGTGCGGGCGGTGCGCGGGCGCGGGCTGTGGGCGGGCGTCGACATCGACCCGGCGCTGGGCACCGGCCGGGAGATCTCGGAGCGGCTGATGGAACGCGGGGTGCTGGTGAAGGACACCCACGGGTCGACCATCCGGATCGCGCCGCCGCTGGTGATCGGCAAGGAGGAGCTGGACTGGGGGCTGGACCAACTGCGGGCGGTGCTCGGCGGGTAGCGCGCGTCAGAGGATGACGTGGGGCAGGAAGCGGGCGTACTCGTCCGTGACCAGCCCCGCGGACTCCCGGATGCCGAGCCCCGCGGCCTCGTCCTCGACGACCCAGGCGCCGAGCACGGTGCGGTTGCCGTCGAAGTCGGGGAGCGGGGCGAGCTCCTGGTAGCAGACCTTCTCGGAGGTGGCGGGCGGCGGCGCGGAGCCCGGCTCGTGGACGGTGACTCCGGCGCCCTCCCTGCCCAGCAGCGGCTTGGCGACGTAGCCCGTCTCCCGCGCCAGTTCGCGGGGGCCGTCGAGGTGGGCGGCGAGGAGGTTGGGGTGGCCGGGGTAGAGCTCCCAGAGGACGGCGAGGAGCGCCTTGTTGGACAGCAGCATCTTCCAGGCGGGCTCGATCCAGCAGGTGGTGCCGGTGCCGCCGCCGTTGTCGAGGGTGGCCAGCACGTGCGGGCCGAAGCGGTCGGTGGCCAGCCACTCCCACGGGTAGAGCTTGAAGCAGCTGCGGATGAAGCGGAGCTTCTCGTCCACGAAGCGGCGGGAGAGGCGGTCCCAGCCGATCTGCTCGACGGAGATCGCCTCGGTGCGGATGCCGGCCTGCTCGGCGGTCTCGCGCAGGTACGCGACCGTCATCAGGTCCTCGCCGAGTTCGTCGCCGTCGGAGTGGGCGAAGTGCAGCGGGCCGGGCGGCAGGAGGCGGGCCTGCTTCCTCCAGGCGTCGACGAGGCGCTCGTGCAGGGAGTTCCACTGGTCGGCGCCGGGGAACAGCTCCTCCATCCAGAACCACTGCGGGCTCGCGGCCTCGACCAGGGAGGTGGGGGTGTCGGCGTTGTACTCCAGCAGCTTGGCGGGGCCGGCGCCGTCGTAGCGGAGGTCGAAGCGGCCGTAGAGGGAGGGCAGTTCGGCGCGGCGGCGCCAGGACTCGGCGACCAGCTCCGCGAGCCGGGGGTCGGTGATGCCGAGGTCGGCGAAGCGGTCGGTCTCGACGATGTGGGCGGCGGCGGCGAGGCACATGGCGTGCAGCTCCTCGACGACCTCTTCGAGGGCTTCGACCTCGGGGAGGGTGAAGGAGTAGTACGCGCTCTCGTCCCAGTAGGGGCGGAGGGTGTCGTCGGGGTAGCGGGTCAGGGGGTAGATGACGCCCTGCTCCTCGACGATGCGCTGCCAGTCGGGGCGGGGGGTGGTGGTGTGACGTTGCATGGCGGGGCCTTCGACGGGGGCGGGGCGGGGTGACGGCGGGCCCCGTCGCCCGAGGGGCCGGGGGAAGGGGTGGGCTGCCCCGCCGCCCAGGAGGGCGGGGGGCGGCCCGGAGGGCGGGTCAGCCGCCGCCGGAGCCCGAGCAGCCGAAGCCGCCGCGGTCGACGGCCTGCTTGTCGAAGCTGCCGCCGGACACGCGCTGGTTGCTGACGCTGCCGCCGTAGTAGTACGCGCCGTGGCGGGCGGCGGTCCCGCTGCCGCCCTTGCCGTCGTCGTCGTCGCACTCGTAGCTGGGCAGCTCCTTGTGCGTGACCGGGTCGACGCAGCGCCGGTCCGGTTCGTCACCGCAGGAGGTGAGGGTCAGGGCGAGCACGCCCATGCCGCCGAGCACCACCGTGCTGGACCTCAGTCGTCGCCGTCGCCCTGCCGCTGCCATGCCCGGCCCACTCCCCCGTGTTCGATACCGCACGCCTGACTGTCTCGGATCGTCGACAGACTAGAGGGCTGCGGGGCCGGGAGGAACGGCGGAGCCGGGACCGGGGGGATTTGCCCCGGTGGGGGTGGGTGGCGGCACGGACACAAGGGATGGTTTATCCTTCACCTATGCGCGGGTTCTTCACCCCGCCTCCTCATGCCGCCCCGGCCGGTCTCCCCCGTCCGGCCGGGGCTTCTGCTTCCCGCCGTTTCTGCCGTTCCCGCCGCGCCCGTACGCGTCGTGCGCGCACTCCTTGCGCACGTGTCCTTCGCGCGGCCGGGTGATCCTCGGGCCCCGGCGGTGCCCCCCGGGGGCCGGGCCTCGTTGCAGACGGCGTGAACACCACGGCAAGCCCCTCCCACATACTGCAGGTCCCGATCCGAACCGACCGCGGCGCCGCCCGGCGCCCGCTGCCCGGCGTCGTGGCCTCGTGCCGCACCGAGGGCACCACGCTGAGCATCGCCGTACAGGGTGAGATCGACCACTTCACGGTGGCCCCGCTGAGCGCGCTGCTCACGTCGGCGGCGGCGTTCGGGCACACCCGGCTGGTGGTCGACGCGTCCCGGGTGACGTTCTGCGACTCCGGTTTCCTGAACGCGCTGCTGGCCTGGCGGCGGGGCGGCCGCCGGCTGGTCCTGGCGGCGGCGTCCGCGGCGGTGAAACGGCTGCTGGCCGCCACCCGGAGCGGGAAACTCCTGACGCAGGAGGCCCGGAGGTGAGCCGGGACTGAGCCCCCCTCCCGTACCGCCCGCCCCGCACCGCGGCCTCCGCACCCGTACCCGGTCGTACGGGTCCGGGGGCCGCCCCGTGCGCGGTCACCGGCGCAGGGTGGCCGCCATCAGGTGGGTCTCCAGCGGGAGCGTGGTGACGGAGTCCAACTGGAAGCCCGCCTTCTCCAGCAGCGTGCGGTAGGCGTCCTCGTCGCGTTCGCGGCCGCCGCCGAGGACCACCAGCATGTGCATGTTGTAGCCCTGCGCCAGGGACGAACCGGTGCCCCGCGTCAGCAGGCGTTCGACCACCACCAGCCGGCCGCCCGGCGCCATGGCCGAACGGCAGTGGGCCAGGATGCGCAGGCACGCCTCGTCGTCGAAGCAGTGCAGGATGCGCGACAGCAGGTAGACGTCGCCCCCCTGCGGCACTCCCTCGAAGAAGTCGCCCGGCACCAGCGTGACGCGGTCCCCGTGCTCCGAGGCGATCGGCCGGTCCGCCGTCTCCGCGATGACGTGCGGCGCGTCGAAGAGCACCGCGCGCGGCTCCGGGCAGGACTTCAGGATCTCGTGCAGCAGCGCCCCGTGCCCGCCCGCGACGTCGACGATCAGCCGGGCCCCGGAGAAGTCGTGCACCTCGGGGACCTGAGCGAAGAACGGCGTGCCCGCGACCATGGCCCGCTCGTAGGTGAGGGAGAGGTCGGGGTGCTGGTTGAGGTAGCGGAACAGGTCGCTCCCGTACACCTCGGTGAAGGCCGAACCCCCCGTCCTCAGCGAGTGGTCGAGCGCGCCCCACGCCCGGTAGAAGTGCGAGCCGTAGATCCGCACGTGGTCGCGCATGGAGTCCTGCGTCCCGGTGCGCAGCAGCTCGCCGACCGGGGTCAGCGCGTATCCGGCGGGGTCCTCGCCGCTCACCACGTCCAGACTCTCCAGGAACAGCAGGAGCCGCCCCAGGGCGTCGGGATCGGTGCCCGTCCGGTTCGCGAGTTCGACGGCCGGGGCCCGGCCGGCCGCCGCGATGGCGTCGACGAGACCCGACTCGGCGGCCAGGTAGATCGCCTGGGTCTTCCAGAAACCGGCCATCAGCTCGATGAGCCGTCGCCCGGCGGTGTCCGGCGCGGCCTGCTGCGCCTGCCGCGTCCGGACCGGCGCGGTGTGCTGCGTCTGGTCCGGCGCGGTGTGCTGCGCGTTTTCCGGCACGGTCATGCCCCCACTCCCTGGTCGGTTGCCCGGACGCCCTGGATCAGCCGGGCCAGTTCCGGTTTCTGGATCTTGCGGGTGGACGTGCGCGGCAGGTCTTCGAACCGGAACTGGCGCACCGGCGCCATCGTCGGCAGGTCGCTGGTCGCCCGCTGCCAGCGCGCCGCGTCGAGCGGGTTCTCGTCGACGGTGGCGACGACGGGGACCGGTTCGCCGTCCGCCCCGGGCACCAGGACCACCTCGCGCAGTTCCTCCAGGCGGCTCATCAGCAGGTCCTCCACCGCCAGGCTGCTCTCCAGGTCGCCGATCCGGTCGACCTCGCGGTCCAGCAGGTGCAGCAGGCCCCAGCGGTCGCGGCGGCCCATGTCGCCCACCCGCCACCATCCGTCGTGCAATTGCTCCGCGTACCGCTGGTCCTCGCCGAGGTAGGTGAGGATGCGCGTCCTGCTGCGCACTTCGAGGTGGCCGGTGCGCCCGCCGCGCAGCCGCTTCCCGGCGTCGTCGACCACCCGCAGCGAGATGAAGCCGGGCAGCGGCAGCCCCACGCAGCGGCCGTTCATCCTGGCCGCCGAGCGCCGGGTGTACCAGCGGCCGGCCATCGGGCCGATCTCCGACTGGCCGTAGAACTGGACGAACAGCGGGCGGGTGCGCCGGGAGGCGCCGAGCATGCGCTGGATGGTCCGGGGGTGCATCGCGTCGAAGGTCGCACCGAAGACCCGTACGCCGGCGAGCGGTTCGCCCGGGGCGTCGGCCAGCGCTTCCCAGTCGACGTAGGTGTTGGGGTGGGTCTCGATGTAGCCGGGCCGTTCGCGCGCGAACAGCGGGCCGATCCGGCTCGGGTCGGGGTCGACGGCGATCAGCATCGGGTTGCCGTGGCTGAGGAACATGGCCAGGCCCTGGTAGAAGCGCGAGTGCACGAACGTCATGCACAGCGCCGCCTTCTCCTTGCCGCGGATCGGCCAGGACACGACCTTCTGCGGAACCAGCCGGTGCCAGCCCGCCTCGGGGCAGTGCACCGCCAGCTTGGGGACGCCGGTGGTTCCCGAGCTGTGCGTGATCAGCGAGGGCTGGCGCGGGTGCAGGAAGACGGGCGGCCGCTTCGGGGCGCCCCGGTGGTCGGCCAGCCGCACGACGGGAGCGGGCGGCGGCGCGTCCCCTTCGGGAGCGGGCCCGGTCGCGCCGGCTGCGGGAAGCGCGCCCTCCGCCGGTGTGCCGGTCGTCAGCAGGACCGCTCGTACGGATGCCGGTGCGAGCACCGTCCCCAGGGGGCCGGCGAGGGTCGTCGCGTCGGTCAGCAGCCACGGCCCGTCGAGCCGGTCGAGCAGCGTCCGTACGACCGGGGCCTCCAGGGCGGGCGACAGGAGGGCGGGGACCGCGCCGATCCGCGCGGCGGCGCAGGCGTGCAGCGCGATGTCGAAGTTGTCCTTCTTGTACAGCGCGACCCGTTCGGTGGGCCGCACGCCCGCGGCCCAGAGCCGGGCGGCCAGTTCGTCCGTCTGCTCGGCGAGCTGCCCGACGGTGAAGCGCGTGCCGAGCTCGGGGGCGTACTGAAGGGGCTGGTCGAGCGTGACCGGTGTGGTGGCGTCGTGGCCGGCGGCGGCGTGGAAGAGGTCGCCGATGTAGAAGCCGTTCCCGCGTGTGACCCGGCGCAGCAGTGCGTGCACTGGTCCTCCTGATTTCCCGTTCGTCGCGTGGGGGTGGGTGGGCGAGCGTGGCGTGAGGTGGGTGCGGTGCGCGGCTCAGGGCCGGGGGGCGAGGTCCGAGGCGTCCGGGAGTCCGGCCGTGCGGCCGTACAGCCAGGCGAGGTGCGTCGGGTCCTGGGTGGCGCGCATCCGCTGGTCGCGGTCCGTGCATTCCGGCCCGTCGGGCAGGTGGAACTCCTCGGCGAGGCGCCTGGCCCGCCGGTGCACCTCGGCGGTGCGGGGCAGTCGCAGGCTCTCGTACTGCCGCACCGCCTCCTGCGGCGCGCCGGGGCGGGCGTCGAGACAGCCGACCAGTGTGGTGACGTCCTCCAGCGCCTGGTTGGCCCCCTGGGAGAGGTAGGGGAGGGTGGGGTGCGCGGCGTCGCCCAGCAGCACCACCCGGCCCGTGGCGTAACGGTCGGGGATGTCCCGGTCGTACAGCCCCCAGCGGGTGACCGAGGAGGCCGAGGTCACCACCCGGCGCACCTCTTCGTGCCAGTGGCCGAACGCCGCCCCGAGGTCCTCGGGGCCGCCGTCGGGGCTCTCCTCGGGGCTGACGCCGACGGCGCTGAAGTGCACGGTGCGCCCGCCCGCCACCGGGTAGTAGGTGACGTGCCGTCCGGGACCCAGCCAGAACATCACCCGCGGGTCGTCGCGGAAGGACGGCACGACGGAGGCCGGGACCAGCCCCCGGTGCACGGCGTACCCGGCGTACCGGGGGGCGTCGCGCACCACGGACCGCCGGACGACGGAGTGGACGCCGTCCGCCCCGATCACCAGGTCGGCGTCGGCCATGGTGCCGTCCGTGAAGTGCAGCCGGACCGCGTCCGGGCGCTCCTCCACCTGGGCGCAGGCCCGGCCCAGTTCGACCGCGCTGGCCGGCAGCAGGGAGGTCAGGCACCGGTGCAGGTCGGCCCGGTGGATCAGGTAGTACGGGGCGCCGTACAGCTCCTCGCACCTGTCGCCCAGCGGGGTGCGGGCGATGGGCGCGCCGTCGGCCCAGCTCCGGGTCTCGATCGCCCGGGCGCGCACGCCGGTGGCGGCCAGGGAGTCCCGGAGGCCGAGGCCGTGCAGCACCCGGACGCCGTTGGGCGAGAGCTGGATGCCCGCGCCGACGGCGACCAGCCGCGGCGCCCGTTCGAAGACGCGGCAGTCGACGCCCCGGTCGCGCAGGAGGGCCGCGACGGTCAGGCCCGCCACGCCCGCGCCGACGACGGCGATGCGGATGTCTCGGTCAACCATGCGCGTCCTCTCGGATGGGTGCCTGTACGGGCGCGTGCGGCTCGTACGGCTCGTACGGGAAGGGCTCGGGGACAGCCTTCCAGGGGCCGTTCGAGAGCGAGCAGCAGAAACGTTCGAGAGGAGCCCGGCCAGGGCGTTCGCGGGGACCCGTGCCGCGGTGCGCCGGGAAACGACCGAGGGCCCGCCGGTGTGCGGCGGGCCCTCGGGGGCGGCTGGGCCCGTCGGCGTGCGACGGGTCCGGGCGTTACAGCGCCTTCTGCTGGTCCTGCTCGATGCGCCGGGGGGACAGCCGGGCGATCGGCAGCAGCATGAGGAAGGTGACCACCGCCAGCAGCCCGAAGGCGAGCCGGTAGTCGCCCGTGATGTCGCGCAGGCCGCCGACGAGCACCGGCCCCACCGCCGCGCAGCCGTACCCGACGAAGAACGCCATCGCGCTGAACCGCCCGGCCTGGACCGCGTCCCGGCTGGCGGAGACCGGCAGGGTCAGCACCAGCGTGAAGAGTCCGCCGTGGCCGATCCCCATCGCGAGGATCCAGATCCAGGCGCCCGTGCCGGGGCTGAAGGCGAAGCCCAGGAAGCCGATCGCGGTCAGCACGCTGGTGGCGGCGAGGCCCGTCCTCTTGTCGGCGCGCTCTCCGAGGAGGGCCGGGACGCCGAGCATGGCGACCACCTGGATGGAGATCATCACGGTCAGCATGACACCCGCGTTGGCCTCGCTGACACCGCCGGAGTCGTGCAACAGCGGTGCGATCCAGGCCAGTTCGCAGTAGTAGAGAGCCGAGTTGGCGGCCGACAGCGCGGTGATGCGCCAGGCGAGGGAGCTGCGCCAGGGCAGACCGCTGGTGGCGGGGCCCTTGGGCCCGGCCACGTGCTCCAGGCCCAGCGAACGCCGGGCGGCCGTCCACATCACGATGCCGATCACGGCCAGCACCGCCCACGAGGCCAGGGCGCCCGGCCAGGACCCGAGCGCCTGGGCGAGCGGGGCGCTGGCGCCGGCCGCGACCGCGCCGCCGAGGCCGAGGCCCGCCGTGTAGATGCCGGTCACCAGTCCGGCGCGGGCCGCGAAGCGGGTCTTGACGACGGCGGGCAGCAGGGTCTGCGCGATGGCGATGCCCGCGCCCACCACGGCGGCGGCGCACAACTGGAGCCAAGCCGCCTCGCCGAGCCCGCGCACCGCGGTCGCGAGGCCGACCACGAACAGGCCTGCCAGCACGCCCCGTTGGAGGCCCCAGCGGCGGCCGATCGAGGCCGCCAGCGGGGCGCAGGCGCCCATGGCCAGCGTCGGAACGGTGGTCAGCAGCGCGACCCCGGTGGCGGACAGGTCGAGGTCCGTGCGGATCCGGTCCACCAGCGGCGACACGGCGGCGATGGCCGGCCGGAGGTTGGCCGCGGCCACGAACAGGGCGAGGGCCGCGAGTCCGAGCGCGACGCGCGCGTCGGCGGCCGGAGCGGGTCCCGGTCGCGCGTCGGCGGCCGTGCGGTCGCCGGCGCCGGGCGCCTGCGGTCCGCCGAGTCGTAAACGGTCATCTGTGTCCGCCATGTCAGTCCACCTCTTCGGCAATCTCGGATATTCCTTGTCCTGGTTATAGCAGAATCACGGACATCGGATGTCGGAGATTGCTAGAGTGCTCGTCATGAAGCTCTCCAACGGGGTCGAGTGGGGCCTGCACTGCTGCGTCTCGATCAGCCAGAGCGACGGCCCGGTGTCCGCCGCCCGGCTCGCCGAGCTGCACGGTGTCCCGCCCTCCTACCTGGCCAAACACCTTCAGGCCCTGTCCCGGGCCGGGATCGTGCGCTCCACCCCGGGGCCGGTCGGGGGCTATGCCTTCACCCGGCCGGCCGCCGAGGTCAGCGTGCTCCAGGTGGTACAGGCCGTCGACGGTCCCGAACCCGCCTTCCGGTGCACGGAGATCCGCAGGCGCGGGCCGCTGGCGCTGTCCCCGGAGAGGTGCGAGAAGCCGTGCGCGGTCTCCCGGGCCATGGCCACCGCCGAGACCGCCTGGCGGGAAGCGCTGGCCGGGATCTCCGTCGCCGATCTGGCCGGCCGGATAGACCAGGACAGCTCGGGCACGGCCATGCGCGATCTGCGGTCCTGGCTGGCCGGCGCCCCCTAGGCCCGGCGGCCGGCGCCCGTGGGCCGTCGTGCAGGACGGCCCACGGGCGGCCCCGCGTCACCCGCGAACCCCCCACACACGAGGAGCAGCAGCCCATGAGCGTTCACGGCTACCGCACGCCGTCACGCGCGAACCTGCCCCGTCCCGCCGCCCCGCGCTCCTGCGAGGAGCCGCCCGGTTCCGCCGTGGAGGCGGTCCCGGTCGACCTGTTGCTCCCGGCCGGCCACGGGCGGTCCGGCCGCGGGGCCGCGGGCCCGGTGGCCGGGGCCGGCCAGGGCGACGGGCGTCCGGTGGTCGTGCACCGCGGGACGATGCGGGTGATCGTCGGGGCGGCCGTCCTGTACGCCGCACGCGCCCGGGGCGCGCGCACCGTGGACGTGCGCTTCTTCGACGGTTCGCTGGAGGAGGCGCTGACGATGGCCGCGGAGTCCGCCCTCGCCCTCCCCGCCGTCACCACGCCCGCCCAGCGCGCCGCCGAGGCGGCCCGGCTGCTGCGCGCCCACCCGCAGTGGTCGGACCGGGCCGTCGCCGCGGCCGCGGGCGTCTCGCCCAAGACCGTCGCCGCCCACCGCGCCCGGCTCCGCGGGACGGCCGCCGCCCCGCAGAAGCGCATCGGGCTCGACGGCAGGGCGCGCCCGCTCAGCAGTGCCGAGGGGCGCGCGCTCGCCGGGCGGCTGCTGCTCGACGCCCCGGGCGCCTCGCTCCGCGAGATAGCGTCCAGGGCCGGGATCTCACCGGCCACCGTCCGCGACGTGCGGGAGCGGCTGAAGCGGGGTGAGAATCCGGTCCCGCCCGGCTGCGCGCCCTCGGCGGCGCAGGTCAGGTCCCGCCCGAGTGGGAGTTGAGGATGGCCAGTTGCAGGTCCTGGAGGTCGCGGCCCGGTTCGATGCCGATCTCCTCCACCAGCCGGGCGCGCAGCCGGCTGAACACCTCCAGCGCCAGCGCGCGACGCCCGACGAGGGCCAGCGCCCGCATGTACTGGCCGTGCAGTCCCTCGTGCAGGGGGAACTCGCTGGTGAGCGCGGCCAGATCGGCGATCGCCAACTGGTGCAGCCCGGTCCGCAGCCGCGCCTCGGCCAGCGTCTCCATGGCGCCCAGCCGCCACTCGTCGAAGAGCCGCCGCCGGGTCTCCAGGACCGGCCCCTCCGGCACGTCCGCGAAGACCGAACCCCGCCACAGCGACAACGCGCCGTCGAGCAGGTGGATCGCCCGGTCGTCCTCGCCCGCCTCGACCGCCCTGCGCCCGAGATCCGAGAGCCGCCGGAAATCCTGCCAGTCCAGTGTTCCCGCAGCGCTTTTGTAGCTGTAACCTCCCGGTCGTGTCACCAGTATTTCCTGCGCGGTCTCCGCCAGGCTGAGTCCGGTGAGCTTCGCCAGCGTCTTACGGCAGTTCAGGATGTACGTCTGCAAGGTACGGAGTCCACTCGCGGGGGGATTCTCACCCCAGATCTCGCGCATCAGCACGGAAACCGGAACCACGAAATCCGCACTCACGGCGAGAGTGGCCAGCACCGTACGTATCTTCGGGGCGACAGGGGCGCTTTCAGCGGATTCTCCGATTCCGATGTAGAGCGGGCCGAGAACCCCGCATCGCAGTCCCCGGTCCGGGGAGCCGGCGGCGCCGATCCCAGTGTTGAGCGTCTGACCTGGTGAGAACGTGGAAGTGTACAAGGCATCCTCCATCGAGGGCCGCTGCGACTGTAAGCGACACACGAGGGAGAATCATGCATCAGATGCGGCCCGACGGCGGGGCTCTCCCCGAATAGCAGCCAAAATTCGACCTGTTGGCCAATTCGCTTCCCCGCGCCGCGACCGAATCCAGTCGGAGCCGCCGGACGGCGTCCCGCCCCGCCGCATTCCGCGGTCAACCGGAGAACTTCCGCAGTTGCACAGGGAAGCCCCTGAACGCCTCTCCTGGCACTTCTAAACCTATTCCCAGCAAATAGCCGAGAACAGCTCCTGGCACGGGCTCTCGACAGTTTCGTAGACCATTTCTCGAATACCGCTTGGGAAGCTGCTCGCTGTTCGGTCCGACCCATACCCCCGCTCCCCCCGACCGTGCACCCAGCAAGGAGTGTCAGATGACAGGAACCGCATTACCGGGTACCTCGTTGCGCATGGCCAGGCTGGCCGGGCACGGCGACGGCAACCTGCTGCTCGTGCCCCTGGACCATTCCGTCTCCGACGGCCCGATCGCCTCGGTCGAGGGCTTCCACCAACTGGTACGGGACGTCGTCGCGGGTGGCGCGGACGGGCTGGTCGTGCACAAGGGACGGGCCCGGCTGCTCGACCCGCTGCTGTTCTCCACCTGCTCGCTGCTGGTCCACCTCAGCGCCAGCACCGCCCACGGGCCCGACGTCGACGCGAAGGTGCTGGTCGGCGACGTCGAGGACGCCGTACGGCTGGGCGCCGACGCGGTCAGCGTGCACGTCAACATCGGCTCCGACACCGAGTCCGCACAGCTCTCGGACCTCGGGACGGTGGCGGCGGCCTGCGACCGGTGGGGCATGCCGCTGCTCGCCATGATCTACCCGCGCGGGCCCCGGCTGACCCGGCCGCCCTCCCCCGAACTGGTCGCGCACGTGGTGAACGTCGCCGCCGACCTCGGCGCCGACCTCGTCAAGACCGTGTTCGTCGGGCCCGTCGAGCGGATGGCCGAAGTGGTCGCCGCCTCGCCCCTGCCGGTCCTGGTGGCCGGCGGCGCGGACCAGCGGCAGAGCCTGGCCGAATTCGCCGGCACCGCGATGGCCGCGGGCTGCCGGGGACTGGCCGTGGGCCGCCGGGTGTTCGCCTCGGCCTCGCCCCGGCAGACCGTGCGCGAACTGTCCGCCATCGTGCACGGCCGGCCCGCCGACGCCGAGGCCGTGGGCTTCCCGGCCCCGGTCGCGCACTCCTCCTCCACCCCTTCCTCCGCATTGGCAGGTGCCCTGTGAAGCTCAGCTGGATAGACATCCGCACCATCGGTTCCGCGAAGGACGCCGTCGTCCAGGAGGCCCTGCACGCGGGCGTGCACGGCATCCTCAGCGACCGCGTCGAGGACCTGGCCCCCCTCCCGCCGTCGGTGAAGCGCGTCCTCTTCCCCCAGGGGCAGGCGCTGCCCGAGGACTTCGGCGCGGCCGACGTGGTGATCGTCGACCCCGCCAAGCACGGCGAGCCCGCCGAACTCGCGCTGCTGCACCCGGACGTGGAGTTCGGCCGGTTCACGGAGATCGTCGACGCGGAGACCCTGGAGGAGGCCTGCGCGTCGGGCCGCCAGGAGAAGTGGAGCGTGCTGCTCTTCCGCGACCCCACCAAGATTCCGCTGGAGATCGTCATCGCGGCCGCCGCCCGCGCGACCGGCAGCCTGATCACCGTGGCGCAGGACGTCGAGGAGGCCGAGATCATCTTCGGTGTGCTCGAACTCGGCTCGGACGGCGTCCTGATGGCGCCCGCCCGGGTGGGCGACGCGACCGCGCTGCGGCAGGCGGCCGAGACCGGCGTGCCCGACCTCGAACTGGTCGAGCTGGAGGTCACCGCCACCGCGCACGTGGGCATGGGCGAGCGGGCCTGCGTGGACACCGCGACGTACTTCCGCAAGGACGAGGGCATCCTGGTCGGCTCGCACTCCAAGGGCATGATCCTGTGCGTCAGCGAGACGCACCCGCTGCCCTACATGCCGACCCGCCCCTTCCGGGTCAACGCCGGCGCCATCCACTCGTACACCCTGGCCAAGGACGAGCGGACCAACTACCTCAGCGAGCTGAAGGCGGGCAGCAAGATCACGGCGGTGGACATCCACGGGAAGACCCGGCTGGTCACGGTGGGCCGGGTGAAGATCGAGACCCGCCCGCTGCTGTCCATCGACGCGGTCGGCCGCGACGGCCGCACGGCCAACCTGATCCTCCAGGACGACTGGCACGTCCGGGTGCTGGGCCCCGGCGGCACCGTGCTGAACAGCACCGAGCTGAAGCCCGGTGACAAGGTGCTCGGCTATCTCCCGGTGGCGGACCGGCACGTCGGTTACCCCATCGAGGAGTTCTGCCTGGAGAAGTAGCCGGGAGCGGCCCGTCGGCCGGAACTCGCGTCCCGGCCCGGCGCGCCCCCTGCTCCGGTACGTCCCCGCAGCGGCCCGAGCCCGCGGGGCGGAGGACCACAGCCAACGGGCCCGTGCGGCCATGAACTCCCCTGGAGACATCCGTGAGCGTCAGACGGCTCACCGTGTGCATCGTCGGTGCGGGACCGCGCGGACTGTCGGTGCTGGAAAGGCTCTGTGCCCACGAACGGAAGTCCGCCTCGCACCCGGCGGTGACGGTTCACGTCGTGGACCCGGCCCGCCCGGGCGCGGGCCGGGTGTGGCGGACCGGTCAGCCGCGCCAGCTGCTGATGAACACGGTCGCCTCGCAGGTGACCGTGTTCACCGACGGGTCCGTCGACATGGCGGGCCCGGTGGAGGCCGGCCCCAGCCTCCACGAGTGGGCGCGCGAACTGGCCGCCCTCTCCCCCGTGGAGGAGCTGCTCGGCGGCCACGACGACGCCACCCTGGCCGAGGCCCGGGCCCTGGGCGCCGACTCGTACCCCACCCGGGCCTTCTACGGGTGCTACCTGGAGGAGATGTTCCGCCGGGTGGTCTGCGGCGCGCCCGCCCACCTGGAGGTGCGGGTGCACCGCTCGACCGCCGTCTCCCTGGCGGACGAGACGCCGGGCTCCGGAGGCGCGCAGAGCCTGCTGCTCGCCGACGGCACCCGGCTGGCCGGGCTCGACGCGGTCGTGCTCGCGCTCGGCCACGTCCGCGCGGAGGAGCCGGGCGCCCCCGACCCGCGCGCCGCCGCGCTCGGCCTGGCCCACTTCCCGCCGGCCAACCCCGCCGACCTCGACCTGTCCGGCATCGCGCCCGGCACCCCCGTCCTGCTGCGCGGGCTCGGCCTGAACTTCTTCGACCACATGGCGCTGTTCACCCTCGGCCGGGGCGGCGCCTTCAGCCGCCGCCCGCACGGGCTGCGGTACCACCCCTCGGGGCTCGAACCGCGGCTCTACGCCGGTTCGCGGCGCGGGGTCCCGTACCACGCGCGCGGGGAGAACGAGAAGGGCGTGGACGGGCGCCACACCCCGCTGCTGCTCACCCCCGAGCGCATCGCCGAACTGACCGGCCGGCACCGCGAGGGCCCCGGCCTGTCGTTCCTCCGGACGCTGTGGCCCCTGATCGCCCGCGAGGTCGAATGCGTCTACTACGGAACGCTGCTCGCCTCCCGCGGCCGGGCGGCCGAACGGGACGCCTTCGTGACGGCGTACCTGGCGGGCGGCGACGACACGGACCGGGGCGGGGTGCTGGAACGTTTCGGCATCGGCCCGGCCGACCGGTGGTGCTGGGAGCGGACCGCGTCCCCGCACCCCCGGCACGGCTTCACCGGGCCCGACGGGCACCGCCGCTGGCTGCTGGAGCACCTGGCCCAGGACGTGCGCCGGGCCAGGGCGGGCAATGTGAGCGATCCGCACAAGGCCGCCCTGGACGTGCTGCGCGACCTGCGCAACGAGATCCGGCTCGTGGTGGACCACGGCGGGCTCGACGGCCTGTCGCACCGGGACGACCTCGACGGCTGGTACACCGGCCTGAACGCGTTCCTCTCGATCGGCCCGCCCGCCTCCCGCATCGAGGAGATGGCGGCCCTGATCGAGGCGGGCGTGCTCGACGTCGTCGGCCCCGGCCTGGAGGTCGACATCGACGAGGCGGACGCCGCGTTCGTCGCCCGCTCCCCGCTGGTCGCCGGCCGGCCGGTGCGCGCCCACGTGCTGATCGAGGCCCGGCTGCCGGTGACGGACCTGCGCCGTACCGCCGATCCGCTGTTGCGCGACCTGCTGCGCAGCGGGCAGTGCCGGTCCTACCGCATCCCCGCCGGCCGGGCGCCGGAGGGCTACGAGACCGGTGGCCTCGAAGTCACCCGTCGCCCGTACCGCCTGGTGGACGCGCTGGGCCGGGCGCACCCGCGGCGCTTCGCCTTCGGCGTGCCCACGGAGGCCGTGCACTGGGTCACCGCCGCCGGGGCGCGGCCCGGCGTCAACTCGGTCACCCTGGGGGACGCCGACGCGATAGCCCACGCCGTCGCCTCGCTCACGCCGGCCGCCGCCCCCCGGCTGCCCGCGTACGAGGACCCCGGCGTCCGCTGCCCCTCCGACGACCGGCTCACCGAGGTGACGGCATGACCAGACCCCCCGCACCCCCGCCCGGCGCCCCCGGCGCCGACGAGCTGCTCGACTGCGGGCTGCTGTCCCCCGTCCGGGCCGGCACCCCCGTCGAAGCGCTGGTCTGCGACTCCGCCTGGCTCCAGGCGATGCTCGACGCGGAGGCCGCGCTGGCCCGCGCCCAGGCCAGGACCGGCTTCCTGCCCGCCGCCGCGGCCGAGGCGATCACCGCGGCGGCGCGGGCCGACCGGATCGACCTGCTCGCGGTCGCCCGGGGCGCCCGGGAGACCGCCAACCCCGTGGTGGGGCTGGTGGCGGCGCTCACCGCCGCGGTCCGCCGGGACGACCCGGCGGCGGCCGAGTACGTCCACCGGGGCTCCACCAGCCAGGACGTACTGGACACCGGGGCGATGCTCGTCGCCCGCCGGGCACTGCGCCTGATCGGCGACGACCTGGACCGGGCGGCCGACGCCCTCGCGGCGCTCGCCGCCGACCACCGCGACACCCCCATGGCCGGCCGCACGCTGGCCCTGCACGCCGTGCCGACGACGTTCGGGCTGAAGGCCGCGGGCTGGCTGGAACTCGTCAGCGAGGCCGCGGGGCGGGTGGCGCGGCTGCGCGACGGGCTGCCGTTCTCGCTGGGCGGCGCGGCGGGCACGCTCGCCGGGTACTTCGGCGACCGCACGGACCGGGGCGACCCGGCCGTCCTCCTCGACCGGCTCCTCGACGCCTACGCGGCGGAGACCGGGCTCGCCCGGCCGGTGCTGCCCTGGCACGTGCTGCGCACCCCCGTGGCCGATCTGGCCGCCGTGCTCGCGTTCACCGCCGGGGCGCTCGGGAAGATCGCGGTGGACGTGCAGTCACTGGCCCGCACGGAGGTGGCGGAAGTCGCCGAGCCGGCCGTGGAGGGGCGCGGCGCCTCCTCCGCGATGCCGCACAAACGCAATCCCGTCCTGTCGACGCTGATCCGCAGCGCTGCGCTCCAAGTGCCCGCCCTGGCCACGGGGTTGACCCAGTGCCTGGTGTCGGAGGACGAGCGGTCGGCGGGCGCCTGGCACGCGGAGTGGCAACCGCTGCGCGAGTGCCTGCGGCTGACCGGGGGCGCCGCCCGCACCGCCGTGGAGCTCGCGGCGGGGCTGGAGGTGGACGCCGCCCGGATGCGGGCCAACCTCGACCTCACGGACGGCCGGATCGTCTCGGAGTCGGTCGCGGTGGCGCTCACCCCGCTGCTCGGCAGGCAGGCGGCGAAGGAACTGCTGACCCGGGCCGCGTTCACCGCCGGCCACGAGGGCCGGACGCTGGGCGAGGTGCTCGGCGAACTGCCCGAACTGGACGGGGTGCTGCCGAAGGAGCGGTGGGAGGCGCTGCTCGATCCGGCACGTGCCACCGGGGTCGCGGGAGCGCTGGTGGACGGCGCGCTCGCCCGGCGCCGCCCGGCGGCCCGGTGAACCGGGCCGCCGGTCCCGTGGACCGAACCCGCGACACCCCCATCGGGTCCGCCGCCCCCACGGGCCGGGCCCCCGCCCCCCATCGCGAGGAGTGTTCCGTGCCCATGTCCCTTGTTCCGCTGCACCGGCGGATACGGCTGGAGCGCAGCGGTCTCGCCCTGCGCTTCGCCCTGATCATCGGCGACCGCCGGCTGGCCGACGCCCACCAGGTGTCCTGCGAGCACGACACGGTGACGGTGGCCTTCCCCGAGGTGCGCGTCACCGTCACCCTCACCGGCTCGGCGACCGAGTGGGGCGTGCTGGTCGCGCTGCGGCTGCGCACGAGCCCCGGGGCGCTGCCGGGCCCGGCGCCGTACGCCGCCGACCGGGTGCTCACCGGCCGGGCGGGCGGCCCCGAACAGCGGGAGGCCCTGCTGCGCGAGATCCTCGCCGCCCGGGGCCCGCACGCCGCCGGGCGTCCGGCGGCACGGACGGGCCTGACCCCCTTCCACGTCCTGGCGGCGGCGGTCTGAGCACGGCACGCGCGGGCGCGGCCCGCGGCCGGGCGGTGCGTCCGGCCTGCGGTCCGGCTCGCGCGTACGCCCTGCCGTTCAGGCCGCGCGGGCGGCGGGGGCGGGAGGCGGGACGGGGTCCTCGAACCGCTTCACCCCGGGCACCAGCAGGCACAGCAGACTGGACAGCGCGACCACCACGCCGCCCGCCACCAGGGTGACGGTGGTGCCCAGCAGTGCCACCAGGGGCCCGACGAGCGCGTACCCGACCGGGAGCAGCGCGTAGGCGCCCAACTGGTCCAGCGCGAAGACCTTGCCCAGCACCGCGTCGGGGAAGGCCCGCTGGAGCGCGGAGACCCAGTAGACGAAGTACAGCTCGACCACGAAGCCGCCGAGTGCGAAGCAGACCACCACGGCGGGCAGCGGGAAGGGGGCCGCGAGGCTCAGCGGCACCAGCGCGTACCCGGTGAGCGCGACGACCGAGACGGTGCCGCGCGACGCCGGCCGCCAGCGGCCCGCGAGCACGATGGCCGGCAGCGCCCCGATGCCCATCGCCGACAGCACCACGCCGTACGCGAAGTCACCGCCCAGCTCCTCGCGCGCCACGATCGGCAGCAGGGTGAGCGCGGTGGCCGAACCGGCGAACAGGTGCAGGCAGACCGTCCCCATCATGGCCATCACCCAGGGCCTGCGGCGGATCGCCCGCAGCCCCTCCGCCGCCTCCGCGAGCACTGAGGCGCGGCCCTTCGCGTCGCGCCGTTCGTCGGGTATCCGCGCCACGACCAGCGCGCCCAGCGCGAAGACGCCGCTGACCACCAGCAGCGCGGTGCGCGTGCCGATCAGCGCCACCGCGGTGACGCCGAGCATCGCGCCCAGCACGGCGGAACCGCGCTGGACGGCGGAGACCAGCGCGTTCCCGCGCTCCAGCAGCGCCGCCGGAAGCAGGTTGGGCACCAGGGAGCGCGACGCGGGACGCGACAGCGCCTCGCCCGCGCCGACCAGCGCGGTGATCACCGGCAGCGCGCCGAGCGGCAACCGGGTCAGCAGCAGTCCGGCGGCGAGCAGCAGCACCGCGCGGAAGCAGTCCGCGCCGATGAGGATGCGGGTGCGCCGCAGCCGGTCGGCGATCACCCCGCCGATCAGCAGGCACAGCACGAGGGCGACCGCCCGGCCGCCCAGCACCAGACCGACGCCGCTCGCGCCGCCGCCCCGTTCGAGGACGTACAGGCTGAGCGCCACGGGCAGCACCTGGTCGCCGACCGCGCCGGTCGCCTGGCTCGCCCACAGGCGCAGGAAGCGCGGGTGGTGCCGCAGCTTCCCCGCGCCGGCGCCGGGCGCTCCGGAAGCGCCGGACGCGCCGTCGGCCGTACCGGAAGCGCCGCCGCCCGTGCCGGAGGCGGCGGGAGGGCCGCCGTCCGCGTGCGGCGTCCCTCCGGCCGTCCCCGGCACTCCCCCGCTCCCGTCCGCCGCGGTGCGGTCCGGGCGCGCGGTGTCCTCGGTCATGGTTCTCCTTCTGCGTCTGTCTATGCGGGTGGTACCGGGACCAGCAGTCCCATCGCGACGAGGGCGGCCGTCACCTTCCGGGCGACCTCCTCGCCGAGTTCGGCGACGAGCCTGCTCCCGTCGAGGGCCGGGTCGTACCGCAGCGTCTCCAGGACGGGGGCGACGGGCCGGGGCAGCCGGACCCGGCGCGGTCCCACCAGGAGTTCGACGCCGTCCGCGGACTCGCCGCGGAGCCGGAAGTGGACGCCCTCGCGCAGCCGGTGGCCGGCGGCCGGACCGCCGGGCAGCACCGGAACCGGTTCGGGCGTCTGCTCCCTGAAGGCCTTCCTGCGTACGTCCCACAGCAGTTCCCGCGGGTCGTCGCCGCGCGCGAACTCCCCGAGGCGCTCGACGGCCCGGCCGAGGAACGCACGGGCCTGCTCGGGGTCCTCGGCCCAGTCGTCGGGTTCGACGCCGGCCCGCAGCCACTCGTCCTCGGCGGCCCGGCGCACCAGTTCGGCGAGCAGGTCGTGCCGGGTCAGCCGGGTGACGGCGACGGTGAGGTGGATGGACAGCGTGTCCAGGGCCACCGGCGAGTGCATGGTGCCGCGCGGCAGGTAGAGGGTGTCCCCCGGGCGCAGCGTCAGGTCGTCGAGCGGTTCGGAGGCGGCGCGCAGTTCCGCGCGGCGGTGCTCGGGGATGTCGAACCAGGCCTGCGCGGGCAGCGGGTCGCGGACCGGCCGGGTGCGCAGGACCCAGCGCTTCTCGCCCGCCACCTGGAGGACCAGGACGTCCTGGATGTCGAAGTGCAGGTCCACGCCCTGGGAGCCGGGCGGGGTGAGGAAGGCGTTGATCTTGACCGGGTGCCCGAGCTCGGCGGACAACGCGTGGGCGAAGCGCCGCAGCGGCGCGTGGAAGCGGTGCAGCGAGCGGACGATGAGGGTCTGTCCCGCGGCCAGCCCGGCCCGGATCGCGTCGGTGTGCGGAAACGGCGGGGCGCCGGGGGCGTCGCCGGACTCCGGCACCGCCCCCGTGTCGACGGGGCACTCGACGCCGTCGCGCACCAGCCGCAGGGACGACAGCCGCATGCCGCCCGAGAGCAGGTCCTCCAGCGCGTCCGGGGAGAACAGGTCGGTGAAGCCCTCGGCCAGTTCCTCGGCACGGGTGTGCAGATGGTGGTTCCCGAAGACCGCCTTGCGGAATTCGTGCGGGGTGACGGCGACGCAGCGTTTCAGGGCCATGGCGATCTCCTGCCGGTCTCGGCGCGGGCGGACCAGGGGGCGGGTTGGGGCGTGCGGGGTACGGGTCCGGGGGGCCCGGAGCCCGGTTTTCAGCGCAGGGCGGCCGGCCGCGGGTGCGCGAAGTCCGACGGCAGGAGCGGGCCGGCCTCCCGCGGGACGCCGGCGGCGAGCAGGTACACGGCGAACTCCTCGTCCGGGTCGACGCCGAGGAGCCGCTCGACCGCGCTGTCCTCGAAGGCCACCGTCTGGAAGGGGCCCAGTCCGAGCGCGGTCGCGGCCAGCGCGAACGTCTGCCCGTAGTGTCCGGCGTCGTACATCCACAGCCGGTAGGCGCGCGGGTGCCGGTACTTCCACGCCAGCCGGTTCGCCACGGCGGTGGTGAAAATGGTGAACGCCCCACGGTACGACGCCTCTTGGCGGTACGTCAGCTCCTCGACCTGTTCCCGGCGCACATCGGCGTCGAGGAGTTCCAGGACGTGCCGGGCGGCGGAGTAGTGGTAGAGGCCGGGGGCGACGCCGGTCACGTTGTGCGCGACGAGGTACGCCTCCACCTCGTGCCGTCCACCCGCGGAGGAGCTGACCCGGGCCTGCTGCACGCCGAAGGGGCCGCCGTCGAGGAACCGGTGCGGGCCGAAGCCGTGGAACAGCAGGGTGCTCAACTGGTCGATGCCGACCGGGTCCTCGGTGAAGAGCCGATGGGTGCGGCGCGCGGCGAAGACGTCGTCGACCGTGCCGTGCAGCGGCAGCGGCCGCCGGGGCAGCGGCACGACGGGACGGCCGGGGTACTCCTTGAACGCGTCGGGCATGCCGCCCTCGGCCACGATCTCCCCGGCCACCTCTCCCCTGCGGGGGGACTCGACCAGGTAGTCCGCGTCGCGGCCTTCGACGTGGAAGCGCTCGGCGACGCCGCCCCAGCGCTCCCAGAGCGGCGCGGGCCGCACTTCGGAATCGGCCGGAACCAGGAGGCCGATGGCGGTCAACTTGTCCAGTGCGGCGCGTAGTTGGGGGGCGTTCTCCTCGCCGAACGCGGCGGCGAGTTCGTCCGTTCCGACGCCTTCGCCGGCCCGCTCCAGGATCTCGCGCAGTTCGGGTGAGAGCCGGACCCACTGGCGGCGCCCGGGCACGCCGACCTCCAGGCCCTCGGGGACCCAGCGGCAGATCAGTTGCGCGCGACGGCGAATCTTCAACGTCTTTCCCTCTCGCGGGGAGCGGTGCCCGGCGTTACCGTGAAGCCAGCGGTATCTGCACATGCGTGTGCACGAGCGCACGGGCGGGTCGCTGCCGCCGCGCGCTCACCACGATGTCCGACTGCGATGCACTGCTCGCACCGCAGCCGGACATCTGTGTTTCCCCTGAGCGCTTCACCCGAAGGTGGCCTCAGGCGGGCACCCTCAGGTGCTCGGGTGGTGCAGCAGCACCACGGCGTCCTCGATGATCTCGATGTCAAAGGCCATTGTTGTCACCTCCTTCTTTCCTTTGTCGATTCGGTCCGGATTTCCCTTTTCAGGGCCTCCCGTTCCGCTGCCAGAACATTAGGACAAGGAATTGACGGCCAACAAGGGCCACTCTCCCATCTGGCAGGAACACTCCCCCACTTCACCGATCAGCCTCACAAAGCAGCAGGTCAGCGGCCTGCGTGCGGGAATCACACCCCTCGGCCGGTTTCCGAAAACCGACTCCACTTACCCCATGAACAGACCTTGACCGAACCTCGACAGGGACCCCCTAGAATGCCTCCATGATTTCCCGGGAATCCCCCGCACGGCGGGCCGGAAGTCCGTGAATTCATTCCGGGCCGCCGCGATTGGCCCATGATCCGGTCGCCGGATTGCACCGTGCCGCCGGCCTCGCCGGTCCCCTAGCCTGACGGTCATGAGCGAGAACGACAGCACGCCGAACGCCCCCCACGTCCCCGAGCACACGCCCCGGATGAACTGGACGGACCACGCCCCCGACGTCTTCAGGGCGATGCGCCAACTGGACAAGGCCGCCGGGAAGCACCTGGACCCGGTGCTCGCGGAACTCGTGAAGATCCGCGCCTCGCAGCTCAACCACTGCGCCTTCTGCCTGGACATGCACACCAAGGACGCCCTGGCGGCGGGCGAGCGGGTGGAGCGGATCGTGCAGCTCTCCGCCTGGGAGGAGTCGCGGCACTTCTACACGGCGAAGGAGATCGCGGCGATCGAGCTGACGGAGGCGATCACGGTCCTGACGGACGGGTTCGTGCCGGACGAGGTGTACGAGCGGGCGGCGAAGCACTTCGACGAGGTGGAGCTGGCCCACCTGATCGCGGCGGTCAACACGATCAATGCGTGGAACCGGTTCGCGGTGTCCACGCGGATGGTGCCGGGCCACTACGAGCCGGGATCGCACTGACCGGACGGGCCCGCCCCCGGCGACAGCGCGCCGGGGGCGGGTCCGCACGCGGGGGCGGGGCCCCGAGCGGCCCGCCCCGGTGCGCCGTCGGGGCCCGGGATTTCAGCCGAGCGAGGGCCAGACCGGGCCTTCTTCGGTCCAGACGACGCCCTTGTTGCGGCACAGGCAGAAGGGGTGACCGGCCGGGTCGGTGTAGATCCGCCAGCCGTAGCCCTCGGGGCCGATGAAGTCCTGCCGCAGCGTCGCGCCGAGGTCCAGGACGCGGCGCTGCTCGGCCTCGATGTCGTCCACCTCGAAGTCGAGGTGGAACTGCTTGGGGTGCTCGTCGTCGGGCCACTGCGGAGCCCGGTGGCCGTCCACCCGGATGAACGCCAGCTCGATCTCGCCGAACCGGATGCCGGCCCACTCCTCGGAGCTGTCCTCCTTCACCGGACGCCCCGTCACCTCGGAGTAGAACGCGGCCAGCTTCATCGTGTCCGGGCAGTCGATGATGAAATCAGTCAGTCGTAGCATCCCGCGATCCTGCCACGGGACCTCGTCCGCGTACACGTCCGTCTGCCGGGCGGCGGCGGTCACTCGGGAAGCCAGGCGCGCCAGGTGGACTCGTTGGCGGCGACCCACTTCTCCGCCGCTTCCTCGGGGGAGAGCTTCTGGTCGGCGATCATCAGGGAGACCTGGTTCTGCTGCTCCGCGTTCCACTTGAAGTTCTTGAGGAAGGCCGCGGCCCTGCCGCCCTTCTTCGCGAAGTCGGCGTTCATGTACTTCGCGAGCGGAGTGGTCGGGTAGGCGCAGTCGATGTCCTGCGGAGCCTTCGCCGCGCACTCCTGCGAGTACGCGGGGAGCTCGACCTCCACCATCGGGACCTGCTCGAACAGCCACTGGGGCTGGTACCAGTAGGTCAGGAAGGGCTTCTTCTCCTTCGCGAAGCGCTGGATCTGGGTGATCTGGGCGGCCTCGGAACCGGAGAAGACGACCTGGTAGTCGAGTTTCAGGTTGTCGACGAGGGCCTTGTCGTTGGTGACGTAGGACGGGGAGCCGTCCAGCAGTTGGCCCTTGCCGCCGCTCTCCGGGGTCTTGAAGTACGAGGCGTACTTGTTGAGGTTGCGCCAGTCCGTGACGTCCGGGTGCGCGTCGGCGAAGTACTTGGGGACGAACCAGCCGATGTGGCCGGTCACCCCGACGCCGCCCGCCGGGACGATGGTCTTCTTCTCCTTGACGTAGCGGGCCTCCTGTTCCGGGTGGCCCCAGTCCTCCATGATCATGTCGACCCGGCCCTGGCTGAGGGCGTCCCACGCGGGGACCTCGTCGACCTGGACGGTGTCGACGCGGTAGCCGAGTTCGCGTTCCAGGATCAGCTTGGCGACGGCGACGTCCGCCTGGGCGCCGACCCAGGACTGGACGGAGAGGGTGACCGTCCTCGCGCCCGCCGCGTTCGCGTACGGGGACGCCTGCTGGGTCATGTCGGCCGCGCCGCAGCCGGTGAGGAGCAGTGCGCCGAGACCGAGCGCGGTGGCCTTGACTGCCGTACGACGGTTCATCACGCGTCCTCCTTGCGGGCGGCCCGCGAGGGCTGGGTCACCCGGTCGAGCATCAGGCCGAGGCAGACGATGGCCGCGCCCGCCTTGAGGCCGGTGGCCAGGTCGCCCTGGGCGAGGCCGAACACCACGTCGTAACCGAGGGCGCCGCCGCCGACCAGGCCGCCGATGATGACGACGGCGAGGACCAGGACGACGCCCTGGTTCACGGCGAGGAGCAGGGACGGCCGGGCGAGCGGCAGTTGGACCTGGCGGAGCTGCTGGCCGCCGGTCGCGCCGAGCGAGCGAGCGGCTTCCAGGGCCGCAGGGGAGACCTGCTGGAGGCCCTGGGTGGTGATGCGCACGACGGCCGGCAGCGCGTAGACGACGGCGGCCACCGCGGCCGGGGCGCGGCCCACGCCGAACAGGGCGACGACGGGGATGAGGTAGACGAACTGCGGCATCGTCTGCATCACGTCCAGGACGGGGCGCAGCACGCGCTCCAGGCGGCGGCTGCGGGCCGCCGCGACGCCGATCGCGAAGCCGATGACCAGGGTGACGGCGACGGCCGCGAGGACCTGGGAGAGCGTGTCCATGGACGGCTTCCACACGCCCAGGACGCCGATCGCGGCCGTCGCGAGCGTCGCGGTCAGCGCCGACTTCCAGGTGCCGATCAGCCAGGCGAGGGCGGCGACCAGGAACAGGACCGCGTACCAGGGCAGGGCCGTGAGGCCCGAGCGGATCGGGTCGAGGATCCAGGAGGTGAAGTGGCCGGCCCAGTCGGCGGTGCCGCCGATGACGGGGACGCCCGAGTAGAGGTGGTCGGTCATCCAGCCGACGGCCCTGTTGACGGTTGGGGCGATCTCGACGGACCAGCCCTCGGGCCACAGGAGCGAGCCCGCGAGCCGGCCGGCGACGGCGACGGCCGCGGCGACGGCGAGGCCGAGGGCCGCCGGGAGCCAGGACCGGCCCGCCCCGCGCTCGCCGGAGCCGGCGGCCGCGGTGACCCGGTCGAGGACGATCGCGATCAGCACGATCGGGAGACCGGCGGCCAGCGCCTGGCCGACGTCGACGGAGGCGAGCGCCTGGTAGACGCGGTCGCCGAGACCGGCGGCGCCGATGACGGACGCGATGACGGCCATGGACAGCGCCATCATGATCGTCTGGTTGAGGCCGAGCAGGAGCTGCTTGCGGGCGAGGGGGAGGCGGGCGGTGAGGAGGCGCTGGCGGGCGGTCGCGCCGAGGGACTCGACCGCTTCCAGGACGCCCTTGTCGGCGTCGCGCAGGCCGAGCGCGGTGAGCCGGGCCATCGGCGGAGCCGCGTACACGACGGTCGCCAGGACGGCGGCCGGGACGCCGATGCCGAAGACCAGCACCACGGGGAGGAGGTACGCGAAGGCCGGGAGCACCTGCATGGTGTCCAGGACCGGCCGCAGGACGCGGAACGTGCGGTCCGAGAGACCGGCGGCGAGGCCCAGGAACGCGCCCAGGAGCACCGAGGCGGCGACGGCGACGGCCATCAGCGCGAGGGTCTGCATGGTCGGCACCCACATGCCGAGCAGCCCGCAGGCGGCCAGCGACACGAGGGTGCCGGCCGCGAGCCGCACCCCGGCGGCACGCCAGGCGATCAGCGCGGCGACGGCGGTGGTGCCGGCCCAGCCGAGGGCGAGGAGGACCAGGTAGACGGCCCGGACGCAGAGGACGACCGCGTGGGAGACGTGGCCGAAGAAGTACAGGAAGAGGGGGTGGCCGTCGCGGTTGTCAATGATCCAGTCGCTGACCTCGCCCAGGGGTGCGGTGAGGTCGACGGTGAGGGGGGCCGGCCAGGTGCCGGACGCCCAGCGGGCGTGCAGCACGGGGACCGCGACGGCGGCGAGCACGAGGAGCACGCCGAGCTTGCGGAGGGCGGGCCGGCGGGCCAGGCGCTCCCGCAGGCCGGCCCGCCGGCCGCGGGGCTTCGGCGGGGCGGAGGCGGTGGTCACGGCACTCACGCGGTCACCTCGCCGGTACGGGGGCGGACGGCGCCGGGCCGGGCGGCACGGGCCCCCGGGCGGCGGGCGGCGCGGCGGTCCGCGCGGGGCGCGGGGAACGTACTGGCGTACCTCATCAGGCGGTCACCGCCAGGGTTCCGGCGACCACCGCGAGGAGGCAGGCCCGGTCGACGACGCCCAGGAGGCGGCCGTCGGACATCACGCGGGCCGTGGGCTCGCCCGTGCGGACCAGGGCCTCGATGGCCTGGGAGACGGGGGCGGACGGGGACACCGCCGGGCCGGACTCGGCGTCGCCCGCCTGCGGGGCGCGCATCGCGGAGGCGACGGTGAGGACCTGCTCGCGGGGCACGTCGCGGACGAAGTCCCGCACGTAGTCGTCGGCCGGGGAGCCGACGATCTCCTCGGGCGTGCCGAGCTGGACGATCTCGCCGTCCCGCATCAGGGCGATGCGGTCGCCCAGCCGCAGGGCCTCGTTGAGGTCGTGGGTGATGAAGACCATCGTGCGGCCCTCCTCCTCATGGAGGCGGACGACCTCCTCCTGCATGTCGCGCCGGATGAGCGGGTCCAGCGCGCTGAACGGCTCGTCGAACAGCAGGACCTCGGGATCGACCGCGAGCGCGCGGGCCAGGCCGACGCGCTGCTGCTGGCCGCCGGAGAGCTGGCCGGGGCGGCGGTCCTCCAGCCCGTCCAGGCCGACCTTGCCGACGACCTCGGCGGCCCTGGCGCGCCGTTCGGCCCTGCCCACGCCCTGCACTTCCAGCCCGTACGCGACGTTGTCGAGGACCGTGCGGTGCGGCAGCAGCCCGAAGTGCTGGAAGACCATGGCGGCGCGGTGCCTGCGGAGTTCGCGCAGCCGGCTCTTGTCCATGGACAGGACGTCCTCGCCGTCGATGGCGAGGCTGCCGGAGGTGGGCTCGACGAGCCGGGTCAGACAGCGCACGAGCGTCGACTTCCCGGAGCCGGACAGCCCCATGACGACGAAGACCTCGCCCTTCCGCACGTCGAAGGAGACGTCGCGGACGGCGGCGGTGCAGCCGGTGCGTTCGCGCAGTTCGGCGACGGAGAGACCGGTGAGGTCCTGGTCGCCGGGGATCCTGTCGGCCTTGGGGCCGAAGACCTTCCAGAGGTTCCGTACGGAGAAGACGTGCTCGGCGGCGTCGCTCGGGGGCTCGGTGGTCGTCATGGCGGGAGTCGTCCTCATTACGCGGCACCTCCGGAGATGGTCGGTTGCTGCTGCGCGGCGTCGGCCAGCAGCAGCTCTGCGCACTTCTCGCCGACCATCAGGACGCCGATCATCGGGTTGACGGCGGTCATGGTCGGGAAGACGGACGCGTCGGCGATGCGGATGCCGTCGAGTCCCTTGATCCTCAAGTCGGGCGTGACGACGGCGAGCCGGTCGTCCGCCGCGCCCATCCGGCAGGTGCCGGCCGGGTGGTAGACCGTGTGCGCGACCTTGCGCGCGTACTCGCTCAGCTCCTCGTCGGAGGTGATCTCCGGGCCCGGGCAGACCTCGCGCTTCAACCACCCCGCCAGCGGAGCGGACTTGGCGATCTCGCGGGCGATCCTGATGCCGTCGACGAGGGTGCGGCCGTCGTAGTCGTCCGCGTCGGTGAAGTACCGGAAGTCGAGCGCGGGCTTCACGGCCGGGTCGGCGCTGGTGAGGTAGAGGCGGCCGCGGCTGCGCGGCTTGGGGATGTTGGGGGTCATCGACACGCCGTGCGCGGGGCGTTCGTAGCCGAGCCGCTCCGGGTTGTCGGTGAACGGGATCTGGTAGAAGTGGAACATCAGGTCCGGGCCCGCGTGCCCGGGGTCCCGCCGCACGAACAGTCCCGCGTCCGAGTCCATCGCCGAGTTCTCGGGGATCGGCCCGTGGGTCTCCCACACGATGACCGACTCGGGGTGGTCGAGGAGGTTCTCGCCGACGCCGGGGAGGTCGACGGCGACGGGTATGCCGAGCGCTTCGAGGTCGGCGGCCGGGCCGATCCCGGAGTGCATCAGCAGCCGCGGCGTGTCCACCGCACCGGCGCAGACCAGGACTTCGCGCTTCGCCCGTACGAGGACCTCCTCGCCGCTCCCGGTGCGGACGCGGACGCCGCGCGCCCGGGTGCCGTCGAGCTCCAGCCCGTACGCCCAGGTCTCCAGCATGAGGTGCAGGTTCGGGCGGTCCAGGAAGGGGTGGAGGTAGGCCACCGACGCCGACGAGCGCTTGTTGTCCTCGGGGTGGTAGGCGAGGTCGAAGAAACCGACGCCGTCGTCGAAGGGCTCCTTGTTGAAGCTCTCGACGCGGGGGACGCCGAGGGCGTCCTGGGCGGCGTCGACGAAGTCGCGGGCGATGGCGTTGCGGTCCGCCTCGTCGACCGGGACGATGTTGTTGCGCAGCTTGGCGAAGTACGGGTCCATGGCGGCGGCCCCCCATCCTTCGGCGCCGTTGGCCTCCCACTCGTCCCAGTCGCTGGGCAGCGGCTTGAACGCGATCAGCGTGTTGTGCGAGGAGCACCCGCCGAGGACGCGGGCCCGGCTGTGCCGGATGTGGGAGTTGCCGCGGGGCTGCTCGGTGGTGGGGTAGTCGTAGTCCAGCTCACCTCCCAGCAGGCCCATCCAGCGGCGCAGGGTGAGGACTTCGGGGCGGTCCACGTCGGAGGGGCCGCCCTCGATGACGGCGACGCGGACGGCGGGGTCCTCGGTCAGACGGGAGGCGATCACGGATCCGGCGGTGCCGCCGCCGATGACGACGTAGTCGTATTCGTGGATGGGCTCGGGCATGTGGTGCTGCTCCTCTTCTGGCGAAGGTTCTGTCGCGTAATGGGTACGGGGCGACGCACGGGCCGCCGTACGGGGCTGTGCTCGATCTGCGGCTCGGGCGCGCGGGCGCTCTTTCCGTGCCCCGTCAGGGGCGCGGGGCTGTGCTCGATCTGCGGCTCCGCCGCGCGGGCGCTCTTTCCGTGCCCCCGTCAGGGGCGCGGGGAACTGCGCGACCAGCCACGACGCACCCGCACGGGAACCGTGCAGCCCCCGCGGGTTCAGGTGAAGGGGCGGGGCTGGGGACCTGCCTTTCCGGTACGGACGGTGCCGGTCCCCTGCTGGACGGCCGTCCGGAACAGGGCCCGGCCGGGGCCGCTCCGGGCGGGGCCGGAAGCGGGAGGGGCCGCCCCCCTCGCCCCCTCGGGGCGGCCCCGTCGCCCAAGGGAACGGGGCGGCTGCGAAGCCCGAGGGGGGCGGAGGGGAAGTGACGGGGCGGCAGGACCCGCCGAGTCCGGACCCGGGATCAGCCGGAGAACCAGCGGACCGGCGCCGGATTCAAGTTCTGATAAACGTGCTTGGACTCCCGGTACTCCGCCAACCCGGCCGGCCCCAGCTCCCGTCCCACCCCCGACTTCCCGAATCCCCCCCACTCCGCCTGCGGCAGATACGGGTGGAAGTCGTTGATCCACACCGTCCCGTGCCGCAGCTTCGCCGCCACCCGCCGCGCCCGCCCGGCGTCGGCGGTCCACACCCCGCCCGCGAGCCCGTACTCGGTGTCGTTGGCGAGGGCGATCGCCTCCGCCTCCGTGGTGAAGCCCTCCACGGTGAGGATCGGCCCGAAGGTCTCCTCCCGTACGACCCGCATCTCCCGGTGGCAGCCGTCCAGGACGGTCGGCCGGTAGAAGTACCCCTCGTACCCGTCCCCCTCGGGCCGCCACCCGCCGGCCCGCAGCACGGCGCCCTCCTCCAGCGCGGCGGCGACGTAGTACTCGGTCTTCTCCAACTGCGCGGCGGACACCAGCGGTCCGCACTCGACGCCCTTCTCGGTCCCCCGCCCGATCCGGATCCGGTCGGCCCGCCGCGCCAGCTCGGCGACGAACCGTTCCCGCACGGACTCCTCCACGATGAGCCGCGATCCGGCGGAACAGACCTGCCCGCTGTGGATGAAGGCGGCGTTCAGCGCCTGGTCGACCGCCGTGTCGAAGCCCTCCTCCGTCGCGCACGCGTCCGCGAAGACGACGTTCGGGTTCTTCCCGCCCAGCTCCAGGGCGACCTTCTTGACGGTCTCGGCGGCGGCCTGCATGACCTTCGTACCGCTCACCAGTCCACCCGTGAACGACACCAGGTCCACCTCCGGGTGCTCGGCCATCCGCGCCCCGACCGAGGCCCCGGGCCCGGTGACAACGTTCGCCACCCCCGCCGGCAGCCCCGCCTCCACCAGCAGCGCGACGAGCGCGACGGTGGTCATGGGGGTGATCTCGCTCGGCTTGACGACGAACGTGTTGCCGGCGGCCAGCGCGGGCGCGATCTTCCAACTCGCCTGCAAAAGCGGATAGTTCCACGGCGTGATCAGCGCGCACACACCCACCGGCTCGTGCACCACGACGCTGTGGATCTCGGCGGACCCGGCGTCCACGACGCGTCCGGCCCCCTCCCCGACCACCAGGTCGGCGAAGTACCGGAAGGCGTCCGTGACGCAGTCGATGTCGACGCGCCCCTCCTCCACGGTCTTTCCGGCGTCCCGCGCCTCCAGCCGCCCCAGCTCCTCGCGGTCCCGCTGGAGGAGGTCGGCGACCCGGCGCAGCAGCGCGGCACGCTCGGCGGTGGGCGTCTGCGGCCAGACGCCCTGCCCGCCCGCGAAGGCCTCGCTCGCGGCGGCGACCGCTGCGTCGACGTCCTCCGCGCCGCCCTCGGCGACCACGGCGAACGGCTTCGCGTCCGCGGGGTCGAGGATCTCGCGCGTGGCGCCGGAGAGGGCTGCCCGCCACTCCCCGCCCACATGGATGGTCTTTTCTGCCGACACGACGCTTTCGCCTTCCGTTACCGAAAGGACCAGAGGGCTGGTCCCTGCCAGTCCAGGAGCACTGGCGGCGGGACCCCTCCCCCGGGCGGCCGAAAGCATGCCGTTTACCCGGCCGAAAGTGCCATGAGTCACTTTCGGCCGGGCCGGAAGTCCTGATCGGACGCGGACGCGACCCGGGCGGCACAGGGCCCGCCGGGGCCGGAAGCAGCCCCTCCCCTCAGCGTCCCCCGGCGGCCGCCGCCTCCTTCGTCAGGATCAGTGCCTCGTACAGACCCAGTTGGGGCTCGGCCTTGCGCAGCGCCTTGATGGCCCGCACGGAGTCCGCCTCGGCCTTCACCCCGGCCGCTTCGATGCGTTCCCGGGCCCACCGCCCGCGCATCTCGGCCTGCGGGGTCTCGGGCGCGCCGGCCACGAGCGCGACCGCCCGCTCCAGCCCCGGCCGCTCGGCGTCATCGGCCCCGGTGGCGTCGAGGGCGTCCCTCAGCAGCCCGAGCAGGGCGTCGCGGTCGCTGAGCGCGATGACGTGCAGCTCGCGCTTGTCGAAGAGTGTGGCCATGGGAGCACCCCCGATTGGATGAATGCGGTCACCCCCCTGCTTCCACGACCGGGACCCCGCCAACCCACACTTGATCGTTTCCTGAGCAACCGGACGGCCACGGCGTCGCCTACGGCGTGTCCCGCACGGGCTCGAAATGGCGCAGGGCCGCCTCCAGGGTGTTCCGCTGCCGGGGCCACTCCCCGGCCGGGCCGACCACCGCGAACGCGTAACGCCTGCCGTCGGCGGCGGGGAAGACCCGCTGGACGAGGGTGAGCCGGCGGCCCGTGCGCAGGCTGTCGTACGAGTGGACGAGCTCGGCGGCGCCCTTGGTGGTGGGGTGCAGGGAGTGCACTTCGAAGCGCGGGTAGTGGCGCTGGGCGGCGACCGTGACGCGCAGGGCGCGGGTCGCGCTCATACGGGAGTCCGGCAGGGGCCAGAACTGGAGGAAGCGGCTGTACGGGGACGAGGGCGAGCGGTAGTGGACGGAGGCTCCCACGTCCCGCCGCCAGCCGCTGGGCACGGCGAGGGTCACCCCGGAGGCGTCCCGGACGACCGCGAAGTCGGCGGGGAGGGCGGGCGGGGAGGGCCGGGGAGACGCACCGGTGGCTCGCGCCGGTGAACCGGGTCCCGGCGCCGCCCGGGGGGCCGGAGGCGGCTGCGGGGCCCCGGCCGGCCGGTCCTGGACGAGCCATCCCGTACCGATCCCGATCACCAGGCCGAGCACCACCAGAAGAACGTTGACCGGGGTGAGCCGCAGCCGCGGCCCGGCCTTCCCGGTACTGAACGCCGAACGGACCGCCGGGCCACCGGAGTCGCCCGCCTCCCCCACCGGGCCCGGGTGCGTGCGTTCATCGTCCTGCACCATGCCCCGCTCCCCCTCGGCCGTCTGAACTCCCCTGCGGACGGAGGGTCATGGTAGATCCGCCGACCGTGATCGGGACAGCTCGTGCCCGGCGTCAGTACGAGGGGACCGCGTCGTCCTCGAAGTCGTCGGCGGGGGTGTCCTGGACCTGGAGGCCCGCCACCCACAGCGGCATCATCCAGAGCAGGACGAACACGCCGACGAGCAGCGGGGCGACGTACGCCCTGGTCAGTTGGCCGTCGGAGGCCCAGGCCGCCAGCCAGAGCCCGGCGGCCGCGCCGATGACCAGCGCTCCCGTCATCCGGTGCGCCGTCGCGCGGGCCCGCTCGCGTTCCATGAGCTGGCGCTCGTCCAGGGCGCGGGCGCGGAGTTCGAAGAGCCCGGCGGTGGCGCCGTTGAGGACGCCGGCGGCCAGGCACCAGAGGAGGGTGACGGGAATCAGGGCGAAGACGGCCCACCGCTGGTCGTACGCGAACACCTGCACGACGAGGGCGACATCGGCCACGGTCAGGGTCACGCTCGCGGCGACGGCGGCCCGGCGGCGGCCCTTCGTGGCGCTGAGGACGCGGCCCCTGGGGTCGTTCATCAGGGCCCGCATGCGCCGGTCGTATCCCGTCATCCTCTTGCTGGCGGTCGCGTTCATGACTGTGCCTTCCTCCCGTAGACCTCGTGCGTGAGCGAGCCGAACGGCTCCAGCGAGAACAGCGCCTCCACCGGCAGTTCGAAGAACGCGGCGACCCTCAGGGCCAGGTCGAGGCTGGGGTTGTACTGCCCGCGCTCGATGTAGCCGATGGTCTGGTAGTGGACGCCGACCGCTTCGGCGAGGGCCTGCCGAGAGACTTTCCGCTCGGCCCGCACCACGGCGATTCTGTTGTGCACCTGCTCGCTCATGTATAAGAAGTACTACATTCGAGCGCAGGTGCACAACAGCTACGGGTGCCGGAGCACACGAGAAAGCCCCCGGCGGTCGGACCGCCGGGGGCTTTTCGGGAGGGTTGCCCGAAGGTGTCTCAGATCAGGCCGAGCTCGCGCACCGCGTCGCGCTCTTCCTTGAGCTCCTGGACCGAGGCGTCGATCCGGGCGCGGGAGAAGTCGTTGATCTCCAGGCCCTGGACGATCTCGTACTTGCCGTCCTTGCAGGTGACCGGGAAGGAGGAGATGAGGCCCTCGGGGACGCCGTAGGAGCCGTCCGACGGGATGCCCATCGAGGTCCAGTCGCCCGCGGCCGTGCCGTTGACCCAGGTGTGGACGTGGTCGATGGCGGCGTTGGCGGCCGAGGCCGCCGAGGACGCACCCCGGGCCTCGATGATCGCCGCGCCGCGCTTGGCGACGGTCGGGATGAAGGTGTCGGCCAGCCACTGCTCGTCGTTGACGACCTCGGCGGCGTTCTTCCCCGCGACCTCCGCGTGGAAGATGTCCGGGTACTGGGTGGCGGAGTGGTTGCCCCAGATCGTGAGCTTCTTCAGCTCGGAGACCGGGGTGCCGGTCTTCTTCGAGAGCTGCGAGAGCGCGCGGTTGTGGTCCAGGCGGGTCATCGCGGTGAAGCGCTCCGCGGGCACGTCCGGGGCGGCGGCCTGCGCGATCAGGGCGTTGGTGTTGGCCGGGTTGCCGACGACCAGGACGCGGATGTCGTCCGCGGCGTTGTCGTTGATGGCCTTGCCCTGCGGCTTGAAGATGCCGCCGTTGGCCGAGAGCAGGTCGCCGCGCTCCATGCCCTTGGTGCGGGGGCGGGCGCCGACGAGGAGGGCGACGTTCGCGCCGTCGAAGCCGACGTTCGGGTCGTCCGTGATCTCGATGCCCTGGAGCAGCGGGAAGGCGCAGTCGTCGAGCTCCATGGCGGTGCCCTCAGCGGCCTTCAGGCCCTGCGGGATCTCCAGGAGACGCAGCTTGACCGGCACGTCCTGGCCGAGCAGGTGACCGGAGGCGATGCGGAAGAGCAGCGCGTAGCCGATCTGTCCGGCCGCGCCGGTGACGGTGACATTCACGGGAGTGCGGGTCATGGCGGTCTCCGTAAGGCAAGCGAAGTGGCGGGGGGTCCCTGCCCCTGGTGTGCGGGATATCTCGATGTGGAGAGATGTCCGGCGCCAGGCTATCGCGCCTCGGACGGGCCGTATCCCCGGGCCCGTGTGGGACGGGGCACACCCCGTGGGCGTACGGGTCCCGGCGCACGCGTGCGCACGAGAACGGCGGGAACGCCGACGGCCGCCCGCGCAGAGGGGGGGGAAGCGCGGACGGCCGTCTCGGGTGGCATCACCCGTGGGGGGGATGACGTCCGCCTGCCCCGGGGGACGGCGGACATGCGCCCTGTTCCAGAATTTTCTACTCGGCGGTGGTGCAGCCCTTCTTGCCGGTCTTCAGCGTCGCGCAGGCGCGCGCCTCGTCCGCCGTGGCCGCCTCGACCATGGCGGTGTACGCGTCGGTGGCCGCCGCGCCGACCACGCCGTTGCGGCCGGCCGCCGAGGTGTCGGAGGAGACCGTCACCTTGTCGCCGCCGCCCGCTCCGGTGATACGGGCCCAGGCCGCGCCGCAGGTCTTGCTGTAGCGGACCTCGATGCGGGCCGCGCCGACCGTGCCGCGCGCGGACGTGACGGCGTACTCGCCGCCGCAGCCCATCGCCTCGGGGTCCTTGCCGTCGCAGGCCTTGCCGTTGCACTTCACGCCGGCAGGCAGCTTCGGAGCGGGCTCCTTGGTCTGCGAGACCGCCGGGGTGTCGCCCGCGGTCGGCTTCTTGTCCTTGTCGTCGCCGCCGGTCAGCAGCACCGCGGCCACGATGACCAGCAGCGCGCCGACGACGCCCGCCAGGAACATCGTCAGCTTGCGGCGCTGACGCCGGCGGTCCGGCGCCGAGTTCGGCGGCGGCGTGCCGGGACGCCCGGGACCGGGCGGCCCCGAGGGACGGTCGTAACCGCCCGCGCCGCCCGAAGCGGAACGCGCCGAAGGAGCCGAGGACGCCGTCGAGGCGGACGGGCTGTTGTAGCTCTGGCCCTGGCTGAAGCCACGCTCGAAGTCACTCGCGTAACCGCGCTCGTGCTCCGGGCGGCCCGGCGCGGGACGGCTCGGCGCGGTGCGCCCGGCAGCCGAGGGCCCTTGGCCGGTACGGGCCGCCGGACCCGACCCGGTGCGCGCCGCGAGCTCGCTCGGGATCTTCAGGTTCGTCGTCATGTCGAACGCGTCGGTGTTCGGCCGGGCCGCACGACGCTGCTGGCCGGTGTCGGTCAGCGCCGGGTCCGACGCCCGGCCGGGGCCGGAAGCGGAACCCGGACGCGCCAATCCCGGACGTGCCGGCGGCGTCGAGGTGGTGCCCGCCTTGCGCGACTTGGCGTTCTGCGACGCGGGCGCGCCGAACTCGCCCAGGGCGGCCCGCGCCTGGGAGATCCGGATGGCCTCCATCGTCATGTCGTGGCGCATCTCGGAGCGGCTCCAGGCGCGCTCCGCGAGCTCCCACATGGTGGTGAGGTGCACGGGGTTGGTCCCGGTCACCTCGGAGAGCGCGACGACCGCGCCCTTGGGCGCGAGCAGCCGTCCATTGAGATAGCGCTCCCAGGACGTCTTGCTGTACCCGGTGCGGTCCGCGACCGCGGCCACGCTCAGACCGCTGCGGTCGACGAGCCGACGCAACTGGTTCGCGAACTCCCTGACCTGCGGGTCGAGTCCCTCCGGCAGCGCTTTCCAACGAGGCATAGCTTCCCCCTTGTCCCCCCGTACGTTCCTGAATTGCCCCGCGCTCTTGTTCCGGCCCCCTGCTCTTGCCCCTTCGATCCTGGCGTACCCAGAGGGATGCGCAGAGCCAGGATGTCAGTTCCTGGGGCGGGAGCGCACGGGAGCACATCGGAAGTCGGGCGCACCCCATTGCGCGCTCCCGTTCCGATCGCCCGTACCAGTGTCCCACCGATGCTGTGTGCGGATTGCCCGAGCCCCGGCCTTCCCGCACGGCGGTCCACTATGTCCAGACAAGTCAGTTCTTCAACTGTCTTGCGGCATCTTTCCCCGAAACAAGATCTTTCTCATGCCCTGTCCCGGCACACCGGATCCCAAGACGCCTCCCAACGTCGGAATGGTTCCCTCCAGTTGTGTAAGTCGATCTTTGGCCGACCGGCCGGTGAAACACTCCGGCGCGCCTCCCGCCGAGGGCTCCAGACAGGCCCGCACGCCCGCCGGATCGCGGGGCGCGAGCATGGGCGTGACGACCCAATGTGTGGCATCCCCCACATCCACGGCCTCCGCCCGCATGGCCTTCGGGGCGGTTTTCAGCGCTTTGTCGCCTTCGTCGGCGGGAGGCGGATGGAGCGCCACCCGGTCCCCGGCCTTCAGGAACGACGCCCGCACCCACACCGCCCGGCACACGCTGCTGTACCGGATCTCCAGCCGCTGCCCGTTCCGCGCCGTCCGCTCGGCCAGGGACTTCACCGCCCCCGACTGCCCGCACCCCATCCCCTTGGGCGTGCGCCCCACGCACCGCTCGCCCAGGCACCCGGCCTCCGCGGTGCCCGCCCGGCCCGGCCCCACCGGCGCGCCCGCCTCCCCCTGCGGGCCGCCGGCGCCGAGCAGCCCGAGGCCGAGCACCCCGAGGACCACGGCCGCGGCCCCGGCGAGCGCACCGGCCGCCATCAGGGCGTACGGCTGCCACTTCCTCCGCCGTACGGGCCGCGTGCCCGTGGACACGGGTGCGGGCGCGGGCTCCGGTGCGGCCCCCGACCGGCCGCTCCAGGACGCGTCCGCCAGCTCCCACAGCGCCAGCAGCCGGGCGGGCGGCTCTCCCGCGACCGTGCACAAAGCCTCCACGGCCCGCCTCGGCACCGGCTTCCGGCCGTTGAGGTAGCGCTCCCAGGAGGACTTGCTGTACGGCGTACGCGTCGCCAGCGCGGCCAGGCTCAGCCCCGTACCGGCCCGCAGCGCACGCAGTTCCGCCGCCAGGTGGTCACGGGCCCCGCCCGCGACCGGTGCCGTTTCCTCACCGCTCATCGGCGCAGCTCCCGCCAGGTGTGCTCGCCGACCAGACCGTCCGGCACCAGTCCGCGCTCCTGCTGGAAGGCGCGGGCCGCCTCCTTGGCGGCGGGACCGTAGAGACCGTCGACCGCGCCCGCGTCGAAGCCGTGCGCGGTGAGCAGGCACTGCGCCTCGACGACGTCCCGCCCCCGGGCGCCGGGCATCAGCAGGTTCTCCCGGGTGACGCTGTGCCCGGCGTACCGCCCGCCGTCCTTGCGGCCGTCCGCGCAGGAGTACGTCCTCCCCTCCTCGTAGGCGTACGTCACCGGCCCCCCGGGGCCGCCCGTCGACGTGCGGGCGAGGGCGAGGGCGTACCCGGCGGCGAAGGCGGCCAGCAGCGCGCAGCCGAGGGCGGCGAGCAGCAGGGGGCGCGGCCGGCGGGCGGGGCGTTCGGCCGCCGGGGGTTGCGGAGGCGACTCGTCCGGGCGGGGGCGGGCCCCCGCGCCGGGGCCGCCGCACCGCTCGCGGGCGGCGACGTCGTACAGGACGAGAAGGCGGGTGGGGTCGCTGCCGCAGACCCGGGCCAGTTCCTCGACGGCCTCGCGCGGCGGCGGCACGCGCCCGTTGAGGTAGCGCTCCCAGGAGGAACGGCTGCTGGCGGTCTTCGCCTCCAGCGCGGCCAGGCTCAGGCCGCTGTGGTCCTTGAGCCTGCGGAGCTGGACGACCAGTTGGCGGTCGCGTTCGCCCAGCCCGGACGGCAGTGTCTTCCAACGCGCCATGCCTCACCCCGTACGCGTGCGTCCGTGCTCTCCGTGCTTTCGCGGCGGGCCCCGGACTCCCGACGCGGACAGTCCTACCCGCGGCGGTCCCCGCTCATGATGCGAAGGGGCGTCAGGGGGGCTCCCGGAGACGACTGTGGCCCGTTTCCTCCCGCACGGGGAAAGAAACGGGCCACACCATGGCCTGCCGGGCCCGCCGGGCCGGCCGGGGGTCAGCGCACCGTGAAGCGCACCGCCTCCTCCAGGATCGGGATCGTGAACCACGGCTTGGGCTGCGTCATCATCGCCAGCAGCATGATCACCAGACCGAGCGTCCCGTACGTCAGGATGTCCGTGAACCGGGAGCGGACCGCGAGCATGCCCACGCCCGGCAGCACCCAGCGGAAGACGGCTCCGGTGACCAGGGCGAGCCCGACCAGCACCGTGCCCAGCCGGAAGCCCATGCCGAACGCGTCGACCGCGACCAGCAGCAGCCCGACCGCCGTCAGGCCCAGCACGGTCACCAGCGGCCACTGCCGCACCGGCGCCGGGGCGTCCCGGTCGGCGGCCCGGCCGCCGCCCTCGGGGCGGGCGGTGTCCCGGGTGAGGAGGGGGAAGCGCCGGGTGGTGCGCACCGGGCCGTCGGGGCCCGGAGCGCTGACGACGCCCTTGGCGTGGGGCTCGGCCGCGGATCCGGGTCCGCTGCCGGGCCCGCTGCCGGGTTCGGGCACGGGCTCGGGCACGGGCTCGGGCTCGGGTTCGCGTTCGGACGCGGGCTCGGCGGACCGCGTCGCCCCGTCCTGGGCCGTCCCGGCCGACGCGGCGGCGGCCCGCGCCTTCCCGCCCTGGGCCGCCCCGGCCGACGCGGTCCCGCCCGGTGCGGTCCCGCCGTTCGGCTCGTCGTGGTCGTCGGCCTGCCCGCCCATGGCTTCGCTCCCTCTTCGTCCCGTACGGTTCCGGCTCAGCCCGCGTCGGGGCCGGCTGCGCGCTCGGCCGCCTCAACGACGTTGACCAGCAACTGGGCACGGGTCATCGGGCCCACGCCGCCCGGGTTGGGGGCGACCCAGCCCGCGACCTCGGCGACACCGGGGTGGACGTCGCCGACGATCTTGCCGTTCTCGTCCCGGCTGACGCCGACGTCCAGGACGGCCGCGCCCGGCTTGACGTCCTCGGGCTTGATCAGGTGCGGGACACCGGCGGCGGCCACGACGATGTCGGCCTGGCGCAGGTGGTGGGAGAGGTCACGGGTGCCGGTGTGGCACTGGGTGACCGTGGCGTTCTCGGACTTGCGGGTGAGCACCAGCGGCATCGGCCGGCCGATGGTGATGCCCCGGCCGACGACCACGACGTGGGCCCCGGCGATCTCGACGCCGTGGTGACGCAGCAACTGCACGATGCCGTACGGGGTGCAGGGCAGCGGGCCGGTCTCGCCGATGACGAGCCGGCCCAGGCTCATCGGGTGCAGGCCGTCGGCGTCCTTGGCCGGGTCCATCAGCTCCAGGACGCGGTTGGTGTCGATGCCCTCGGGAAGCGGGAGTTGGACGATGTAGCCGGTGCAGGCGGGGTCCTCGTTGAGTTCCCGTACGACGGCCTCGATCTCCTCCTGGGTGGCCGTGGCGGGGAGTTCGCGCTGGATGGAGGCGATGCCGACCTCGGCACAGTCGCGGTGCTTGCCCGCGACGTACCACTTGGAGCCGGGGTCGTCGCCGACCAGCAGGGTGCCGAGCCCGGGGATGACCCCCCGGCTGATCAGGGCCGCCACGCGGCCGGTGAGTTCGGACTTGATCGCGGCTGCGGTGGCCTTGCCGTCGAGAATCTGGGCGGTCATGTGCCCATCCTCGCGGATGCGGGGAGGAGGTTCCAATCAGTGCCCGCGCGGGCGGGGGTGCGCCCGGTCGCCGGGATCGTCACCGGCCGGGATCAAACGTTGCACTTGCACAACACCTCCCACTGCTGGCTGGACAAGAACAAGCCACTGATACGACGATGTGGCGCGCAGTTCGCGGTGGCGCAGGGGGGCAGACCGCTCGTTTTCCGTACCCGTTCCTCCGCCCGGGCCGCACAGTCCCCAGCACGACAACGGAGGAATCGCACGTGAGCTTCGGCGACCCCAACAACCCCTACGGCCAGCCCCAGGGCCAGCCGCCGCAGCCCCCGCAGGGCCAGCCCGGCTACGGCTACCCCGCCCAGCCGCCCCAGGAGCAGCCCGGCTACGGCTACCCGCAGCAGCCGCAGGGCCAGCCCGGTTACGGCTACCCGCAGCAGGCCCCGCAGGGCGTCCCGCCGCAGCAGGGCTACGGCTACCCGCCCCAGCAGCCGGGCGGCACCCTCCAGGCCAACAACGGCTACATCAACGTCGGAGGGCTCGGCACCGTCGAAATCGCCACCATGGGTCGCCGCCTGGGTGCGCGTGCGCTGGACGCGGTGGCGTACGGCATCCTCTACGGCATCTTCACCGCCGTCGGCATCGCGGGCATCTTCGGCGCCTCGAAGAGCATCGAGTCCTGCGGCTCCTACACGGACCCGGGCTACCAGAGCTGTGTGAACGACATCAGCGGTGGTTTCGTCGCGGCCTTCTTCGCCGCCATCGCCGTGTTCGCCCTCATCGCGCTGCTCTACGAGTGGCTGATGGTCTCCATCTGGGGCGCGACGCTCGGCAAGATGGTCCTGGGCGTCAAGGTCGTCAAGGAGAACACCGGTCAGGCCCCCGGCCTGGGTGCGGGCTTCATCCGCTGGATCCTCCCGATGGTCGGCTCGCTCTTCTGCGGCCTCGGCACGCTGCTGGTCTACCTCTCCCCCTTCTTCGACAACTCGGGCAAGCTCCAGGGCTGGCACGACCGCGCGGGCGGCACGATCGTCATCAAGAAGTAGCCACGGACCACGGCGCGGCGAAGGCCGCCGACTCCCCCCTCAGCGAGGGGAGTCGGCGGCCTTCTTCGCGTGCGGTACCGGCGCGGGTCAGTGGAAGAAGTGGCGCGTGCCGGTGAAGTACATCGTCACGCCCGCCTTCTTCGCGGCCTCCACCACCAGCTCGTCACGGACCGAACCGCCCGGCTGGACCACGGCCCTGACGCCCGCGTCCAGCAGGATCTCCAGGCCGTCGGGGAAGGGGAAGAACGCGTCGGACGCGGCGTACGCACCGCGCGCCCGCTCCTCGCCCGCCCGCTCGACCGCCAGCTTCGCGGAGTCGACGCGGTTGACCTGACCCATGCCGACGCCGACCGACGCGCCGTCCTTGGCGAGCAGGATCGCGTTGGACTTCACCGCGCGGGAGGCCTTCCAGGCGAAGGAGAGCTCCGCGAGCTCCGCCTCGGACAGCGCCTCACCGGCGGCCAGCGTCCAGTTCGCCGGGTCGTCGCCCTCGGCCTGGAGCCGGTCGGTGACCTGGAGGAGGGCGCCCCCGTCGATCGGCTTGACCTCGACCCGGGCGGAGGGCGCGCCCGCGCAGCGCAGCACGCGGATGTTCTTCTTGCGGGCCAGGACCTCGACGGCGCCGTCCTCGTAGTCCGGCGCGACGACGACCTCGGTGAAGATCTCCGCGACCTGCTCGGCCATGGCGACGGAGACCGGGCGGTTGACGGCGATCACGCCGCCGAACGCGGACAGCGGGTCGCAGGCGTGCGCCTTGCGGTGCGCCTCGGCGACGTCCGCGCCGATCGCGATGCCGCACGGGTTGGCGTGCTTGATGATCGCCACGCAGGGCTCGGCGTGGTCGTACGCGGCACGGCGGGCGGCGTCCGTGTCGGTGAAGTTGTTGTACGACATCTCCTTGCCGTGCAACTGCTCCGCCTCGGCGAGGCCGCCGGTGCCGTCGACGTAGCGGGCGGCGCCCTGGTGCGGGTTCTCGCCGTAGCGCAGGACGTTCTTGCGGGTGTACGTCTGGCCGACGAAGGCCGGGAAGCCGCTGTCGTCCGCCGCCGCGCCGTGCTCGTCGGCGGCTCCGCCGCCGGTCCCTGCGAACCAGTTCGCCACCGCCACGTCGTACGCCGCCGTGTGCTGGAAGGCCTCGGCCGCCAGGCGCCTGCGGGCGGTGAGGTCGAAGCCGCCGTCCCCGACCGCCGCGAGGACGTCCGCGTACCGCTCGGGGCTGGTGACGACCGCGACCGAGGGGTGGTTCTTGGCGGCGGCGCGGACCATGGACGGGCCACCGATGTCGATCTGCTCGACGCACTCGTCGTCGCTCGCGCCCGAGGCGACGGTCTGCGTGAACGGGTAGAGGTTCACGACGACCAGGTCGAAGGGCTCGACGCCCAGCTCGGCGAGCTGGCTGCGGTGGTCCGCCAGGCGCAGGTCGGCCAGGATGCCCGCGTGCACGCGCGGGTGCAGGGTCTTGACGCGGCCGTCCAGGCACTCGGGGAAGCCGGTCAGCTCCTCGACCTTGGTGACCGGGACACCGGCGGCGGCGATCTTCGCGGCGGTGGAGCCGGTCGACACCAGCTCGACGCCGGCCTCGTGCAGGCCCCGCGCCAGCTCCTCCAGGCCGGTCTTGTCGTAGACGCTGACAAGAGCGCGCTTGATGGGCTTCTTGTTGATGGAGTTGGCCGGGTTAACCGAGTTCACCGACATGAACCTTTCGTCCCTCTATGCGGTAGCCGTTGCGGGCGAGACGCCCCACGACCTCGACGAGCAGCATGCGCTCGACTTCCTTGATCCGCTCGTGGAGAGCGGCTTCGTCGTCTTCGTTCCGGACCTCGACCACGCCCTGGGCGATGATCGGGCCGGTGTCGACGCCGTCGTCGACGAAGTGGACGGTGCACCCGGTGACCTTCGCGCCGTACGCGAGAGCGTCGCGGACGCCGTGCGCACCGGGAAAACTGGGCAGCAGGGCGGGGTGCGTGTTGACCACGCGCCCGCCGAACCGGGCGAGGAAATCCCTGCCCACGATCTTCATGAACCCGGCCGAGACGACCAGGTCGGGCTCGTACGCGGCGGTCCGGGCCGTCAGCGCCGCGTCCCACTCCTCGCGCGTCCCGTAGTCCTTCACCCGGCACACGAACGTGGGGATCGCGGCGTTCCTCGCCCGCTCCAGGCCGACGATGCCGTCGCGGTCGGCGCCGACCGCGACGATCTCCGCGCCGTAGTGGGGGACCGCGTCGATGACGTCGAGCAGGGCTTGGAGGTTCGTACCGGACCCGGAGACCAGGACCACCAGACGGGCGGGGCGTCCGGAGGGGGGCGGGAAGGCGGAAGCGGAGGGGGGCGGGGAGGCCACGGCGGGTCTCTTTCTCGCGGCTCGTGCGGTTTCTGGGCGCGAACGCGGCTTTGTGGGGTCGTACGAAGAAATCGCAGCCCGCTGTACGGGGAACCCTACGAAGGCGCCGGACGTCAGCAACGATACCGGCACACCGGCCCGCCCCCACGGGACGGGTGCACCCGCGCCAGGTAGCGTCAGGGCAGGACTCGCATCCCGTCGCGGGCCCGGCGTCGCCGCCGGGCCGCCGCCGGGCCGCGGGCCCGGCCCTCACCCGGCCGGGCACCAACGACACACGACCTTCCGCACCGCGGAGCACAACGCTCCGGGCACCGACGGAAGGTCCGAGGGGAAGACGTTCACCAGATGACGGACCGACGCCGCGACGCGGCCCCGAGCCGCCACCCGTTCCCGCTGCCGCAGCACTCGGCCGGCGGTGGGCTCCTGCTGCGGGACCGCAAGGGCGGCGGGGAGACGGACGCCGCGCCGGACTCGTCCGCCCCGCCCCGGGACGACAATCCGTTCGCGCCGCCGCCGGAGGGCACGCCGGACCGGCCCTGGCAGCCGCGGAAGCCGTCCGGGTCCTCGGAGGACTCGGGCACGGGTACGGGTACGGGCTCGGGCTGGGGCGGCCAGTGGAGCAACCGTCAGCCGGGCCGCGGCAGCGGCGGCTTCGGCGGCCCGCAGTCCCCGGGGCGCGGCCAGAACGGACCGGAGGGCCAGGACGGCGGACCGGGCCACGGGCTGCGCTGGGACCCGACGGACCCGGTCCAGCGGCGCGCCCGGTACGCGCTGCTCGCGGGCATGTGGGCGTTCTTCTTCGCGGTGTTCACGCTGCGGGAGATCGCGCTGCTGCTGGGCGCGCTGGCGCTGTACTGGGGCATCAGCTCGCTGCGCAACCGCACCGAGGCGGACCCGGCCACGAGCACCCGCCCGCAGACGACGGCGGCGGTGAGCGGGCTGGTCACGGCGGGCCTGGCGCTGCTGATCGTGGCGGCGACGTTCACGGCGCAGCTGGTGTACCGGGACTACTACACGTGCGTGGCCGACTCCCTGACGAAGTCGGCCCAGGTGGCCTGCAACGAGGAACTGCCGAAGTCCCTGGTGCCGATGCTCGGGGTGCGGGAGTAGGCAGCCGCGCGGGTTCGGGCAAGGGAGGGGGAGGAACCGTCATCCGCCGGGGGCGGGCGGCGGCTCCTCCCCCTCGTCCCGCACCTCCGCCGCGATCCCCCCGGACCCCTCCCGCAGCGCGGCCCACCGCACGTCACGCGCCCCGCTGTCGTGCCGGGAGCCGTGTTCGGGCGACGAGCGCACGGCTGTGCCGGGGGGCTCGGACGCGTAGGCGGCCCGCGCCGGGGGTGCGGAGGACGGGACGGCTCGTACGGGGGGTGCGTGTTCGGGGGCCGGAGGCCAGGGGGCCTGGGGCCCGGAGGGTGCGTGCAGGGAGGCCGCCTGCGCGGAGACGCCGGGGTGCCGCGTCGCCGGAGTCGGAACCACCGCCGGAATCGGACCCGCCGCCGGAGCCGGAACCACTGCCGGAGCCGGAACCACCGCCGGAACCACCGCCGGCGTCGGAGCCGCGTCCGCGGCCGGAAGCACGGCCGGGGGCCTTCGCCACCCCGCCCTCTCCCGCAGCCGCCAGGCCCTCATCCCCAGCGCCGCCGGCACCCCCACCAGCACCACCCACCCCGCCGCCGCCAGGCCCGCCGCCCACCCCACCGGCCCGAACTCCGCCAGCCGGCCCACCCCGAGCGGCCCGCCCGACGCCGCCGCGAGCACCGCCGTCAGCGCCCCGCACGCCCCGCCCGCCAGGGCCACCGCCCCGGCCGTCCGCCGCCGCCCCCAGGCCTCCTCCCGTACGGCACAGACGGGCGCGGCCACCCGTACGACCATCCACGCGACCACCACGGCGGCGGCCAACGGCACCCCCGCAGCCGCCCAGTTGAGCGCCGTCCCGCGGCCTTCGCCGGGCAGCGCGGCCAGCAGCGGGAAGGGCGGCACCGCACCCGTCCCCGCCGCGGCCAGCGGGGCGACCGTCGCGCCCGCGCCCGCCTCGAAGCCCGCCCCGAGGCCGTAACACGCGCCCCACACCGCCGCGTTCGGGACGAGCGCGAGGGCGAGCAGCAGCACCCCGACGCGTCCCGACCACTCCCCCGCGAGCCGTACGAAGGTCTCCTGGGCGAGACCCGCGTGCCACCCCAGCGAGATCCCGACGAGCAGGGCGCCGCCGCCCACCAGCACCGCGACCCCCGCGCCCGCCGCGTGCGCCGCCACCGTGAGCCGGGGGCGCGTGAGTGCGCGCCGCACGCCCCCCGGAACCCAGTGCGGCAGCGGTCCGCGCGGCCGTCCGTACGCCCGCCACACCCCGGCGGCGGTGGCGGCGCCCACCACGAGCGGCAGGTGCAGTGCCGTGCTGCCGGCCGTCGCGGGCAGCGGACCACCGGCCGCGTGCGCCGCCGCCAGCCCTCCCACCAGCAGGTATCCGAGTGTCACGCCTCCGAACGCCTGCCACCGGGAGGCGGCGCTCCGCGTCGCCCCGTCCTCGCCGTCCTCCTCGCAGGCGTCCCGCGCGGTGCGGTGGGCCAGCCACAGCGGCAGCACCGAGCACAGCAGCGGGGTCAGCCCGACGGGCGCGGCGACGGCGTCGAACGTGTCGTGCCGCACGAGGTCCGCCCCGTGGGCGAGCAGCCAGAGCCCGGCGGCGACGCGCAGCGCGGCACCGGCCCCCGCGTCCGGGTACGGCGAACTGATCCACAGCACCATCGCCAGCACCGCGAACGTCCCGAGCCCCAGCCCGGCGGCGAGCGCGCCCCGCACCACGCAGGCCGCCCAGACGGCCCGCGGACTCTTCGCCGCGTCCGCCGGCCGGGGCCGCGGTTCCTGCTGCTCCCCCTGCCCCTGCTGCCCCTGATGTCCCGTGCCCTCCGGGCCCTCGTGGTGCGGGGCCTGCGGCAACGGCTGCTCGGTCACTGGATTCGGGTTCACCCGGCCATGCTGCCCACGACACGCGCCAACTTCGCGTAACGGGAGAATGGCCGACGTGTCGCCCAATATACGTTTATGTACTTTTTCGCCCGCCGTGCTGCTACGGGAACTCCGGGGAGGGTGGTCCGCCGATGACCAGGACCACCGGGACCGCCCCCGCCGCCCCCGCCGTCGACCTGCCGTCCCCGAAGGAACGCCTCAGGCTGCGCGAGGCGAAGGCGCTGTCACAGGCGCAGGTGGCGGAGATCGTGGGTGTCACCCGCGAAACGGTCCGCTCCTGGGAGCTCGGCCGCACCTCCCCCCGCGGCCGCAAACGTGACCTCTACGTCCGCCTCCTCACCACCGAACCCGCCCTCCACGGCCGAGCCGCCCCCCTCGGCGCCCCCGGCCCCGACCGACGGGCCCGCCCCGATTCCGCCGGCCCGCTGGGGCGACGGGACCGCCGCCCCAAGGGGGCGGGCAAGGGGGCAGCCCCCGGCGGAGCCGAACCCTCCGCCCAGGCCAAGCCCGGCACGGCCCCGGTTCCGGCCCCGGCCCTCCCGGCGCTCGCCGCACCCGAGCCCGGCCCCTCCCGGAAGCGTCTCCGCCCCCGTACGACACGCGAAAGACCTTCCCGCTCCGAAGCCGTCGCCGTCGTCGAGCCCTCCCGCCGCACCCCCTGCGAAGCCTTCGACCACCTCTACTCGCGCACCGCCCCCTCCCTCCTGCGCCAGGCCTACCTCCTCACCGGCCGCCACCGCCTCTCCCAGGAGACCGTCGAGCGCGCCTTCCAGCTCGCCTGGCAGCGCTGGCCCGAGGTCGCCACGGACCGCGACCCGGCGGGCTGGGTCCGGGCGGCGGCGTACGAGTACGCGCTGTCCCCCTGGCACCGCTTCCGCCCGTCCCACCTGCGCGTCAACCCCCCGTCGGCCCCGCGAACGGAGAGCGCGGACCCCGCGCCGCACGCCCTCCTGGAGGCCCTCCTCGAACTCCCGCCCGCCTACCGCCGCACCCTCGTCCTCTACGACGGCCTCGGCCTCGACCTCCCCGAGACCGCCGCCGAGACCGAGGCCACCACCCCCGCCGCCGCCCACCGCCTGGAGCACGCCCGCGCGGTCGTCGCCCGGAGAGTCCCGGAGCTGGGCGGGACCCGCAGCCCCGCCGAGCAGTCCGCCCTCCTGCAGGAACGTCTCAGCGCCCTGGCGGCCGCCCAGCCCGTGGACGCCCTGCCGACCGGCCGCACGGTCCGCACCAGGAGCGAGCGCACGACCCGTTTCTGGACGCGGGCGGCCATCGCGTTCACCACGTTGATCATCGGCGCGACGAGTTTCACCCTGACCACGGCGCCGACCCGGTACGAGGCCCCGGTCCCGCCGGGCGCACGGGTCGGCGGCGTCCCCGTCCTGGGCGGTCCCCAGCACCTGGACTTCCAGGACGAGCAGCTCCGCGCCAAGCTCCGCGCCGACCCGGACAACGGCCCGCAACGCCTGGTCCCGCAGGGCCGCTGACCGCCGCCGGTCCACGCGAAAGGCCCGCACCCCCCGTCGGGGGTGCGGGCCTTTCGCGTGGCGACAGCCGTGTCACCGGCCATAGCCGGTATCAACAGCCGTGCCGGAAGCCGGGAACTCAGCCCGCGAGGATCGCGCGCGCCAGCTTCGCCGTCTCGGTCGGCGTCTTGCCGACCTTGACGCCGGCGGCCTCAAGGGCCTCCTTCTTCGCCTGGGCGGTGCCGGACGAGCCCGACACGATCGCGCCGGCGTGACCCATCGTCTTGCCCTCGGGGGCGGTGAAGCCCGCGACGTAGCCGACGACCGGCTTGGTCACGTTCTTCGCGATGTAGTCGGCCGCGCGCTCCTCGGCGTCGCCGCCGATCTCGCCGATCATGACGATGAGCTCGGTCTCCGGGTCCGCCTCGAACGCCGCGAGGGCGTCGATGTGCGTGGTGCCGATGACCGGGTCGCCGCCGATGCCGACGGCGGAGGTGAAGCCGATGTCACGGAGCTCGTACATCATCTGGTACGTCAGCGTGCCGGACTTCGAGACCAGGCCGATCTTGCCGGGCTTGGTGATGTCGCCCGGGATGATGCCGGCGTTGGACTGGCCCGGGGTGATGAGGCCGGGGCAGTTCGGGCCGATGATGCGGGTCTTGTTGCCCTTGGCCGTCGCGTACGCCCAGAAGGCGGCCGAGTCGTGGACGGCGATGCCCTCGGTGATGACGACGGCGAGGGGGATCTCCGCGTCGATGGCCTCGACGACGGCGGCCTTGGCGAAGGCCGGCGGCACGAAGAGGACGGAGACGTCCGCGCCCGTCTTCTCCATGGCCTCCTTGACGGAGCCGAAGACGGGGACCTCGGTGCCGTCGAAGTCGACGGACGTGCCGGCCTTGCGCGGGTTCACGCCGCCGACGATGTTGGTGCCGTCGCCGAGCATGAGCTTGGTGTGCTTCATGCCCGTGGCACCGGTCATGCCCTGGACGATGACCTTGCTGTCCTTGGTGAGGAAGATAGCCATGGTGTTTGGAGTCCCTCTTCCTTACTTCGCAGCCGCGGCGAGCTCGGCGGCCTTGTCGGCCGCGCCGTCCATGGTGTCCACGCGCTGCACGAGCGGGTGGTTGGCGTCCGAGAGGATCTTGCGACCCAGCTCGGCGTTGTTGCCGTCGAGACGGACAACGAGGGGCTTGGTGACTTCCTCGCCCTTGGTCTTCAGGAGTTCCAGGGCCTGGACGATGCCGTTGGCGACCTCGTCGCAGGCGGTGATGCCACCGAAGACGTTGACGAACACGGACTTGACGTCCGGGTCGCCGAGGATGATCTCCAGGCCGTTCGCCATGACCTCGGCGGAGGCGCCGCCGCCGATGTCCAGGAAGTTGGCGGGCTTGACGTTGCCGTGGTTCTCACCGGCGTACGCGACCACGTCGAGGGTGCTCATCACGAGACCCGCGCCGTTGCCGATGATGCCGACCTCGCCGTCGAGCTTGACGTAGTTGAGGTTCTTGGCCTTGGCGGCAGCCTCGAGCGGGTTGGCTGCGTCCTTGTCCTCCAGCGCCTCGTGGTCGGCCTGGCGGAAGTCGGCGTTCTCGTCCAGCGAGACCTTGCCGTCGAGGGCCAGGATGCGGCCGTCCTTGGTCTTGACCAGCGGGTTCACCTCGACGAGGAGGGCGTCCTCGGCGACGAAGGTGTCCCACAGCGTCACCAGGGCCTCGGCGACGCCCTCGGCCACGTCGGCCGGGAACTTCGCGAGGGCCACGATCTCGCGGGCCTTCTCGATGTCGACGCCGTCCACGGCGTTGACCGGGACCTTCGCGAGGGCCTCGGGGGTCTTCTCCGCGACCTCCTCGATGTCCATGCCGCCCTGCACCGAGGCCATGGCCAGGAAGGTGCGGTTGGTGCGGTCGAGGAGGTACGAGACGTAGTACTCGGCCTCAATCTCGGGGGACAGCTCGGCGATCATCACCTTGTGGACCGTGTGGCCCTTGATGTCCATGCCGAGGATGTCGGTGGCGCGGGCCACCGCCTCGTCGGCGTCGCCGGCCAGCTTGACGCCACCGGCCTTGCCGCGGCCGCCGACCTTCACCTGCGCCTTGACGACCGACTTGCCGCCCAGTCGCTCGGTGGCTTCGCGCGCCGCCTCAGGCGTGTCGATGACTTCACCGGCCAGCACCGGTACACCGTGCTTGGCGAAGAGGTCCCTCGCCTGGTACTCGAACAGGTCCACGCGCGTCCGTCCCTTTTCTGAAGATCGCGGGTTCTGGTGATCGCGTTGCGTTCAATGCGATGGGCGTGCCGCGAAGGCAACGTGACGGCGCTGTCACAAGGGAGGCGTACACGGTGTCCGGTACGCGGCATGTCCGTCTCGCAGGTTATCCCCGAGGGACGTAGGTCCCTAAATCGCAGGTCGCACCTGAACGGTGATACCTGTCACAGAGTGCCGCCGATGACCATGACCGGTGTCACTGAGTGTCCGATCATGCGGCCTCCGGTATCGGCAGGGGCCGCTTTTCGATCGCCGCCGCCATGATCTCGGGGAAGAGGTCCGGAGTGCAGGCGAAGGCGGGGACGCCGAGGGCGGCGAGCGCGGCGGCGTGCTCGCGGTCGTGGGCGGGGGCTCCCTCGTCGGAGAGGGCGAGCAGGGTGACGAACTGCACGCCGGAGGCCTGCATCGCGGCGACCCGCTTGAGCATCTCGTGGCGGATGCCGCCCTCGTACAGGTCGCTGATCAGCACGACGACGGTGTCGGCGGGCCGGGTGATCCGCGACTGGCAGTACGCGAGCGCCCGGTTGATGTCGGTGCCGCCGCCGAGCTGCGTGCCGAAGAGGATGTCGACGGGGTCGTCCAACTGGTCGGTGAGGTCGACGACCGCCGTGTCGAACACGACGAGCCGGGTCCGGATCGACCGCATCGAGGCGAGCACCGCCCCGAAGACGGAGGCGTGGACGACGGAGGCGGCCATTGAGCCGGACTGGTCGACGCAGAGCACGACCTCCTTCTGCACGGCCCGGGAGGCGCGTCCGTGACCGATCAGCCGTTCGGGGACGATCGTGCCGTGCTCCGGCAGGTAGTTCTTGAGGTTGGCGCGGATCGTGCGGTCCCAGTCGATGTCGCGGTGCCGGGGGCGGTGGACGCGGGCGCTGCGGTCGAGGGCGCCGGTGAGGGTGGCGCGGGTGCGGGCGGCGAGGCGCCGCTCCAGGTCCTCGACGACCTTGCGGACGACGGCGCGGGCGGTCTCCCTGGTCGTCTCGGGCATGGCCTTGTGGAGGGAGAGGAGGGTGCCGACGAGGTGGACGTCGGCTTCGACGGCCTCCAGCATCTCCGGCTCCAGGAGCAGCCCGGCGAGCCCGAGCCGCTCGATGGCGTCGCGCTGCATGACCTGCACGACGGAGCTGGGGAAGTACGTGCGGATGTCCCCGAGCCAGCGCGCGACGGACGGCGCGGAGGCCCCCAGCCCGGCGCCCCGGTCGCCGGTGCGGCCGTCTCGCCCGGCGGCGGGGTCCTTGCGGCCGTAGAGGGCGGCGAGGGCGCCGTCCATGGCGGCATCCTGCCCGGAGAGCCGGTGGCCGGTGCCGTCGGCGGACTCCCCGCCGAGCACCATCCGCCAGCGCCGCAGCCGCTCCTCGGCCGCTGGGCGGGGCGGGTCCGGGGTCGTGGTCATCGCGGGGACACCTCCGTCGGGTCGTGGTTCTCCGGTGCGGGTGGGGTGCCGAGCAGCAGGTGCAGCAGGGGCAGTACGGCGTCGGCGCGGGTGGGGTCGAGGGCGGGGCCGAAGCCGGGGACGCCTGCTTCGGCGGGCCCGCCGGGCGCCGGCGGGGTGCCGCCGGGCGGGGCCGGACCGCGGCGGACCAGTTCGCCGAGGGTGCGGCGCACTCCTGGTTCGTACGCCGAGAACGTCCGGCGCAGCAGCGGCAGTACGTCGGTGAAGGCGTCCGCGGGGACTTCGGTGAGCCAGGAGTCGAGCAGTCCCAGGAGGCGTACGTCGTGGACCAGGAGCATGCCCGAGCCGGACGCGCCGCCGACGAAGCCCTCGATCCAGGCGGCCGCGTCGGCGGGCGGGGCGCCGGGTGAGAGGGCGAGGCCCATCAGGCGGGCGGCGGCGTCCTCGTCGAGGCGCCCGTCGTCCAGGAGGAGGCGTACGGCGCGGCCGCGGAGGACGCCCGCGACGGTGTCCCGGTCGGCGAGGGCGCGCAGGGCCCTCGCCCAGCGGCCGGTCAGGTCGTGCGGGTCGTGGGCGTGGTGCGGGCGGCGGGCTGCGTGGGGGTCGTGGGCGTGGTGCGGGTCGCGGGCATCGCGTGGGTCGTGGACTGCCTGTGCGTCGAGCGGGTCGTGGGCTGCGTGCGGGGCGGGCGCGGTGCGCGGGCCGGTGCCGTCGGGTGACCGGGTCAGCAGGCCGACGGAGGTGTGCACGGCGTCGAGGTGGCCGCGCATCGCGGCGGCGCCGTCGTCGTCCAGGCCGGTGCAGGCCGACGGCAGTCCGACGCAGATCCGCATCGTGAGGCCGGCCGCGACCTCGGCGAGGGCGGTGGTGTCGGTGCCGCGCACGTCGCCGTAGCGCAGGGTGCGGGCGAGCGCGGGAAGGGCCTGGGCGAGGTGGCCGACGTCGCTGTCCAGGGCGGCGCGGTCGGCGAGGGCGTTCATCACCACCGGGAGGGCGTCGGGCAGTTCGGCCAGCAGGCACTGTTCGGCGAGGGCGGTGACGGCGGAGAGCGCGGTGGCCCGCCCGGCCTCGGACTCCGCTTTCGCGGTGGCCGCGGCCAGGACGGTGGTGCCCCAGATGCCGGCCTCGGCGACCTTCACCGACAGCTCGGGGTCCCAGCGCAGCCGCCAGCCCTCGCGGAAGGTGCCGGTGCTGCCCCGGAATTCGGCCGGTTCGCCCCAGCCGACGCCGAGCAGGCGCAGCCGGTGCAGGAGGCGGCTGCGGGCGGCGTCGGTGTCCTTGCGCAGGTCGAGCTCCAGCTCCCGCTCGGCTGCTTCCGGTTTCAGCCGCAGGGTGCGCTGCCACCGGGTGAGGTCGCGTTGCAGGGGGACGACGGGGGCGCTGTCCGGCACCTCGCCGAGGACGTCGCCGACGATCAGCCGGTCCCGCACGAGCGAGAGCGGCACGTCGGAGCCGTCGCACAGCACGGCCCGGATCGCGTCGGTCGTCTCGGTGAGCCCGGCGAGCGGCCGGCCGCGCATCGCGGCGAGGGCCTCGGCGAGCCGGACGGCCTCGATGACGTGGGCGGAGGAGACGAGGCGGTCCTCGTCCCGCAGCAGGCCCGCGACCTTGGTCATCCAGCGCGCGACGGGCCGGTCCGGCGCGCCGAACAGATGCCCGTACCAGCCCGGCGAGTCGATGCCCGCCCCGTACCCGCTGTGCCGGGCGAGTCTGCGGTGCGTCCAGGGCACCCAGGTCAGCTCGGCCCTGACCTTGGGCAGGCCCTTGAGGAGGGCGCGGTCGGCGGTGAGCGTCGGGGGCTTCCCGGCGAGCGCGGGCACGTGCCAGGCGCCGCAGACGACGGCGACCTCGTCCCCGAACTCCTTTCTGGCGGTGCGGAGCTGGATGCGCATGTACGCCTCACGGACCAGGTCGCGGGCGTGTCCGCCGTGCCCGTACTCCTCGCGGAGCGCCCCCATCGCCTCGGCGAGCGCCTCGAACGGGGCCAACGGGGCGAGGGGGCCGGTCCCCCGGGCGCCGCGGTGCTCCACGACGTCCTCCCACCAGCGCTCGGGGTCGTCGTACCCGGCGGCCTCGGCGAGCACGGCGAGCGGGTCGACGGCGAGGGCGTCGATGCCACCGGCGGCTCCGGGACCGGCTTCGGGGCCGGGGCCGCCCTCCGGCTCCGTTCCCCCCTGTGCGGCGCTCTGCTCCCGCGCGGCCAGCGAGTGCGCGGCGGGGAGGTCGATGAAGCGGACCCGCGCCCCGTGGTCCAGGGCCCAGCGGACGGCGACCCACTCCGGGGAGAACGCGGCGAACGGCCAGAACGACGCCCGACCGGGGTCGTCCGTGACGTGTGCGAGCAGCGCGACCGGCGGCCGCATCTGCGGATCGGCGGCGAGCGGCAGCAGTGCGTCGGCCTCCGGCGGGCCCTCGATCAGTACGGCCCGGGGCCGCGCCGCGTCGAGCGCGTCCCGTACGGCACGCGCCGAGCCGGGCCCGTGATGCCGCACCCCGAGCAGCCAGGGCCCGCGCGGAACGGGGGCGGCGGCCGACGCGGGCGGCGTGTCCGTGACGCGGGGCACGGGGCCGGCGGCGGCGTCCGGCGCGGCGGCGACGGCCGCGGGGGGCGTCATGCGCCCGCCTCGCGGCAGGCGCGGTAGAAGTCCTTCCAGCCGTCGCGCTCGCGCACGACCGTCTCCAGGTACTCCTGCCAGATGACCCGGTCCGCCGCCGGGTCGCGGACGACCGCGCCGAGGACTCCGGCGGCGACGTCACCGGAGCGCAGCACGCCGTCGCCGAAGTGGGCGGCGAGGGCGAGGCCGCCCGTGACCACGGAGATCGCCTCGGCCGTGGACAGGGTCCCCGACGGCGACTTCAGCTTGGTGCGCCCGTCGGCCGTGACGCCGGAACGCAGCTCGCGGAAGACGGTGACCACGCGGCGGATCTCGTCGACGGCGTCCGTGCCACCGGGCAGGTCCAGGGAGCGGCCCAACTGGTCGACCCGCCGGGAGACGATGTCGACCTCTTCCTCGGGGGTGGCGGGCAGCGGCAGCACGACCGTGTTGAACCGGCGGCGCAGCGCGCTGGAGAGGTCGTTGACGCCCCGGTCCCGGTCGTTGGCGGTGGCGATGAGGTTGAACCCGGAGACGGCCTGGCACTCCTGGCCCAGCTCCGGTATCGGCAGGGTCTTCTCCGACAGGATCGTGATCAGGGTGTCCTGGACGTCCGCCGGGATGCGGGTCAGCTCCTCGACGCGGGCGGTCATGCCCTCGGCCATGGCCCGCATGACGGGGCTGGGCACCAGGGCCTCGCGGCTGGGGCCGTGGGCGAGCAGCCGGGCGTAGTTCCACCCGTACCGGACGGCCTCTTCGGGGGTGCCCGCCGTGCCCTGGACGAGCAGGGTGGAGTCGCCGCTGACGGCGGCGGCCAGGTGCTCGGAGACCCAGGTCTTGGCCGTGCCCGGGACGCCGAGGAGGAGCAGGGCGCGGTCGGTGGCCAGCGTGGTGACGGCGACCTCGACGATTCGGCGCGGGCCCACGTACTTGGGGGTGATGACCGTGCCGTCGGGCAGCGTGCCGCCGAGGAGGTAGGTGGCGACGGCCCACGGCGAGAGCCTCCAGCGGGTGGGCCGCGGCCGGTCGTCGGCCGCGGCCAGCGCCTTCAGCTCGTGCGCGAACGCGTCCTCCGCGTGCGGCCGCAGGACCGCTGCGGCGTCCGCCCCCGCGGCGGAGTCGAAGTCGGTGGCAGGCGTGGTCATGGAATCCCCCTCCAGATTTCCCGGATGTGGTTCCCACGGTGCACCATGCCACTGACAATCAAGCGTCCGCGCAGGTCAGACCGCCGATTGAAGTATTACGGCAGCTATTTCACGACCGGCGGGGCGGCCGTGTCCGGCGACTACCCCGCGACCGGCGAGGCGGCGATGCAGCCGCCCGCCATGGCCTTCTCGCCCGACGCCTCGGCGAGGACCTTGCCCTTGTGCGTGACCTTGCACTTCAGGTCGGCGAGGCCGGTGACGGAGATCGGAGTGACGTTCGCCGGCATGATCCCCTTCAGCGTGACGGTCTTCGTCCACGGCGAGGCCGGCTTCTTCACCGATTCCAGCTTGGGCTCCAGGGCAGTGCCGCCGCCCGCGTGGAACTCGATGGACTCGATGTCCTTGCCCGTGACCTCGTAGGTGACCTCGTAGGTCTCGTTGACGGCCTTGTCGACCTGGTCGACGGCCTTGTCCGAGCCCTCGGAGGCGGCTGACTTGGCGGCCTCCTTCACCTCGGAGCAGGCACCGAGGCCGAGGACGAGGCCGGTGACGGCGGCGGCGCAAAGGGCGGTGCGGGCTGTGCGGTTCATCGCGAGGACCCCCGGTTTGGCTGGTGCTGGAGACCGCACCACATCGCAAAGGGAGGGTAAAGTCAAGCCGGTCCTCAGTGGAATCGCAGGTCAGAGCGATTGTCAGTGGGGGCCTCTACCGTCGGGGACATGAATCAGCTGGGGGTGCGCCGGACGGCGGATCAGGTGCTGGCACTGGCTCCTGACGTCGCTTCGCGCGAAGCGGGAAGCAGGCTCGGGACGGCCGGGCCGTGGTCGGACGCGGGCTGCGACGGCGCGGGGGCGCTGTGGGGCCTGTGCGAGGGCAGCGGCAGCAGGCCGTACCGCACGGTGGTGGATCTGGCGGGCCCGGTCCCGGCCTCCCAGTGCAGTTGCCCGAGCCGGAAGTCCCCCTGCAAGCACGCGCTGGGGCTGCTGCTGCTCTGGGCGGCCGAGGACCCGGTCGTGACGGCCGGCGCGGAGCCCGCCGGGTGGGCCGGGGAGTGGCTGCGGGCCCGCCGGGAGCGCGCCGGGGCGCGGCAGGAGGGGACGCCGGCGGAGCCGGGCGGCGCCACCGCGGAGAGGACCGCCGACCCGGAGGCGGCCCGGCGACGGGCCGAACGCCGGGCCGCCCGGATCGAGTCGGGCGCCGCCGAGCTGGAGCAGCGGCTCACGGACCTGCTGCGCGAGGGTCTGGCCTCGGCGGAGCGGGAGGGGTACGGGTACTGGGAGGAGACGGCCGCGCGGATGGTGGACGCCCAGGCCCCGGGGCTCGCGGCCCGGGTGCGGGAGTTGGGCGCGATACCGGCCTCGGGACCGGACTGGCCGGGACGGCTGCTGGAGGAGTGCGCGCTGCTGCACCTGCTCGACGCGGCCTGGCTGGGCCGCGACCGGCTGCCCGACGCCCTGGCGGCGACGGTACGGACGAGGGTCGGCCTGCCGTCCGCGCCGGCCGGGCCCGCGGTCCGCGACAGTTGGCTGGTCCTCGCCCAGTACGACCAGTCCGACGGCAAGGTCACCACCCGCCGCATCTGGCTGTACGGCCGGGACACGGGCCGCACGGTGCTGGTGCTGTCCTTCGGGGCGGCGGGGCGCGCGCCGGAGATCTCGCTGCCCGTGGGCCTCGCCGTCGACGCGGAGGTGCTGCCGCACGGCGGGGCGGGGCAGTTGCGGGCCACGCTCGGGGAGCGGTTCGGGGCGCCGTACGAGGGGGGTGCGCTGCCGCGGGGGGCCGGGGTGCGGGAGGCACTGGAGGAGTACGGGCGGGCGCTGCGCGAGGACCCGTGGCTGGAGTCGGTGCCGGTGACGCTGGACGGGGTGGTTCCGGTGCCGGTGGGCGAGGGGTGGCAACTGGCCGACGCGGACGGGAAGGCAGCGTTGCCGGTCGCCCGGGGGGCGGTGGGAAGACCCGGGCTGTGGAAGCTGGCGGCCCTCTCCGGCGGGGGGCCGGTGGCCGTCTTCGGGGAGTGCGGGCACCAGGGCTTCCAGCCCTTGGCGGCGTGGGGGGCTTCGGACACCGGTGAGCCGATACCGCTGCTGTGAGGCATTTCGGGGCGGGGCGAGGGCGGGCCGGTGCTCGCGTCGGCCCCCGGGGTGGGCGAGGGCGGGGCCGGGTGCTCGCACCGGCCGCCGGGGCGGGGGTCGCCGGGACGGAACCCGCTCCCGTGCCGCGCCCGGTACTTCGGTCGCCTGCGGCGCTGCCCGAGCCCTCCACACCGTTCGAGAAGGGAACCCCATGAGCACCATCGCTCCTCCGCCCCACTGGGAAGAGCTGGTCACCGCCGCTCTCCTGGGCACCGACCGGCGGCCCGCCCCGGGGGCGGAGACCGCCCCCGCGCTGCTGGACGCCGCCGCCGTGCACACCGTGCGACGACGGGCCGGACTCACTCCCGCCGCCGCGGATGAACTGCCCGCCCCCGCACCGCGGGACGGCCGGGCGCGGCTTCCCGGGCCCGCGCGGCGCAGGCTCGCCCTGTTGCTGGCGGACCGGGCGGCCCCCGCCCAGTCCGGTGGGCGACGGGGCAGCACGCCCGACCTGACGGAACTGCTGCCGCAGTGGCTGGCCGCCGCCAACGGACACCGGTACCGGGCTCCCGAGGACCTGCTGCCCGCGCTGCTGGACGCCGCGCGGGCCCGGACCGATCTGCGGCCGCAGGCGCTGGAGTTCGCCGGGGCGCGGGGCCTCTGGCTGGCCCGGCTCAACCCGGAGTGGAAGTACGCGCTGCGCGGGACCTCGGGCGGGGCCGTGCTCCCCGCCCTGGAGGACGCCGAGGCCGTACGGGCGCTGTGGGAGGAGGGCCTGTTCGCCGAACGCGTGCGGCTGCTCGGTGCGGTGCGGGCCGCCGATCCGGCCGCCGCGCTCACCCTGCTCACCGGCACCTGGGCGACCGAGCGGGCCGAGGACCGGCTGATGTTCCTGGACTCGCTGCGGACCGGGCTGAGCGCCGGCGACGAGGAGTTCCTGGAGCAGGCGCTCGCCGACCGCAGCCGCAATGTCCGCGCGGTGGCCGCGGAGCTGCTCTCGGCGCTGCCGGCCTCCGCGTTCGCCGCGCGGATGGCGGACCGGGCCACGTCCTGCGTGAGCCCGGACCGTACGGGCACGCTCGGCGGGATCGTGGTGGAGGCCCCGCACGAGTGCGACGCGGCGATGCAGCGGGACGGCGTGGTCGCCAAACCCCCGGCCGGGCGGGGCGAACGGTCGTGGTGGCTGGGCCAACTGGTGGAGTCCGCACCGCTTTCCGCCTGGCCGCCCCGGCTGAACGGCCGCACCCCTCAGGAGATCACCGCGCTGCCGGTGTCCGACGGGTGGGGCGAAGAACTGCACGCGGCGTGGTGCCGGGCGGCGATCCGGCAGGGGGACGCGACATGGGCACGGGCACTGCTCGGCGCGCCGTCGGTGCCGCCGGAAGCGGGAACGGGCACGGCGTCGCTCGCCGAGCGGGCCAAGCTGCTGACGACGCTGCCGGACGCGGAACGGGCGGACTGGGTGGCCGGTTTCGTGTCGGCGCACGGTCTGTCGGAGGCGTTCCAACTGCTGGGGGTGTGCGTGGTGCCGTGGTCGCAGGCGCTGGGCCGGGCGGTGGTGGACGCGCTGGACATCGCGCGGGACGCGGGGAGTTACCCGTGGAGCTTCAGCGGGGTGATGGGGCTGGCGGAGCGGTGCCTGGACCCCGGGGAGGCGGACCGCTTGGAGATCCTGACGACGACCCCGGCGGAGGCGGAGGGCGCGTCGCCGGGTGCCGGGGGCTACTGGTCGGAGGCGTTCCAGCGCCTGGTGGGAACCCTGCGGCTGCGCGCGGCGATGATGCGGGAACTCTCGGGCGAGGCGGGGGGTCCGTAGACCACGCGGACCGGCACGAGCGCGCCAGGGGCGCGGGGAACCGCGCGAGCGCCCCACCGCACAGCCGCGCGGCGAGCGCTCTCAGTGAAGGGGCGGGACCGGGGGCGGGACCGGGGCGCAAACCGGGGGCCGGGGGGCAGCGCCCCCGGCACGAGCAGCAACCCCGAGCCGCCCCGCACCCGTACCCTGCCGAAGCCCCACCCCGCACTCGCAGTCACGCCCCGCCGAAGCCGCGCCCTGCACCCACAGTCACGCCCCACCGAGGCCCCGCACCTCAAACCCGCTCGTATCCGAAGCCCCGCACCCCAAGCTGCTCCGCACCCGAAGTCACGCCCCGCCGAAGCCCCGCATCCCAAACCGGCTCGCATCCGAAGCCTCGCGCCACCCCGCACGCCGAAGCCCCGCACCCCGCGCCGCCCCGCACACCGAAACCCCGAGCCACCCCGCACGCCGAAGCCTCCCCCCGACGCCCCAACCTCACGCCCCCGCCGGCTGCCTCACGTTCGCCCGGACCCACTCCACGATCTCCGTCGTCGTCGCCCCCGGCGTGAAGAGCTCCGCGACCCCCTTCGCCTTCAGCGGCGCGATGTCCTCCTCCGGAATGATGCCGCCCCCGAAGACCTTGATGTCCGCCGCGTCCCGCTCCCGCAGCAGGTCGATGACCTTCACGAAGAGCGTGTTGTGCGCACCGGAGAGGATCGACATGCCGATCGCGTCCGCGTCCTCCTGGATCGCGGTGTCCACGATCTGCTCGGGCGTCTGGTGCAGGCCCGTGTAGATGACCTCCATGCCCGCGTCGCGCAGCGCCCGCGCGATGACCTTGGCCCCCCGGTCGTGCCCGTCGAGCCCCGGCTTCGCCACCACCACACGGATCGGACCCGTAACACCCATCGCTGCTGCCTCCCAGTACGCACCGCGCCGCCGTTGGCGCAACGTCCCCCCGCCCCAGGAGGAGCGGGGAAGTGAACGAACGTTATCCACAGCATCCCGCACGCCGCCGTTTCGCGGTGGAGACAGAGGGGGAAATCACACGGTGAGAAACACGTTCGCTGTGCGTCGCACCCACACCGTCCGGCACCGCGCCCCGGGTCGTCAGGAGCCCGGGAGCAACAGCCGTGGCGGGGCCGTCGCACGGGGGGCCGCAACGAGGTCGCCGCACCAGCGCGCCGTCAGCCGCACGGCACGGTGGTGCGGCCGCTCTTTTCCTCCCGACCCGCCCGGCCTCGGCGCAGCACCCCCACGAGGGCACCCGGGGACGGAGCCGTCTCCCGTGTGCTGTCCGGAAGGTCGGCCGCCATGAGCATTTCTCCTCCCCCGCCCGCCCCCCTCATCCCGTTGCTGCGGGCTGCCGTTCTCGAACTGGCGGTCCTCCTCGGGCATGTGATGCTCTACCCCGCCGGCATGCGCCCCGAGCAGTCCGCCGGTCCCGGGACCCGCCCGGGGCGCGGAAGCGACGGGGCCGGGGCCGAATTCGCGCTCCTCACCGCGGCCGTCGGCCGCCCCCCGGTGGTCCTGCTGCACGGCTTCGTCGACAACCGCTCCGTGTTCGTCCCGCTCCGCCGCTCCCTCGCCCGGCACGGCTGGCACCACCTGACCTCGCTCAACTACTCCCCCCTCACCTGCGACCTGCGCACCGCCGCCGAGCTCCTCGCCCGGCACGTCGAGGACCTCTGCGCGCGGACGGGACACCCCCGCGTCGACATCGTCGGGCACAGCCTGGGCGGCCTGATCGCGCGCTATTACACACAACGGCTCGGCGGCGACACGCGCGTGCGCACACTCATCACTCTCGGAACTCCGCACGAGGGCACGCGCGTCGCGCCGCCGATGAGCGCGCACCCCCTCGTACGGCAGATGCGCCCCGGCTCTTCCTTGATCGCGGAACTCGCCCTGCCCGCCCCGGGATGCCGCACTCGATTCGTGAGTTTCTGGAGTGACCTTGATCGAATAATGGTCCCCACGGAAACCGCCCGCCTCCACCATCCCGATCTCGTCGCGACGAATGTGCAGGTCAGCGGCGTCGGTCATCTCACTCTGCCGGTGCACCCCGCAGTCGCCGCCACAATCCGACAGGAACTCCGGGCACCGACCGGCGCGGACGGGACCGCCGTCGGAGTCCGGGTGGCGTAACGCCGCGAAGGCAAACACCCGGACGAGTGCGCGGCGTGTGAATGTGCGGTGATCAAGCCCTCGCATTCCTCGAACAATCGCCGAACGCAGCGCCAAGCCGGTGCCCGCCGTCCGCCAAAAGGCGGCTGATTGCCCGGTTCCTGATTGCTCAAAACCTGCGGGAGATTGTCGCCGCCGCATACCGCCGGGTACAGTCGCGCCACTGCTTTCACTCTGGGTGCTCATGGCTCCCGGAAGACAGGTCCTGCTGCCGAGGCGAGAGAGACGTTGGTGAACGACCAGCAACCCCACGCCGGGTACGACACGTACCCCACCGGCAACTTCGGCACCGATCCGCTCTTCGGCGGACTGCCCGGCACCGGTGATCACAGCGACCACAGCGGCCAGTACGACGCCACCGCGTGGGACACCGGTTCACACCAGAACCTTTCCGCCGGGTACGACGTGTACGGCTCGCATACCCCGCAACATGGCTACGACACCACCGGTACGTGGACGAACCTCGCGGACGCCCCGGCGCAGGGCGGTCCGTCGTACGACACCCGGGGTTACCAGGCCGACGGTCTGGGGACCGGCCCGGCGGCGGCCGACCCGGGAACCGGCCAGTGGGACGCCACCGCGTGGAACGAGGCGAACCGGGTCCACCAGGTGCACCAGGGCGCTTTCGACACCGGCCAGTTCGACGCCGGACAGTTCGGGCACACCGATGCCGGGCACCTCGACACCGGACACCTCGACGCCGGACACAACCAGACCGGTCAGTTCGACGCCACGCAGTTCGCCCACCCCGCCGACTCCTCCTCCGGTCACCCGTGGCAGTCCTACGATTCCAGCCCGGAGACCGGCGCGTTCGACGCGACCGCCTGGAACACCGGCCACGACGCTCCGGACACCCCGGACGCCTCCGGGCACCTCACCGGTGAACCGGACGCCCCCGGCCGGCTCACCGGTGAAATGGACGTCCACACCACCGAGTTCCCGATCGTCACCCCCCGCACCCCCCACGCCCACGACGAGGCCGGTTCTGGTCCGGGCCCCGAGCCGGAACCCGCGGCGGCCGGCTCCCGCGCCGACCGCCGTGTCCCCGCGAACCGCGGCCGCCGCCGCCCGCCCGCCAAGCGCTCCGCCCTCTTCACCGTCGCCGTCCCCTCCGCCTGTGTCATGGGCGTCGCAGGAATCGCCGCGGCCTCCATCGGCGGAGTCGCCGGTGCCGACGAGGCGAAGAAGCCGGTGGCCATGGCCGTCGCCGATCCGGCGACCGTGAAGCCCGTCGCCGTGAACAACAAGCTCGACACCATGGCCGCCGGAGTCAGCGCCAACGCCCGCGACTTCGGCGACCGCGCCAGCCGTACGCAGGAGCGCATCGACCTCCGCGAACGCCAGGCGGCCGAGAAGAAGCGCAAGGCCGAGGAGGCCGCCCGCAAGGAGGCCGCCCGCCCCAAGTACGTCCTGCCCGTCAAGCAGCACGGACTGAGCGCGTACTACGGCCAGGCGGGCGTCAACTGGGCCGCCGTCCACACGGGCATCGACTTCCCCGTCGACATGGGCACACCGGTGATGGCCGCGACCGACGGCACGGTCAGCTACCAGTACAACTCGGCGTACGGAAACATGATGAAGGTCGTCTCGCCCAAGGGCGTGGAGACCTGGTACTGCCACCTCTCCCGCACCAAGATGCGCTCCGGCACGGTCAAGGCCGGCGACGTCATCGGTTACGCGGGCGATTCCGGCAACTCCACCGGCGCGCACCTGCACTTCGAGGTCCGCCCGGGCGGCGGCTCCGCCGTCGACCCGCTGGCCTGGCTCCGCAGCCACGGCCTGGACCCGTCGTAAGACGCACCCGTACGACGCGGGGGCCGCACCGGACATCCGGTGCGGCCCCCGCGTCGTCGTACGGCGACGTGCTACAGCTTCTCGACCGGCGCGTACCGCAGCAGCAGCTTCTTCGGGCGTTCGTCGCCGAAGTCGATGGTGGCCTGCGCCTCCGAACCCGAGCCGGTCACCGTCATCACGGTGCCGAGGCCGAACTGGTCGTGCGTGACCCGGTCGCCGACGGCGAGGTTGATCACCGGCTTGTCCGCGCCCCGGCCGGTGGCGAAGCCCGAGGGCCCCTTGCGGGAGCGGGAGTTGGCGAGCGACGACGACAGCGAGGCCGCCGCCGCGCCCACGCCGCCGCCCCGGGAACCGGAGGAGACCGGGCCCGCCGGGATCTGCGCGCCGGTGCGCTTCCACTCCAGGTGGGTGTCCGGGATCTCCTCCAGGAAGCGGGAGGCCGGGTTGTACGAGGGCTGGCCCCAGGCGCTGCGCAGCGTGGAGCGGGTGAGGTAGAGGCGTTCGCGGGCGCGGGTGATGCCGACGTACGCGAGGCGGCGCTCCTCCTCCAGCTCCTTGGTGTTGCCCAGCGAGCGCATGTGCGGGAAGACGCCGTCCTCCATGCCGGTGAGGAAGACCACCGGGAATTCGAGGCCCTTGGCCGTGTGCAGCGTCATCAGGGTGATGACGCCCGAACCGTCCGTGTCCTCATCGGGGATCTGGTCGGAGTCGGCGACCAGCGCGACCTTCTCCAGGAAGTCGGCGAGGGTGCCCGGGTTGTCCTCGTCGCCGTTCTCCTGCTCGAACTCCAGGGCGACGGCGGCGAGTTCCTGGAGGTTCTCGACGCGGGTCTCGTCCTGGGGGTCGGTGGAGGACTGGAGCTCGGCGAGGTAGCCCGTGCGTTCCAGGACCGCTTCGAGGACGGTGGCCGGTCCGGCTCCCGATTCGACGATCGTACGGAGCTCCTCCATCAGCGTGTTGAACCGCTTGACGGCGTTGGTGGAGCGGGCGGCCATGCCGTACGCCTCGTCCACCCGGCGCAGGGCCTGCGGGAAGCTGATCCGCTCGCGCAGCGAGAGCGCGTCGATCATGGCCTCGGCGCGCTCGCCGATGCCGCGCTTGGGCACGTTGAGGATGCGGCGCAGCGGGACGGTGTCCTCGGGGTTGGACAGGACGCGCAGGTAGGCCAGGATGTCCCGGACCTCCTTGCGCTCGTAGAAGCGGACGCCGCCGACGACCTTGTACGGCAGGCCGACCCGGATGAAGATCTCTTCGAAGACGCGGGACTGGGCGTTGGTGCGGTAGAAGACGGCGACGTCGCCGGCCTTGGCCTCGCCCGCGTCGGTGAGGCGGTCGATCTCCTCGGCGATGAACTGGGCCTCGTCGTGTTCGGTGTCGGCGACGTACCCGGTGATCAGGGAGCCCGCGCCGGCGTCGGTCCAGAGGTTCTTCGCGCGGCGGTTCTCGTTGCGCTCGATGACGGCGTTCGCGGCGGTGAGGATCGTCTGGGTGGAGCGGTAGTTCTGCTCCAGCAGGATTGTCGTGGCGTCCGGGTAGTCCTCCTCGAACTGGAGGATGTTGCGGATCGTCGCGCCGCGGAAGGCGTAGATCGACTGGTCGGCGTCGCCGACGACGCACAGCTCGCCGGGCGCGGTGCCGGGGCCGGAGGGGCCGACCAGCTCGCGGACCAGCGTGTACTGGGCGTGGTTGGTGTCCTGGTACTCGTCCACCATGACGTGGCGGAAGCGCATCCGGTAGTGCTCGGCGACGTCCGGGAACGCCTGGAGCAGATGCACCGTCGTCATGATGATGTCGTCGAAGTCCAGCGCGTTCGCCTCGCGGAGGCGGGACTGGTACATCGCGTACGCCTGGGCGAGGGTCTTCTCGAAGCCGTCGGCGGCCTGGCCGGCGAAGGTCTCCTCGTCGATCAGCTCGTTCTTGAGGTTGGAGACCTTGGCGCTGAAGGACTTCGGCGGGAACTTCTTCGGGTCGAGGTCCAGGTCGCGGCAGACCAGGGCCATCAGGCGCTTGGAGTCGGCGGCGTCGTAGATCGAGAAGGACGAGGTGAAGCCCAGCTTCTTGGACTCGCGGCGCAGGATGCGCACGCACGCGCTGTGGAAGGTGGACACCCACATCGCGCCCGCGCGCGGGCCGACCAGGGCCTCCACGCGCTCCTTCATCTCGGCGGCGGCCTTGTTGGTGAAGGTGATCGCGAGGATCTGCCCGGGGTGCACACCGCGCGCGGAGAGCAGGTGCGCGATGCGGTGCGTGAGCACCCGGGTCTTGCCGGAACCGGCTCCGGCGACGATGAGCAGCGGCGAGCCGGCGTGCACGACGGCGGCGCGCTGGTTGTCGTTCAGCCCGTCGAGCAGGGCCGCCGGGTCGAGGACCGGGCGGGGGGCGCCGTCCCGGTAGTAGCCGTCCCGGGGCGGCGGCGGGCCGTCGAACTTCCCCTCGAACAGGTCGTGCGGGACCTCCTCCGGAGGGGCACCTCCGTGGGTGTCCTCCGGGGGCGGCGGGGCCGAGTCGTCCTTGTTCTGGAGGTCGGCCAGGAAGCTGTCGTCAAAGAGGCTGCTCATCGCCTACCGAGTCTAGGCGGCCCCACCGACAACCCGGCCCGGATTCCGGCAGAAGCACGGTCGTACGGGGCCGGTTCCGGCCGGGCGCCACCGTACGTGACCGGGCCCTCACGGCAAGCGGTTCCGTCCGTTTCAGTTCCACAGGACGGCGATGAAGACATTGCCGACCGTCAGCCCGCCGACCGCGCCGAACAGGGCCTTCTCCACCTTCTCCTCGTCGCGCTTGACGTAGACGAGGCCCAGGATCACCACGAGGACCGCCAGCTTGACGCCGATCTTGAGGTTGTTGACGCCGTGGCCCTGGGCCTGGTGGAGGCCGACCAGGGCGACCCCGGTGACCAGCATGGTCAGCGCGCCGTGCAGCATCGCGGGGCTGAAGCGGGCGGTGCCCGCGCCCATCGCCTTCATCTGGGTCAGGAATCCGCCGAGGAGGGAGGCGATACCGATGATGTGCAGGCCGACGAAGACATTGAGGAGTACGTCCATGGGGCGGAGCCTAATCAGCCGTTAGCACGCCTCACGCGGCAGGGCGGGCCGTTCCGCCCCATCGGTCACGGGGGGCACGGAAGCGGTGATTCCGCCTCCGTCGTCGTGATCGTCCACGACCAGTGGCTGAGCACTTCCGGGCATTAGCGGTCGTTCGAAGGCTGCCCCGTGACGGCCGGGTTTAGCGTCCCTCCCCAGATGGCCGGCTCCCCCACCCGCACCGGCCGTACCCGTGGAAGGACGTGAACGCCCTCGTGGCAGCGCACCGGAAGCCCAAGCAGCGCTCACTCGGCGGCAGCACCGCCCGCACCACCGCGGTCGCCCTCGCACTGGCGGGCGCCGCGGGCACCACCGCACTGGAGGGCGCCGCGCAGGCGGCGCCGCGCCCCACCCCGGCCGAGATCAAGGCGAAGGTCGACCGGCTCTACCACGACGCCGAGGCCGCCACCGAGACGTACAACGGCGTGCGGGAGAAGACCGCACGGACCAGGAGGTCCCTGGCCCTGCTCCGCGACGAGGCCGCCCGCCGCACCGAGCAGCTCAACGCCGAGCGCGCCTCGCTCGGTTCGATGGCCGCCGCCCAGTACCGGTCCGGCGGGGTCGAGCCGGCCGTGCAGGTCGCCCTCACCTCCGACCCCGACCAGTACCTGGAGCGGGCCGCCGTCGCGGGGCGGGCCGGAGACCGGCAGGCCGCCGCGGTGCGGGGCGTGCAGCGGCAGCTCGCGCAGATCGCCCGGCTGCGGGGCACGGCCGACCGGCACTTCGCCCGGCTCGCCCAGGAGGAGGGCGTGCTGAAGAAGCAGAAGGAGACGATCCGGCGGAACATCGCCCGGGCCGAGGAACTGCTCTCCCGGCTGACCGCGGACGAGCGCGCGCGGTACGCCGCCCAGGACGGGCACGGCGGCGACGGGGAGCGCGCCGGGCGGGCGGCGGCGGACCGGGAGCTGCCGGGCGGGGCCGTCCGGGCGCCCGACGCCCGGGCCTCGCAGGCCGTCTCCTTCGCCTACTCCGCCCTCGGCAAGCCCTATGTCTGGGGCGCCACGGGCCCCTCCTCCTTCGACTGCTCGGGCCTGACCCAGGCCGCCTGGCGCTCGGCCGGGGTGTCGCTGCCCCGGACCACGTACACCCAGATCAACGCGGGAGAGCGGATTCCGCGGTCCCGGCTCGCGCCGGGGGACCTGCTGTTCTTCTACTCCGGGATCACCCACGTCGGGCTCTACATCGGCGACGGCCGGATGATCCACGCCCCGCGTCCCGGAGCGCCGGTGCGGATCGCGCCGATCGACCAGATGCCGTTGGTGGGGGCGACCCGGCCGGCGTGATCGGCCGCATCAGTGCGGCGGGCAGGGGTACACGCGGTGCAGGGCCGTGACCTCCACGGCGCAGTGGACCACCGGAGGAACCCCATGCCCGGCATCATCAGCAAGCTCAAGAACTACGCCCGCAGCCCGCAGGGCCGCCGCACCATCGCCCGCGGCCGCCGCGAGGCCGCCGACCCGCGCAGGCGCGCACAGGCCAAGTCGCTGCTCGGCCGGCTGCGCGGCGGCGGGCGCGGCCACGGCGGCGCCCGCTACTGAGGCCCCGGGGCGCGTCCGGGCCCCGGGCGCCAGGGGTCTGCGGGGCTGCGGGCCCGCTGAGCCCCGAGGGCCTGCCGAGCTCCAAAGCCCCCGGATCACTTCCCGAGCTGCTCCGACAGCCACCGGAAGACCTCCGGCACCTGTGTCTTCCACACACTGGTGCCGTGAGGTCCGACGGTCTTCACCACCCGTACCGTCGTCGGCTTCCTCGCCGCGCCCTTGAGCGCGCCCGCCGCCTCGAAGCCGTCGCCCGCCGCGCCCGACAGGAACAGCGCGGTGTGCGGCGGCTTCCCGGCGTCGTTGGCGTTCTTCAGCATGAAGTACGGGTTGTTGGCGCGCCGCAGTTCGGGGGTGGCGGCGGTGAGGGCGGCCGGTTCGCCGTTCGGGTCGTTGAAGCCGGAGAGGCTGACGCCCGCGCGGTAGCGGTCGGGATGCGCGATCGCCAGCTTGGCGGCGCAGTGCGCGCCCGCCGAGTAGCCGCCGACCGCCCAGTCGGCCGCCCTGTCCGAGGCCCGGAAGGTGTCGGTGACCATCCTGCGGACGTCGACGCTCAGCCAGGTGTCCGCGTTGACCTTCCCCGGGGTGTTCGCGCAGCCGGTGTCGGTCTGGTCGCCCAGCAGCGTGGTGCGCGGCGACACCAGGATGAACGGCTTCACCTTGCCCTGCTGCATGAGCGGCTTGAGCTGCTTGTTCACCTGGAGCGCGCCGAACCAGGCCTTCGCCGAGCCCGGGTAGCCCGGCAGCAGCTGCACGACGGGGAACTTCTTGTCGCGGTGCGCTGGATCGTCGTACTGCGGCGGCAGCCAGACGTACACCTCGCCCTCGACGCCCGAGATGCGCCCCTTGAGGTCGGTGACCCGTACGCCCTCGCCCACCTTGGGGTCGTCGACGGGCCGGAAGACCGCGGCCTCCTTGGGCTGCTCGGAGAGCTTGCGGCCGCCCGTGCCGTCGGGGCCGAGGTCCGCGGCGACGCCCGCGTGGTCGCCCGTGCCCAGGAGGTCCTCCCACGTGTCGTACAGCCCGTTGGCGTTGTTGACCGCGACGAACACGACCGTGATGGCGGTGAGCTGCGCGAACAGCAGCATCAGCAGCCGGACGAGGCCACGCACCGCGGCAGGGCCCCGCAGCCGGCTCCAGAACGCCAGCGGCAGAACAAAAGCGATCACGAGCAGGCATATCGCGATCACGAAGAAGGGGGTCCCGGTCAGACTCATCACATGGTGAGTAGAGGGCCCTTTCCGGGCGGCGGTTGCGCGCGGACGCCGCCTGTCGCGCGGCTCACACCAGCCGGCGGGCCGTCGCCCAGCGGGTCAGCTCGTGCCGGTTGGAGAGCTGGAGCTTGCGCAGCACCGCCGAGACGTGCGACTCGACCGTCTTGACCGAGATGAAGAGCTGCTTGGCGATCTCCTTGTACGCGTATCCGCGCGCGATCAGCCGCAGCACCTCGCGCTCGCGCTGGGTGAGCCGGTCCATGTCCTCGTCGACCGGCGGCGCGTCCGTCGACGCGAACGCGTCGAGCACGAAGCCCGCCAGCCGGGGCGAGAACACCGCGTCGCCGTCCTGCACCCGGAACACCGAGTCGATCAGGTCCGCGCCGGTGATCGTCTTGGTGACGTACCCGCGCGCGCCGCCCCGGATAACCCCGATGACGTCCTCGGCGGCGTCGGAGACCGACAGCGCCAGGAACCGCACGGGCCGCTCCGGGTCCGCCATCAGCGGGGCGCAGCGGCGCAGCACCTCCACCCCGCCGCCGCCCGGCAGGTGCACGTCGAGCAGGACGACCTCGGGGCGGGTGGCGGTGATGACGGTGACGGCCTGGTCGACGTCGGCGGCCTCGCCGACGACCTCCACGCCGGTCGTCGCGGTCTGCCCGATCTCGGCCTGCACGCCGGTGCGGAACATCCGGTGGTCGTCCACCAGCACCACCCTGACGTGCCGTTCCCCGGCGCTCTCCGTGGTGCTGTGCTGCTCGGTCATGCGTCCGCCGCCCTCTCCATCTCAAGCTCCACTGCCGTGCCCCCGTCGGGCGCGGAACGCAGGGTCGCCGTTCCGCCGTGACGTTCCATCCGGCCGATGATCGATTCTCGTACGCCCATCCTGTCGGCCGGAATGGAGTCGAGGTCGAAGCCGGGGCCCCGGTCCCGCACGGACACGAAGACCGTGCGGCCCTCGACCTCCGCGAAGACCTGCACCGCCCCGCCCCCGCCACCGTACTTGGCGGCGTTCACCATGGCCTCGCGCGCGGCCTGCATCTGCGCGGTCAGCTTGTCGTCGAGCGGGCAGTCGCCGACGACGACCACCTCGAGGGGCACCCCGTGCTTGTCCTCCACCTCCGCCGCCGACCGTTTCACGGCCTCCGCGAGGGTGCTCGGCTCCTCCCCCGCGTCCTTGCCGGTGCCCTCCGGCCTGTAGAGCCAGTTGCGCAGCTCGCGCTCCTGGGCGCGGGCCAGGCGGCGCACCTCGGAGCCGTCGTCGGCGCTGCGCTGGATCAGGGTGAGGGTGTGCAGCACCGAGTCGTGGACGTGGGCGGCGACCTCGGCGCGCTCCTGGGCGCGGATGCGCATCAGCCGCTCCTCGGAGAGGTCCTGGGTCATGCGGACGAGATAGGGCCCGGCCAGCAGTCCGACGCCGGCGATCACGGCGAGGGCGGCGGTGAGCACATTGCCGAGCTGGGCGGCCGAGCCCCGCACGACGATGAACACGGTGAGGCCGACGGCGACCAGGGCGACACCCGCGATGCCGCGCAGCACCTGGAGGGTGCGGCGCCGGCGGCTGTCGCCCTCGGTCCAGTGCGCGCGCCGCGCGTTGTCCGCCTGCCGCCAGACCAGGACGACGCCGGCGCCGGTGAGCAGCAGCGGCCACACATAGCGCTCGTTGCCGGCGGTGTCGACGTTCCCGATGAAGATGGCCGCGCCCACGCACAGCGCGATCAGGGCGACGATCTGCCCCTTGTCGGGCATCCGCAGCCTGCGCCGCCCGTCAGGGAGCGTCTCGAAGACGCTGCGCGGTTCGGCGTTCACCCCGCCGACGCCCAGCGGCACGAAGAACCAGAACACCGCGTACAGCAGCGCGCCGAGCCCCTGCATCAGGAACAGCGCGAAGAACGCGATGCGCACCCAGACGACCGGCAGCCCGAGGTGGCCGGCGAGCCCGCGGGCCACCCCGCCGAGCATCCGGCCGTCCGCGCTGCGGTAGAGCTTGCGCGGCGGTGTGGCCTGCGGGCCCGCCGGGTCCTGCTCGGCGGCGGGGGTGCGGGCCGCTCGGCGGCTCGGGGCGGTGGACGACATGCCTCGATGGTCACACGCGTCCGGGGCCCGGCACATGGGGGTAAACCCCCGATTCCCCGAGGTGGCGGCGGCGTGGAAATCAGGGATCAGCCAGGGTCGCCCCAGGTGCCGCGCCCCGCCGGAGGCCGTCACCATGGGCGTATGACAGAAGTCCACGACGCAGCACCGGCGGCGCCCGCCGCGGGCCCGGACCCCGGCGCGCCGTCCGACGCCGCGCCCCGGCGGCCGCTGCACCGCAGCCGCCGCCACCGCGCGGTCGGCGGGGTGTGCGGCGGGCTCGGCGAGTACTTCGACGTCGACCCGGTGATCTTCCGGGTGGTGCTCGCGGTGACCTCGGTGACCGGCGGCATCGGACTGATCGCGTACGGCTTCGCCTGGCTGGTGGTGCCCCTGGAGGGCGACGACGAGAACGAGGGGAAGCGGCTGCTGACCGGCCGGGTCGACGGCCCGGCGCTGATCGCGGTGCTGCTGGCCCTGGTGGGCTGCGGGATGTTCCTGTCGCTGCGGCACAACGGCGGCGTCTTCGGGTTCTCCGTGATGCTGCTGCTGGTCGTCGGGGCGAGCACGGTGTGGTCCCGGCAGCGCAGGTCCGCCGCCCTGGAGGAGCCGGGGGCGACGCAGGTGCAGGACGTGGTGGCGCCGCCGGAGACGAAGGCGCCGCCGGTGGTGGGCGCGCCCTCCTGGTGGCGGGACCCGATCGTCAAGGACGGCACGACCGGCCCGGTGCCGCACGGGTACCTGTGGGGGCCGGCCGACGAGGCGGCCGGGGACGCGCCCGCGCGGCGCCCGTGGCGGGCGGTCGACCACCGGCCGCGCTCCCTGGGCGGGCTGATCTTCCTGGCGGCCCTGCTGGCGGGTGCGGCGGGCACGGCGGCGACCTGGCACAGCGACCCGCTGGGGGTGAGCCTGGCGACGGGCCTGGCGTGCGCGCTGGGGGTGTTCGGGGCCGGTCTGGTGCTCGGCTCCTTCTTCGGCCGGGTCGGCGTCGGGACGATCTTCCTGGGGCTGCTCACGGCGGGACTGCTGACAGCCGCGACGACCATCCCCAAGAACATCCCCACCGACTGGGCCACCACGAACTGGCGGCCGGCCACCGCGCAGCAGGTGCGGCCGCTGTACGAGCTGGGCGCGGGCGAGGGGCAGCTCGACCTCAGCCGGCTGGTGGTGCCCCGGGGCAGCACGCTGGCCACCCGGGTCGAGGTCGGGGCGGGGGCGCTGCGCGTCGTCGTGCCGAGGGACGTGACGGTGCGGGTCGACATGGAGCTCGGCGTGGGCGACATCCGGCTGCCGGGAGAGGGCGCGGACGACATCGACATCCACACCGACCAGCAGGAGGTGCGCACCCTGGTGCCGCCGCCGGGAGCACGGCCCGCGGGCACGGTCGACCTGCGTCTCGAAGTCGGCGTCGGACAGGTGGCGGTGGAACGTGCTGCGTCATGACTTCCAGCCCGGGCGCGCGGTCCTGGGCCTCACCCTGCTGGGGGCGGTCGCGGTGCACGCCGCCGACGTGGCGGGCGAGTGGGACACCCCGTGGTGGGCGCTGGTCCCGCTGGTGGGGTGCGGCCTGGTCGTGGCGGCGGTCGTCGGCGCGGTCGGCTACGGGGTGCGCCGCCGGCGCAGGGCGCGCATCGCGTCCACCGAGAACACGGACGCCCCCGCGAGCACCAGCGGCAGCCACCCCATCAGGTAGGGCAGGTCGTTGCCGTAGTAGTACGGGGTCGCCGCCCAGCTGACGGTCAGCCACAGGCTGAGCGAGATCAGCGCCCCGCCGGCGGCGGCCACCCGGGTGAACAGGCCGAGCAGGGTGCCGACGCCGACGAGGAGTTCGCCGATCGCGACGGCGTACCCGAAACCGGTGGGCGCCTTCAGCGCGAGGTCCACCAGCCAGGGCACGGCGGAGGTGTCGCGGACGGCGGTCATCATCGCGCCGACGGAGCCGTCGCCGCTGTCCGACAGGAAGGCGCTGTCGGTGAGCTTGTCGAGGCCCGCGTAGCCGAAGGTGACGCCGAGGAAGAGGCGCAGCGGCAGCAGCGCGTGGCGGCTCGCGGTGTGCTTGAGGCCCTGGGGCGCGTTGGTCCCGTACGCGCGCGTGCCGTTCGTCCCGTATCCGTACGCCATGGCTCAGGCCCTGCCTTCCTCGCGCTCACCGTCCGTTCCCCGACCCTACGTTCGACGGCGGGGCGGGGCGCAGCGGGCGGGGCCGCGGTGCTCAGTCGGTGACGTCGATGCGGTGGCTGCCGGTCGCGGCGCCGGCCGCGGTGACCACCTGGACCTCGACCTCGCCGGGCTCCACCTCGACCGGTACGGGCACGGTCAGCACGCCGTCGGTGGGGTTGGCGAATCCGCCGGGCACGGGCACCAGCGGGACGTGCACGTGGACCTGGCCGATGCGCACGACCACGCGGGCCAGCAGGTCGGGGGTGTGCGCCCCGGGCGGCACGAAGCCCGCGCCGCGGATCTCGATGTCGTCGCCGGTACGGATCGGGCCGTCCAGGTCGCCCGCCTCCCGGGCGCGCACGACCGACAGCACCACCGGCCGCCCGCCCTCGGCGAACTTCCCGGCGAGGTAGGCGGCCGCGGACACCGCCACGAGCAGGGCGAGCCCCCACGGCAGGTCCGGAAGCTGCTCGGGCCGCCTGGCGAGGCGTACCGCGGCGAAGACGACGGCCACGCCCGACGCGAGGACGTAGGCGATGTCGCCGAAGTCGCCGCGCCCGGAGTCGTCGGTGAGCAGGTCGGCGGCGCGCGGGCGGTCGGCCCGCACCTTCTGGAGGGTCTGCCTGCGCACCCGTGTGCCCACCACGTGCCGCAGCAGCACGGCGACGGCGCAGGTCAGCGCGAGGACGGTCAGCACACCCGCGCAGCGCTCGAGTTCCAGCCCGGCGACGAGCGCGTCCCGGTCGGCCGGGTCCGACGCCCCGGCCAGCTCCACCGCGAGCACGAGCACCGCGAAGACGGCCAGCAGCACCCAGCAGGCGGCGACGGCGCGCGAGGTGGAGAGCCGGTTGTCCTCGCCGATCAGCGGAGCGAGCAGCCCGCCGCGGGAGCGGTGCACCCGTGCCGCGGCGGTGAGCGCGGTCGCCGCGGTCACCCCTGCGACGAGCCCCGCGGTACGGGCGGGGGTCCAGCCCGTACCGATCGCGGTGAACGCCTGCACCAGGGCGAGGACCACGACCCCGCCCCACAGCGCGAGCAGCGTTCCGCGCCACAGGTTCCGCAGCCATGTCTCGCCGGCCTGGCGGGAGCGGTCGGCGACCTCGCGGGCGGACCGGGTCAGCTCGTCGGAGACCCACTGCCGGGACGCGCCCGTGGAGTGCGCGACGGCGGTGGGCAGGCCCTCCCCGTCGGCGAGTTCGTCGCGCTTGGCCAGAAAGGCGGCCACGGCCCGCCGGTGTCCCTCCCGGGCCCCGCCCGGACAGCCCCCGCAGACGCAGCCCCCGCCGTGCCCTCCGCCGTGCGTGCTCTGCCTCGCCTCGTGCACCGCCACGACAGACGCCGCCCTTTCCCGTAACGACCGACTCACTATCAACATGTGAACGTTCATGTGCTGAAAGGGAATTGTGCCGTACGGAACGGCCGGGGCGCCCGGGGGTTCAGGTGGGGAGGGGTGACGGCCCGGACGCGGTGTTGACGCGCGGGGGGCTGGAGCGGCGCAGCGCGTGGCCGCCGGAGGCGAGCAGGACGCCGCCGAGGGTGAGGACCGTGAGGGCGCGGGCGAGGCGGGCGTCGGCGATGCCGGCGGGGTCGTCGAGGGATCGCTGGGCGGCACCGTCGCGCCGGATCTCCAGGATGCCGATGAAGCCCAGGCTGGAGGCGTTCAGGAGGTCGCCGACGCGCACGTTCCGCACCACGGGCCCGCTCGCCGCGAAGCGGGCCCGTGCGGTGTTGTCGCACTCCGCGCAGTCGTCGAAATCGCTGACCGGCTTCAGGTGGAGCCAGGTGCCCGAGCCGTGCGGCCCCTCGCTCGGCTGCTTGCCGGTGACCACGTACGGATCGGTGGTCAGGCAGCCCCCGTTCATGTGCAGGGAACCCGTGTCGGGACCGCAGAGCGGCGCACGCACGGCCGCCCGCGCGAAGTCCGGGTCGCTCCACCAGTGCAGGAGCGCGCCGAGCCCCGCGAGCACTGTCACGGCGCCGCACGCCACTGCCGCGACGGCCACCCGGAGTACCGCTCTCTTCCCGATCACCCGCCCAACGTACGCCGGGCCCTCACCCGCGGGGCCCTCAGTCCAGCAGCTCCGGTTCCGCCCGGCTGATCCGGCGCCACATCGCCTGGTGGTTGATCCACGCGACCAGGTCCCCGCCGATCTGGTCGCGCGTCCCGACCGCCTCCTCGTGCCCGATCAGCACCGGCTTGCCCGCCGCCATGGCCGCCAACTGCACCTGGCAGGACCGCTCCAGGGTGTGGAACCACCAGGCCGCCGCGTCCACCGAGTCGCCCACCGTCAGCAGCCCGTGGTTGCGCAGGATCACCGCCTTGTGGCCGCCGAGCGCCCCGGCGATCCAGCGCCCCTCGGTGGGGTCCACGGCGACGCCCGTGTACGCGTCGTACAGCGCGTGGGACTCGTAGAAGGCGCAGGACTCCTGGGTGATCGGGTCGAGCAGCTCGCCCAGCGCGGAGAAGGCCCGGCCGTGCACCGAGTGGGTGTGCACGACGGCGACCACGTCCGGGCGCGCCTTGTGCACCTGGGCGTGCACGGTGAACGCGGCCTGGTTGACGTGCCGGCGGCCCTGGACGACCTGCCCGTCCCCGTTGACCAGCAGCAGGTCGCTCACCGTGACGTCGGCGAAGGCGAGGCCGAAGGGGTTCACCCAGTAGCAGTCGGCGTACTCGGGGTCGCGGGCGGTGATGTGCCCCGAGACGCCTTCCTCGTACCCGTACGAGGCGAAGATCCGCAGCGCGCCCGCCAGCCGCTCCTTGCGGTAGCGGCGTTCGTCGGCCGGGTCGTCGTGCACGGGCGGCATCGAGAAGTCGAGCCGGTCCAGGGGGACGGGCGGGGGCGCGGGCAGCTCGGCGGTCATGGGGCGGAAGCTACCGGGTGGTACGGCGGGGGGAAAGGGGTCAGCGGGGACCGCGGCGCCGGTCGATCGCGGTGAGGTCGATCCCGATCGGGTACGGGACGTCCAGCTTGAGGGTGCGGTGGTGGATGCCGGTCGGGACGTACGCCTTGATCGCGGGGTCGAGTTCGTAGACGTACACGACCGGCAGCCCCTCGTTCTCCTCCACCCGCCAGAAGTGCGGTACGCCGGCGGCGGCGTACTTCCGGGGCTTGACCTCGCGGTCGCGGTCGCGGGACTCGTCGGAGACGACTTCGACGGCGAGGACGACGTCCTCGGCCCGGAAGCAGGTCTGCCGAGGCCCGGAGTCCGCGTCCACCGGCACCACCAGCACATCCGGCTCCGGACGGTTCCGGTCGTCCAACTTGACCGTCATCTCCCGGATGGCCTCAAGGTGCTCAGGGGCCTGGTCCCACAGCGCCGTCTCCAGAAGGAGCAGGGTACGGCTGTGGAAGCGGGTCTGCGGACTCATGAAGACGAGGCTCCCGTCGATCAGCTCCGTGTGCGGAGGCAGATTGGGAAGCGTGTCGAGGTCGTCCGCGAGCCAGCCGCCCGCGGGAGGGCGGGGCCACTCGTAGTCCTCGGGCAGCTCGTAGTCACGTGCGGCGCTCATGGTTGCTCCCATGGGACGGAGTCTCGCCTGTCGATTGAGCGTACCCAGCGGATACGACAACGCCGCCGCCCAGACGAATGAGCGACGGCGTCGGCGTTGACCTCAAGCGGGTCCGAGCTGGGGAGTCACTCCCACTCGATCGTCCCCGGCGGCTTGCTCGTGACGTCGAGGACGACGCGGTTGACGTCCTTGACCTCGTTGGTGATGCGCGTCGAGATCTTCGCGAGGACCTCGTACGGCATGCGCGTCCAGTCCGCCGTCATGGCGTCCTCGGACGAGACCGGGCGCAGCACGATCGGGTGGCCGTAGGTGCGGCCGTCGCCCTGCACGCCCACCGAGCGCACGTCGGCGAGCAGCACCACCGGGCACTGCCAGATCTCACGGTCCAGACCGGCCGCGGACAGCTCCTCGCGGGCGATGGCGTCGGCGTCGCGCAGCAGGTCCAGGCGCTCCTTGGTGACCTCGCCGACGATGCGGATGCCGAGGCCGGGGCCGGGGAACGGCTGGCGCTGGACGATCTCCTCCGGGAGGCCCAGCTCCTGGCCGACCATCCGGACCTCGTCCTTGAACAACTGGCGCAGCGGCTCGACCAGCTCGAACTCGATGTCGTCGGGGAGTCCGCCCACGTTGTGGTGCGACTTGATGTTCGCGGTGCCGGTGCCGCCGCCGGACTCGACGACGTCCGGGTACAGGGTGCCCTGGACCAGGAACGCGACCTCCGGGCCGTCCTCCTGGAGGATCTCCAGCTGGGCCTGCTCGAAGACGCGGATGAACTCGCGGCCGATGATCTTCCGCTTGGTCTCCGGGTCGGAGACGCCGGCCAGCGCGTCCAGGAAGCGCTTCTCGGCGTCCACCACGACCAGCCGGGCGCCGGTCGCGGCGACGAAGTCCTTCTGGACCTGCTCGGTCTCGCCCTTGCGCATCAGGCCGTGGTCGACGTAGACGCAGGTGAGCTGGTCGCCGATGGCGCGCTGGACGAGGGCCGCGGCGACCGCGGAGTCCACGCCGCCGGACAGGCCGCAGATGGCGCGCTTGTCGCCGACCTGCTCGCGGATGAGGGCGACCTGCTCCTCGATGACGTTGCCGGTCGTCCAGGTGGGCTCGATGCCCGCGCCCCGGTAGAGGAAGTGCTCCAGGACCTGCTGGCCGTGCGTGGAGTGCAGCACCTCGGGGTGGTACTGGACGCCGTAGAGCTTCTTCTCGTCGTTCTCGAAGGCGGCGACCGGGACCACGTCGGTGGACGCGGTGACGGTGAAGCCCTCGGGGGCCGCCGAGCAGGCGTCGCCGTGCGACATCCACACCGACTGCTCGTCCGGAGTGCCCTCGAACAGCGTGGAGCCGGAACGGGTGACCTTCAGCGGGGTGCGGCCGTACTCGCGGGCGCCGTTGTCGTCGACGGTGCCGCCGAGCGTGGTGGCCATGATCTGGAAGCCGTAGCACATGCCGAAGACGGGGACGCCGGCCTCGAAGAGCGCGCGGTCGATGGCCGGGGCTCCCTCGGCGTACACCGAGGAGGGACCGCCGGAGAGGATGATCGCCTTCGGGTTCTTCGCGAGCATCTCCGACACCGGCATGGTGCTCGGGACGATCTCGCTGTAGATCCGGGCCTCGCGGACACGGCGGGCGATGAGCTGGGCGTACTGCGCGCCGAAGTCGACGACGAGGACGACGTCGGGGGCGGCAAGGGGCGCTGCGGGCACGGGCGGCCTTCCGGCGGTAAAAAGGGGTCGGGTACGTCGATTCTACCGGGGTCGGCCGATGACCCCCGTTGGACGGCCGTGACGGCGGCCGCTCCTGGGACGCCCGTCTCATCATCCGGGCCCGCGTTGGCCGGTGCGGGGCGCGGGGGCCATAATGCCCTCCATGCGCTCGTACACGACCTTCGTCTTTACCTATGGCACCCGGCCCATCCGGCTGCCACGGTCGTGCTGCTTGTAGCAACTGACAAGCGACTTCCCAGGCGCCCCGGGCCGACAGGCCCGGGGCGTTCTGTCGTTTCCGGACCTGGTGGCCCGCCGCGGGCGCTCCTCTCACCCCAGGAGTACGGACATGAGCAACGCCACCACCAGCGCCGCCACAGAGGTCACCGGAGCGCGCACCGAGGACGCGGCCGCCCTCATCACCGGTGCGCGCGGGCGCGTCGACGCGCTGGACGACCGGATCATCGGGCTCGTGCAGGAGCGGATGGCCGTCTCGGCGGTCATCCAGGAGGCCCGGATCACCTCGGGCGGGCGCCGGGTGAACCTGTCGCGCGAGACGGAGATCCTGACCCGCTACCGGGACGCCCTCGGCAAGCCGGGCACGACGCTGGCCCTGACGCTGCTGGAGCTGTGCCGGGGCCGCGTCTGAGGGGTCCCGGGCGCCCGGGTTGCGGGCGCGCAGGGGGGCGCGTGCGTTCCTGCGGTCACTCGTACGGCGCGTGACCGGGACGTCGGCGGCTTCGTTGGTCCCGGTGCCACGCGTGGCCCCGGCTGGGGCGTGAGACGTACGGGCTCGGCCGGTACGTCGTGGGACCTCGCTCCAGCGTGTGCGACCGGACGGCAGGGGACAGCCGCACGGTCGCCCCAGGCGGTCGGCTCCGGGGACGCCCGGAGCCGGTCGGCAGGGTTGCCCCCCTCTCGGCCGCCGCAGGGCGCGTGGTGGCGCAGATCACGTGAGGATTGCGCATCCGCGCGTACAACCCTCTGCGTCGATCATGAGTCTCCCCTGCGTATCTGTGGACATTGGTGCGACTCCAGCACCTTGGCCCCTCACATCTCGTGCCACGTCCCCCGTAGTGGGCACGCCAGACTTTCTGAGGTCCCATGAAATTGCGCCGTTCCCTGGCCCTCGCGGCCGCCACGGCCGTCATAGCCCCGTCTCGCTGCTGTCGGCGACGGCCGCCTTCGCGGACACCCCGGTCCCGGGCTCCACCCCGACGGCCACCCCCGTCCCGGGCGCGTCCCAGGACGACAAGAAGCCGGGCGACGTCACGGGCGAGAAGCCCGCCGACAAGCCGGGCGACAAGCCCGCGGACAAGCCGGCCGACAAGCCCGGCGACAAGCCCGCCGACAAGCCGGGCGGTGTCACGGGGGAGAAGCCCGCGGACAAGCCGGGCGACAAGCCCGCCGACAAGCCCGATGACAAGCCCGCCCCCGGCGAGGGCGACGAAGAGGGCGTTCCGGAGATGCCCCCGTACTGCGAGGAGATCGACGAGGGCTTCGTCGAGGAGGCCCTCGACGCGAAGATCTCCGGCCTGCCGGGCAAGATCGTCGCGGGCAGCGGCTGGAAGAACTTCTCGCTCCAGCTCTCCAACGTCTCCAAGACCGACCTCAAGGAGGTCGCGTTCTGGGCCGAGGTGGAGAACTACGAGCTCGACGAGGACAAGTTCCTCAGCAAGTTCGTCACGCTCCAGTTCAAGGAGCCGGAGTCCGGCAAGTGGATCGGCATCGGGGACAAGGACCTCGCGGGCGACTACTTCTGGGGTGTCGAGAACATCCGGCCCAACCAGTTCGTGAAGATCGACCTGCGGGTCAGCATCGACAAGAACGCCCCGGCCGGTGACAGCTACACCTTCGGCACCGGCGCCTACCTCGCCAACGTCAAGGGCAAGGAGTGCATCGCCGAGAACTACGGCGCCGAGGTCGCCTTCGCCGTCCTGAAGCCGGGCACCGACCCGGGCAAGGAGGAGGAGGCCAAGCCGGTCGAGCCCGGCGAGAAGCCCGGCAAGCCCGGCAGCCCCGATGACAAGCCCGGCAAGCCCGGCAAGCCCGGCCAGAAGCCCGGAAAGCCGGGTCCGGACCACAAGCCGCAGGGCGACGTCCAGAAGTTCCCGGTCACCGGCAACCTCGCCGAGACCGGCGCCTCCTCGCAGTTGCCGATGTTCGCCCTGGCGGGCGGCGCGGCCGTGGCGCTGGGCGTCGGCGCGATGTTCGTCGTACGCCGCAAGAAGGCGCAGGCGTGATGACGCGGGCGTGACCGCGTGACGTGAGGGGCTGCATTCGGAGGGGGATGCAGCCCCTTTCGCGTACCCGCCCGCCGCTACGGCGTCTTCCTCGGCTCCCGTTTCGGCGGCACCGCCGGAACCGCCAGCAGCGGCAGCCGCAGCGCGCCGAAGGCGTCGGCGGGGACGGCCGGGGACCTGGGCTCGACGGGCGCGAGCCGCACGTATGCCTCGCCCTGGGCCGGGCGGGGGTCCGGCTCGCCCTTGTTGGGCCACAGCGACATGGCGCGCTCCGCCTGCGCGGTGATGGTGAGGGAGGGGTTGACCCCGAGGTTGGCGGAGACCGCCGAGCCGTCGACGACGGAGATGCCGGGGTGCCCGTGGAGGCGGTGGTACGGGTCGATGACGCCCTCGGCCGCGCTCGCGCCGATCGGGCAGCCGCCCAGGAAGTGCGCGGTGAGCGGGGTGCCCATCAGCTCGCCGACGTTGCTGCCCGCGAAGCCGTTGATCTCCTCGGCCAGCAGGGAGGCGGCCCGGGTGGCCTCGGGGATCTGCTGGGGGTTGGGCGCGCCGTGGCCCTGGCGGGCGGTGAGCAGGCCCTTTCCGATGCCGCCCGGCTTGCGGTACGTGGTCAGGGAGTTGTCCAGGGACTGCATGACGAGGCCGATGATGGTCTTCTCCGACCAGCGGTGGTTGGAGAGGGAGCGCGCGGCGAGGGTGGGGTGGCGCAGCATGTTGACCGCCCAGCCGAGGACGCGCGGGAACTTCTCCGCGTACGGCACCTGGAGGATGGACAGCGCGCCCATGGCGTTGGAGCCCTTGCCGTAGCGGACCGGCTCGATGTGGGTGCTGGCGTCGGGGTGGATCGAGGACGTGATGGCGACGCCGCGGGTGAAGTCGACCTTCCCGGAGCCGTCGGAGGTGCCGAGCTGGGCGCCGTGCGCCTTGCGGTAGCGGCGGTCGGTGGTCTGGGAGCCCACCAGGGCCTCGGAGTTGGTACGGGTCAGCTCGCCCAGCTTCGCGGAGACGCGGGGCAGGTGGCCGCCGTCCTTCATGGCGTGCAGGAGGGTCTGGGTGCCGTACGTTCCGGCCGCGACGACGACCCGGCGGGCCCGGAAGATCTTCCGGGTGCCCTTGCGGCGGGCGTCGGTGGGGGCGGTGGCGACGCGGTACCCGCCGTCGGGGTGCTCGGCCAGGCCGAGGACGGAGGTCATGGGGTGGATGACGGCGCCGGCCCGCTCGGCGAGGTGGAGGTAGTTCTCGTTGAGGGTGTTCTTCGCGCCGTGCCGGCAGCCGGTCATGCACTCGCCGCACTCGATGCACCCCTTGCGGGCCGGTCCCCTGCCGCCGAAGTAGGGGTCGGGAACCTCCTCGCCCGGCGTGGACGCCGAGGTGGCGTCGGCGTCCCGCCCGTCGCCGTAGAAGACGCCCACCGGGGCCAGCCGGAAGGTGTCGCCCACCCCCATCGCCTCGGCGGTCGCCAGCAGGTGGACGTCGGAGGGGGTCATGGTCGGGTTGACGCGTACGCCCAGCATCCGCTTGGCCTGGTCGTAGTACGGAGCGAGTTCGGCCTGCCAGTCGGTGATGCCCGCCCACTGCGGGTCCTCGAAGAAGGGGGCGGGGGGCACGTACAGGGTGTTGGCGTAGTTCAGCGAGCCGCCGCCGACGCCCGCGCCTGCCAGGACCATGACCTTTCCCAGCAGGTGCACGCGCTGGATGCCGAAGAGGCCCAGCGCGGGAGCCCACAGGTAGTTCCTCAGGTCCCAGGAGTTCTTGGGCAGGGTGTCGCGGGTGAAGCGGCGGCCGGCCTCCAGGACGCCGACGCGGTACCCCTTCTCGGTGAGCCGGAGCGCGGAGACGGCTCCGCCGAAGCCGGAGCCGACGACGACCACGTCGTAGTCGAACTCGCCGTCGTCCCCGGTGTTCTGGGCAGAGCTCTCCTGTGACACGTGCACTCCTCGTTCTGGTGAAAGGTGGAGGGAGCGGCCGGGCAGGGCGGGCGGGGCGCCGCTCCCGGCGTCCCGCCCCGGTCCGTCAGCGCAGGCGCAGGGCCTTCATCGCCCTGAGGCCTGCGGTCATGAAGGCCGCGTACTTCTCGTCGTCCATTCCGAAGGCCGGGGCGAGCGGGATCAGCCGCTGCTGGGCGACGGTCTGCGCCTCGGTGTACTTCAGGATGCCCTCGGAGCCGTGCCGGCGGCTCAGCCCGGACTCCTTCATGCCGCCCATCGGGGCCCGGACGCTGGCGTACGCGGGGCCGTAGCCCTCGTTGATGTTCACCGTGCCGGTGCGCAGGCGGGAGGCGACCGCGTGGCCGCGCTTGGCGCTCTTGGTCCAGACGCTCGCATTCAGGCCGTACGGGGTCCCGTTGGCCTCCGCGACCGCCTGGTCCTCGTCGCGGAACCGGTAGATCGAGACGACCGGGCCGAAGGTCTCCTCGCCGCAGACCGCCATCGGGCTCTCGACGCCCTCCAGGACGGTCGGCTCGTAGAAGTACGGGCCGACGTCGGGGCGGGCGGTGCCGCCGGTGAGGACGGTGGCGCCCTTGCTGACGGCCTCCTCGACGTGCCGGGTGACGGTCTCCAACTGGCGCGGGCCGACCAGCGAGCCCAGGTCGGCGCCGTACGCGAGGGCGTTGCCCAGGCGCATGGCCCTGGTGCGGGCGACGAAGCGCTGCACGAAGTCGTCGGCGACCGACTCGTGGACGTACAGCCGCTCGATGGAGATGCACAGTTGTCCGGCGGAGGCGAAGCAGGCGCGGACGGCGCCGGCGGCGGCCTTCTCCACGTCGGCGTCCGCGAGCACCAGCATGGCGTTCTTGCCGCCGAGTTCGAGGGAGACGCCGACCAGGCGGGCGCCCGCGTTCTGCGCGATCTCGCGGCCGGTGCGGGTGGAGCCGGTGAAGGACACGTAGTCGGCGTGCTGGACGACGGCGGGGCCGACGACCGGGCCCTCGCCGAGGACGACCTGGAAGACCTCCGGCGGCAGACCCGCCTCGACCAGCAGGTCACGGCCCCACAGGGCGGACAGCGCGGTCTCCGTGTCGGGCTTCATGACGAGCGCGTTGCCCGCGACCAGGGCGGGCAGGCAGTCGCCGACGGACAGCTCGAAGGGGTAGTTCCACGGCGAGATCTGGCCGACGACGCCGCGCGGCTGGCGCTGCTCGGTGACCTTGGTGAGGACGGGCACCGCGCCCGTGTGCCGCTTGGGCTTCAGGTAGGCGGGGGCCTGGCGGCCGTAGTGGCGGGCGGCCATCGCGACGGCCTGGATCTCCTCGTGCGCGTGCAGGCGGGCCTTGCCGGTCTCCAGTTGGATCAGGTCGAGGATCTCGGCCTGCCGCTCCAGGACCAGGTCGTGGAAGCGCAGCAGGACGGCGGCGCGCTGCTTGACCGGCAGGCCGCCCCAGGCGATCTGCGCGGTGCGGGCCCGCTCGAAGGCGAGGGCGACGTCCTCGGGGGTGGACTCGGGAAGGTCGGCCAGCTTCTCGCCGGTGAAGGGGGTGTGGCTCGCGGTCCGCCCCGAACCGACCACGCCCCGGGTCAGTTGCGCCACCACTTCGGGGGTGACCACGTCGGCGGCGGTGCGCGCGCCGGCGGGCGCGGGGGCGAGGGGGTTGGTGCCGAGGGGTGCCGTGAGGGCCTGCGAGTCCGTCATGAACGCGAGCGTATGGCCCGGCGGGCACTTTTGGTACCCGTCGGTAACGGCTTTTCACCGGCCCCGCACGACCGTGCCAGCAGTCGCTGGCACATAGGCCCTGATCAGGGGCGCTTCCCGGGTCAGGAGTCGGCGGATCCCTGGAGATCCAGGATCTTGAGGTACTTGGCGATGTCGTCGAACAACCGCTCGCCCTCGGCCGCGAACCTGCCCTCCGAGGGCATGGACACCTTCAGCCGCCAGTACGCCTGCTTCTCCTTGCTCACCAGCATCCGCTCGTGGTGCCGGTAGCGGATCGGGTCCTTGTCGCTGTCGCTGGTGCTGTAGGGCGTGTAGTCGACGACGGTGTCGAAGGACTCCCTCCCCTGCCAGGTGGTGTCGAAGCTCCTCACCTCCGCCTTCTTCATGTCCATGCCGTTCTTGCCGCCCTTGCGGTAGTACTCCGCCCAGTCCGACTTCTCCGGCTGCACGTCGGTGCCCTTGACCTCGGCCAGCGGGCGCCGCTCGAAATGGACCTGGAAGACGTATCCGGGCTCGTAGTACCGCTCGATCCCCGGGTCGTCGTCCTCCTGCTTCTTGTAGTCGCCCGGCAGGTACACCTCGGCGGTGACGCTCTGGAGTTCGCGGTGCAGCTTCCAGCCGTCCGGCGGACCGTCACCGGCGAAGGGGTTCAGCAGGACGAGCAGCAGCGCCAGGGCGACCGCCACGACACCGCCGAGCAGCCCGAACCGCGCCGTCCTGCTGCGCCGGAGCACCGGCGGCACCCAGTCCCCGGCCGTGGACCGGTTCAGCACCCGGGTGACCGGCGGCGGCGGAGCCTGTCCGGCGGCCTTCTCCAGGGCCCGGCGCACCTCGGCGGCGCCCGGCCGGGCCGCCGGGTCCTTGTGGAGCAGGCGCATCACCAGCGACCCCAGCGCGCCGGAGCCCCGGGCGGGGGCCTGCGGCTCGGCGGACAGCACGGCCTGGAGGGTGGCGGGGGTGTTGGAGCGCCGGTACGGGGACATGCCCTCGACGGCCGCGTACAGCACCACGCCCAGCGACCACAGGTCGGAGGCGGGGCCCGGCCGCTGCCCCAGCACCCGTTCGGGGGCGACGAACTCGGGCGAGCCGACGAAGCCGCCGGTCTCGGTGAGGCCCTGCTCGCCCTCGACCTGGGCGATGCCGAAGTCGCTGAGGACGACGCGGTCGTTCTGCCCGAGGAGCACGTTGTCGGGCTTGACGTCGCGGTGCAGCACCCCCGCCTGGTGGGCGGCGGTCAGCGCGCCGAGGACGGCGAGGCCGATGCGGGCGGCGTCCCGTGCGTCGAGGGTGCCCTCCTGGAGGCGGTCGGCCAGCGAGTGGCCCTGGACCAGCTCCATCACGATCCACGGCTTGCCGTCCTCGACCACCACGTCGTACACCGTGACCACGTTGGGGTGGTCGATCCGGGCGGCGGCCCGCGCCTCGCGCTGCATGCGCAGGTAGACGTTCTGCCGGTCGCGCTCGGGGAGGTGGTCGGGGACGCGCGGCTCCTTCACCGCCACGTCGCGGTCCACGATCTCGTCGTGGGCCCGCCAGACCGTGCCCATGCCGCCGTGCCCGAGGCGGGACACCAGCCGGTAGCGGCCGCCGATGGTGCGGCCCGACCACGGGTCGGCCGAACGGGCCGGTGCGGCGGGCGCCTGATCACGCGCGGGGCCCTGCGGCGGGCGGGGCGGCGGGAGCGGCACCCGGGCCTGCGTGGGCCGGGTGCCGTCGTGGGCGCGTGCGGGCTGCTGCTGTGGTGCGTCCGGCGGCCGGAGCCCGTAACTGGTGGGCTCGAACGCCTGTCCCCCGTCGTTCGTCATGCGCCCATCCTGACGCGTACACGCTCCCCGTCGCCACGGAGGCGGCTGAGCGATGCAGAGCCGTGACCGCGTCAGCACACCGGCGCCACGGGCCGGTGGGGAGCGCTACCGCTTGATGCGCCAGCCCCTGGTCAGGACGTCGAAGCGCTCCTTGGTGGTCTCGCGTTCGGCGGCGGGCCCGGTGACGTACAGCGCGTACTCGGGGCCGGTCTCGTCGACGTAGAGCATGTCCACCGCGTACCGGGGGCCGGGCGTCCTGCCCTTCTCTCGGAAGGTGAACTCCAGGACGCCGCTCCTCCGGTCGCGGTAGGTGTCCTGTTCCAGGCGCTCCCGCCGGAAGTCGGGGAGCTGCTTGCCGAGGCCCTTCTCCAACTGGACGAGGTGGTCGTAGGGGTTGTCGTAGTCGGGCGTGGGATCGACGTTGATGCGGATCATGTGGCGGCCGTCGTCCGGCGTGTAGTCGTACTGGTTCGGCCCGGTCTGCTTCCGCTGCCAGCCCTTCGGCACGGGCAGGCTGAACCGGCTCTCGCCGATCTCGCGCCAGCCGGCCGGAAGCGTGTCCTTCGTCGGCTCGCCCTTGCCGGTCTCCTTGGCGGTGTCCTTGCCGGACTCCTTGCCGGCTTCCTGGTCCTGCCCCTTGGTGGACTCGCCGCCGCCCTGCCGGCCTCCGGAGACGGAGGTCTGGTCGCCGCCGGTGGAGGTGTCGCCGCCCTTCCACTGGAGCACGCCGAAGACGGCCCCGCCGCCGATGGCCGCCGCCGCCAGCACCACGAGCAGCACCTTGCCCGGCGACTTGCCCTGCGCGGACGACGGGGAGGACGGTGGCGTCGGCGACGGCGGGTACGGCTGCGGATACGCGGGGGCCTGCGGCGACGTGTGCGGGAACGGCGGCGCCTGCCCGCCGGACGACGCGTGCGGATGTCCGGTCGGGTGCGTGTGCCCGGCCGACGGGTGCTGGTGGGCGGGCGGGTAGGGGTACTGCTGCGGTACGTTCACCGCCTCCGGCTGCGGCGTCGTCGGCGGCATCGGCGTCACGGGGTTCAGCTCCTCCTGGGACACCGCCCGCGTCGGTACGTACTCCTGCGCCGCCCGGGGCCGCCGCCCCTCCCGCACCTCCCACAGCATCCGCTCCGTCTCGGCCGCCGAGGGGCGTTCACCGGCCTCCTTGTGCAGCAGGGCGGTGATCACCGGGGCGAGCGCCCCCGCGTGGTACGACGGCGAGGGCTCCTCCGCCACCACCGCCTGCATGGTGCTGATCGGCGAGGTCCTGCGGAACGGCGAGCGCTCCTCGACCGCCGTGTAGAGCGTCGCGCCGAGCGCCCACAGGTCGGAGGCGGGTCCCGGGTCCTCGCCCCGGATGCGCTCGGGGGCCAAGTAGTCCAGCGAGCCGACCAGTTCACCGGTCCTGGTGATCGTGGAGTCGCCCTCGATGGCGGCGATGCCGAAGTCGGTGAGCAGCACCCGCCCGTCCTTGGCCAGCATCACGTTGCCCGGCTTCACGTCCCGGTGCAGCACGCCGACCCCGTGCGCGGCCCGCAGCGCGCCCAGGACCTGCAGGCCGATCCGGGCCGCCTCCTGCGGGGAGACGCTGCCGGTCTCCTTGAGGGCGTCCGCGAGGGAGGGCCCGTCCACGTACTCCATGACGATCCACGGACGGTCGTCGTGCTCCAGCACGTCGTGCACGGTGACGACGCCCGGGTGGTTGATGCGGGCGGCGGCCCGCGCCTCCTTCTGGGTGCGGGCGTGCAGCACGATCCGGTCGGCCTCGGCGGCGTACAGTCCGGCCCGCAACTCCTTGACGGCGACGGTGCGGTGCAGCACTTCGTCCCTGGCCCGCCAGACCCGGCCCATGCCGCCGCTGCCCAGGACGTCGCCCAGCCGGTAGCGGCCGGCGAGCAGTTCGCCCGTCCGTATGCCGCTTCCCGCGCCGTCCGCCGCGTTCCTGCCGCCTGCGTTCTCCGCGTGCCCCGCGTGTTCCACGATCCCGCCCACCGCCCCGTGTCTCGGCGACCCAGATTACGGATCGCGGGCGCGGACGGGGAACACAGGGGCGATCAGCGAGACCGCACCGTGATGCCGCGCGGCCGGAACCGGGGGCGCGGAACTCAGGACGTGGGCCGGTAGTGCGGGGCCGCCGCCTCGTAGACCCGGGTGACCTCGTCGCGCTGCGAGTCCGGCCCGATGACCTGGACGATGTGGTACTTCTCGTTGAAGATCATCACCCGGTTGCGGACGAAGACCCACCGCGTGCTGCGGTCCCGCCACTTGAACTGCGCCTCGGCGCCCGCCTGCCGGCCGACGCCGATGCTGCGCAGGCCCTCGCTGGTGGCCCAGGTGGAGTCGCGCAGCGGCTGCGTCTCGGGCTCCGTCTTGAGCTGGTACTCCATGGGGTCGGGCCCCATCTCCCTGACGGTGTCCCGGCCCGGCACGACGACGAGTTCGATGTCGCCGTTGTAGTAGCGCACCTGGCCGTTGCTGCCCGCCTCGCGCCGCCAGTTCTTGCCGACGGCGATCTCGAAGCCCTTCGCGTCCTTGACCAGTTCGTACCCGGGCGTCAGCCCGGAGTCCGCGGTGCGCTCGGGCGGCGGCGCGGGTTCGGACGCCTTGCCGGACTCCTCGGGCGGCTCGCCGTCGGACGTCTGCGCGGGCTGCGGGGGCTGCTGCGGCTCCTGCGACCGCGCGGGCTGCCCGCTGCCGGTGTTCTGGCCGTTGGCCGCCCCCTGGTCCTGCGGCATGAACTTCACCGCGTACACCACGGCCGCCGCCAGCACCGCGAACACCAGCACGAGCAGCCACCGCCCCAGCGAGCGCGGCTGCCGGGCCCCGATGCGCGGCTCGCGGGGGCCGCGCTGCGGCCTGGGCGGCCGGGCGGGTTCGGCCTTCGCCGCACCCTTGGGCTGCTTGTGCCGGTGCCGGCCCTGGTTCGCGGCGTTCTTCCCCTTGCCCTTGCGCCTGCGGACGAGTTCGCCCCTGCGCCGTACGATCGGCAGCCGCGCCGCGTCGGGCGGCGAGGGCACCGGCACGACCTTGGCGCCCGCCTCCGGCTCCGGCGCCGAGCGCACCAGGGACCGCAGCCAGCCGCGCAGTTCCTCGAAGTCGGGCCGCTCGGTGGGGTCCTGACGCAGCAGCGACTCCACGACGGGCCGCAGCGGACCGCAGTCCTCCGCGAAGGCGGGCGGCTCGGCGCACACCATCTGCACCAGCTCGGCCGCGTTGTCCTCCGGATAGGGGGCGTGGCCCTGCACGACGCGGAACAGCAGCGCGCCGAGCGCCCACAGGTCGGTGGCGGGTCCGATCGGGGGCGCGAGCTGCCAGTTGACGTGCACCGGGCCCGCCTGCTCGGGCGCCCAGCGTTCGGTGACCGCGCCGACGACGTTGATGCGGGTCTGCCGGGCGCGCTCGGCGGCCAGCGGCGTGCTCGGGCCCCGGTAGGGCAGCCCGGCGATGACGTCGTCCCAGCGCCCGCCGCCCTTCGACGACCGCTGCTCGGGCTTGTGGCCCGGCGCGGGAAGCTGCGCGCGGGCCGCGTGGGGTGCGCCCGGCGCCGGGGCGGGGCGGCCGTGGCGCATGTCGTCGGCGCGCAGGGCCTCGCCGCCGGCGCCGCTCCCGCCCCGGGGCACCGCGCCGTGCCAGCCCGCGCCGGGCGCGGACTCACCGGCCCGCTCGACACCGGCGCCGGGGGCGCTCGCCGTCGTACGGGAGCCCTCGGACGCACGGGAAGCGTCGGACGTACGGGAGCCCTCGGACGTGCGGAGGGCCTCCGGCGTGCGGGGGGCGTCGGGCGTGCGCGGCGGTGCGCCCGGGGCGGAGGCCGGGCGGCCGGTGGTCCCGGGGTACGGCGGGGCCGCGCCCGGACGTTGGCCCAGCGGGGCGACGGCGGGGGCGCGGGGGCGGTCCGGCGGGTCGCCGTAGGGGGATATCGGGCCCGTGCCCGCGCCGTAGTCCGCGGCGGGCGGCCGGCCACCGCTGTCCTGGTCCTGGAGGTACGGTCCGCGGGCCGGGTCGGCCTGGCGGCGCTGCTCCTCGGTCGCCTGGACGGCCGCCCGCGCGCCCGCCCGGTAGGCGGCTATGGCCCCGGCCCTGGCGGCTCTGGGGTCCTGCGCGGGGGGCCGCTCCTCGCTCTGGAAGGCGGAGGGGAGCGCCGGAAGGGCGGGGCGCTCGGCGGTCTCCTCCTCACCCGGGGCGACGTGCCCGCGCGGCACCGGGACCGTACCGTCCGACCAGCCGCCGTCCTGCGTGCCGGGGTCGGCGGGGGCGCGGCCGGGAATCGGGGCGTACCCGCACAACGCCTCCTCGGCGGCGCCCGCCGCGAGACCGGTGAGCACGATGCGGCCGTCGTCGCAGACCAGCACGGTGCGCACGGTGATGTTGCGGTGGGTCCAGCCGTGCGCGTGCAGCACGCGCAGCGCGGTCAGCACGTCGGAGGCGACCTCGGCGGCCCGGTAGGGGCTGAGCGGGGCCTCGGCGAGCAGGGCGGCGAGCGGACGCGCGGAGACCAGCTCGCTGACGATCCACAGCGAGCCGTCCTCCTGGAAGACGTCGTAGACCTGGTCTATCCGGGGGTGGTCGGGGATCTGCGCGACCGCCTCCACGGCCTCGACGGCGCGCAGCACGGTCGGATCGGTGGCGCGGGGCGGCGTCCCGCGCCCGGGGACGTTGCGCCGGTGGACGGGCGCGCCGTCGGCGTCGAGGAACTCGGCGTCCACCACTTCCGGCAGCGGCACCTGGCGGACCAGGACCTCCTGGCCGCTGTGGGTGTCGAAGGCGCGCGTCTCCACGAGGTCGTACTCGTCGGAGGGGGGCAGCGGAAGGCGGTAGCGATCGGCAAGCACCCGTCCCGCGTACTCGTCCACGACGCCTCCCCCATGTGCGCGTTCGCCCGCCGCTCCTGACCGGCGGAACCGTCCACCGAGACCGTGCGGGCCGTCCGAAGCCGTCAATTCCGGTCCTTTACCGGCCCATTGCGGCTGCGTACGGTCCACGGGGTCTCACGATACGTGGCAATACCCCGTTGCGCGGCGGTGTCACCTCATCCCGGCAAAGTCGCCGCTCAGCCGGTCGGCTTGAACGTGGCGAAGGCGGTGTCGCGGAGCTGCTTGCACTCGGGGCCGTCCCACTCGTCGGCGGGGCAGCTCACCATGATCGCGTAGCCGCGCTTGTCGTCGACCTTGAAGCCGCGGTTGAGGACGTGCGTCCGGCGGCCCTGCTCGGTGCGCTCGAAGTGCCAGTCGGCGGTCGAGGGGTAGCCGTTGTAGTCCACCGGCTCGATGCCGATCTGCTTGAAGTCGCTGCTGGAGCGGGCGACGGAGGTGACCGCCCCGAACCAGGCGGCGGCCGCGTTGGGGCCGGGGGTGGGGGTGAAGTCGACCTGGACGCGCGGGAAGCCGCCCTTCTCCTTGTTGTATATGCCGCCCGAGTTCTTGCCCGCTATGTCCGTGCGGCGGAACCCCTCGGGCATCGCCATCGTGAAGTGGAAGCGGTCGTCGGTGACGGTCGTGTAGCCCGCGGGAGCCGCGCCGTCGGCGGGCTTGCCCTGGTCCGGCGTGCCGGGGGGCGTGCTGCCGCCGGTGCCCTTGTCCGGGGCGGCGGTGTTCTTGTCCTTGTCCTTGTCCTTGGCGGGGTCCTTCGCCGGGTCCTTGTCCGCGTTCTTGGAGTCGCCGCCGGCGGTGGCGCCGCTGGTCTGCGCGCCGTCCTTGCCGGTGGCGCCCGGGTCCTGGTCCTGGCCGCTGAGGGCGATGACGAGCACGGTGGCGAGGACGGCGAGGACCGCGACCAGCGCGACGGCCAGGAGGACCTTCTTGCGCGTGTCGGGCGACATCCCGCCGGTCGTGCCGGGCGGCGTGCCACCGGAACCGGAACCCGTTCCGCTGGACTGCATCGCGGCGGTCGCCGCACCCGCCGCGGCGGGGCCCGCCACCGCGGGAGCGACGGGGGCCGCCGCGGCGGCCGAGGCGGCGGCGGGTTTCGTGACCTTGGGGGCCTTCTGCGCCTTGGCCGCCTTCGGCGGGCGCGGGGCGGACCTCTCCTCCGGGACCGGCGGAAGCGGAACCAGCTTCGTGGCGTCGGAGCGGGCCAGCTCGTCCCCGGCGGCGTCCGCCTCGTCCAGGCGGACCAGCACGTCGTTCAGCAGGGCGCGGGCGCCCGCGTCGTCGAGGCGGTGCTCGGGGTCCTTGGCGAGGAGGCCGTAGATGACGTCCTCCAGCGGGCCCGCGTGCTTGGGCGGGTCCACCGGCTCGGTCATCACGGCGGTCAGGGTGGCGATCGCCGAACCCTTGTCGTACGGCGGAACGCCTTCCACCGAGGCGTAGATGAGCCCGCCGAGCGACCACATGTCGGCGGCGGGGCCGGGCTTGTGGCCGCGCGCCCGCTCCGGGGAGATGTACGAGGGCGCGCCGACGAGCATGCCGGTGGAGGTGATCGAGGGGTCGCCCTCGACCTGGGCGATGCCGAAGTCGGTCAGGACGACCCGGCCGTCCTCGGCGATCAGCACGTTGGAGGGCTTGACGTCGCGGTGCAGGATGCCCTGGCGGTGGGCGGCGCGCAGCACGTCGAGGATGGCGAGGCCGACCTCGGCGGCGCGGCGGGGCGTCAGCAGGCCGTCCTCGCGGATGGCTTCGGCGAGGGACTTGCCCTCGATCAGCTCCATCACGATCCACGGACGGTCGTCCTCGTCGACGACGTCGAAGACGGTGACCGCGCCGTGGTTGCGGATCCGGGCGATCGCCTTGGCCTCGCGCAGGGTGCGGGTGATCAGGCGGCGCTTCTCGTCCTCGTCGATGGCGGTGGGGAAGCGCAGTTCCTTGACGGCGACGGTGCGGCCCAGCGTCTCGTCGACGGCACGCCAGACGGTGCCCATGCCGCCCCGCCCCAGCACGTCGCCGAGCCGGTAGCGCCCGGCGAGCAACCGCCCCTCGACCTCCTTGGAGGTGTCGGACGCGGCGTCCCTGGCGGCCTCGGAGGCGGCCTCGTCGGACACGGCGCTGTTCCGGCGACCGCTGCCGGCCCTGGCCTCACGGACCTTGGCATCACCGGCCTTGGGGGCGGAGGCCGGCTTGGCGTCGGCGGCCTTGGGGGCGGACGCCGGCTTGGCGTCGCTGCCCTTGGAACCGGTCACCGGCTTGGCATCGGCGGCCTTGGGGGCGGACGCCGGCTTGGCGTCACCAGCCCTGGAGCCGGTCACCGGCTTGGCCTCCGCGGCCTTGGAACCGGACACCGGCTTGGCGTCGCTCGTCGCCCTGGGGTCACGGGCCTTGGCGTCTCCGGCGGCGCGCTCGGGGCCACCCGCGGTCCCGGGGCCGCCCACCGGCCCGGAATCGCTCGCCGGCCTGGCGCCCGGCACCTTGGGACCGGCCACGGCCTCGTCGCCGGGCCGGGGCCCGTCGCCCCGGGGTCCGTCCGCCCGCGAGCCGTCGCCCCGGGGAGCGACGCCCCGAGGCGCACCCGTCCCGGCGTCCCGCCCGCCGCCGGACGCAGCATCCCGCTTCTCGTCGGACACGGCATCCTGCGTGCTCTTCCGCGACTGCTCCGGCTCGTCCGACATGCGTCCCCTCTGCGATCCCTGATCTTCGCCCCGCGCCCCGGCCGTACACACATGTACGCACTCGTTACGCACGCGTACGCACATGCCGCAGACCTTCTCGGCAGCTTCTCCGACGATGCGGCAACCCGCCCTGGCAGAGCCCCCATTGTCCCCCACCCACGGACCGCCAACACCCCCGGGGCGCGACGGACAACCGCCGCACCCCGCACCCGCTCTCCCGTGCGGACCTCCCGTACGGATATCCCGTCAGATACCCGTACGGAATCCACCCGGACCGGTGCCGGACACCGGCCCCCGTCCCCGTCCTCCCTACAGTGGCACGATGTCCGGCGCGCCCAGCCGGGCCGCGTCCGCCGTCAGGTCGTCGGGCTGGCGCTGCGACTCGCGTTCGGCCTCCACCCGCTTCTGGTAGTGCTCCACCTCCCGCTCCACCTGTCCCTTGTCCCACCCGAGTACCGGCGCCATCAGCTCCGCGCACTCCAGCGCGCTGAGCGTGCCCCGGTCGAAGGTCTCGATCGAGATGCGGGTGCGCCGGGTCAGCACGTCGTCCAGGTGCCGGGCCCCCTCGTGCGAGGCGGCGTAGACGACCTCCGCCCGCAGGTAGTCGTCCGCCCCGGTCACCGGCTCGCCCAGACCGGGGTCCCCGGCGATCAGCTCCAGCACCTCCTCGGCCAGCGATCCGTACCTGTTCAGCAGGTGCTCCACCCGCACCACGTGCAGCCCCGTACGGGCGGCGATCCTCGCCCGGGCGTTCCACATCGCCCGGTAGCCCTCGGCCCCGGCCAGCGGGACGTCCTCGGTGACGCACTCCGCGACCCGCACGTCCAGCGCGTGCACGGCCTCGTCCACGGCGTCCTTCGCCATCACCCGGTACGTCGTGTACTTGCCGCCCGCGACCACCACCAGGCCCGGCACCGGGTGGGCGACCGTGTGCTCCCGGGAGAGCTTGCTGGTGGCGTCCGACTCACCGGCCAGCAGCGGCCGCAGGCCGGCGTACACGCCCTGCACGTCGTCGCGGGTCAGCGGAACGGCCAGCACGGAATTCACGTGCTCCAGCAGATAGTCGATATCGGCACTGGAAGCCGCGGGATGCGCCTTGTCCAGATCCCAATCGGTGTCCGTCGTCCCGACAATCCAGTGCCTGCCCCACGGAATGACGAAAAGGACCGATTTCTCGGTGCGCAAAATCAATCCGGTCGACGAATGAATTCGATCTTTCGGTACGACGAGATGAATTCCCTTGGAGGCGCGGACGTGGAACTGCCCGCGTTCCCCGATGAGCGCCTGGGTGTCGTCCGTCCACACCCCGGTCGCGTTGACCACCTGCTTGGCGCGGATCTCGTACTCGCCCTGCGCCTCCACGTCCTGGACCCGCACCCCGACGACCCGCTCGCCCTCGCGCAGGAAGCCGATCACCCGGGCCCGGTTGGCGACGTGCGCGCCGTAGGCGGCGGCGGTCCGCACCAGGGTCGCCACGTAGCGGGCGTCGTCCATCTGCGCGTCGTAGTACTGCAGGGCCCCGGTCAGCGCGTCCTTCTTCAACGCCGGTGCCACCCGCAGCGCGTGCCGCCGCGTCAGGTGACGGTGCATCGGCAGGCCGCGCCCGTGCCCCGAGGACACCGACATCGCGTCGTACAGCGCCACGCCCGAGCCCGCGTACCAGCGCTCCCACCCCTTGTGCTGGAGCGGGTAGAGGAACGGCACCGGCTTCACCAGGTGCGGCGCGAGCCGCTCCAGCAGCAGCCCCCGCTCCTTCAGCGCCTCCCGCACGAGGGCGAAGTCGAGCATCTCCAGATAGCGCAGGCCGCCGTGGATCAGCTTGCTGGAGCGGCTGGAGGTGCCCGAGGCCCAGTCGCGGGCCTCGACCAGGCCGGTGGACAGGCCCCGGGTCACGGCGTCCAGCGCCGTGCCCGCACCGACCACGCCCGCGCCCACCACCAGCACGTCCAGTTCCCGTTCGGCCATCGCGGCGAGCGCCTCGTCGCGCTCGGCCGGTCCCAGTGTCGCTGTCCTCACTGCTGCCTCCCGTTGGTGCGGTTGGTGCGGCTGGTGCGCTTGGTGCGGTGGTCCCGTACAGGTACGAGCCGGGTCACTCCCCCCGATTCTCGCCGCAGGCGGCCGCTTCAGCCACCGCCTGTGGACAACGGGGGGACGAAGCGGAGGCGCGAAGGGGGTGATGAGGGACGGCCCGAGCCGCAAATCCCCCATCACGGTCATATTTACGCCTAGTCTGACATTTCCTCGGCTCGAACTGTCCACAGCGGTTGCGCACCGACCCGCCCTCGGTTAAGGGCGATCCCGGCGCCCCTGCGGACTCAAGGGAAGGACGGCTCACGCCATGCCCGCAGATCTCGCCGTCATCGGACTCGGTCACCTCGGTCTCCCTCTCGCCCAGGCCGCCGTCGCCGCCGGCATCGCCACCATCGGTTACGACACCGATCCGCGTTCCGTCGCCGAGCTCGCGGCCGGCCGCCCGCCCGTCGAGGGCTCGCTCACCGCCGCCGAGATCCGCCGGATGCTCGCCCGGGGCTTCCGCCCCACCACCGACCCCGCCGAGCTGGGCCGGGTCCGTACCGCCGTGATCTGCGCCCCCACCCGGATCGGCCCGGACCGCACCCTCGACCTGTCCGCCGTCGAGGCCGCCGCCCGCACGCTCGCCGCCCGGCTGCGCCCGCACACCACCGTTCTGCTGGAGTCGGCCGCCTACCCCGGCGCCACCGAAGAATTCCTGCGCCCCCTCCTGGAGCAGGGCTCGGGCCTGCGGGCCGGCCGCGACTTCCACCTCGCCCACTCCCCCAGCCGCCTGGACCCCGGCAACCGCACCCACGGCTACGCCCACACCCCCAAGGTGATCGGCGGCCTCACCCCCGCCTGCACCGAGTCCGCCGCCGCCTTCTACGGCCGCCTCACCGACAAGGTCGTCCGCGCCCGGGGCCCCCGCGAGGCCGAGACCGTCGCCGTACTCGAAACCAACTACCGGCACGTCAACATCGCCTTCGCCAACGAGATGGCCGTCCTCTGCCACGACCTCGGCGTCGACCTCTGGGACGTCATCCGCTGCGCCGAGACCAAGCCCTACGGCTTCCAGGCCTTCCGCCCCGGGCCCGGAGTCGGCGGCCACAGCCTGCCCCTCGACCCCAACTACCTCTCGTACAACAGCCGCACCCCCGGCCACCCGCTGCGCATGGTGGGCCTCGCCCAGGAGATCAACGGACGGATGCCCGCGTACGTCATCCAGCGCTGCGCCACCCTCCTCAACGAGCACGGCAAGTCCGCCCGGGGCGCCCGCGTCCTGCTCCTCGGCGTCTCCTACAAGCCCGACCTCGCCGACCAGGAGAACTCCCCCGCCCCCGAGATCGCCTCCCGGCTGCGCGACATGGGCGCCCACCTCACCTACCACGACCCGTACGTGCCGCACTGGCGCGTGCGCGACGTGCCCGTCCCGCGCGCCGACTCCCTCTACGAGGCGGCGGCGGCGGCCGACCTCACGATCCTGCTCCAGAACCACCGCACGTACGACCTCCAGGGCCTGGCCGTGAAGGCCCAACTCCTCCTGGACACCCGGGGTGCGAGCCCGGCGGGCGCGGCGCACCGGCTCTGACCGGCCCCTCCGTCCCCTCCCCGCCCGCGGCGTCCGGCGCGGGCCCGCCGATACGGGCTTGCCCGCACACTCCCCCCACCACCTATGATCCGGCGGTGCCCCCTGCTCCGCCGTCCACACGGCCCCAGTTCGACCCGCTGGTCGTCTCGCCCCCGCTCGCCCGCGCCCGCCACCTGACGGGCGCCCGGGACTGGCCGGGTCTGGTCCGGTACTTCGCCGCCCTCGACCACCCCGACGAGGAGGCCGCCGCCTGCCGGACCGTGGGCGGCACCCACGGCAGCGAAACGTTTCTGCGGCAGGTGGCGGACCTGTATCCGGCCGACCCGCTGCCCCGCGTGCTGCTGGCGGACCGGCTGATCTCGCTGGGCTGGGAGATCCGCAGCGGCGCCCGCGCCCAGCACGTGACGGCGGCTCAGTTCGAGCAGTTCCACGCCCACTTGCGGCAGGCCGAACAGCTCCTCATCGCGGTGTGCGCGCAGTACCCCGCGTACGCGCTCGCCTGGTACCTGCGCGGCATCACCGCCCGCGGCCTGGAACTCGGCCAGAGCGAGGCCCGCCGCCGCTACGACCGCCTCGCCGCCCACCACCCGCACCACTACCCGGCGCAGCGCCAGCTCCTGCAGCAGTCGTGCCCCAAGTGGGGCGGCTCCTGGGAGGCCGCACACGGCTTCGCCGAGGCGTGCGCGCGGGCCGCGCCGCCCGGCAGCCAGAGCCCCGCGGTCGTCGCCGAGGCCCACTTCGAGCACTGGAGCGACCTGGACGGCGCCGAGGCCACCGGCTACCTGCGCCGCCCCGACGTCCGCGACTCCCTCCTGAACGCCGCCGCCGCGTCCGTGCTGCACCCGTCCTTCCGGCCCGGCTTCCACGGCGTCACCGCGCACACCTACTTCGCGTTCGCGCACTCCGTCGCGGGCCGCCACGCCGAGGCCGCCCCGCACTTCCGCGCGCTCGGCAACTGCGCGGACGAGCACCCGTGGCTCTTCCTCCCCGGCCGCGACGCCGCCGCCGCGTTCTCCAAGCACCGCGCGTCCGCGCTCGGGAGAGGCTGACCATGACGCACTACGACGTCCCCCTGTACGAGGGCCCCGCGCACCACCCGACGCCGGTGGCCGAACACCCCGACGGCATCCGCCTCCTGGAGGTCCAGGGGGTACGGGTCCTGCTCGCCCCGCGCCCGGGCCCGGTCTCCGCCGGGCTCCTCTTCCGCGTGGGCCGCGCCGACGAGACCCTCGCCACCGCCGGCCTCACCCACCTCGTGGAGCACCTCGCCCTGCACCGGCACGGCCTCTCCGACCTGCACTACAACGGCGCCACCGCCGCCACGTACACCCATTTCCACGTCGACGGCGACCTCGCCGACGTCGCCGCCCACCTCAACGGCGTCTGCGCCGCCCTGCGCGACCTCCCCCTGGAACGTCTGGAGACCGAGCGCGAGATCCTGCGCACCGAGGCCGCCCACCGCGGGCACGGCGCGAACCACCAGATGGCGCTGTGGCGCTACGGCGCGCGCGGCCACGGCCTGCTCAGTTATCCCGAACACGGCCTGTGGCACCTAGGCCCCGAGCACGTACGGCACTGGGCGCGGACCCGCTTCACACGGGAGAACGCCGTCCTGTGGATCACCAGCGACACCCTCCCCGCCAGGCTCGACCTCACCCTGCCCACCGGCCCGCCGCACCCCGTGCCGCAGGTCCACTCCGCGCTGCCGCAGACCCCCGCGTACTTCCGCGGCGCATCCGGCGTCGTCGTCATGGACGCGGTCGTCCGGCGCTCCACCGCGGCCGGCCTGTTCGCCGACGTGCTGGGCCGGGTGCTCTTCCGCGAACTGCGCCAGGAGGGCGGCTTCTCCTACACGGCGACCGCCGACTACTCCCCGCGCGACGCCGGCTTCGCCACGATCACCGCCCTCGCGGACGCCCTGCCGCAGAAGCAGGACGCCGTCGTCGGCGGCTTCGTCGACGTCCTGGCCGCGCTGCGCGCGGGCCGTGTCGCCCAGGCCGACCTGGACGCCGTACGGACGGCCAAGCTGCGGCGGTTCGAGACGCCGGACCTGGCGGCGGCCCTGCTGCCCGCCCACGCCCTCTCCCTCCTCACCGGCCACCGCCGCGCCTCCGTCGCGGAACTCACCGCCGAGCTGCACGCCGCCACCGTCGCCGACCTGCACGCGGTCGCCGAGCAGGTGTCCGCCGACGCCCTCCTCCAGGTCCCCACCCGGGGCGCCGACTGGGCGGGCTTCGCCGAGGCCCCGCAGCAGTCCGCCGAGATCGTCACCGGCCGCCGCTTCCCCGCGCTCGACGACAGCGGGGAGACGCTGATCATCCACCCGCAGGCCGTCACCCTGACCGCCCCGGGCAACGCGGTGACCGTCAAGTATGCGGAGTGCGCGGCCCTCCTCGTCCGCCCCGACGGCGCCCGGCACCTGACCGGCTTCGACGGCTTCACCCTGACCGTCGAGCCGACCCTCTTCCCCGTCACCCCCGCCGACCTCGCCGTCATCGACGCGGGAGTCCCCGCCCACGCGGTGGTCCCGATGCCGCCCCGCCCCCCGGAGGCCGTCCCGCAGCCGAACACCGGACGCGCCCGGCCCACCCTGTGGAAACGGGCCCGCCGCAGGCTCCGCCAGGGCTGACCCCGTCATCCGCACACCACCTGTCGGCACCGGCTGCTACCGTCAGCCCGCACAATCGAACTTACGCGCGCTTTACACACGTGCGTGCTCAGGGGGGAACCGTCCATGTCCTACTCCGCTCCGCCGCCCCAGCAGCCCGGCGGCAATCCGTACGGCCAACCGCCCGGCCCGTACGGCCGGCCGCAGCAGCCGGACCAGTTCCCGCAGGGCCAGTTCCCCGGCCGGCCGCAGGGCGGGCAGTCCGGCGGCTTCGGCGGCGGCCACCCGCGGCCCCCGGCACGCCGGGGCAACGTGGGGCTGGGCCTCCTGGCCGGACTGGCGGCGGCGCTGGTCGGCGGAGGGATCTACGCCGTGATCCTGAGCAACGTGACCTTCCAGGTCGGCTACTTCACCTTCGGCATTGGTCTCCTCGCCGGCCTGGTCGCGGCCAGGATCGCCGGCCCGAACCCGGTGGTGCCCGTGGTCACGGCGGTGTTCGCGCTGATCGCGGCCTACCTGGGCCAGATCCTGGGCATCGCGCTCCTCATCGGCAAGACCTTCGGCGGCGCTTCCTTCGTCGACGTGCTGGTCGAGGACTTCTCCGCCGTCCACGACCTGTGGCAGGAAGGCCTGGAGCCGATCAGCTTCCTCTTCTTCGCCCTGGCCGCCTTCGGCGCGGTGACCGGAGCCAAGAAGGCCGCCCGCTAGGGCCCCGCACACGCGAAGTGGCCCGGCCGCCCCCACCAGGGGGCGCCGGGCCACTTCGCGTGCGTACGGAAGGAACTCAGCGGCGGTGCTGCGAGTCCGCGACCGTCACCTCGACGCGCTGGAACTCCTTGAGCTCGCTGTAGCCGGTGGTGGCCATCGAGCGGCGCAGCGCGCCGAACATGTTCATCGAGCCGTCCGGCACGCGCGAGGGACCGGTGAGGATCTCCTCCGTGGTGCCGACGACGCCCAGGTTCATGCGCTTGCCGCGCGGCACGTCCTCGTGGACGGCCTCCATGCCCCAGTGGTGGCCCTGGCCGGGCGCGTCCGTGGCACGGGCCAGCGGGGAGCCCATCATGACGGCGTCCGCGCCGCAGGCGACGGCCTTCGGGATGTCGCCGGACCAGCCCACGCCGCCGTCCGCGATGACGTGCACGTACCGGCCGCCGGACTCGTCCATGTAGTCGCGGCGGGCGGCGGCCACGTCGGCGACGGCGGTCGCCATCGGGACCTGGATGCCCAGCACGTTGCGGGTGGTGTGCGCGGCGCCGCCGCCGAAGCCCACCAGCACGCCGGCCGCGCCGGTGCGCATCAGGTGCAGGGCCGCGGTGTACGTGGCGCAGCCGCCGACGATCACCGGCACGTCCAGCTCGTAGATGAACTGCTTGAGGTTCAGCGGCTCGGCCGCGCCCGAGACGTGCTCGGCGGAGACGGTCGTGCCCCGGATGACGAAGATGTCGACACCGGCGTCCACGACGGCCTTGGAGAACTCGGCCGTGCGCTGCGGGGACAGCGCGGCGGCGGTGACCACGCCCGACTCGCGCACCTCCTTGATGCGCCGGCCGATCAGCTCCGCCTTGATGGGCTCGGCGTAGATCTCCTGGAGGCGGCGGGTGGCGGCGTTCTCGTCGTTCAGCTCGCGGATCTCGGCGAGCAGCGGCTCCGGGTCCTCGTACCGCGTCCACAGGCCTTCGAGGTTCAGGACGCCGAGGCCGCCCATCTCGCCGATGCGGATGGCGGTCTCGGGGGAGACGACCGAGTCCATCGGAGCGGCCAGGAACGGCAGCTCGAAGCGGTAGGCGTCGATCTGCCAGGCGATCGAGACCTCCTTCGGGTCCCGCGTACGCCGGCTCGGCACGATGGCGATGTCGTCGAACGCGTACGCCCTGCGGCCGCGCTTGCCGCGCCCGATCTCGATCTCAGTCACGTTGTGTGGCCTTTCCCTCTTGGTGTGCCGTTCCAGTATCCCCGACACGCAGCGAAGGGGCGGTCCCGGTGACCCCGGGACCGCCCCACGCGCGCGCCGTGCCTACTTGCGGCTGTAGTTCGGCGCCTCGACCGTCATCTGGATGTCGTGCGGGTGGCTCTCCTTGAGGCCCGCTGAGGTGATGCGGACGAAGCGGCCGTTGTCCTGGAGCTCGGGGACCGTGCGGCCGCCGACGTAGAACATCGACTGGCGCAGCCCGCCGACGAGCTGGTGCACGACCGCCGAGACCGGGCCCCGGTAGGGCACCTGGCCCTCGATGCCCTCGGGCACGAGCTTGTCGTCGGTGCGCACGCCCTCCTGGAAGTAGCGGTCCTTGGAGTACGACTTGTTGTCGCCGCGCGTCTGCATGGCGCCCAGCGAACCCATGCCCCGGTACGACTTGAACTGCTTGCCGTTGATGAACAGCAGCTCGCCCGGGGACTCCTCGCAGCCCGCGAGCAGCGAGCCCAGCATGACCGTGTCCGCGCCGGCGACGAGCGCCTTGGCGATGTCGCCGGAGTACTGGAGGCCGCCGTCGCCGATGACCGGGACGCCCGCGGCCTTCGCGGCGAGCGCGGCCTCGTAGATCGCGGTGACCTGCGGGACGCCGATACCGGCGACCACCCGGGTGGTGCAGATGGAGCCGGGGCCGACGCCCACCTTGATGCCGTCGACACCGGCGTCGATGAGGGCCTGGGCGCCGTCGCGGGTGGCGATGTTGCCGCCGATGACGTCGATGCCCGAGGTGTTCGACTTGATCTTGGCGACCATGTCGCCGACCAGCTTGGAGTGGCCGTGCGCGGTGTCCACGACGATGAAGTCGACACCGGCCTCGGCCAGCGCCTGGGCGCGCTCGAACGCGTCCCCGGCGACGCCGACGGCCGCGCCGACGAGCAGCCGGCCGTCGGCGTCCTTCGCGGCGTTCGGGTACTTCTCGGCCTTGACGAAGTCCTTGACCGTGATGAGGCCCTTGAGGATGCCCGCGTCGTCGACCAGCGGCAGCTTCTCGATCTTGTGGCGGCGCAGGAGCTGCACCGCGTCGACGCTGGAGATGCCGACCTTGCCGGTGACCAGCGGCATCGGCGTCATGACCTCGCGCACCTGACGGCTGCGGTCGGTCTCGAAGGCCATGTCGCGGTTGGTGACGATGCCGAGCAGCTTGCCCGCCGGGTCGGTGACCGGGACGCCGCTGATGCGGAATTTCGCGCACAGCTCGTTCGCCTCGGCGAGCGTGGCGTCCGGGTGCACGGTGATCGGGTCGGTGACCATGCCGGACTCGGAGCGCTTCACCAGGTCGACCTGGTTGGCCTGGTCGGCGATGGAGAGATTGCGGTGCAGGACGCCGACGCCGCCCTGGCGGGCCATCGCGATGGCCATCCGGGACTCGGTGACCTTGTCCATGGCGGCGGACAGCAGGGGGATGTTCACCCGTACGTTCCGCGAGATCAGCGAGGAGGTGTCGATCTGGTCGGGGGCCATGTCCGACGCGCCCGGCAGCAGCAGCACATCGTCGTAGGTCAGCCCGAGCGTCGCGAATTTCTCCGGCACTCCATCGACGTTCGCAGTCATGACACCTTCCAAATGGTCTTGCCCGGCGCGGATGTCCATGCTAACGGGAACCTGAGGTGTCTGATTCCACGATCATGACAAGCGGCCGAGTTCGTACGTTCCTCCCGCGCGCGGGTACGCCGATGTGCTACGCGGCGAGGGCGGGCCGCGCCCGCGCGGCGGGGGCTACTGCTCGGCGAGGGCGCGCAGGCGGCTCAGCGCCCTGTGCTGTGCGACACGCACGGCGCCCGGGGACATGCCGAGCTTCTGGCCCGTCTCCTCGGCGGTCAGACCGACCGCGACCCGCAGCACCAGCAGCTCGCGCTGGTGCTCGGGCAGGTTGGCCAGGAGTTTCTTGGCCCAGGCGGCGTCGCTGCTGAGCAGCGCCCGCTCCTCGGGGCCCAGCGAGTCGTCGGGCCGCTCCGGCATCTCGTCGGAGGGCACCGCGGTCGACCCGGGGTGGCGCATCGCGGCGCGCTGGAGGTCGGCGACCTTGTGCGCGGCGATGGCGAAGACGAAGGCCTCGAAGGGGCGCCCGGTGTCGCGGTAGCGAGGCAGTGCCATCAGCACCGCGACGCACACCTCCTGCGCCAGGTCCTCCACGAAGTGACGGGCGTCACCGGGCAGCCGGGACAGCCGTGCCCTGCAATAACGCAGGGCGAGGGGGTGGACGTGCGCGAGGAGGTCGTGGGTCGCCTGCTCGTCACCCTCGACGGCCCGGTGCACCAGGGCACCGATGGCCCCCTGGGCCGCCACCGCCTCGTCGTCGCGCATCGGACCATGGTGCCTTGACGTTCCGGCATCCGCGCCGCCGCGCCCGTAGTTGTGCACTGAAGCGTTATGAGCAGGTACGCCAGGACTCATCTCCCGCGCCCTCCCCTTCCGCTCGACCGACCCGTTCCCGAGGAACCCCATCCCTCAAGGATGCGGCATCGGCCGCCGAACCGGGATCGGGCGTCCTGCGCCCCGCCCGCGCGAAGGCGGGCGGGGGACCATCTCATGCGTACGACCGCATGCGTGGGGTCGGGTCCTCAGCGGACCAGGCCCCACCGGAAGCCGAGCGCCACCGCGTGCGCGCGGTCCGAGGCGCCGAGCTTCTTGAAGAGCCGGCGGGCGTGCGTCTTGACCGTGTCCTCGGAGAGGAAGAGCTCACGGCCGATCTCGGCGTTGGACCGGCCGTGACTCATGCCCTCCAGGACCTGGATCTCGCGGGCGGTGAGGGTCGGGGCGGCGCCCATCTCGGCGGACCGCAGCCTGCGCGGGGCGAGCCGCCAGGTCGGGTCGGCCAGGGCCTGCGTGACCGTCGCGCGCAGCTCGGCGCGGGACGCGTCCTTGTGCAGGTACCCGCGGGCCCCCGCGGCGACCGCGAGGGCGACCCCGTCGAGGTCCTCCGCGACGGTCAGCATGATGATGCGGGCGCCGGGGTCGGCGGACAGCAGTCGGCGGACGGTCTCCACGCCACCCAGACCGGGCATGCGCACGTCCATCAGAATCAGGTCCGAACGGTCGGCGCCCCAGCGGCGGAGGACTTCCTCGCCGTTGGCCGCCGTCGTCACGCGCTCGACGCCGGGCACGGTCGCGACCGCGCGGCGGAGCGCCTCTCGGGCAAGCGGGGAGTCGTCACAGACGAGGACGGATGTCATGACAGTCGCCCTCCGCTCCTGCCGCTCCGGCAGCTGATGCGCGTCACCTTGGGCCTCCAGGCTGAATACAAGTCGTCACCTGTGCGGTTGACGCTCTCGGACACCTGCCCGATCGCTCTTTCCTTCAACCGCCTCAGCCCACTCAACGACGGTCACTCGAAAGAGTTACGGCCTCGGAATACGACCCCTGAAGCCCTGGTGCCCCATTTAGTCGCTTTTCTTCCCTTTTGCTGGTGTCTGTGGATAGATTCGCAATGAGTCATATTTACATCTACTCAGACCGGAGATGTTGGAAGATGTGATGATCTCGGTGATCGTTCCGCTTCAGCACAGATGCTCAGCACAGACGCAAGGGGACAACCAATGGCAGATTTCTCCCGCCTTCCCGGACCCAACGCCGACCTGTGGGACTGGCAGCTCCTCGCCGCGTGCCGCGGGGTCGACAGCTCGTTGTTCTTCCACCCGGAGGGCGAGCGCGGGGCCGCGCGGAGCGCACGTGAGAACTCGGCGAAGGAGGTCTGCATGAGGTGCCCGGTCCGCGCGCAGTGCGCGGCGCACGCACTCCAGGTCCGCGAGCCGTACGGAGTGTGGGGCGGCCTCACCGAGGACGAGCGCGAGGAGCTGATGGGCCGGGCCAGACACCGCCTGGTGCCCGCGGGCACGGCGACGGGGCAGAAGCAGGCCCCGGCGGGGGCGGGGGCGGGCGCCCCCGTGAAGGGCGGCGGCGCGGAGCGCGCGCGGCGCGTCACCCTGGCGAAGTAACGGCCGCTCCCCTCTGCGCAGAAACGTTTCGGCACACCGTCCACCCGCTTGGCCCCGCCCATCCGGCGGGCGGCCGGCCGGATGCGGCCGGGGGCGGGGGTTTCGAGGTGCGCGCCGGGGGCCGGGCCCGCCTCCGGCGCCCGGTCAGCGGGACGCGGCCCGCGCGAGCTGGTCGAGCGTGGCGGCGACCGCCGGGACCTGCGCCAGGTCGGGCAGGGTGAGCGCGACGATCTCGCGCCGCACGGCGGGCTCCACGGCGACGGTGCGCACCCCCGTGGGGCGGACCGTCTCGACGGCCAGCTCGGGCAGGACGGCCACGCCGAGACCCGCGCCGACCAGGCCGATCACGGCCGGGGAGTCGTCGGTGGCGAAGTCGATGCGGGGGGTGAAGCCGGCGCTCTCGCAGACCTCGACGAGCTGGCGGCGGCAGCGCGGGCAGCCCGCGATCCAGGACTCCTCGGCGAACTCCCCGATGCTCACCGGCCCGGCGCCCCCGGCGCTCCCGGCGTCCGCGAGCCGGTGCCCCTCGGGGACCAGGCCGATCAGACGGTCCGTGAGCAGGGGGCGTACGACCAGGTCGGTCCAGTCCTCGGCGGCGGCGCCCGGACCGTAGCGGAAGGCGAGCGCCACGTCGCAGTCGCCCTCGCGGAGCATCTCCACCGAGCGCGGCGGCTCCGCGTCGACCAGCGAGACGCGGGTGCCGGGGTGGGCGGCGCGCAGGGCGGCGAGCGCGGTGGGGACCAGGGTGGAGCTGCCGGAGGGGAAGGAGACCAGGCGGACGCGCCCGGCGCGCAGGCCCGCGATGGCGGCGACCTCCTCCTCGGCGGCGGTGAGCCCGGCGAGGATGCCCACCGCGTGCCGGACCAGGGCCGTGCCCGCCTGGGTCAGGCGCATCTCGCGGCCGGTGCGGATGAGCAGCGGGGTGCCCGCCGACTGCTCCAGGGCCTTCATCTGCTGGCTGACGGCGGGCTGGGTGCAGCCGAGTTCACGGGCGGCGGCGGAGAAGGACCCGGTGGAGGCGACTGCGCGCAGCACACGGAGGTGGCGGGCTTCGATCATATGTCGAGAATAAGTCAGGCTTGGGGTGCGAAGCGCATTATTGCGGGTGGCTTTGAGGCGGGCTCGGTTAGCGTGCTGGCCATGGAGCTTCTGAGCGTGAATCTGGGGCGGGCGACCGCCAGTGAGCACACCGACCACGCGGACGGCCTGACCGGCATCGGCAAACGCCCGGTGGACGGGCCGGTCGAGGTCCGCGACCCGGGCCCCCAGGGCACCGGCGGCAGCGGGCTCGCCGGTGACGAGATCTGCGAGCTGCGCCATCACGGCGGCACCCACCAGGCGGTCTACGCGTACGCCCGGGAGGACCTCGACCGGTGGGAGGCGGAACTCGGCCGGCCGCTGTGCAACGGGGAGTTCGGCGAGAACTTCACGACCGCCGGGCTGGACGTGAACGGGGCGCGGATAGGCGAGCGCTGGCGGGTGGGCGACTCGCTGCTGCTGGAGGTGACCTCCTCGCGCATCCCGTGCCGTACGTTCGCGGGCGTACTGGACGAGAGGCGCTGGGTGAAGCGGTTCACGGCGGCCGCCGTGCCGGGTGCGTACCTCCGGGTGGTGGAGCCCGGGACCGTACGGGCCGGTGACGCGATCGAGGTGGTGCACCGGCCGGCGCACGAGGTGACGGTGAGCGTGCAGTTCCGGGCCATCACGCTGGAGCGGGACCTGCTGCCCGGGCTGCTGGCGGCCGGGGCGGCACTGCACCCGGACACCCGACGCACGGTGCAGACGTACCTGGCGAAAACGGGGCGGGACGGTGTGAACGCCCGGTGAAGTCCCCCGGCGGGCAAGGGGTGGTGGGCGGCACGACCGGCGGGCGGGGTGCGTGCGGGGCACTACCGTGGGGCGCATGACGACTGCACTGATCACGGGCGCGACCGCAGGCATCGGCTCCGCCTTCGCGCGGCGACTGGCCTCCGACGGGCACAACCTGGTGGTGGTGGCACGCGACACCGAGCGCCTCCAGAAGCAGGCGACGGAACTGCACGACAAGCACGCCGTGGAGGTCGAGGTGCTCACCGCCGACCTCGCCACGGAGGAGGGGATCGCAGCCGTCGAGAAGCGGCTCGCGGACCGCACGCACCCGGTGGACCTGCTGGTCAACAACGCCGGCTTCGGCAACAAGGGCGAGTTCCTCGACGTCCCGATGGCCGATGAGCTGACCATGCTGAAGGTGCACTGCGAGGCGGTGCTGCGGCTGACGTCGGCGGCGGTGAAGGGCATGAGGGAGCGCGGGCGCGGCGGCGTGGTGAACGTCGCCTCGGTCGCCGCCTTCGTGCCGCGCGGCACGTACGGGGCGAGCAAGGCGTGGGTCGTGCAGTTCACCCAGGGCGTGGCGAAGGACCTGGCCGGCAGCGGGGTGCGGCTGATGGCGCTGTGCCCGGGCTTCGTGCGCACGGAGTTCCACGAGCGGGCGGGCATGGGGACCGACAACATCCCGTCGTGGATGTGGCTGGACGCGGACAAGCTGGTCGCGGAGGCGCTGAAGGACATGGCGCGCGGCAAGTCGCTGTCGATCCCGGACCCGCGCTACAAGGCGCTGATGGGCGTGGTGAAGGTGGCCCCGCGGCGGCTGCTCGGCGGGATCACCTCGAAGACGGGGCGGAAGTACGGTCCTCAGTAGGGCAGTTGGAGTTCGGTGACGGCGCCGTCGTCCTGCCAGGTGATCTGGAGGACGGCGGCGTCTTCCGTACGGCTGCGGCGTACGTCGGCGAGGTGGGCGACCGGGGCCGGGGCGGGCTCCGCCGTGAGGGAGGCGAGGGCGACGAAGAGGGAACTCGTGCCACCGCCCGTTCGTCCTCGCAGTACGGCGGTGTGGGCGGCCGGGCCGAACGGGGTCGGTCCGGCCGGGAGCCGGTCTGCTTCCGGCACGTCCGTGTCGTAGCCGTGGACGGGGTGGAGCTGGGCGGTGGGCCCGTCCGGGGTGACGGCCCAGCCGGTCTGGCGGACCGGGGTGCCGGGCGGTGCGCCGGTGACCAGGTGCGCGCGGACCTCGGTGCGGCCGTGGGCGGCGGTGGCGGAGACGACGCGGACGCCGGGGGCGGGGGTGTGCGTGGAGGACGCCCAGTCGGGGCCGTGGCCGGCGGGGGTGGCGGGGCCGCGTGCGGTGGGGACGCCTTCGAGGACCAGGGCGAAGTGGTTGTCGGGGGCCCCGTGGGAGGGGCCGGTGCGGGTGGAGTAGGCGAAGCGGGCGTAGAGGGGGTCGTCCTCAGGGCCGACGTGGTTGCTGCCGTGGTTGTGCAGGCGGACCAGGCCGTCGGCGGCGGTGGACTGGATGAGCAGGTGGGGCGGGGCGGCGAGGGTGACCGTGTCGGCGGTCTCGGCGGGGAGGGGCTCCTCGGGGTCCGTCCAGGCGGGGTGGTCGGCGGGCAGGAGCAGGCCGAGGAAGCCCTTGGCGGCCCAGTAGGGCGAGGCGGGGCCCGAGTACGGCTGGACCAGGGGCGGGTACGGGCCGTACCAGCCCAGCGTCAGCAGGCCCTCGCTGTCGGGTGCGCCCCGGTCGGTGAAGTGGCGCAGGGTCCCGGAGGCGAGGCGGCGGGTGGCGCCGGGGGTGAGCGGGGTGTGGCCGGTGAGCGCGCCGAGCCAGGGGGCGGCGGCCGCCGCGAAGCGGTAGGTGAGGGAGCGGCCGAAGGGCATGGGGGCGCCGGTCGCGTCGAACAGCCGGGTGTAGTGGCCGAGTTGGTCGTGCAGGCGGGGGCCGTAGCGGGCGAGGAGGGCCCGGTCGCCGGAGAGGTGGGCGTGCAGGACGGGGTAGAAGTGCAGGGCCCAGGCGTTGTAGTGGTCGAAGGACCGGTTGGGGCCGTCGCTGTACCAGCCGTCGCCGAGGTACCAGTCCTCGACGCGGGCGAGGGCGGTGTCGATGGCGTTCTGCGCGCGGTCGGTCTCGATGCCCGCGTCCTTCAGGAATCCGGCGACGGTGAGGCCGAAGAGCCACCAGTTGTTGTCGACGGGGGACGGGCCGAGGGCGGGCAGCAGCCAGTCGACGACGCGCTGCCGCGTGGCGTCGCCGAGGGCGTCCCAGAGCCAGGGACGGGTCAGGCGCAGGCCGAGGGCGACGGACGCGGACTCCACGACGGCCTGGCGGATGTCGCCGGGGCGGGGCCAGGACTCGGGATCGCCGGTGCTCAACTCCGCTTCGCCCGTGGGGTGTCGGGTGCCCGCCGTGAGCCCTTCGGCGTACCGGGGGAGGTGGCCGTGCGGGTCGGCGCCGTGCGCGCCCGCGACGCGCAGGGCCGCGAGCAGGAACGTGCGGGCATGGCCTTCGAGACCGTCGGAGCGGGGACCGGAGACGCTGGGGCGGGGGCCCGGGAGGTGAATCAGGGCGTGGCGCGGGGTGCTGTACGGGCGTACCGCGAGGAGGAGTTCGTCGGCGGTGTGCTCCCAGTGGGCGCGGGTCCAGCCGGTGTACGGACTGCGGGCACGGTCCTCGGGGGGCGGTCCGGGCGCACGGTTGTCGGGCGGCGTGGGCATGGGGCTCCCCTGGGGCGGGCGGCTGCGAGGGCGTTGCCGGGAATCATCAACTCCTGCTGATCGAAGGTCAATGCGTTGCGGTCGAATGATCGGGATTCCTGTCGTTCGATCATCGGGGGCGGTGTCTGGACTAGGGTTGGACCGAGCCACCACACCGTCAGCGCAGTCCAACGCCGTCCAGGGGGAACGCACCGTGCGCGAGAGTGCCGCAGAACGTCATGACCGACTGCTGGAGCTGGTCCGCCGGCACGGCACCGCGCGGGTCTCCGACCTGGCCGGACTGCTGGGGGTCTCTCCCGTCACCACCCGCCGGGACGCCGAGGCGCTGGCCGCGAAGGGGCTGCTGGACCGGGTGCACGGGTCGGTGTCGTGGCCCGCCGCCGCGTCCGTGCCCGGCGGGCGCTCGGACGCCCCGGTGCTCGGACTGCTCGCGCCGTCGGCGACGTACTACTTCGCGGAGGTGATCCGGGGCGCGCACGAGGCGGCGGCGAAGGCCGGGGCCCGGTTGATCCTGCGGATCTCCGACTACCGGCCCGAGGAGGACCGCGCGCGGGTGGACGGACTGCTCGCGGCCGGTGCGCGGGGGCTGCTGGTGGCGCCGGGCTGGCGGCGGCCGCAGGACCCGGCGGAGTACGGGGAGTGGCCGGCCCGGCTGCCGGTCCCGGCCGTGCTCCTGGAGCGGCAGCCGGCGCCCGGTACGGCGCTGGACGGGCTGGACCGGGTCTGCTCGGACCACGCGTACGGGACGCTGCTGGCCGTACGCCACCTGGTGGGGCTGGGACACGGGGCGCCGGTGCTGGTGGCGCGGGCGGACAGCCCGACGGCGCTGTCGGTGCGGGCCGGGTACGCGGCGGCGCTGGGGTCGCTGGGGCTGGACGCGCCGCGGGCCGCGATCGACTCCGTACCGGCGGAGCTGGACCCGGAGGGTTTCGAGGCGGCGGTACGGGACCTGTGCGCGGCGGTGGCGCAGGGCGCGACGGCGGCGCTGGTGCACAACGACGTGGACGCGATCCAGATCGTGCAACGGCTCGCGGAGCTGGGGGTGCGGGTGCCCGACGACCTGGCGGTGGTGGCGTACGACGACGAGGTGGCGGCGCTCGCGGACACCCCGCTGACGGCGGTGGCGCCGCCGAAGCGGGAGGTGGGGCGACACGCGGCGGAGTTGCTGGTGGAGCGGCTGCGGGGGGACGCCGCCGACGAGTCGCCGCGCCGGCATCTGACGCTGCTGCCGAGGCTGCGGGTGCGGGCGTCGTGCGGGGCGGGCACGGAGTCCGCCGGGACGGCTTCTGCGGGAGCCAGTTTCGATCATTCGATCAATCGCTCTTGACTTCGTTCAGGGCTGGTTCAAGGATCGCGGCCAACGCCCATCCCGCCGCCTTCCTTACAGGAGCCATGCCGTGAGCCGCAGTTGGAAGCGAACACCTCTTTCCGCCGTCGGTGCCGTCGGCGCCGTCACCGCACTCACCGTCCTCACGGCCTGCGGCGGCGGTGACGGGAACACCGCGGCGCCGGGCGCCGACGGCAAGCCCGTCGCCATCACCTTCTGGGGCTGGGCGAAGGGCACCAAGGAGGTCGTCGACGCGTTCAACGCCTCGCACACGGACATCAAGGTGAAGTTCGAGGAGATACCGTCCGGCAACGCGGGCGGCTACGCGAAGATCTCCAACGCGGTGAAGGCGGGCAACGCCCCCGACCTGGTGTCCATCGAGTACCCGATGCTGCCGGAGTTCGTCAGCCAGGGCTCGGTGCAGGACATCGGCCCGCTGTTCGGCGACGACCTGAAGAAGAAGTTCCTGCCGCAGGCGGTGGAGCTGACGACGCTCGGCGGCAAGAACTGGGCGGTCCCCTTCGACGCGGCCCCGCAGGCCTTCTACTACCGCAAGGACCTGTTCGAGAAGTACGGCGTGCAGGTGCCGGCGACCTGGGCGGAGTTCCGGGCGGCGGCGGAGAAGGTGAAGAAGGCCGACGCGAAGGCGCGGATCGGCACCTTCTTCCCCGACGACCCGACGACGTTCCAGGCGATGGCCTGGCAGGCGGGCGCCCAGTGGTTCAAGGCCGAGGGCGACACCTGGAAGGTGAACACCGCCGACGCCGCGACCACCAAGGTCTCCGCGTACTGGCAGCAGCTCCTCGACGACGACCTGGTCCGCAACAACGCCTCCTTCAGCCCCGAGTGGACCAACTCCCTCAAGAACGGCGGCACGGTCGGCTACCTCGGCGCGGCCTGGGGCGCGGGCGTCCTGAAGGGCACGCTGCCCGAGCAGAACGGCAAGTGGGCGGTGGCCCCGATGCCGACCTGGGACGGCAGGGCGGCCAGCGGGATGCTCGGCGGGTCGACGTTCGCGGTGCCGAAGAACAGCCGGAAGGCCGCCGCGGCGGTCGAGTTCGCCACGTGGATGACGACGACAGAGGCGGGCATCAAGGCCCGTATCGCGTCCGGGACGTCGAGCGCGTTCCCGGCGGCCGCCGAACTGCGTCCGGCGGCGAAGAAGGCCTTCGACGCCGGGTACTTCGGCGGCCAGGACATCTACCGGGTCTTCGAGGACGCGGGGAAGTCGATCACCCCGAACTGGGCGTGGGGGCCGAGCACCGGCACCACCAACAGCGTCATCAAGGACCGGTTCGGCAAGGTCACGGGCGGCGGCGCCACCATCGCCGACGCGGTGCGGGCCGGACACGACGCGACGGTCGCCGAGCTGAAGAGGCGCGGCCTGAAGGTCGAGGGCTGAGCACCGCCATGACCACCACGAAAGCCGGTCCCCGGCCGGGAGCACCCGCCCGCGGGCCCGGCGGCCGCACCGGCCCGCCGTCCCCCGGCACCCGGCTCCGGTTCCGTCCCCGGTCCCGGGTCACCGGGGCGGCCGTCCTCCTCCTCGCCCCCTTCTTCGTGCTGTTCGTCCTGGTCATGGTCGTGCCGATCGGTTACGCGGTGTGGCTCAGCCTCTTCAGCGAGCAGCAGTCGGGCCTGGGCTTCGGCGGGACCGAGACCGTGTTCAGCGGGCTCGGCAACTACACGGCGGCGCTGGGCGACCCGGCCTTCCGCGAGGGCTTCGTCGTGCTCCTCGGGTACTGCGCGCTCTACATCCCGCTGATGATCGGCGGAGCCCTCGCGCTGGCACTGCTGCTGGACTCGGCGCTGGCCCGCGCCCGGCGCTTCTTCCAGCTCGCCCTGTTCCTGCCGCACGCCGTGCCCGGCATCATCGCCGCGCTGATCTGGGTGTACCTGTACACGCCGCAGCTCAGCCCGGTGGTGGAGGCGATGGAGGCGGGCGGGATCGGCTTCGACTTCTTCTCCCCGTCGGGCGCGCTGCCCTCGGTGGTCAACATCGCGCTGTGGGAGTGGCTCGGCTACAACATGGTGATCTTCTACGCGGCCCTCCAGGCCGTCGACCGGTCCGTCCTGGAGGCGGCCACCGTCGACGGGGCGGGGGCCTGGCGCACCGCGTTCAGCATCAAGGTGCCGCTGATCAGGGAGTCCGTGGTGATGGTCGCCCTGTTCACCGTCATCGGCTCGCTCCAGCTCTTCACCGAGCCGCTCATCCTCAACAAGGGCACCGGCTCCGCCGTGACCTCCACCTGGACGCCGAACATGTACGCCTACACCGCCGCCTTCGAACGCAACGACTACGGGCTGGCCGCGGCCGCCTCCGTGCTGCTGGCCCTGACGGCGGCGCTGCTGTCGTTCGTGGTGACGAAGCTGTCGGGCGGGCGCGGCCGCAAGAAGACCGAGCGGAACGAGGCCACCGCATGAGCACCGCCGTGACCCCCGATCCCGCCGGCCCCGCCAGCGCCACCAACACCGCCAACGCCACCGCCGTCACCCCCGTCTCCCCCACCGCGCCGCCCGGCGCCGCGGGCCGCTGGCTGTCCCGTACCGCGGTCAACGGAGCGCTCGTCCTGGCCACGCTCTACATGCTCTTCCCCCTGGTCTGGCTGCTCACCGCGGCGACCAAGGACGCCGGCGGCCTGCTCGCGGGCAACGCGTTCTCCTTCGAGGGCTTCGACCTCGGCCGCAACCTCTCCGACCTGGCCTCCCACGGTGACGGCGTCTACTTCCGCTGGTACGCCAACTCCCTCCTCTACGCGGGTGTGGGGGCCGTGCTCAGCTCCCTGGTGAGCGTCGCGGCGGGGTACGCCTTCGACAAGTACGCCTTCCGGGGCAAGGAGAAACTCTTCTCCACGGTGCTGCTCGGAGTGCTCGTCCCGACGACCGCGCTCGCCCTGCCCATGTACCTCCTGGCCAGCGAGGTCGGCCTGGTCAACACCTACTGGGCGGTGCTGCTGCCGGTCCTGGTGCACCCCTTCGGCGTCTACCTCTCCCGGGTCTTCAGCGCGGGCTACATCCCGAACGAGGCCCTGGAGGCGGCCCGTATCGACGGGGCGGGCGAGCTGCGCGTCTTCGTGTCGATCGGCCTGCCGATGGTGATGCCGGGGTTCGTGACCGTCTTCCTCTTCCAGTTCACCGCGATCTGGAACAACTTCTTCCTCCCCCTGGTGATGCTGTCGGACCAGAAGCTCTTCCCGCTGAGCCTCGGTCTGTACGCGTGGAACTCCAACGCCCACGCCGAGCCGACGTACCTCCCGATGGTGGTCACCGGCTCCCTCCTCGCCGTCGTCCCCCTGATCGTCGCCTTCGTCTCCCTCCAGCGGCACTGGAAGGCCGGACTCACGGCCGGCAGCGTCAAGTGACGGACGGTTTCCCTTGGCGCCGAACGACCTGATGAGGAGCCCGAGTTCCACCATGCACCACGCCACTGACAACCGGCCCGGCACCGCCGCCGACCGGGGCCCGGCCGCACGCCGACCCCGCACCCTGCTCGCCATGGCCCCCGGCCTGGCCGACCGGCTCCTCACCGAGGAGCAGCGGACCCGGCTGGCCCGGATCGCCGACACCGACCCGTACCTCGTCGCCCACGACCTGCACTCCCCCGCGTACGCCGGGGCCCTCGCGGAGGCGGAGGTGCTGCTCACCTGCTGGGGGGCGACGCCGCTCACCGCGCCGGTGCTGGAGCGGGCGCCCCGGCTGCGGGCGGTCGTGCACGCCGCCGGGTCGGTCAAGCACCACGTCACCCAGGCCTGCTGGGAGCGGAACATCGTGGTCAGCGCGGCCGCCGGAGCCAACGCGCTGCCGGTCGCCGAGTACACCCTCGCGGTGATCCTCCTCGCGGGGAAGGGGGTGGGGCGGGCCGCCCGGAAGTACCGGGAGCTGGACGGCGCCCCCCACGACTGGCGCACCGAACTGGCCGCCTGCGGCAACTACCGGCGCACGGTCGGGATCGTCGGGGCCTCCCGGATCGGGCGGCGGGTCATCGAACTGCTGCGCCCCTTCGACGTGCACGTGCTGCTGTACGACCCGTACGTGAGCGACGCCGAGGCGGCGCGGCTGGGGGTGGAGCCGGCCGGGCTGGGCGAGCTGTGCGCCCGCAGTTCGGTGGTGTCCGTGCACGCGCCGCAGCTTCCGGAGACCCGGCACCTGATCGGGGCCGCCGAACTGGCCGCGATGCCGGACGGGGCGACGCTGGTCAACACCGCGCGGGGGGCGCTGGTGGACGAGGAGGCGCTGCTGGAGCAGTTGCGGACCGGACGGCTGGAGGCCGTACTCGACGTGACCGATCCGGAGCTGCCGCCGCCGGGCTCGCCGTTCTACACCCTGCCGAACGTGCTGCTCACCCCGCACCTGGCGGGGTCGTTCGGGAACGAGCTGCACCGGCTGGCGGAGCACGCGCTGGACGAGCTGGCGCGGTACGGGGCGGGGCTGCCGTTCGTGGAGCCGGTGCGGGCGGACGGGCTGGGGCGGTCGGCCTAGCACCCGCTTCGGGCTGTGCGCCCGGACGCGCCGAAGCCCGGCCCCCGTTCCGATGAACAGGGGCCGGGCTTCGGCGCGTGCGGCTGCCTACCGGGGCTCAGCCTCAGTGGGAGTGGCCGTGACCGTGGCCGTGGCCGGCGTCGGCCTCTTCCTCGGCCGGCTTCTCGACGACCAGGGTCTCGGTCGTGAGCAGCAGGGAGGCGATGGAGGCGGCGTTCTCCAGGGCGGAGCGCGTCACCTTGACCGGGTCGATGACGCCGGCCTTGACCAGGTCGCCGTACTCGCCGGTGGCGGCGTTGAAGCCCTGGCCCTTGTCGAGCTCGGCGACCTTGGAGGTGATGACGTAACCCTCGAGGCCGGCGTTCTCGGCGATCCAGCGCAGCGGCTCAACGGCGGCGCGGCGGACGACCGCGACACCCGTGGCCTCGTCGCCGGTCTTGTCGAGGTTGCCCTCCAGGACCTTGACGGCGTGGACGAGCGCGGAGCCACCACCGGAGACGATGCCCTCCTCGACCGCGGCGCGGGTCGCGGAGATGGCGTCCTCCAGACGGTGCTTCTTCTCCTTGAGCTCGACCTCGGTCGCGGCGCCGACCTTGATCACGCAAACACCGCCGGCGAGCTTCGCCAGGCGCTCCTGCAGCTTCTCGCGGTCCCAGTCGGAGTCCGTGGACTCGATCTCGGCCTTGATCTGGTTGACGCGGCCCTGCACGTCCTCGCTGTTGCCGCCGCCGTCGACGATCGTGGTGTCGTCCTTGGTGACGGTCACGCGGCGGGCGGTGCCCAGCACGTCCAGACCGGCCTGGTCGAGCTTGAGGCCGACCTCCTCGGCGATGACGGTGGCACCGGTGAGGGTGGCCATGTCGCCGAGCATCGCCTTGCGGCGGTCGCCGAAGCCGGGGGCCTTGACGGCCACGGCGTTGAACGTGCCGCGGATCTTGTTGACGACGAGGGTGGAGAGCGCCTCGCCCTCGACGTCCTCGGCGATGATCAGCAGCGGCTTGGAGCTGCCGGCCTGGATGACCTTCTCGAGCAGCGGCAGCAGGTCCTGGATCGAACCGATCTTGCCCTGGTGGATCAGGATGTACGGGTCGTCGAGGACGGCCTCCATACGCTCCTGGTCGGTCACCATGTACGGCGACAGGTAGCCCTTGTCGAAGGCCATGCCCTCGGTGAAGTCGAGCTCCAGGCCGAAGGTGTTGGACTCCTCGACGGTGATGACACCGTCCTTGCCGACCTTGTCCATCGCCTCGGCGATGAGCTCGCCGACCTGCTGGTCCTGCGCGGAGAGCGCGGCCACGGCGGCGATGTCGGACTTGTCGTCGATCGGGCGGGCGGTCGCGAGGAGCTCCTCGGACACGGCCTTGACCGCGGCGTCGATGCCCTTCTTCAGGGCGGCCGGGGACGCGCCCGCGGCGACGTTGCGCAGACCCTCGCGGACGAGCGCCTGGGCCAGCACGGTGGCGGTGGTCGTACCGTCACCCGCGATGTCGTTGGTCTTGGTCGCCACCTCCTTCACGAGCTGGGCGCCGAGGTTCTCGTACGGGTCGTCGAGCTCGACCTCGCGGGCGATGGTGACACCGTCGTTGGTGATGGTCGGGGCGCCGAACTTCTTGTCGATGACGACGTTGCGGCCACGGGGGCCGATCGTCACCTTCACGGTGTCGGCAAGCTTGTTGACGCCGCGCTCAAGGGCGCGACGGGCGTCCTCGTCGAACTTCAGGATCTTCGCCATGGAGCTTTTCAAGTCCTCTCGGAATAACGAACTGCGGCACGTCGCAGATGCAGAAAACGAACTACGCCCCTCGCCGCCCGGCGTGTGAGCGGGGGCCAGGGGCGCAGTCCAAGAAATGCGGGAAGTGAGGTACTCCCCGGCCTGCTTACTTCTCGATGATGGCGAGAACGTCGCGGGCCGAGAGGACGAGGTACTCCTCGCCGCTGTACTTCACCTCGGTGCCGCCGTACTTGCTGTACAGCACCACGTCGCCGACGGATACGTCGAGCGGAAGGCGCTCGCCGTTCTCGAAGCGGCCCGGGCCCACGGCGAGGACGACGCCCTCCTGGGGCTTCTCCTTCGCGGTGTCCGGGATGACCAGGCCAGAGGCCGTGGTCTGCTCGGCGTCGAGCGGCTGGACCACGATGCGGTCCTCAAGCGGCTTGATGGCAACCTTGCTGGCGGTCGTCACGATCCGGTCTCCCCCTTCGGAGATCTCACGGGGTTAACAGTCTGGGGTGGCGACCAGGTGGATCCGTCGTCGCGGGTGCCGGACCTGCCCGTCGCTGTGTTGGCACTCTCCAGTGGTGAGTGCCAGAGCCGAGACTATGACGCGGTTAGCACTCGGTCAAGCGGAGTGCCAATTGAAGACCCCCGGGGGTGGCACGCGCGTGCCGGGAGCGGGGGAGGACGCGGGTCCGTTCGGGGGGCGCGGGTACGTTCGGGGGCGCGGGTCCGCTCCGGGGGGCCGGGCCCGTTCGAGGGGCCCGGGTCCGTTCTGGGAGCGCGGCGGCGGGAGCGCCGCTGCGGGCGGGACCGGCCGCGGGCTAGAGGTAGTCCTCCAGGCGGGCGACAGTGAAGCCCTGGTCCTGGATGCGGCGGAGCATGCGGGTCGTCATCTCGGTGATCGTCGAGCCCTTGAGCTCGGCGGGGCCGCGGAAGTGGGCGAGGACGATGTCGCCCGGCTTGAGGCGCTTGCCCTCCGCGTACTGCATGTTGTGGATCTGCATGGACTCCCGCCACAGGACGAGTGCCTTCACCCCGCAGGTCCCGGCGGCGCGCACGGTGGCGTCGTTGTAGTTGCCGTACGGCGGGCGGAAGAGGGTGGGGCGGGTGCCGAAGTGCGCCGCGAGGCGGTCCTGCTGGTCGCAGATCTGCTTGCGCTGGGCCTCGTAGGGGAGGGTGCGGAGGTTGGCGTGGCCGGTGGTGTGGTTCTGGATCGTGCCGTTGCCCGCGTCGCGGAGCTTCTTGAAGTGGCCGTAGTCGCTCCCGGCGACGCTGTGCGTGAGGAACATGCTGATCGGCAGCTTCAGGTCGCCGACCATCTTGACGAACTCGGGGTCCTTCTCGGCTCCGTCGTCGTAGGTGAGGAAGACGACCTTGTCGTTCGTCTTCACCCGGTCCAGGACGACCGGGGGCCCGGAGGGCTTGAGGACGGGGGTGCGGTCCGGGGACGCCGGGGCCGGCGCGAGGGGCTTGGCGAGGCCCCAGCGGGTGTACGCCTCGGCCGGTACGCCCCGGGGGTCGAGGCGGGGGGCGGCGGGGGCGGGGTTGCCGGGGGCGGTGGGGGCCTCGCGGTTCGCGGCCTTCGAGGGCCCCTCCCCCACCCCCTCCCCGGAGCCTCCTCCGGAACAGCCGCTCGCCCCCACGGCCAGCACACCCGCCGCCACCGCTCCCGCCACCCACAGCCCCGGCCGGCGCACCCGTACTCCGCTCACTGCGTTCCTTCGCCCTTCGACAACGACCCGGCGCGCTGTGCCGGAGGGCGTGCGATTCCCGCTTCCCCGCTACGAGAGGGAAACCCGCCCCCACGCGTTCCCCCGCACGCCCACGACCTTGCACGAGAAGGTCACAGGGCCCGCCTCCCGGACAGGAGCCGGCAGGCCGGCCGGTGGCCGGTGGCCGCCTGCCGCCGGATCACACGTAGTCCTCCAGCTTGGCCACGGCGTATCCCCTCGCCGTGATCGTCTTCATGACCCGGCGGATCATGTCGGGCATGGAGCCCTTCCAGTCGTCCCGCCCCCGGAAGTGCGTGAGGACGATGTCGCCGGGGTGCAGGTCCTTGTCCCACTCCCGCCACTCCATCCGGTCGGGGAAGGCCTCCGCCGCCCACAGCGGCACCGCCTTGACCCCGCACGTCTTCGCGGCGACGAGGGTGTCCTTGTTGTAGTTGCCGTACGGCGGGCGGAACAGCGGGGGCCGCTTGCCGTAGCGCTTCTCGATGTTGGCCTGCTGGCCGCAGATCTCGCGCTTCTGCTGCCGGTAGGTCAGGCCGGGCAGGAAACGGTGGTTGAGGGTGTGGTTGTGCAGGGCGACGCCCTTGTCCTGCATCTTCTTGAAGTAGCCGTAGTCCTCCTTCACCAGGTAGTCGGAGAGGAACGAGCTGTACGGGATCTTCAGCTCGTCCATCATCCGGAGCAGCTCGGGGTCCTTCTCCGCTCCGTCGTCGATGGTCAGGAACACGACCCGGTCCTTGACCGGCACCGTCGTGAACACCGGCGGCAGGCCCTCCGCCACCTGCCCCTCCACCTCGAAGCCCTTGCGGGTCGTGAGCCTCGGCTTCACCTTCGGCGGCGCGGGCGCCGTCAGCGGTACCTGCACCAGCCCCCAGCGTCTGGCCGCCGCCGCCCTCGCCGCCTGGGCCCGCCGCGCCTTCTCCGCGGGTGAGAGCAGTGCGCCGGCCGCACCGTCGACCTCCCTCCCCTGCTCCTCGCCCCTCCCCTCCTTGCCGGTGCCGGACCCTCCCTGTCCGCCCGTCCGCTCTGCCGGGGTCGCGCACCCCGAGGCGATCGCGGCCGTGACCAGAACCGCTACGGCAATGCTGCCCCGTTTCCGCCCGACACCTCGGCAGTTGTCCACAGAGAGGCCTCTTTCTTCGTTTTGTCTTACAAGACGCATGGCGCCGCATCCTGTCAGCGCCCCACGCTCCGGACCGGACGACACCGCGAGCGAGTACGCACCGTCGCCCGCTCGGCCCACACGAGGCAGGCACCCGTACGGACGCCCGCGCGGCACCCGCGCGGCACCCGCACAGCCCGCGCGCGGCTCCCGCACCGCGACCGCCCAGCGACCGGTGCTCCCCGGCTGGCCCACAATGGACCGGGTGAAGACCCCCTCCGCCGACGCCCGCACCAGCGCCGCCCCCACCCCCGACGCGGCCGCCGCGCCCGAAGCCGCCCTCGCCGCCCTCCTCACCCCCGAGGGGCAGGCCCTCCTCGCCGAGCTGCGCGACTACGACCCCGCCCAGGCCCTGGCCCTCGCGACCCGGCTGCGCCGCGACCACTCCCCCGAGCTGGTGTCGGCGGCCCTCGCCCAGGCCCGGCTGCGCCAGCGGGCGGCCGCCAAGTTCGGCCCCGAGGACGCACAGCGGATGTACTTCACCCCCAACGGCGTCGAGCAGTCGACCCGCAGGTCCGTCGCCGACCACCGCGCGGTCCGCTTCCACGCCATCGCCGCCGCACAACAAGCCGCCCGGCAAGCGGAGCAGCCAATGGAGCAGCCGGCGGAGCGGCAACCGGAGCAGCCGGCCCCCCAGCCGGCCACCCGGCAAACGGACCCGCCGGCCGCACCGGGGCGAGCGGACCCCCCGACCCCCCAGCGCCCCCACACCGTCGACCTCTGCTCCGGCATCGGCGGCGACGCCCTCGCCCTGGCCCGCGCCGGCCTGCGCGTCACCGCCGTCGACCTGGACCCCGCCGCCTGCCTCGCCGCCCGTGCGAACGCCGAGGTCCTCCTCCCCGACCCCGCCGCGCTCCGCGTCGTACAGGCGGACGTCCTGACGTACGACACGGGCGGCGCGCACGCCCTGTTCCTCGATCCGGCCCGCCGGTCCACCAAGCGCGGCCGCATCTTCGACCCCGAGGCCTACTCCCCGCCCCTCTCCTTCTCCGTCGCGGCGGTGCGCGGGGCGGGCGCGGGCGCGATCAAGATCGCCCCCGGCATCCCGCACGAGCTCGTCCCGGACGACTTCGAGGCGGAGTGGATCTCCGACCACGGCGACGTCAAGGAGGCCGTCCTCTGGCACGCGCCGCCCGGCAGCCCGCACCTCGCCCCCGGCGGCCGCCGCGCCACCCTGCTCCCCTCCGGGGCCTCCCTCCTCGGCCGCGGCCTGCCGAACCCCGACGTCCGCCCGCTGGGCCGTTACCTGTACGAGCCCGACGGCGCCGTCATCCGCGCCCACCTCGTCGCCGAGGTCGCCGAAGACCTCGACGGCGGTCTGATCGACGAGACGATCGCGTACGTCACCGCCGACGAGCTCCGCCCCACCCCCTACGCCACCCCGTACGTCATCACCGACCAACTCCCCTTCAGCGTGAAGAAGTTGAAGGCGCTCCTCCGTGAGCGCGAGGTCGGCGTCCTGACCGTCAAGAAGCGCGGCTCCGCCGTCGAGCCGGAGGAACTGCGCAAGAAGATGAAGCTCGCGGGCAGGAACTCCGCGACCGTCTTCCTCACCCGTGTCGCGGGCGCCCCCACCATGCTGGTCGGCCGGCCCGCCCAGGGGTGGGAGCACGGCTCCGCTGGGTAGGCAGGCTCCCATGACACACATCGAGAAGGCTCTCGCCGAGTCGCTGAGCATGCTGCGGCCGCATGCCGACACGTGCGACTGGTCGTCGTTACCGGCCGGTCCGCCGCAGCAGCGGATGGAGTGGTCCTGCTGGGAGACCGCCGCGCACATCGCGCACGACCTGGCCGCGTACGCGGGGCAGTTGGCGGCCCTCCCCGACGACGACTACCTGCCGTTCGACCTGGTGGTGCGTCCTGGAACTCCGCCCCGGGAAGTGCTCCGGGTGATCGAGGCGGCGGGCGGCATGCTCACGGGCGTCCTCGCCACCTCGGGCCCCGACGTGCGGGCGTTCCACTGGGGCCCGTGCGACCCGACGGGCTTCGAGGCGATGGGCGTCGCGGAGACGCTGCTGCACACGTACGACATCACCCAGGGCCTCGGCGTGACCTGGTCGCTCCCGGCCCGTCCGGCGGCGTACGCACTGGACCGGCTCTTCCCGGACGCCCCGTCGGGCGATCCCGCCGAGGTGCTGCTGTGGTGCACGGGACGCGGGGAGCTGCCGGGGCACAAGCGGCTCACGGAGTGGGTGTGGCAGGCGGCACGCGAGGGCTGACGCCCCTCCGACGGCCCCGGCCCGCCAGGGCCCGCGCGAAACCGGGCCCGCCCCGCCCGGGACCAGTCGGCTCCCCCGGCCGTCCGGTGCCGGCCGGCTTCCTTACGCGAGGTCGGTCAGCTCGTCCGCGTACACCTGGGAGAGCGGCTGCGGCCCCACGTACTGCTGGCAGGTGCAGGTGCCCGCCTCGAAGCGGACCGGCTTCTTGTTCTCGTCCCAGGCGGTCGGCTTCTCGACCTCCTCGTGGCACTTCCCCGCCTTGTCGTGCTTGGCGAGGTGATGGGTGCAGCCGCAGACCGGCTCCGGGGGCCGGTTGGCCGCCTCGATCGCCTGGCGCTCCCTGCGCAGCACTTCGGCGCGCTCCAACTGCCGTGCGTGGCGGGTGGCGAGGGCCTGCCGTCCCGCGTTCGCGAGGCCGCCGAAGCCGCCCATCAGGAAGAAGATGAACAACCACCAGTACCAGGCCACCGTGCGCCCCTTTCCCCAGTCCGGCGTGTACGACCAGGGTACGCGGACGGGCCGACTGGGCTTCGGTGGCGAGCAGTTCCACCGCTCTCCCGCAGTGCGCGTGGACGTCGACGGCGGTCACGGCCTCGCTCTCGTCCGTCGCGGTCTCGTACGGAACTGCCACAGCGACGACGGGGCGGGACACGCGGACGGGCCGCCCGGCGGAGTGCCGGGCGGTGCCGCGTGATGCCGCGACCGGCCCGCGGATCAGGCGGAGGGCGCCGCGTCGGCCGTGCGGTGACCGTTTGCGCACCAGCCCACGTACCCGAAGTTGTGCACGTACTTCGCGCTGAGCCAGCCCGAGCGGTCCCAGAGCTTGTACCAGAGGGCGTTGCCGTGGATGTTCTGGCCGCGCACCTTGCAGGCGAGGCGCACGATCGCGCCGTTCCGGTACGAGCCGATCTTCCGCGAGGAGGACGTGGGCCGCTCCCGTACGAACTGGCCGCCGTGCGCGGTCACCTTCCCGCCGACCCCGTGCATCACGGCCGCCTGCACCGCCCCCGTCCCCGCGGTCGCCGCAAGGGCGGCGGAGGCGGTCGTCGGCGCGCACACCGCGAGCGCCACCGCCATGGTCACTGCACCCAGCCCGGTCCGGGCCATCTTCAGCTGTACGGACATGTTCCTGCGACTCCTTCACGACGACGAGGGGCGATCCCTGGCGCCACCGAGTCTCACGTCGCATTGTCCGAAAAGCGGTCAACGCCACTCGGGAGTAAGCCGAACGGCTCAGCCCTGCTCCACCGACTCGAACCGCCACCTGTGCACGGCGCGCGTGATCAGCTCGGCCGCCGGTTCCGGGAGTTCGGGGAGCTCCGCGTCGTACGGAGCGTCCCACCAGGTCAGTACGAGGACCCGGTCCTGGGGGGCGCGCAGGATCTCCCGGCGCAGGGGCTCGGCCGCGAGCACCCGCGCCTGGGCCCGCGCCCACTCCAGCAGCTCGGCGCCCCTGCCCTCGGCGGCGCGGGCCTCCCACATCAGCGCGACGGTCATGAGTAGAGGTTGTCCTTGCTGATCTCGTGAACGTGGTCGTGGTCGTGCGCGTGCCCATGTCCATGACTGTGCCCGTGCCCGCCCTCGTGGCCCTCGTGGCCCTCGTCATGGACGTGTCCCGGCACGTGCGGTTCCGTCACCGGCAGCGAGGAGTCCGCCGAGAGGTCCCAGTCCGAGGCGGCCCGTCCCCGGGCCACCATCTCCGCGCCCAGCGCCGCGACCATCGCGCCGTTGTCCGTGCACAGCCCCGGGCGCGGGACCCGCAGGGTGATGCCCGCCTTGTCGCAGCGTTCCTGGGCGAGCGCCCGCAGCCGGGAGTTCGCGGCCACGCCGCCGCCGATCATGAGGTGGTCGACGCCCTCGTCCCGGCAGGCGCGGACGGCCTTGCGGGTCAGCACGTCGACGACCGCCTCCTGGAAGGACGCCGCCACGTCCCGTACCGGCACCTCCTCGCCCGCGTTCCGCTTCGCCTCGATCCAGCGGGCCACGGAGGTCTTCAGACCGGAGAAGGAGAAGTCGTACGCCGGGTCGCGGGACCCGGTCAGACCGCGCGGGAAGTGGATGGCCTTCGGGTCGCCCTCGCGCGCGAGCCGGTCGATGACCGGGCCGCCGGGGAAGCCGAGCTGGAGCACCCGGGCGATCTTGTCGAACGCCTCGCCCGCCGCGTCGTCGATGGTGGCGCCCAGCGGGCGGACGTCGGAGGTGATGTCGGGGGCGAGCAGCAGCGACGAGTGCCCGCCGCTGACCAGCAGCGCCATGGTCGGCTCGGGCAGTTTGCCGTGTTCGAGCTGGTCGACGCAGATGTGCGAGGCGAGGTGGTTCACGCCGTACAGGGGCTTGCCCAGGGCGTACGCGTAGGCCTTGGCCGCCGTCGTGCCCACCAGCAGCGCGCCCGCGAGGCCGGGGCCCGCGGTGACGGCGATGCCGTCCAGGTCGGAGGCGGCGACCCCGGCGTCCTTGAGCGCCCGCTGGATGGTCGGGACCATCGCCTCCAGGTGCGCCCGGGAGGCGATCTCGGGGACGACTCCGCCGAAGCGGGCGTGCGTGTCGACGCTGGAGGCGACCGCGTCGGCGAGCAGCGTCGTACCGCGCACGATGCCGACGCCGGTCTCGTCGCAGGAGGTCTCGATGCCGAGGACCAGGGGCTCGTCGATACCGCTGACAAGGTTCATGGCTGGGTCTCTTCTGTCTCTTCGGTCGTCGTACGGCGCATCACGAGGGCGTCGACGTTGCCCGGCTGGTAGTAGCCCTTGCGGAAGCCGATCGGCTCGAAGCCGAAACGTTCGTACAGCTTCTGCGCGCGTGTGTTGTCGACCCGCACTTCGAGGAGCACCTCGGCGCACTCGAAGGCGGTCGCGTGCTTGAGCAGGTCGGTGAGCAGGCGGGCGCCGAGGCCGGTGCCCCACTGGTCGCGGGCGACCGCGATGGTCTGCACGTCGGCGAGGTCGCCGGCGGCGGCCAGGCCCGCGTACCCGACGAGGCGGCCGGTCGCCGGGTCCTCGGCGACGACGTAGCGGCGGGAGGCGCGGGGGCCGCGCGCGTACGCCAGCTCGGACCAGAACATCCCCGGCGACCAGGCGTCCTCGGGGAACAGCTCGTGTTCGAGTTCCAGCACGGGTTCGATGTCCCACCAGCGCATCTCGCGCAGGACGGCCGACCCGGTCTCTCCGGCGGTGGCGGCGGTCACGTGGGGGTGACCACCTTGTAGTTCTTCGGGACCTGCGCGTCGGGGCGGCGCAGGTAGAGCGGGAGCGGCGGCAGGAAGTCGCTGCCGGCCGCCAGCTTCTCGGCGGCCAGCGAGGCGAGGGCCGCGGCCGAGACGTGCTCGGGCCCGCGGGCGTCGGGAAAGGCCTCGGGGTACAGGAGCGCGCCCGCGCCGACCACGGGCAGGCCCGCGAGGGACTCGGCGATCTCGGCGGGCCGGTCGACGGCGGGCTCGGTGGCGCGGGTGCGCGCGTCGTCGTACCGGGCCCAGTAGACCTCCTTGCGGCGGGCGTCCGTCGCCACCGCGAAGGGCCCTTCCCGCCCGGTGGCGTACGCGAGGGCGTCGAGCGTGCACAGGCCGTGCACCGGCACGCCGAGCGCGAAGCCGAAGGTCTCGGCCGTCGCGAGGCCGACCCTCAGTCCCGTGTACGGGCCCGGGCCGACGCCGACGGCCAGGCCGGTCACGGCGTCGAGCGTGCGGCCCGCCTCGCGGAGGGTCGCGTCGATCAGGGGCAGCAGCAGTTCCCCGTGCCTTCGGGCGTCGACCCGGGTGGTCTCGGCGACGACGGAGTCCCCGTCGTGGAGGGCGACGGTGACGGCGGGGGTGGCGGTATCAACGGCGAGCAGAAGCACACGAACAGCCTACGGCCCGCGCGGCACCGGCACGGCGTCCGGCCGCGCGGGCCGCCGGGACCGGGGAACTCCCCCGTCGCGCCGCGCGTTGTCCCCGTACGTTCCGACAACGTGTCGGGAAGATGTTGCATCGGGGGTGCGCGGCATGGTCACATGGGTCCCGAGAGACAGGTTAGGTCTACCTAACCACCATCCCGCTGCGCCTGCTCCCGTCGCCCCAGGAGGCGTCCATGTCGGCACCGGAACGAGAAGTCGAGAAGCCCATGACGCCTGCCGCCCCCGCCCCGGCTCCCGTCACGATGAGCGCCCTGCTGGCGTCCTGCGCCGCGGCCACGGCGGTGTCCACCCCGCCCCGGCAGACATCGGCCCGGCAGGCCGCGCCCCGGGAGGCCGGGTCCCGGCAGGCCGCGTCCCGGGACGGCGAGAAGGGGACCGCCGGGCAGCGCGAAGCCGCCTAGGCGATCCCCTTTGGGGACGAGGGAAGTTCCGGGGTTACGGGACGACGACGACCTTGACGCCGCCCGTCGCGAACTCCCAGACCTTGGTGCCGTCCTCCCGGCTGAGCCGCACCGCGCCCGTGCCCTCCTGCGGCTTCACGCCCGGGGTCGGCATGGTGCCGTCGACGGCGGCGCTGAAGCCGATCGTCACCCCGTCGACGTTCGCGAACCGCACCACGTGCTCCACGGGCTTGCCGTCCGATCCGGTGATCCGCTTCGAGCGGGTCGTCACCCGGTAGGTGTCCGGCGTCGGGCTGACCGCGCTCGGCGCGACCCGGTAGGTGGGCGGCTTGCCGCCCGGCTTGGCCGTGGAGTCCACCAGCCAGACCCGCTTGCCGGAGAGCGAGTACACCACCCGGGTGCCCTCGCCCGAGTCGGCGGGCAGCTCCAGCGGGGAGCGGGGCTTGGCGGGGCCCGTGGCGCCGGGCCTGGTGGGCGCGGCGGACGCGCTGGGCACGGCCACCGAGTCGGGGGCGTTCGCCGACGCCTGGTAGGCGAGGAAGCCGACGACGGCGAGTGCCCCCGCGGTGAGCCCGGCCACGATTCCCGAGCTGCTGCTAGCCACCTTGCTGCACCTTTCGATCAGCGCTGCGCTCAGCGCTTGGGTCCACCTGGTCGACGCTCCGGTCACGTCCCCGCAGGACGTCGTCGTGACGGTAGCAGCAGCCGTACGGCCCGCCCGGACGACGTGCTTCCGCCGGGGGCCGCGTTTCGTCGCCGCCGCCGGGGACCCGCGTTCCAGCGGGGCAGTCCGGCCGGTCCGGCCGGCCGGACGGTCCGCCCGCTCGGCGCGGTCAGGCCCCCAGGCCCGCCAGGTCCGCGTCCGCCCACCGGCCGCCGACGCCGGTCAGACGTACCGTCCGCACGTCGTCGTCCGTGTCGCCGGTCGCGCGGTCGATGACCACGTGCAGCCGGTCGTCGGAGAGCTCCTCGACCTTGCCGTCCCCCCACTCCACGACGATCACCGAGTCGGGCAGCGACACGTCCAGGTCGAGGTCCTCCATCTCGTCCAGGCCGCCGCCGAGCCGGTACGCGTCCACGTGGACCAGCGCGGGCCCGTCGCCCAGCGGCGGGTGCACCCGGGCGATGACGAAGGTCGGCGAGGTGACGGCCCCGCGCACGCCCAGGCCCTCGCCGAGGCCCCGGGTCAGCGTGGTCTTGCCCGCGCCGAGTTCGCCGGTGAGCATCACGAGGTCGCCGGGGCGCAGCAGCTTCGCGAGCGCGCGCCCCAGGTCCCCCATGGCGGCGGGGGAGGTGACGGTCAGGGAGTGGGAGGAGGTGGCCGGGCCGTTCTCAGCGGCCCCGCTGCTGTGCGGTGCGTCCATGCTGTCCCACGGTAGTCGGCGGTACGGCCCCCACCCGACCCAGGAGTTCCGTCAGGCGTGCGGAGACCAGTTCCGGGTGCTCCAGCATCACCAGGTGGCCGGCGTCGGGGACGATCTCCAGCTCGGCGTCGGGCAGCAGCGCGGCGATGGCCTCGCTGTGCGAGCTGGGGGTGACCAGGTCCCTGGCGCCCGCCAGGACCAGTACCGGAAGCTGGGCGAAGTGCTGGAGCGCCGCCGTCTTGTCGTGGTCCTGGAAGGCCGGGTAGAACTCGGCGACCACGTCGATGGGCGTGCTCTCGATGAGCCGTTCCGCGAACCGGGCCACCGCCGGGTCGACGTCGCGCGACCCGAACGAGTACCTCTTCACGATCCCCGCGAACAGGTCGGCCGTCGCCCGCCGCCCCCGCTCCACCAGCTCCGTCTGCGAGCCCAGGGTGCGCAGCACGCGCGGCAGGACGCGGCGCACCGCGTTCATCCCCGCGACCGGCAGCCCGAAGTTGACCTCGCCCAGCCGCCCGGACGAGGTGCCGACGAGCGCCACGCCGACCACCCGTTCGCGGATCAGCTCCGGGAACCGGTCGGCCAGCGCCATCACCGTCATGCCGCCCATCGAGTGCCCCACCAGCACCAGCGGCCCCTCGGGAGCGGCCGCGTCGATGACGGCCCGCAGGTCCCGGCCGAGCTGGTCGATGCTGACCTGCTCGCCGCCGGCCTGCGCCGTTCCGCGCGCGGACCGGCCGTGGCTGCGCTGGTCCCAGTGCACGGTGCGGACACGGCCGCGCAGGGCGGCGCGCTGGAAGTGCCAGGAGTCCTGGTTGAGGCAGTAGCCGTGGCTGAAGACGACGGTGACGGGCGGCCCGGCCCGGCGGCGGGAGCGGGTGCGCCGGGGCGGTCCTGCCCCGTCGCCGCCGCCCGCGGCTCCGCCTGCCGGGGCGGGGGAGGCGGACCCGAGGGTTCCGGCGCCGAGGCTCTCGACGCCTCCGCCGACGCCGCCGTCACTGCCGACACCGCTGTCGCTCGTGCTCCGCGGGTCGTCCACCTCGTAGTACAGCTCGGTGCCGTCGTCGGCGAGCGCCGTGCCCGGGGTGCCGCGCAGCGCCCCGTACGGGCCCGCCGCGTCCAGGGCGAGCCGGGCCTTCTTGCGCATCCCCCGCCCCACGGTGAGCCGCTCGACGGCCACCCCGGCGGCCGCGCCCGCGGCGAGCACGCCGATCGCGGCTCCGGCGAAACCCGCCCGGCGCCAGTTGCCCGGGGCCGCCGCGTCGGCCGCTCCGGCCGCCGTGCGTGCCGCGGCGGCGACGTCCTCCGCGCTGCTCCTGCTCACGTGCCGCTCCTCGCTGGTGCCTGCCGGCGGACCGGAGTCCGCCGGTCCGCCGGGTCTACGGGATCATCCAACGCTCCCGCCCACGGGTCCAGGGGCGGCGTTCCGCCGGACTACCGGCCGCCCGGGGACGGGTCCTCGTCCAGGTGGACGCGGGGGACGCGGACGCCGATGCGGGTGACGATCTCGTACCCGATGGTGTCCGCCGCCCGCGCCCAGTCCTCCGCGGTCGGCTCGCCCCGTTCGCCCGAGCCGAACAGGATCGCTTGTGCCCCCGGTTCGACCGTTTCACCGTCGAGGTCCACCACGAACTGGTCCATGGCGATGCGTCCGCTGGCGCGCCGCCACCGGCCGCCGACCAGCACCGGGCCGCGCCCGGACGCGTTGCGGGGGACGCCGTCCGCGTAACCGACGGGGATCAGGCCCAGGGTCGTGTCGCGCTCGGTGACGTAGTGGTGGCCGTAGCTGACGCCGTGCCCGGCGGGGACCTCCTTGACCAGCGCCACCGAAGCGGCCAGCCGCATCACCGGACGCAGCCCCAGCTCGGCGGGGGTGCCCAGCTCCGGGCTCGGGGAGAGCCCGTACATCGCGATGCCCGTGCGCACCAGGTCGAAGTGGGCGTGCGGGAGGGTCAGCGTGGCCGGGGAGTTGGCGATGTGCCGCACCTCCGGGTCCAGGCCCTGCTTCTCGGCGTACGCGACCATCTCGCGGAAGGCGGTGAGCTGGAGGTCGATCGAGGGGTGGCCGGGCTCGTCGGCGCACGCGAAGTGCGACCACAGGCCGGTGACCTCGACCAGGCCCTCGGTCTCGGCGGCGCGGGCGGCGGCGACCAGGTCGGGCCAGTCGGCGGGCTGGCAGCCGTTGCGGCCCAGTCCCGTGTCGGCCTTGAGCTGGATCTTCGCGGTACGGCCGAGGGCGCGGGCGGCGGCGGTGACCTCCTCCAGCGCCCACCTGCCGCTGACGCCCATGTCGAGTCCGGCCTCGATGCCGTCGGCCCACGGGTCGCCCGGCGTCCACAGCCAGCACATGACGCGGGCGTCGGCCTCGGTGATCCCGGCGGCGCGCAGCGCGAGCGCCTCCTGCGGGGTCGCCGTACCGAGCCAGGTCGCCCCGGCCTGCAGGGCGGCGCGGGCGCACGGCAGCGCCCCGTGCCCGTACGCGTCGGACTTCACGACGGCCATCAGCGCGGCGTGCGGGGCGCGCTCGCGCAGCGTGCGGACGTTGGCGCGGAGCGCGGCGAGGTCGATCTCGGCGCGGGCCCGCAGGGGAGGGGCCTGGGTCACCGGCTGGGGCACCGACTGGGTCATCGCCTGGCTCATCACGTCGTTCGGCACGCCGTGCGCTGCGGTGCCCGGCGCGGGGCGGGGAGCCCCGGTCGCCGCGCTCGTCACGGTCTCGGTCTTCGCGGTCATCGCCACCAAGTCTCGCAGAGGGGCGCGGTCCGGCCGGTCAGGCGGCCCGGGCCGCGATCGGGGCGACCGGCGCCACGCGCCGCCGCGCACACGCCTCTTCACGGAACGTCACGCTTTCGGCCCGCACGTTCACCCGCTCGGCAGGCCGTGCCTGGCGGGGCGGGCGTCGCGGCCGCCCGATGGACACAGCCGAAGGGTTCGTCCCCGCCGCACCGCGGGGACCGGTCCCGCCGGTTCACGCCGTCCGCGGCATGCGGATCCGCGCACGCTGGAGGAGCTGAGAGACCATGAAGCGCGCCCCCCTCGCCCGTCTGACCGCCCTGGCCGGTGTCGCCGCCGTCGCGCTCACCGCCCTGCCCGCGGCGTCCGCCGTCGCCGCGCCCGTCGCCGCGTCACCCGCCGGGACGCGTGCCCCGGAGCCCCCGTGCACGGCGCCCACGGGCCCGTACCAGGCGGAACTGGAGCGCAAGCTGAAGCTGAAGGTCGACGGGAAGCAGTCGACGGCGGACTGCGTGGCCATCCGCAAGCTCCAGCGGGAGCTGAACATCGCCCCGGCGGACGGGCGCGCCACCGCCAAGACGCACGGTCTCCTGCTGGTCCGCGAGGCCCGGAAGAACCCGAACGCGGCGGGCAGATGCCCGGTCCGCAGCTACTCGGTGACCTGTGTGGACCTGCCCCGCCAGCTCCTGTGGGTGCAGGTCGGCAAGAAGGTCACCTTCGCGCCGGTGCCGATCCGCAGCGGCATCCGGGGGCTGGAGACGCGGGTCGGCTGGCACCGGGTCTACTGGCGTCACAAGAACCACTTCTCCACCATCTACGACAACGCGCCCATGCCGTACAGCCAGTTCTTCAGCGGCGGGCAGGCGTTGCACGGCACGTACGGCGACCTCTTCGAGTCGGGCTCCGGGGGGTGCGTGAACCTGTACGTGGAGGACGCGGAACGTCTCTGGAAGAAGCTGGGCGTGGGCAGCCGGATCTACGTCTGGGGGGCCAAGCCGGGGACGAACGTGCGGTATCGGGACGGGCGGCGGCTGACGGACGAGGAGCTGATCGTGAAGTACTCGGGCAGCCAGTCCATCCCGGTCGACTGGGACCTGACCACCCCGCTCACCCCCACCCGGCCCTGACCCATTCCCTCGGGACCCGGCCCGCCCCCTCCCCGCGCCCCTGGCGGGGCGCCACCCCCGGCTCCCCGCAGCCCTGTAGGGGGCGGGCGCCCACGCCCCCCTACCCCACCTCCGCCACACTCCTCCACGCCGCCCCCAGCGCCTCCGCCACGTCGCCCGCCGTCACCGGCGCCCCCCGCCCCGCCGACCTCGCCGCCAGCCCGTGCAGATAGGCCCCCGCCGACGCCGCGTCCAGCGGTGCGAGCCCCGCCGCCAGCAGTGACCCGATCAGCCCCGCCAGCACGTCCCCGCTGCCCGCGGTCGCCAGCCACGGCGTCCCCGTCGGGTTGACCCGCACCGGGCCGCCCCCGGACGCCACCACCGTCGTCGACCCCTTGAGCAGCACCGTCGCCCCGTACCGCACCGCCAGCCGCCGCGCCGCGTCCAGCCGCCGCGCCTCGACCTCCTCCCGCGCGACCCCGAGCAGCCGCGCCGCCTCCCCCGCGTGCGGGGTCAGCACCACCGGCGCGTCCCGTCCCCGTACCGCGTCCGGATCGAGCGCCCCCAGCGCGTCCGCGTCCACGAGGACCGGCACGTCCGAGGCCAGCACCTCCTCCAGGGCCCCCGCCACCCCGTCGTCGAGGCCCGGCCCGATCACCCAGGACTGCACCCGGCCCGCCCCGCCGGGCTTCCCGTCGTGCACCAGCACCTCGGGGTGGCGGGCGAGCACCGCGTCCCCGTCGCCGCCCACGTAACGCACCGCGCCCGCGCCGCCGCGCACCGCCCCGCCGACGCACAGCACGGCCGCCCCCGGATACTTCGCCGACCCGGCGACCACCCCGACCACCCCCCGCCGGTACTTGTCGCTCTCGGCGTCCGGCACCGGCAGCAGCCGTGCCACGTCGGCGTGCTGGAGCGCCTCCACGTCGGCCGGGACGCCCAGGTCGAGCCCGATGTCGACCAGCCGCACCACCCCCGCGTGCGTGCGCGCCGGATCGACCAGGAGTCCCGGCTTGTACGCCCCGAAGGTCACCGTCGCGTCCGCCCGCACGCACTCCCCGGCCACCTCCCCGGTGTCCGCGTCGACGCCGCTCGGCAGGTCCACGGCGACCACCACGGCCCCCGAGTCCCGGGCCGCCCGCGCCAGCGGCAGCGCCTCCGCGCGCAGGCCGCCGCGCCCGCCGATGCCGACGATCCCGTCGAGGACGAGGTCGGCGCGGGCGAGGACCTCGTGCGCGCCGTACCGTCCGGCCACGTCACCGGCCGTTCCGTCGTGCGGGCCCGTCAGGATCCGGCCGCCCGCCGCGCGCAGCGCCGCGAGGCCGCCCGGGTGGGTGCGGCCGGGGGCGAGCAGCACCGCCGTCACCCCGGCCCCGCGCCGGGCGAGCCCGGCCCCCGCGTACAGCGTGTCGCCGCCGTTGTCGCCGCTGCCGACGAGCAGCACGACCCGTGCCCCGTACACCCGCCGATCCAGCAGGTCGGCGCAGGCGGCGGCCAGTCCGGCGGCGGCGCGCCGCATCAGCGCGCCCTCCGGGAGCCTGGCCATGGCCTCCCGCTCGGCGGTCCTCACGGTCTCGACTCGGTGTGCGGTACGCATGCCTCCGAGTCTGCCGCAGAACGCGCGGCGCAACCCGTCCGGCCCGGCGGCACGGCCCCGCCGGGCCCCGCCGGCTCACCCCTCCGCGATCACCACCGCCGAAGCCACCCCCGCGTCATGGCTGAGCGACACGTGCCAGGAGCGCACCCCCAGCACCTCCGCCCGCGCCGCCACCGTCCCCTTCACCCGCAGCCGGGGCTGCCCGCTCTCCTCGACGTACACCTCCGCGTCCGTCCACAGCAGCCCCGCCGGCGCCCCCAGCGCCTTGGCCAGCGCCTCCTTGGCCGCGAACCGCGCCGCCAGCGAGGCCACCCCGCGCCGCTCCCCGCTCGGCAGGTTCAACTCGCTCGGCACGAACAGCCGTTCAGCCATCTGCGGCGTACGCGCCAACGCGGCCCCGAACCTGTCGATCTCGGCCACATCGATCCCGACCCCAACAATCACGCGCCCACTCCAGCCAGCTCATTCCACCGTCACGGACTTCGCCAGATTCCTCGGCTGGTCCACCTCATTGCCCCGCGCCGTCGCCAGCTCGCACGCGAACACCTGCAGGGGCACCGTCGTCACCAACGGCTGGAGAAGCGTAGGCGTCCTCGGCACCCGGACCAGATGGTCCGCGTACGGCACGACCTCCTCGTCCCCCTCCTCGGCGATCACGACGGTCCGCGCCCCCCGTGCCCGCACCTCCTGGATGTTCGACACGACCTTGCCGTGCAGCACCGCCTGTTCCCTGGCCGGCGGCACCACCACGACCACCGGCGTCCCGTCCTCCACCAGCGCGATCGGCCCGTGCTTCAGCTCCCCCGCCGCGAACCCCTCCGCGTGCATGTACGCCAGTTCCTTCAGCTTCAGCGCCCCCTCCAGCGCCACCGGGTACCCGACGTGCCGGCCGAGGAAGAGCACGGTGTTCCGATCCGCCAGCGACCGGGCCAGCTCCCGCACGGGCTCCATCGTCGCGAGCACCTCCTGCACGGCCCCGGAGATCCCCGCCAACTCGCCCACCGCGTCCCGCACTTCGTCTCCCCGCGCGCTTCCCCGTACCTGCCCCAGGTACAGCGCCACCAGGTAGCAGGCCACCAACTGCGTCAGGAACGCCTTGGTCGAGGCGACCGCCACCTCCGGGCCCGCGTGGGTGTAGAGCACCGCGTCCGACTCCCGGGGAATCGTCGAGCCGTTCGTGTTGCAGATCGCGAGCACCTTCGCGCCCTGCTCCCGGGCGTGCCGCAGCGCCATCAGGGTGTCCATGGTCTCGCCGGACTGCGAGATCGCGATCACCAGCGTCCGCCCGTCCAGGATCGGGTCCCGGTAGCGGAACTCGCTCGCCAGTTCCGTCTCGCAGGGCAGCCCGGTCCAGTGCTCGACGGCGTACTTGGCGACCATGGCGGCGTGGAAGGCCGTTCCGCACCCCACCACGACGACCTTGTCGACCTCCCGCAGCACGGAAGCGGCGATCCGCACCTCGTCCAGGGTCAGCATTCCGTTGGCGTCGACGCGTCCCAGCAGCGTGTCCGCGACCGCCCTGGGCTGCTCGGCGATCTCCTTGAGCATGAAGTGGTCGTAGCCGCCCTTCTCGGCCGCCGACGCGTCCCAGTCCACGTGGTACACCCGTACGTCGGCGGGCGCGCCCGCGAAGTCGGTGACGGTGACGGAGTCCCGCCGCAGCTCCACCACCTGGTCCTGGCCCAGCTCGATCGCGGAGCGGGTGTGGGCGATGAACGCGGAGACGTCCGAGGCGAGGAAGGACTCGTCCTCGCCGACGCCCACCACGAGCGGGGAGTTGCGCCGCGCGCCCACCACCACGTCCGGCACGTCCGCGTGCACCGCGACGAGCGTGAACGCCCCCTCCAGCCGCCCGCACACCCGCCGCATCGCCTCCGCGAGGTCCCCGCGACCGTCCCCGTCCCCGGAGAAGCTCTCGGCCAGCAGGTGCGCCACCACCTCCGAGTCCGTCTCGGACGTCAGCTCCCGGCCCTGCGCGAGGAGTTCGGCCCGCAGTTCGGCGAAGTTCTCGATGATGCCGTTGTGCACGACCGCCACGCGTCCGGCGCCGTCCAGGTGCGGGTGCGCGTTCGCGTCCGTCGGCCCGCCGTGCGTCGCCCACCGGGTGTGCCCGATGCCCGTCCCGCCGGCCGGCAGCGGCCGCTCCGCCAGCTCCTTCTCCAGGTTGACCAGCTTTCCGGCCCTCTTCGCCGCCGCGAGCCCGCCGCCCGCGAGCACCGCGACCCCCGAGGAGTCGTACCCCCGGTACTCCAGCCTCTTCAGGCCCGCCATCACGACGTCCAGCGCCGACTGTCCACCGACGTATCCCACGATTCCGCACATAGGGGGCAGCGTATGCCGCGATCCGTCCCCGTCCCGGGACCCTGCGGGCACGAAAAAGAACCCCACCCCGGCCCGAAGACCGGAACGGGGTCCGCGCCCCCTCAGCCCAGCTTCTTCACCTGCGCCGCGATCAGCGACGCCGGCTGCTCCTTCACCGTGCCGCCCAGGCTGATCGTGTAGAAGGTGGCCAGCGTGTTCCCCTTGCGCACGACCGCCAGCTTGGTGAGCACCTCGGTGCCGTCGGCCTTCATGGCGATCGTCCAGCCCTGTGCCTCGTCGCCGCCCGTCACCGCGTCCGGCGTGACCTTGGTGAAGGCGAGCTTCTCCCCGGCCTGCTCCCCGCCGAAGCCGCCCGCGCACGCCTCGGCGGCCTTGGCGTAGGCCGCGTAACCCTCCTGGGCGCCCTTGCCGTCGTACGAGGCCAGCACGTCGGCGGTGACCGGCTGGCTGAGCGCGTCCAGGCCCGCCTTGGCCTTGTCCTCGGCCGACGCGGTCGGGTCGACCTTCATCTTCTCGGGCTTCTGGACCGCCTTGCGCAGCACCTTGGCCGCGGGCTTGCCCACCGGGACGGCCGAGGCGGCGTCCAGCAGCGGCTTGCACTCCGGCTTGTCGGTCTTCACCGCGCCCGGCGGGACCTCGTCGGCCTTCGTGCCGTTCACCACCTGGTGCGTGGTGACGTCGCCCTGCGCGAGGGCGGCCTTCTCCAGCTCGGCCGCCGTCAGCGTCTTCGCCGCGGGCTCCTCGCCCTTGGCGGAGGCCCCGGCGGACGCGCCGGCCCCCTTCGCGGGGCTCTCGGCGCCCTTGTCCGCGCCGCAGGCGCCCAGCAGCAGGGTCAGCGAGGCCACGGAAGCGGCGGCCGCGACGGTACGGACGACGGCGGCACGGCGAGAAACGGTACGGCGCATGAAGGTGCTCCTCCGAGCAGGAAGGGTGACGGGAGCGAACAGCGTTCCTCCCGCGCACGGTTCGCCTCTCGAAAGGCCGCGCGGAATCTGTCGCGCTCAGGAATGTAAGGCACCGGCCGCCCCTTGGAACACCGAATTCCGCCTCCGCGCCCGCCGCCTGCCCGATCGTGACGTCCGCGCAACCCCGCCTCCCCCCAATCGATACGCGACCCGTACGCCCCCACCCCTCACGTGACCCAGCCCACCCCCTCCATCCGGCGACATCCCCGCCCCACCCCCGACAATGGAGGGTGTGATCACTTCGCCGCCACGAAGCTCCCACCGCCGGGCCGAGTCCTCCCCGTACCTGGACCTCACCCGCGCCGAGTGGAGCGCCCTGCGCGAGAAGACGCCGCTGCCCCTCACCGCCGAGGAGGTCGAGCGGCTGCGCGGTCTGGGCGACGTCATCGACCTCGACGAGGTGCGCGACATCTACCTCCCGCTGTCCCGTCTGCTGAACCTGTACGTCGGAGCCACCGGCAACCTGCGCGGCGCCCTCAACACCTTCCTCGGCGAGAAGGGCGCCCAGCGCGGCACCCCCTTCGTCATAGGAGTGGCCGGAAGCGTCGCCGTCGGCAAGTCCACCGTCGCGCGCCTCCTCCAGGCCCTGCTGGCCCGCTGGCCGGAGCACCCCCGCGTGGAGCTGGTCACCACCGACGGCTTCCTGCACCCCATGCGGGAGCTGGAGAAGCGCGGCCTGACCGCCAGGAAGGGCTTCCCCGAGTCGTACGACCGCCGGGCCCTGACCCGCTTCGTCGCCGACGTGAAGGCCGGGAAGGACGAGGTCACCGCCCCCGTCTACTCCCACCTGATCTACGACATCGTGCCCGGCGAGCGCCTGACCGTGCACCGCCCGGACATCCTCATCGTCGAGGGCCTGAACGTCCTCCAGCCCGCCCTCCCCGGCAGCGACGGCCGCACCCGCGTCGCCCTCGCCGACTACTTCGACTTCTCGGTGTACGTCGACGCGCGCGAGGAGGACATCGAACAGTGGTACCTCAACCGCTTCCGCAAGCTGCGCGCCACCGCCTTCCAGAACCCCTTCTCGTACTTCCGCAAGTACACCCAGGTCTCCGAGGAAGAGGCCCTCGACTACGCCCGCAACACCTGGCGCACCATCAACCGCCCCAACCTCCTGGAGAACGTCGCCCCCACCCGCGGCCGCGCCACCCTGGTCGTCCGCAAGGGCCCCGACCACAAGGTCCAGCGCCTCTCCCTGCGCAAGCTCTAGACACCGCGGCACGTGAGAGGGGCCCGGCCGGAATCGCTTCCGGCCGGGCCCCTCTCACGTACCGCCCGAAACCCTTAGCCCAGCGCGGACTTGACCACGTCCGCCAGGCGGCCGGCGACGGCCTTCGCCTGCTCGATGTCGGCGGCCTCGACCATCACGCGCACCAGCGGCTCGGTGCCCGAGGGGCGCAGCAGCACCCGTCCCGTCGCGCCCAGCTCGCGCTCGGCGTCGGCGACGGCGGCCGCCAGCTCCGCGGACGTGCCCACCCGCGACTTGTCGACGTCGGGCACGTTGATGAGGATCTGCGGCAGCCGGTCCATGCACCCGGCGAGGTCCGCGAGGCGGCGGCCGGTGGCGGCGACGCGCGCGGCCAGCATCAGGCCGGTGAGCGTGCCGTCACCGGTCGTCGCGTGGTCCAGGACGATGACGTGCCCGGACTGCTCGCCGCCCAGCGCGTACCCGTGCTCCTTCATCGACTCCAGCACGTAGCGGTCGCCGACACCGGTCTGCACGACATCGATGCCTTCGCCCTCCATGGCCAGCTTGAAGCCGAGGTTCGACATCACGGTGCCGACGACGGTGTTCTTGCGCAGTTGGCCGGCCTCGCGCATGGCGAGCGCGAGCACGGCGAGGATCTGGTCGCCGTCGACCTCCTCGCCCCGGTGGTCCACGGCCAGGCAGCGGTCGGCGTCGCCGTCGTGCGCGACCCCGAGGTCGGCGCCGTGCTCGACGACGGCGGCGCGCAGGCGCTCCATGTGGGTGGAGCCGTAGCCGTCGTTGATGTTGAGGCCGTCCGGCTCGGCGCCGATGGTGACGATCTCGGCCCCGGCGCGTGCGAACGCCTCCGGGGAGACGCGGGAGGCCGCGCCGTGCGCCTCGTCCAGGACGACCTTCAGGCCGTCGAGACGGTTCGGCAGCACACCCATGAGGTGGGCGATGTACTTGTCGAAGCCCTCGTCGTAATCCGTCACCCGGCCGACGCCGGCGCCCGTCGGGCGGTCCCAGGCCTCGCCGCCGCGGTGCTGCTCGTAGAGGTTCTCGATGCGCACCTCCAGCTCGTCCGCGAGCTTGTGGCCGCCGCGCGCGAAGAACTTGATGCCGTTGTCCGGCATCGCGTTGTGGCTGGCGGAGAGCATCACGCCGAGGTCGGCGCCCAGCGCACCGGTGAGATACGCCACCGCGGGGGTGGGCAGCACACCGACGCGCAGGACGTCCACGCCCGCGCTCGCCAGGCCCGCCACGACGGCGGCCTCCAGGAACTCTCCCGACGCCCGCGGGTCCCGTCCCACCACTGCCGTCGGCCGATGGCCCGCGAAAGTGCCCGCCTCGGCGAGCACGTGCGCGGCCGCGACCGACAGGCCGAGCGCGAGCTCCGCCGTCAGGTCCGCATTGGCCTCGCCGCGCACACCGTCCGTGCCGAAGAGTCGTCCCACAGCTGTCCTCCGAAATGCCGTCGTACGTCGAAAACGCGACCCGCAACAGGCTCTGAGCGTTTCGTGCCCGTTGTGCGCCCGAGAGAGTCCACTTAGCGTCAGAAAAGGGTTATAAGCCGAACTACACGAACGCCCCGGCGGCACGAGAGTGCCACCGGGGCGACCGGTGATGCCGTGATGCGGACGGTCCGCGACAGCGGACCGCGCAGGCGCGTGGTTAGCGCTTGCTGTACTGCGGCGCCTTGCGGGCCTTCTTGAGACCGGCCTTCTTGCGCTCGACCGCGCGGTCGTCACGCGACAGGAAGCCGGCCTTCTTCAGGATGGCGCGGTTGTTGTCGACGTCGGCCTCGTTCAGCGCACGGGCGACACCCAGACGGAGCGCACCGGCCTGGCCGGACACGCCGCCGCCCGAGATGCGGGCGATGACGTCGTAGCGGTCGTCCAGCTCGAGCACCTTGAAGGGCTCGTTGACTTCCTGCTGGTGGACCTTGTTCGGGAAGTAGTCCTCGAGCGTACGCCCGTTGATCTTCCACTTGCCGGTGCCCGGAACGATCCGGACGCGGGCGATGGCGTTCTTGCGACGGCCAAGGCCGGCGGCGGGCTGCGGGTCGCCGAAGCGGCCTGCGAGCGACTCGCTGGTGTACTCGCCCTCGACGGGAACCTCCGACTCGAAGGTGGTGACCTCCGCGAAGGTCTCCTCTTCGGTACCCTCGACGGGCGTCTCAACAGTGGTCTCGGCCACGATTCTCCTCAGATCTTTCTGTACGTCTTAGGGGGTGGCCGGAACTACTGCGCGACCTGGGTGATCTCGAACGGGACCGGCTGCTGAGCAGCGTGCGGGTGCGTGTCGCCCGCGTAGACCTTCAGCTTCGAGAGCATCTGACGGCCCAGGGTGTTCTTGGGGATCATGCCCTTGATGGCCTTCTCGACGGCCTTCTCCGGGCTCTTCTCCATGAGCTCGTCGTAGCGCATCGAGCGCAGACCGCCCGGGAAGCCCGAGTGGCGGTACGCCATCTTCTGGGTCTTCTTGTTGCCCGACAGGTGGATCTTGTCGGCGTTGATGATGATGACGAAGTCACCCATGTCCATGTGCGGGGCATAGGTCGGCTTGTGCTTGCCTCGCAGGAGGTTCGCTGCCGTGGTCGCCAGACGGCCCAGGACGATGTCCTGCGCGTCGATGATGTGCCACTGGCGAGTGACATCGCCGGGCTTGGGGCTGTACGTACGCACTTCGTAGCCTTCGCTTCTTCAGTGGATGGGATCCAGACACACCTGAAGCGATCATGCAGCTGGGGCCCACAACCGCCGGGACACTGCCCGTATGCGAGCCACTGGTAACTGCTCCAGGGAACCTACGCAGGGGCCCTTCGCGTGAAAACGCCTATGCCCATACGTATAACAACACCCGACACTACCCGCGCGCCCCCGCACGGGTCAAAACGCCCTCCCCGCCCCCGGGCGGCGGGGCCGCCCCGCACCTCCCGAGCGGTCAGCGCACCCGCTCCACCCTCCGCTCGTCCCACACCGGCTCCGCCGTCTCCCGGACCACCCCGTCCGCCCCGAACACCAGATACCGGTCGAAGGACCTCGCGAACCACCGGTCGTGCGTGACCGCCAGCACGGTCCCCTCGTACGCCTCCAGCCCCTCCTGCAGGGCCTCCGCCGACTCCAGGTCCAGGTTGTCCGTCGGCTCGTCGAGCAGCAGCGCCGTCGTCCCCGCCAGTTCGAGCAGCAGAATCTGGAACCGCGCCTGCTGCCCGCCCGACAGCCGGTCGAAGCCCTGGTCGCCCTGCCCCTCCAGCTCGTACCGGCGCAGCACGGACATCGCCCCGCCCCGGTCCTTGGAGTGCTCGGCCCACAGGATGTCGACGAGGGTGCGCCCCATCAGCTCCGGATGCGCGTGCGTCTGCGCGAAGTGCCCGGCGACCACCCGCGCCCCCAGCTTCCAGGCCCCCGTGTGCGCGACGTCCTCGCCCGCCAGCAACCGCAGGAAGTGCGACTTCCCGGACCCGTTCGACCCGAGAACGGCGACCCGCTCGCCGTAGAAGACCTCCAGGTCGAAGGGCTTCATCAGCCCGGTCAGCTCAAGGCCCTCGCAGGTGAGCGCCCGCACCCCGGTCCGGCCGCCCTTGAGCCGCATCCGGATGTCCTGCTTCCGCGGCGGCTCGGGCGGCGGCCCCGCCTCCTCGAACTTCCTGAACCGCGTCTGCATCGCGTGGTACCGGGACGCCATGTCCGGGCTGATCGCCGCCTGCCCGCGCAGCCTCAGCACCAGCGCCTTGAGCCGCGCGTGCTCCTCCTGCCACCGCCTCAGCAGCTCCTCGAACCGCGCGAACCGCTCCTTGCGGGCCTCGTGGTACGTGTCGAACCCGCCCCCGTGGATCCACACCTCCGACCCCGTCGGGCCGGGCTCCACACTCGCGATCTTCTCCGCTGCCCGCGACAGCAGCTCCCGGTCGTGGCTGACGAACAGAACCGTCTTCCGGGTCTCCTTGAGCTTCCCCTCGAGCCACCGCTTGCCGGGCACGTCCAGGTAGTTGTCCGGCTCGTCGAGCAGCAGCACCTCGTCGGGCCCCCGCAGCAGCGCCTCCAGCACGAGCCGCTTCTGCTCACCGCCGCTGAGCGTGCGCACCTCCCGCCACTGCGCCTTCTCGTACGGCACCCCGAGCGCGGCCGTGGTGCACATGTCCCAGACGGTCTCGGCCTCGTACCCCTGGACCTCCGCCCAGTCGCTCAACGCCTGGGCGTACGCCATCTGCGCGGTCTCGTCGTCCCGCTCCAGGATCGCCGTCTCGGCCTTGTCGACGGCGGCCGCGGCCTGCCGGATCCTGGGCTGCGCCACCGAGACCAGCAGGTCCCGGACCGTCCGCCCGTCCCGCACGGACCCCACGAACTGCCCCATCACCCCGAGCCCGCCGCTGACGGTGACCGACCCCCCGTGGGCCTGGAGCTCCCCGGCGATGATCTTCAACAGCGTGGTCTTCCCGGCCCCGTTGGGCCCGACCAGGGCCACCACGGCCCCTTCCCCCACCCGGAACGAGACGTCACCGAGCAGCACCCGCCCGTCCGGAAGGTAGTACTCGACGTGTCCGACCTCAAGATGTCCCATACGGGCATTCTCGCCGCCCGCGCCTGTCCGCCCCAACCGCTTTACGCCCCCTCGCCGCGGGCGACGGGGTCATTAGGATGCGCCCCATGAGCATCGGGCATGGGGGACCCTCGGACGCCCCCGGGGCAAACCCCCCACACGGCACCCCCCAACCACCCACCCCCCAGCCCCACTTCACCCCACCCCCGCCCCCCGCGCCCTCCACCGGCCTCCCTCCGGCCGCCCCCTCCCCGGGCCGCGTCCCCGCCGGCCCCCTCCCGCCCCACGTCGCCGCCGCCTCCCCCTGGGCGGCACCCCCGCCCCCCGAGGGCGGAACGGGCGGGCAGGGCGGAACGAGCGGCCAAGGGGGACGGCCCCTCCCGCCGCCGGCCCCGCCCGGCGCCCCCCGCCCGGCCCCCGCCGCCCCCGTCCCGCACCACCCCTACAGCGGCCACCCGGCCCCACCCGTCACCTCCCAGAGCCCGACCGCCCAGGTCACGCCCCTCCCGGCCCCGGCCCCCTCCCCCGACTGGTCCGCCCTCGCCGACGCCGCCGCCCGCGCCCGCCGCAAACGCCTCCTCGGCATCGGCGGCGGCGTCCTCGCCACCCTCACCGTCGCCGCCCTCGTCACCACCGCGATCGTCTCCTCCGGCACGGGTCCCGCCGACGGCAAGAACACCTCCCTGCCCTCACCCGAGTCCCTGCCCACCGGCCCCGGCGCCCCCTCCCCCTCCTTCTCGCCGGTCGCGCCCCCGCCCCCGCCGGACCCCAAGGACTTCATCTCCAGCGCCGACAAGGACAAGGCCCCGCTCAGCGCCGACACCCTCTTCCCCGGCGCCTCGCTCACCCTGGAGAACCGCACCTACCCCAAGGGCGCCACCCACCGCGTCACCGACTGCGCCTCGGGCGCCCAGGGCCGCCTGGGCGGCATCCTCAACGCCAACGGCTGCACCCAGCTCATCCGCGCCACCTTCACCAAGGGCGGCGCGGCCGTCACCGTCGGCGTGGCGGTCTTCCCCACCGAGGCCCAGGCCCTCAAGGCGAAGGCCCAGGTCAAGGACGGCGTCGCCTCCCTCCCCGGCTCCGGCGTCCCCACCTTCTGCCGCAACGGCACGATCTGCCGCAAGACCGCCAACTCCTACGGCCGCTACGCCTACTTCACCGTGGGCGGCTTCACGGACAACAAGCGCGACGTCACCACCGCTGACAAGAACGTCTTCGCCCTCGGCGACGACGCCGCGAAGTACACCTTCCTGCGCATCGTCGAACGCGGCCGCGCCCAGGCCTCCGCCGCGGCCGCCACCGGCACGACCGCCAGCGGCTGACGCCGCGCCGCCCGCCCGGGGCGCGTGACGATGCCGTACCGGCCCCGGCCCGCCCCTGGCAACCCCTCCGCCCCCTGACTACCCTGGCGCCGGGCCGCACTCGGGCCTGACGCCAACGGGGAGCTGGAGCACATGAGCACGGGCAAGAACGAAGAACAGCGCACCCGGGACACCCCTGCCCCACCCAAGGCGCCGGCCCCCGCCCCCTCCGCCACCACCGAGCCCACCCCCTCGGACGGCTCGGACGGCTCGGACGCCCCGGACACCGCGCCCACCCCCACCGGCCCCGCCGAGCCCCGCCCCGCCCGGCTCACCAAGCGGCCCGACGACACCCGCCGCCCCCTGCCCACCCGCCCCCCGCGCTCGGAGAACACCCGCCACCCCGGCACCCGCACACCGGAAAGCACCCGCACACCGGAAACCACCGCCACACCGGAAACCACCCGCAGGCCCGTCCCCGGCAAGACCCCGCCACCCCCGGCCCCCGAGCCGAAGACCCCCGCCCCGGCCTCCCCCGGCCCCGGCACCGCCGAGCCCGCCACCGCCACACCCCGCCGCAGCTGGCCGCAGGCCGTCCCGCACCAGCAGTCCCCGGCCACCCCCCAGCCGCCCCCGCCGACGGCCCGCCCGGTACCCGCCGCCCGCCCGGCCCCGGCCGGCCGCTCCACCCCCGCACCGGCGTCCCGCCCCGCCCCCGCACCCCGCCGCGCGGCGGCCTCCGCCTCCCCCCGGACGCCGGGACCGTCCCCCGCCCCCGGCCGGGCGCGGGCCCACACCCCGTACCCCGGCACCAGCACGGCCACCGGGCGCTACAGCCAGCACCGCCAGCAGCCCGACGACGCCCCCGAGCCCATACCGGCCTCCCCCGGGACCCCGGAAGACCGCAGCGCCCCGCACCGCGCCCGCGCCACCGGCTTCGCCACCGGCGTCCTGCACGCTCTCGGCTTCACCCTGCTCACCGTGTACGAGTACTTCCGGACCTCCGTGCAGTCCCTCACCGAGGTGCAGCGCGCCGCGGGCGGCTCCGCCGGCCTGCGCGAGATAGCCGACCTGCAGGCCGAACTGGTGCAGCAGAGCTGGTACGGCGTCCTCAGCGACGTCGTCGGCGCCCTCACCTTCGGCCAGCCCCGCGCCGCCCTGTGGACCGCGGTCTTCCTGGCCGTCCTGGTCCGCCTCAACCAGCACGGCCCCGCCCGCGTCCAGCTCGGCCTCTCCGTCCTGGCCGCCGGCTACTGCGCGCTGATCGCCCTGCTCTGGTTCCCGTTCCTCTACGCGCTCGGCAGCATCACCTTCGTCGCCCTGGCCGCGACCGGCGCCGTCCTCTGGGCGGCCACCCGCCGCTGACGGCTCCCCCCGGTCGCCTCAGCCCCGGTAGACCATCGTGCACAGCAGCGTCTCGTCGCCCTTGACCCTCCAGAACCAGTAGAAGGTCCTGTCGTCCAGGGCACGGCTGCACCCGGTCCGCCCGGTCCCCGGCCCGTACACCCCGGTGATGTGCAGGACCGTGTCGTAGGGCTTGGTGAGCTTCTTCGCCTTGCAGTCGACCGCGGTCATCGACCCGAGCCGCATGGTCGCCCTCGCCGCTCCGGTGCCCTTCTCCGCGAGCACGCAGTACCCGGCCTTGTACTGCCGGGTCAGGCACAGCACCCGCTTGCCCTTGTCCGACCGGTGCACCACGTACGACAGTCCGTCCCCCGAGGGGCAGGCGCTCCACCCGGTCCGCACCGCGCTGACTCGGGTCAGCCCCGCGTCCCCGCCGCAGCCGACCTTCTGGGGTATGCGGGTGTTCCACCCGCCGCCGGTGTCGAAGAGCGCCAGGCAGTCCCCGGCACGGACGGCCGCGAAGGCCTCCCCGATCGCCGCCCGGTCCGCCGCCCGCTCCTGCGCACCGTCCCCCGCACCGTCGCCGGCGCCGTCCCCGGAGGTCGCACCGCCCCCCGTGCTCCCGGGCACCGGCCCGCCCCCCTTGGCCGCGTCGGGCGCCCCCTTCGGCGCGTCCTCGCCGGACTTCTCCGGCACGCCCAAGGACACCCCGGCCGCCTGCGACGGCCGGTCGTCACCGTCCCCGGCCAGGACCCGCGGCACCACCAGCGCCGCGAACAGCGCCACTGCCACCAGCAGCACCCACACCCCGCTCTTCTTCGCCCCCGTCATCGCAGCCCCCGTACATCAGCCGAGTGGATGTCTGAAAACACCTTCGCACAGCCCACTGACAACGGGACCGGACAAGCCACGACAAGCTCCCTCACCATCAAGGGCCCCTCACGACCCCCGACCCGCATCAGCAACAACCGTCCCCGCTCTCCCCACCACCAGCCGCGCTCCCCGGCAGCGTCCGCACGTTCCGTGCCTCCACCGCCCGCGCCGCGAGCAGCTCGTCCGCCGGATACGCCACCTCCTCCAGCGTGAGCCCGTGCGCCTTCACCACGTGCACCGCCGAGTCCCGCACCCGCGCCGCCAGCACCTTCGCCGGCCACTCCACGTCCCGGTGCCCGTCCCCGACGTACAGCAGCGCGCCCACCAGCGAGCGCACCATGTTGTGGCAGAAGGCGTCGGCCCGCACGGTCCCGGTGACGACCCCGTCCGCCCCCCGCTCCCACCACAGCTCCTGGAGCGTCCGGATGGTCGTCGCCCCTTCCCGCTTCTTGCAGTACGCCGCGAAGTCGTGCTCCCCGACCAGCAGGGCGGCCGCCGCGTTCATCTTCTCGACGTCCAACTCCCAGTCGTGCCACAGCACATGACTGCGGATCAGCGGATCGACGCCGCCCGGATGGTCCGTCACCCGGTACTGGTACCTGCGCCAGATCGCCGAGAACCGCGCGTTGAACCCCTCCGGCGCCCGGGCCGCCTTCCACACCCGTACGTCATGGGGGAGCCGCCCCGCGAGCCGCCGCAGCAGCTTCTCCTCGTGCTCCGCCCACACCTCCCGCGGCAGGTCCACGTGCGCCACCTGCCCGCGCGCGTGCACCCCGGCATCCGTCCGCCCGGCCACCGTCAGGTCGAAGTTCGTCGGCGACCGCGTCACCGTCCGCAGCGCCGCCTCGATCTCCCCCTGCACGGTCCGCCGCCCGCTGGGCTGCTTCGCCCACCCGGAGAAGTCCTTGCCGTCGTACGAGAGGTCCAGCCTCACCCGTACGAACCCGTCCGCCACCTCGTCAGCCACAACCAACCTCCACGCTCGCCACGAAAACCGTCCCCCGTCCCGCCACCGCACAGCAGAACGGGCCCGCCCCCAGAAAGACTGGGAACGGGCCCGTTCACGTACTACCAGGTACTACTTGGACTCGTCGCCCTCGGGCTTCGCGTCCTCGACGACCTCGGCCTGCTCGGCCTTGGCGGTCTCCTCCGTGGAGGACTCCTTCACGGCGCGCTTCGTGGCGGCCTCGGCCTCGCCCACAGCGTTCTGCTGCACGGTGAGGGCCTCGACCAGCTCGATCACGGCCATCGGGGCGTTGTCGCCACGACGGTTGCCGATCTTGGTGATGCGCGTGTAACCACCGGGGCGGTTCTCGTAGCGCGGGGCGATCTCAGTGAAGAGCGTGTGGACGACGCTCTTGTCCGTGATCGTCTGGAGCACCAGGCGACGGTTGTGGATGTCGCCCTTCTTCGCCTTGGTGACGAGACGCTCGGCGACGGGGCGCAGACGGCGGGCCTTGGCCTCGGTCGTCGTGATGCGGCCGTGCTCGAAGAGCGACTTCGCGAGGTTCGCGAGGAGCAGCTTCTCGTGCGCGGCGCTGCCGCCCAGACGGGCACCCTTGGCGGGACGCGGCATGGTGTTTCTCCTTGTGATCTGCACCGGCCGTATCAGGTACCGGTGTCAGTTACCGAGGGGCTACTGCCCCACGGAAGATTTCAGCGAGTCGCGAGGACTCAGTACTGCTCGGTCTCCACGAAACCGGCGTCCGCGTCGTCGTCGGCGCCGAAGGCGTCGGCGGCGGCGGTCGGGTCGAACCCGGGGGGCGAGTCCTTGAGGGCCAGGCCCATGCCGTTGAGCTTCATCTTGACCTCGTCGATCGACTTCGCACCGAAGTTGCGGATGTCGAGCAGGTCCGCCTCGGAGCGGGCCACGAGCTCGCCCACCGAGTGGATGCCCTCGCGCTTGAGGCAGTTGTACGACCGAACGGTGAGCTCCAGCTCCTCGATCGGCAGCGCCAGGTCGGCGGCCAGGGCGGCGTCCGTGGGGGACGGGCCCATGTCGATGCCCTCGGCGTCGATGTTGAGCTCGCGCGCCAGGCCGAACAGCTCGACCAGGGTCTTGCCGGCGGACGCCATGGCGTCACGCGGGCGCATGGCCTGCTTGGTCTCGACGTCGACGATCAGCTTGTCGAAGTCGGTGCGCTGCTCGACACGGGTCGCCTCGACCTTGTACGTGACCTTGAGCACCGGGGAGTAGATGGAGTCGACCGGGATACGGCCGATCTCCTGGCCCACCTGCTTGTTCTGGACGGCGGAGACATAGCCGCGACCGCGCTCGACGGTCAGCTCCATCTCCAGCTTGCCCTTGCCGTTGAGCGTGGCGAGGACCAGGTCCGGGTTGTGCACCTCGACACCGGCCGGGGGCGCGATGTCGGCGGCGGTGACCAGGCCGGGGCCCTGCTTGCGCAGGTACATCACGACGGGCTCGTCGTGCTCCGAGGAGACGACGAGCTGCTTGATGTTGAGGATGAGGTCGGTGACGTCCTCCTTGACGCCCGGCACGGTGGTGAACTCGTGCAGGACGCCGTCGATCCGGATGCTGGTGACAGCGGCACCCGGGATGGACGACAGGAGGGTACGACGCAGGGAGTTGCCGAGCGTGTAACCGAAGCCGGGCTCCAGCGGCTCGATGACGAACCGGGAGCGGTACTCGTCGACGACCTCTTCGGTCAGCGACGGGCGCTGAGCAATAAGCATGGGGTTCCTTTGTTCTTGGCGCCCACTATTTGACGCCAACTACCACAAGGGTACGGGCGGTACGGCCCCGAGGAGCCGTACCGCCCGAAACGCGAGGCGAGCGCCGTACGGAGGTCGGTCTCCGCACGGCCACTCACGACACGAGGTATTGCAGACACGACGCCCGACGAGCGGGCGACGGGTCAGACGCGGCGACGCTTCGGCGGACGGCAGCCGTTGTGCGGCGTCGGGGTGACGTCCTGGATCGAACCGACCTCGAGGCCCGTGGCCTGGAGGGAGCGGATCGCGGTCTCACGGCCGGAGCCGGGACCCTTGACGAAGACGTCGACCTTGCGCATGCCGTGCTCCTGCGCGCGACGGGCGGCCGACTCGGCGGCCATCTGCGCGGCGAAGGGGGTGGACTTGCGCGAGCCCTTGAAGCCCACGTGGCCGGCGGAGGCCCACGAGATCACGTTGCCGGTCGGGTCCGTGATGGACACGATCGTGTTGTTGAACGTGCTCTTGATGTGCGCGTGGCCGTGAGCGACGTTCTTCTTTTCCTTGCGGCGCACCTTCTTGGCAGCGCCCTGACGTCCCTTGGGGGGCATGTCTTACTCCAGATGGAGAGGGAGGTGATCGGTCCTACAGCGAAGACCGCTTGATAAGCGTCCGGCTGAGGACTACTTCTTGCCCGGCTTCTTCTTACCGGCGATCGCGCGACGCGGGCCCTTGCGGGTACGAGCGTTCGTGCTGGTGCGCTGGCCGTGGACCGGCAGGCCGCGACGGTGACGCAGACCCTGGTAGCAGCCGATCTCGACCTTGCGGCGGATGTCGGCCTGGATCTCGCGACGGAGGTCACCCTCGGTCTTGAGGTTGGCGTCCACGTACTCGCGGATCTTGACCAGGTCCTCTTCGGCCAGGTCGCGAACGCGGGTGTTCGGGTTCACACCGGTGGCGGCGAGGGTTTCCTTCGCCAGGGTGCGGCCGATGCCGAAGACGTAGGTGAGGGCGATCTCCACACGCTTTTCGCGCGGGATGTCAACACCTGAAACGCGTGCCATTCAATGGCTCCAGTTGTTAGTTCGGGGGTCTTCCACAGAGCCGCTCCCGACCGCCGACCCCACGGTGGTGAGGTGGTACGTCCGGGTCCCCGGCCCCCGCCGGAGGTGCCGCCGGCCTCGCTGGACCGGTCGTGCTCTGCGTATGTACGAATTGCTTGCGTCGCGCGAAGAACTGCGAGATGCAGGAAAGGTCGTGCGTCAGCCCTGGCGCTGCTTGTGGCGCAGGTTTTCGCAGATGACCATGACCCGGCCGTGACGGCGGATCACCTTGCACTTGTCGCAGATCTTCTTGACGCTCGGCTTGACCTTCATGGGATGTCAGGTTCTCCGGGTCAGTGCCACTCGCCCCCCGGAAGGGGCGCGGCAAGATCTACTTGTACCGGTAGACGATCCGGCCGCGCGTCAGGTCGTACGGAGACAGCTCCACGACGACCCGGTCATCCGGGAGGATGCGGATGTAGTGCATACGCATCTTGCCGCTGATGTGCGCGAGGACTTTGTGACCGTTCTGCAGTTCCACCTTGAACATTGCGTTCGGGAGGGACTCGATCACGGTGCCCTCGATTTCGATGGCACCTTGCTTCTTGGCCACGCTTCGCCCTTCGAATCGGCTACCTTGATCGACTCTTGCACTGTGTATGCAGGCATACGGATGCACGCGAGCCGACGAGTCAGTCTACGTCAGGCCACCCGAAAAGACGAATCCGTCAAGTTTGCCCAACACTGATGATCGTTATGCGGCATTCACCCCGGCGGGGAGAACCCGCCGGAAGTAATCCGTCACGCCAGCGGGTCCGGTGCCGCCGTGATGCCGTACTCCGCGAGCTTCGCCTTGCCGCCGTCGACCGCGGTCAGCACCAGCGGGCCGTTCTCGGTGAGGGCGATGGAGTGTTCCCAGTGCGAGGACCAGGTGCCGTCGGTCGTGATGACCGTCCAGTCGTCGGCGAGCACCTCGGTCTGCGCGGTGCCGAGCGAGACCATCGGCTCGATCGCCAGGCACACGCCCGGGACCAGCTTGATGCCCTTGCCGCGCTTGCGCGTGACGTAGTTGAGCAGGTGCGGGTCCATGTGCATCTCGGAGCCGATGCCGTGCCCGCCGTAGTCCTCGATGATCCCGTACTTCCCGGTGGCCGGACGGGGCTGGCGGCGGATGTAGCCCTCGATGGCCTTGGAGATGTCGACCAGCCGGTTGCCGTTCCTCATCGCGGCGATGCCGGCCCACATCGACTCCTCGGCCACCCGGGAGAGCTCCAGCAGCTCCGGCGCGTGGCCCGAGCCGACGAAGGCGGTGTAGGCCGCGTCGCCGTGCCAGCCCTCGACGATGGCGCCGCAGTCGACGGAGATGATGTCGCCGTCCTTGAGGACGGTCTTCTCGTCCGGGATGCCGTGGACGACGACCTCGTTGACCGAGGTGCAGATGGTGGCGGGGAAGCCGCCGTACCCGAGGAAGTTCGACTTCGCGCCGTGCTCGGCGAGCACCTCGCGGGCGACCGCGTCGAGGTCCTTGGTGCTGGCGCCGGGGACGGCCGCCTCGCGGGTGGCCGCGTGAATGGCGGCGACGACCAGGCCCGCCTCACGCATCTTCGCGATCTGCTCGGGAGTCTTGATCTCCACCATGGGTGTGCCTTCCACGCTCGTGTGTCTTCGGTTCAACAGTAAGGCCGCGGTGTCTGTGGGACACCGCGGCCTTCCGTCGTACGCAGGGGAACCGGCCGGGGCCTAGTCCTGGTCCTTCTTCAGGTTGTCCAGCGCGTCCATCGCGCGCTTGGTCACCTCGGCGACCTTGCCCTCCGCGGAGAGGGTGACCACCAGGCCCTGCGCCTTGTAGTGGTCGATGATCGGCTCGGTCTGCGTGTGGTACACGTCGAGCCGCTTGCGCACGGTCTCCTCGGTGTCGTCCGGACGCTGGTAGAGCTCGCCGCCGCAGACGTCGCAGACGCCCTCGGCCTTCGGCGGGCTGTACGTCGCGTGGAAGACGTGCGCGGAATCGTTGCGGCAGATGCGCCGGCCGGCGATCCGCTTGACGACCTCTTCCTCGGGGACCTCGAGGTCGAGGACGGCGTCGAGCTTCTGCCCCTGCTCCTTCAGCGCGGCGTCCAGGGCCTCGGCCTGGAAGACGTTGCGCGGGAAGCCGTCGAGCAGGAAACCGCTCTCGGCGTCCGGCTGGGCCATGCGGTCCAGCGCCATGCCGATCGTGACCTCGTCGGGGACCAGATTTCCGGCGTCCATGATCGCCTTGGCCTTGCGGCCGAGCTCGGTGCCCTGGCTGATGTTGGCCCGGAAGAGGTCACCCGTGGAGATGTGCGGGATCGACAGGTTCGTGGCGAGGAACGCGGCCTGCGTTCCCTTGCCCGCGCCCGGCGGCCCGACGAGGACGATACGCATCAGCGGAGGAACCCTTCGTAATTGCGCTGCTGGAGCTGGCTCTCGATCTGCTTCACGGTCTCCAGACCCACACCCACGATGATGAGGATGCTCGTGCCGCCGAACGGGAAGTCCTGGCTCGCACCGAAGCCGGCCAACGCCATCGTCGGCACGAGAGCGATCAGACCCAGGTACAGCGATCCCGGCCACGTGATGCGGTTCAGCACGTAACTCAGGTACTCAGCAGTAGGTCGACCTGCCCGGATGCCCGGGATGAAGCCACCATACTTCTTCATGTTGTCGGCAACTTCCTCGGGGTTGAACGAGATCGCCACGTAGAAGAAGGCGAAGAACACGATCAGGAGGAAGTACGTGACGATGTAGTACGGGTGGTCGCCCTTGGTCAGGTTGGTCTGGATCCACTGCGCCCAGGACGCCGTGGAACCGGAGAACTGAACGATCAAAGCAGGGATGTAGAGCAGCGAAGAAGCGAAGATGACGGGAATCACACCCGCCTGGTTCACCTTCAGCGGGATGTATGTGGACGTTCCGCCATAGGACTTCCGGCCGATCATCCGCTTCGCGTACTGCACGGGGATGCGGCGCTGGGCCTGTTCCACGAACACCACGAGCGCGACCATCGCGAATCCGACCAGGATCACGATCCCGAACTCGATCCAGCCGTCCGCCATCTTGCCGCCGTCCTTGATGGCCCACAGCGACGCCGGGAAGCCCGCGGCGATCGAGATGAACATCAGGATGGACATGCCGTTGCCGATGCCGCGGTCGGTGATGAGCTCACCGAGCCACATGACCATCGCGGTGCCGGCGGTCATCGTGATGACCATGACCGCGGTGGTGAAGACCGACTTGTCCGGCACGATCTGCGAGCGGACCGACTCCGCGCAACCCTGGAAGAGCGCGCCGGAGTTGGCGGTGGCGACGAGGCCGGTGCCCTGGAGGATGGCGAGCGCCACGGTCAGATAACGCGTGTACTGCGTGATCTTCGCCGTGCCGGACTGGCCCTCCTTCTTCAGGGCTTCCAGACGTGGGATCACCACGGTGAGCAGCTGAAGGATGATGCTCGCCGTGATGTACGGCATGATGCCGAGCGCGAAGATGGTGATCTGCAACAGCGCGCCACCACTGAACATGTTGACCAGGCTGAAGAGACCGCCTCCGCCTTCCTTGGCGGAGTCGATGCAGATCTGCACGTTCTTGTAGTTGACGCCCGGGACAGGAATGTGCGCGCCGAGCCGGAACAGCACAATGATGCCGAGTGTGAAGAGCAGCTTCTTGCGCAGGTCGGGCGTCTTGAACGCCCGGGCGAACGCGGTGAGCACGGTGCCTCCTGCGACCCCCGCGCTACTGCGTCGAAGGGTGACGGTATTGAGGATCGACGAATACGTATCAGTCAAACAACGAGCGGACAGCGTTGTGGGCACACCGCGCGAAAGTTAACAGTGCACGCCACCATACCGGCGGACCCCGCCCCCTAGGAACGACCAACCGGGGATGCCCCATATGAGAGGCATCCCCGGTCGGATGTTCAAGCCATCGAGCTGTCTCAGACGAGCTCGGTGACGCTGCCGCCAGCGGCAGCGATCTTCTCCTTGGCGGAGGCGGAAGCGGCGTCAACCGAAACCGTCAGTGCCACGGAGATCTCGCCCTGGCCCAGGACCTTGACGAGGTGGTTGTTGCGCACCGCACCCTTGGCGACCAGGTCGGCCACCGTGACCTCTCCACCCTCGGGGTAGAGCTCGGCGAGCTTGTCCAGGTTCACGACCTGGTACTCGGTGCGGAACGGGTTCTTGAAGCCCTTGAGCTTCGGGAGACGCATGTGGAGGGGCATCTGCCCGCCCTCGAAGCGCTCCGGCACCTGGTAACGAGCCTTGGTGCCCTTGGTACCGCGACCAGCCGTCTTGCCCTTCGACGCCTCACCACGACCCACACGGGTCTTGGCGGTCTTGGCGCCCGGAGCGGGACGGAGGTTGTGGACCTTCAGCGGGTTGTTCTCCGCCATGTCAGTCGACCTCCTTGACCGACACGAGGTGGCGGACGGTGTGCACCATTCCGCGGAACTCGGGGCGGTCCTCCTTGACAACCACGTCGTTCAGGCGCTTGAGCCCGAGCGAACGCAGGGTGTCGCGGTGGTTCTGCTTGCTGCCGATGTACGACTTCGTCTGCGTGATCTCAAGACGGGCCATTACGCACCCGCCCCAGCACGCGCACGGAGCAGAGCCGCCGGGGCGACGTCCTCGAGGGGCAGACCACGGCGAGCCGCGATCTCCTCGGGACGCTGCAGGCCCTGGAGGGCCGCGACGGTCGCGTGCACGATGTTGATCGCGTTGGACGAGCCGAGCGACTTCGACAGGATGTCGTGAACGCCGGCGCACTCCAGCACGGCACGCACCGGACCACCGGCGATAACACCGGTACCCGGGGAAGCCGGCTTGAGCATGACGACGCCCGCGGCCTTCTCGCCCTGAATCGGGTGAGGGATGGTGCCCTGGATGCGCGGAACCTTGAAGAAGTTCTTCTTGGCTTCCTCGACACCCTTGGCGATGGCCGCGGGAACTTCCTTGGCCTTGCCGTAACCGACACCTACGGTGCCGTCACCGTCTCCGACCACGACGAGCGCGGTGAAGCTGAAGCGACGACCACCCTTGACAACCTTGGCAACGCGGTTGATCGCGACAACGCGCTCAACGTAAGCGGTCTTCTCGGCGGCAGCGCCACCGTCGCGACCCTTCCGGTCCCGCCGCTCGCCGCCACCGGCACCGCTTCCGCGGCGCTGGGGTCCAGCCATTGGATTTACCTCTCTCTGTTACGTCCGTTAGTCCCGGAACCGGGGCTTAGAACTTCAGCCCGGCTTCGCGGGCGGCGTCAGCCAGAGCGGCAATGCGCCCGGCGTACCTGTTGCCACCACGGTCGAACACGACGGTCTCGACGCCGGCGGCCTTCGCACGCTCAGCGACCAGGGCGCCGACCTGCTTGGCCTGGGCGCTCTTGTCGCCCTCGCCGCCGCGGATCGAAACGTCCAGGGTCGACGCCGACGCGAGCGTGTGGCCCGCGATGTCGTCGATGACCTGAGCGGTCACGTTGCGGTTGGACCGCGTCACGACCAGGCGAGGACGCTCCGGCGTACCGGAGACGTGCTTGCGGATGCGGACGTGGCGACGCTTGATGGCAGCGCGCTTGTACGCGTCACCCTTAGCAATCTTGACACCGTATGCCATGGCTTACTTACCCGCCTTTCCGACCTTGCGGCGGATGACCTCGCCGGCGTACTTGACGCCCTTGGCCTTGTACGGGTCGGGCTTCCGCAGCTTGCGGATGTTAGCGGCGACCTCGCCGACCTTCTGCTTGTCGATGCCCTCGACGCTGAGCTTCGTGGGCGACTCGACCTTGAAGGAGATGCCTTCGGGGGCCTCAACAACGATGGGGTGGCTGTAGCCCAAGGCGAACTCCAGGTTGGAGCCCTTCGCCTGGACGCGGTAACCGACACCGCTGATTTCGAGCGCCTTGCTGTATCCCTGGGTCACGCCGGTGATCATGTTCGCCACCAGCGTGCGGGACAGGCCGTGCAGGGCCTTGTTCTGACGCTCGTCGTTGGGACGGGTGACGTTGAGAACGCCGTCCTCGCCCTTAACAATCTCGATCGGCGCGGCAACAGTGTGCGTGAGGGAGCCCTTGGGACCCTTCACGGCAACCGTGCGGCCGTCGATGGTGACGTCCACACCAGCGGGAACCTGGATGGGGAGCTTGCCAATACGCGACATGAGCTTTCCTTCCTTTCCCGACTACCAGACGTAGGCGAGGACTTCCCCACCTACGCCCTTCTTGCCTGCCTGCTGGCCGGTCAGAAGACCGTGCGACGTGGAGATGATCGCCACGCCGAGGCCGCCGAGGACCTTGGGCAGGTTGGTGGACTTCGCGTAAACACGCAGACCCGGCTTCGAGATCCGCTTGATGCCGGCGATCGAGCGCTCGCGGTTCGGGCCGAACTTCAGCTCGAGGACGAGGTTCTTGCCGACCTCGGCGTCCTCGACCTTCCAGCCGGTGATGAAGCCCTCCTGCTGGAGGATCTCCGCGATGTGCGACTTGATCTTGCTGTGCGGCATCACGACGGTGTCGTGGTACGCCGAGTTCGCGTTGCGCAGACGCGTGAGCATGTCTGCGATGGGATCAGTCATGGTCATGAATTGGCCTTCGGCCTCTCTCGCCGGGGTTTCCTGTATGCGCCATCCCTCTCCCCACTCAGAGGCGGGACGGGTGCGGTGCGGGGACCTACGGCGTAGTAAGTCGTTATGGGCGGCAGGCGCCCAACCCTTCTAGCCTACGGCATTCGGGGTGGGGCTCCTGCCGACCAGATACTTACCGAGAGCTCAAGGAAATCCGTACGCCCAAAGGGCAGTACTGGACTACCAGGAGCTCTTGGTCACGCCCGGCAGCTCGCCACGGTGAGCCATCTCACGAAGGCACACGCGGCACAGGCCGAACTTGCGGTACACGGAGTGGGGCCGGCCACAGCGCTGGCAGCGCGTGTAGGCACGCACGCCGAACTTCGGCTTGCGAGCGGCCTTAGCGATCAGAGCCTTCTTCGCCATCTCGGTTACGCCTCCTTGAAGGGGAAGCCGAGGTGACGGAGGAGGGCGCGGCCCTCGTCGTCGTTCGTCGCCGTGGTGACCACGGTGATGTCCATTCCCCGGACTCGGTCGATCTTGTCCTGGTCGATCTCGTGGAACATGACCTGCTCCGTGAGACCGAACGTGTAGTTGCCACGGCCGTCGAACTGCTTCGGCGACAGACCACGGAAGTCACGGATACGCGGCAGCGCGAGCGACAGCGTACGGTCCAGGAACTCCCACATGCGGTCACCGCGGAGGGTGACGTGGCAGCCGATCGGCTGACCCTCGCGCAGCTTGAACTGCGCGATGGACTTCCGGGCCTTGGTGACGGCCGGCTTCTGACCCGTGATGGTCGTCAGGTCCTTGATGGCCCCGTCGATCAGCTTCGAGTCACGGGCGGCGTCGCCGACGCCCATGTTGACCACGATCTTGACCAGACCGGGGATCTGCATGACGTTCTCGTAGGAGAACTCTTCACGCAGCTTGCCCGCGATCTCCTCGCGGTAGCGCAGCTTGAGGCGCGGTGCGGTGGTGGCAGTCATCAGATGTCCTCACCAGTCCGCTTGGCAACGCGGATCTTGTTGCCCTCGTCGTCAAAGCGGTAGCCGACGCGGGTAACGACCTTGTTGCCGTCCTTCTCCACGACCAGCTGAACGTTGCTGACGTGGATGGGAGCCTCGGTCGTCACGATGCCGCCGGCCTGGTTCTGGCCGGCCTTCGTGTGCTTCTTGACCCGGTTGACACCCTCGACCAGGACGCGGTCCTCGCGGGGGAAGGCCTGAACGACCTTGCCCTGCTTGCCCTTGTCCTTGCCGGTGATGACCTGTACCAGGTCGCCCTTCTTGATCTTCATGCTTACAGCACCTCCGGCGCGAGCGAGATGATCTTCATGAACTTCTTCTCGCGCAGCTCACGGCCCACCGGGCCGAAGATACGGGTGCCGCGGGGGTCGCCGTCGTTCTTGAGAATGACAGCGGCGTTCTCGTCGAAGCGGATGTACGAGCCATCCTGGCGACGACGCTCCTTGACGGTGCGAACGATGACCGCCTTGACGACGTCACCCTTCTTCACGTTGCCACCGGGGATCGCATCCTTGACGGTGGCGACGATGACGTCACCGATGCCCGCGTAGCGGCGACCCGAGCCACCGAGAACACGGATGGTGAGAATTTCCTTCGCACCCGTGTTGTCGGCGACGCGAAGTCGCGACTCCTGCTGGATCACGTCTATCTCCTGATCGTCTGCCGGTTCCCGGCGGGGGCCGTATCGCTACGGCCCCCGCCGAGCCTGGCGGAACTGCCTGGCGGGGAGACCCCCTCCAGGACTGAAATATTTCGGAATTCCCCGACGGGAATTACCGGGCTACTTGGCCTTCTCGAGGATCTCGACGATGCGCCAGCGCTTCGAGGCGGACAGCGGACGCGTCTCCATGATGAGGACGCGGTCGCCGACGCCGGCGGCGTTGGACTCGTCGTGAGCCTTGAGCTTGTTCGTACGGCGGATGACCTTGCCGTACAGCGCGTGCTTCACGCGGTCCTCGACAGCGACGACGACGGTCTTGTCCATCTTGTCGCTGACGACCAGACCCTCACGGGTCTTGCGGAATCCGCGCTGCTCAGTCGTCTCAGTCACATTCTTCTCGCTCATCAGGCGCTCTCCACCGTCTCGATGCCCAGCTCGCGCTCGCGCATCAGGGTGTAGATCCGGGCGATGTCCTTACGGACGGACTTGAGCCGGCCGTGATTTTCGAGCTGTCCGGTCGCCGCCTGGAAGCGGAGGTTGAACAGTTCTTCCTTGGCCTCACGGAGCTTGGCGACGAGGTCCTCGTCGTTCAGCTCGCGCAGCTCGGTCGCCTTGGTACCGGCCGCCATCACGACTCACCTGCCTCGCGCCGAACAATCCGGCACTTCATCGGAAGCTTGTGAGCAGCGCGGGTAAGCGCCTCACGAGCAATCTTCTCGTTCGGGTAGGACAGCTCGAACATCACCCGACCGGGCTTGACGTTCGCGATCCACCACTCGGGGGAACCCTTACCGGAACCCATGCGGGTCTCGGCGGGCTTCTTCGTGAGCGGACGGTCCGGGTAGATGTTGATCCAGACCTTGCCGCCACGCTTGATGTGGCGGGTCATCGCGATACGCGCGGCCTCGATCTGGCGGTTCGTCACGTACGCCGGGGTCAGCGCCTGGATGCCGTACTCGCCGAATGCGACCTCAGTGCCACCCTTGGCCATGCCGTTGCGCTTCGGGTGGTGCTGCTTGCGGTGCTTGACCCTACGAGGGATCAGCATGTCGGTCAGGCCTCCGTTCCGGTGCTCTCAGCCGGAGCAGCGGCGGCGGGAGCGTCGGCCTTGGGGGCCTCGGCTGCCGGCGCGGACTGCTGCGGCTTGCGGCCGCGGCCGCCACGCTCGCCGCCACGGCCACCACGGGCCGGGCGCTCGTTCGCACCACCACGGGCCGGGCGGTTGCCCGCACGGGCCGCGGCGTTCTCGGCGCGAACCTCGGCGATGTTCTTGACGTCGCCCTTGTAGATCCAGACCTTGACGCCAATGCGACCGAAGGTCGTCTTGGCCTCGAAGAAGCCGTAGTCCACGTTCGCGCGGAGCGTGTGCAGCGGCACACGGCCCTCGCGGTAGAACTCGGAGCGGGACATCTCGGCGCCGCCGAGACGGCCACCGCACTGGATCTTGATGCCCTTGGCGCCGGCCTTCATGGTGCCCTGCATGCTCTTGCGCATGGCACGGCGGAAGGAGACGCGGGAGGAGAGCTGCTCGGCAACGGCCTGGGCGACCAGCTGGGCGTCCATCTCGGGGTTCTTGACCTCGAGGATGTTCAGCTGGACCTGCTTGCCCGTGAGCTTCTCGAGGTCGCCGCGGATGCGGTCGGCCTCGGCGCCACGGCGGCCGATGACGATGCCCGGACGAGCGGTGTGGATGTCCACACGCACGCGGTCACGGGTGCGCTCGATCTCCACCTTCGAGATGCCGGCGCGCTCCATGCCGGACGTCATCATCCTGCGGATGGCGACGTCTTCCTTGACGTAGTCCTTGTACAGCTTGTCGGCGTACCAACGGGACTTGAAGTCCGTGGTAATGCCGAGCCGGAACCCGTGCGGGTTTACCTTCTGGCCCATTACCGGGTTCCTTCCTTGCTGCTGACGACCACGGTGATGTGGCTGGTCCGCTTACGGATCCGGTAGGCACGGCCCTGAGCACGCGGACGGAACCGCTTCAGGGTCGGGCCCTCGTCCACGAACGCCTCGCTGATGAACAGCGACGAGGCGTCGGAGTGGTCGTAGTTGTGCGCGGCGTTGGCAATGGCGCTGTCCAGCACCTTGCCGACCGGCACGCTCGCGGCCTGCGGGGCGAAGCGCAGGACCGCCTGAGCCTCCGTGGCATCCATGCCACGGATAAGGTCCACCACTCGGCGGGCCTTCATGGGCGTGACGCGGATGTACCGCGCCTGGGCCCTGGCTTCCATGGTTGTCCCTTCGGTGTCGTTCATAGTCATCGCACCCCGCCTTAGCGGCGCTTCGACTTGCGGTCGTCCTTGACGTGGCCGCGGAAGGTGCGGGTCGGCGCAAACTCGCCGAGCTTGTGGCCGACCATCGACTCGGTGACGAACACCGGGACGTGGATCTTGCCGTTGTGCACCGCGATGGTGTGACCCAGCATGCTGGGGATGATCATCGAGCGCCGGGACCAGGTCTTGATGACGTTCTTGGTGCCAGCTTCGTTCTGGACATCCACCTTCTTTACGAGGTGTCCGTCGACGAAGGGCCCCTTCTTGAGACTGCGCGGCATCTAAACCCGCTCCTAGCGCTTCTTGTTCGACTTGCGGCGGCGGACGATGTACTTGCTCGAAGCCTTCTTCGGCGAGCGAGTACGACCCTCCTTCTGACCCCACGGGGAGACCGGGTGGCGACCACCGGAGGTCTTACCCTCACCACCACCGTGCGGGTGGTCGACCGGGTTCATCGCCACACCGCGAACGGTCGGGCGAACGCCCTTCCACCGCATGCGGCCGGCCTTGCCCCAGTTGATGTTCGACTGCTCGGCGTTGCCGACCTCGCCGATCGTGGCGCGGCAGCGGGCGTCGACCAGGCGGATCTCGCCGGAAGGCATACGAAGGTGGGCCATGGTGCCCTCCTTCGCAAGAAGCTGCACGGAGGTACCGGCGGAGCGGGCGAACTTCGCACCGCCGCCGGGCCGCAGCTCGATGTTGTGGATGGTGGTACCCACCGGGATGTTGCGCAGCGCGAGGTTGTTGCCCGGCTTGATGTCGGCCCCGGGGCCGTTCTCGATCCGGTCACCCTGCGACAGGCCGCGCGGGGCGAGGATGTAACGCTTCTCGCCGTCCGCGTAGTGCAGCAGCGCGATGCGCGCGGTGCGGTTGGGGTCGTACTCGATGTGCGCGACCTTGGCCGGCACGCCGTCCTTGTCGTGACGACGGAAGTCGATCACGCGGTAGGCGCGCTTGTGGCCACCACCCTGGTGGCGAACGGTCACACGACCGGCGTTGTTACGGCCGCCCTTGCTGTGCAGGGGGCGGACCAGCGACTTCTCCGGCGTGGACCGCGTGATCTCGACAAAGTCGGCTACGGAGGAGCCACGGCGGCCCGGCGTAGTCGGCTTGTACTTGCGGATTCCCATTTCTCAGTCCTCGTCCGATTCCGGACGATCCAGACCGCCGTTAGGCGGTCGGACCGCCGAAGATGTCGATACGGTCGCCCTCGGCGAGGGTCACGATGGCCCGCTTGGTGTCGGCACGCTTGCCGAAACCGGTGCGGGTGCGCTTCCGCTTGCCCTGACGGTTGATCGTGTTGACTCCGGTGACCTTGACCGAGAAGACCGCTTCCACGGCCTGCTTGATCTGGGTCTTGTTGGAGCCCGGGGCGACGATGAACGTGTACTTGTTCTCGTCGAGCAGCGCGTAGCTCTTCTCCGAGACGACCGGCTTGACAAGAATGTCGCGGTGGTCCGTGAAGGTCTTGCTGGTAACGGCGCTCATCAGGCGTCGCTCCCTTCGGTCTCAGCGGCCTGGGGGCCAGACACGAAGGACTCGAAGGCGGCCTTGGTGAAGACCAGGTCGTCCGAGACGAGCACGTCGTACGTGTTCAGCTGGCCCGGCTCCAGGATGTGCACCTGGGGCAGGTTGCGGGCGGAGAGCCACGCGGCCTCGTCCGAGCGCTCGGCGACCAGGAGCACGTGCTTGCGCTCGCTGATCTTGCCCAGCAGGGACTTGGCGGCCTTCGTGGAAACCGCACCGTCGACCACGCCGGTGACGACGTGGACGCGCGCGTTGCGGGCCCGGTCCGTGAGGGCACCGCGCAGGGCGGCGGCCTTCATCTTCTTCGGGGTGCGCTGCGAGTAGTCACGCGGCTGCGGGCCGTGGACGACGCCACCGCCGGCGAACTGCGGGGCGCGGGTCGAACCCTGGCGGGCGCGGCCGGTGCCCTTCTGGCGGTACGGCTTCTTGCCGCCACCGCGGACCTCGCCGCGACGCTTGGTCTTGTGCGTGCCCTGGCGGGCAGCGGCCAGCTGAGCGACGACGACCTGGTGGATCAGCGGGATGCTGACCTTGGCGTCGAAGATCTCCGCGGGGAGTTCGACGGTCCCGGTCTTGTCGCCTGCCGGCGAAAGGATGTCAATGGTGCTCATCGGTTCCTCAAACCCCCTTGGCCGCGGTGCGGACCAGGACGAGGCCACCGTTGGGGCCGGGGACGGCGCCCTTGATGAGCAGCAGACCCTTCTCGGCGTCAACGGCGTGGACGGTCAGGTTCTGGGTGGTGACCCGCTCGTTACCCATGCGACCCGCCATGCGCATGCCCTTGAAGACACGGCCGGGGGTGGCACAGCCACCGATGGAACCAGGCTTGCGGTGCACGCGGTGGGCACCGTGCGAGGCCTTGCCGCCGTGGAAGTTGTGACGCTTCATCACACCGGCGAAGCCCTTGCCCTTGCTCTTGCCCGTGACGTCGACCTTGACGCCGGACTCGAACACCTCGGCAGTGATCTCCTGGCCCAGCGTGTACTCGCTGGCGTCCGGGGTGCGCAGCTCCACGAGGTGGCGGCGCGGGGTCACGTCGGCCTTGGCGAAGTGACCCTTGAGGGGCTTGTTCACCTTGCGCGGGTCGATCTCGCCGAAGGCGATCTGGACCGACTCGTAGCCGTCGTTGTCGTTCGTACGTACCTGCGTCACGACGCACGGACCGGCCTTGACGACGGTCACCGGGACGACCCGGTTGTTCTCGTCCCAGACCTGGGTCATGCCGAGCTTCTCGCCCAGGACGCCCTTGATGTTCTTGCTCATCTCGGCCCGTCCCTTCAGAGCTTGATCTCGATGTCGACGCCGGCCGGCAGGTCGAGACGCATCAGCGAGTCAACCGTCTTCGGCGTGGGGTCGAGGATGTCGATGAGGCGCTTGTGCGTGCGCATCTCGAAGTGCTCGCGAGAGTCCTTGTACTTGTGCGGCGACTTGATGACGCAGTACACGTTCTTCTCAGTGGGCAGCGGCACCGGGCCTGCGACCGACGCACCAGTGCGGGTCACCGTCTCGACGATCTTCTTCGCCGAGGAGTCGATGACCTCGTGGTCGTAGGCCTTGAGCCGGATGCGGATCTTCTGTCCCGCCATGGCTACTAGTAGTCCTTTGTCTCTTAACGCTCTGGAACCCGGGCGGCTGCGCTCTGAACGCTCAGCACCGTCCCCCTCCGACCCACGCGGTCGGGCGTGTCGCATCCTCGCCAGTACGAAATCCCGAAGGAATTCCCTGCTGTAGGGGATACGGTCCGCGACCGCAAGCCGGGGGAGAACACCCACCGGGTGCCTGGCCGGCACCGCGCTGGCACTTCCCGAAAGATTCCCGTACGTCCGCCCCATTGCTGCCCGGAGGCAGGTGAAGGCGACGAGTACTGTGGGACTCGCTTCCGGTCCTCCCGGCGGGAGGCGTGCAGCATCGATACTCAACCGAGCAACTCAGACAGTCTGCCATACGGGGCACGGGCAGCGCCAATCGGGGCGAAGACATTACCCGGAGCGTGACGGAGGTCAAACCCGGGTCCTGCACCCGAACGGGTGCTCAGCGGATCCCGCGGTGCGCCACGTCCCCGCCGCGACGGACTCCAGGCGTACGCCGGCCCCCCTCCGGGGCGCCCACGCCCCCGCGGTCCCCGCCCCCGCACCGGAGCCGCCCTCCGCAGGCAACCCCCGCCCCTCCCCCGCCGTCTAGCTGACCGCAGCGGGGCGGCGGCGCCTGCCCGTACCGTCCCGCCGGTCACGACGGCACGCAGCGCACGACCATCCGCTGCGGGGGAAGCGGACGGAGTACGAGGACACATGCACAGCGGTACGGGGCCCGGCCTGCCCGGACGACTGCCCAGACGGACCCTGCTGACGGCCGCCACGGCCGCCGCCGCGGGCCTGCCCCTGGCGGCCTGCACGGTGCCCGCGGCCCCGCGCCGCCGGGACCCGGGGCCCGACCCCGCGCCCGGACGGCCCATCTCGCTCACCGGGCGGTCGCTGCTGATGCAGTTCCTCGCCCACCCGGACGACGACCTGTACTTCATGAACCCGGACACCCGCAGGCTGCTGGAGGCCGGGGCCCCCGTCGTCTCCGTGTACGTCACCGCGGGCGAGGCGAACGGGATCAACCACGCGCCGGGCCACCCCCGGCCCGAGCCCGACAAGAACGCGTACGCCTCCGCCCGTCAGCAGGGGCTCCGGCAGGCGTACGCGACCCTGCTCGGGCTGCCGAAGTTCACGCCGTGGCGGCGGACCGTGATGGAGCTGCGCGGCGGCAAGCGCGCCGAGCTGAACACCCTCGCGCACGGCGGCCTCCGCGCCGAGCTGGTCTTCCTCAACCTCTCCGTGATCTCGCCCCGCAACCGGCCGTCCCTGCCCGCGCTGTGGACCGACCGCGGCATGCGCCAGCGGACCCTGGTGGCCGACAACTCGCCGCTGGACAGGCCGAGTTCGTACGACTACGACGAACTCGTCGACGCGCTCGTCGGGCTGCTGGACCACTACCGGCCGACCGTCGTGCAGACCCTCGACCCCGACCCCGACATCCAGCGCAGCACCGTGCGCGTACGCAGCAAGGACAGCGAACAGCCCGGCTACTCCGACCACCGCGACCACACCGCCGTCGCCTGCTTCAGCTGGGCGGCGCTGATCCGCTGGGTCGCCGAGAAGTCCGCGGCCCGCCAACCGCTCCCCCGCTTCACCGCCACCGCCTTCCGCGGGTACTACAACCGGCACTGGCCCAAGAACCTCCCTGAGAGCGTGCTCCAGGAGAAGGCCGAGACGCTTTTCGCGTACGGCGGCGACCCGGACTGGGAGTGCGGGAACCCGGCGGGCTGCGGGGACTACAGCGTCGGCCAGGGGCGTCCGCTGACGAACTACAAGGGGTGGGCGCGCTCCACCAACTACCGTTATCCGGGAGGCGAGTTGGTGGTCGACGGCACCCGCGCCGCGTACGCGGTGGCGGGGCTGCGGCTGGTGCGCTGGCGGGCGGACGGGACCGGCTGGGGCGCGCCTGAGGACCTGGGCGGCGGTCCGCTGGCCCCCGGGCTCGGGCACGCCGCGACGGAGGACGGCGGGCAGCTGCTGTTCGCCGTGCGCATCGCCTCCCTCGTCGGGCACGGCGGCGCGAACCTGCGCGAGGTCGTCCAGTACGACGGCCGCGCCTGGACCTCGCTCGGCAACCCCGAGCGCCTGCCGGACCGGGGGCGGCGGATCGGCGTCCCGGTCGCGGTGACGGCGGGCGACGGCAGTGTCCACCTCTTCGTGCGGAACGCGGCGAAGAGCGTGAGCACACGGGTACGGGACCCGCGTGGCCGGTGGGGTCCCTGGCGCGGCCTGGCGGGTCCGGGCGGGGACGTCATGGGCGACGGCGACGGCATCCAGGACGGCCTGTCGGCGGTCGTCGACGGGCAGGGCCTGGTCCATCTCCTCGCCGCCGCGCGGAAGTCCGTACGGCACTGGGCGCAGCCCTCGCCCGGCGGGCCCCTCGCGCTGCGCCCGCCCGCGATGCCCGCCCCCGGCACGCCGCCGCACGCCTTCCTCCGGCCGGACGGCTCGCTCGGCGTCGTCTACCGTGCCCCGCACTCCCCCGGGCTCGTCGCGGTGCGCCCCGACGGCTCGCCGCTGCCCGGGCTCGCCCTCCAGGGGTACGGTCCGGTGGCCGGCGGCCCGGGCCCGGTGCTGCTGGGGCGGGGCGAGCGGGGGGAGGTTCGGCTCCGGGACGCCGGGGGGAGGACGCGGCGGCACCAGGGGGTGTGCGTGGGGACGCCGGTCCTGGTGGGCGCCGGCGCGGTGGCGGGGCTCGGGGCGGACGCGGCGCCGTGGCTCTGGCGGACGTAGGGCCCGTACGCGTACGAGGAGAAAGACGGCACGGGAGGAAGAAGGACGAGAAGGGCCCCGGCACCCCCCGCTTGCGCGAGGGGGCCGGGGCCCTTCCCTTGGAGCTCAGTTCAGCGAGCTACCAGGTCGAACACCGGGGAATTACTTGGTGATCTTGGTGACCTGGCCGGCGCCGACGGTCCGGCCACCCTCACGGATGGCGAACTTGAGGCCCTCCTCCATGGCGACCGGCTGGATCAGCGCGACCGACATGACGGTGTTGTCGCCCGGCATGACCATCTCGGTGCCCTCGGGCAGCGTGACGACACCGGTGACGTCCGTGGTGCGGAAGTAGAACTGCGGGCGGTAGTTGTTGAAGAAGGGGGTGTGACGGCCACCCTCGTCCTTCGACAGGATGTACGCCTGCGCCTCGAACTCCGTGTGCGGGGTGACCGAGCCCGGCTTGATGATGACCTGGCCGCGCTCGACGTCCTCGCGCTTGATGCCACGGAGGAGCAGACCGACGTTCTCACCGGCCTGGCCCTCGTCGAGCAGCTTGCGGAACATCTCGATGCCGGTGACCGTGGTGGTGGTCTTCTCTTCCTTGATACCGACGATGTCGACGGTCTCGTTGACCTTGAGGACACCACGCTCGATACGGCCGGTGACGACGGTGCCACGACCGGTGATCGTGAAGACGTCCTCGATCGGCATCAGGAACGGCTTGTCGACGTCGCGCTCGGGCTGCGGGATCGACTCGTCGACGGCGGCCATCAGGTTCAGGACCGACTGGCCCCACTCCTTGTCGCCCTCGAGCGCCTTGAGCGCCGAGACCTTGACGACCGGCAGGTCGTCGCCCGGGAACTCGTACTCGGAGAGGAGCTCACGGACCTCGAGCTCGACGAGCTCCAGGATCTCCTCGTCGTCCACCATGTCGGCCTTGTTCAGCGCGACGACGATGTAGGGGACGCCTACCTGGCGGGCCAGGAGGACGTGCTCCTTCGTCTGCGGCATCGGGCCGTCGGTGGCCGCGACCACGAGGATGGCGCCGTCCATCTGCGCCGCACCCGTGATCATGTTCTTGATGTAGTCCGCGTGACCGGGGCAGTCGACGTGGGCGTAGTGACGCGACTCGGTCTGGTACTCGACGTGCGCGATGGAGATGGTGATACCGCGCTGACGCTCTTCCGGCGCCTTGTCGATCTGGTCGAAGGCCGAGGCCTCGTTCAGGTCCGGGTACGCGTCGTGCAGCACCTTGGTAATGGCGGCCGTGAGGGTCGTCTTACCGTGGTCAATGTGACCGATGGTGCCGATGTTGACGTGCGGCTTAGTCCGCTCGAACTTTGCCTTCGCCACTGGGTCCTCCTGCGGAGTGGTTCTGTACGCCTTGCTTCATCGGCGCCAGGTGATCTTTGCTGGGATGCCGGCGCCCGGGGCATTCGGCGCGGATTGCGCTGAATGCCCCAGTGGCTCCGGTGATAAGCCTAAAGCGTGTGCTCGTACGGGTGAGAACCCGTCCTCGCGGCAGGCGACCGGCCCTGCGGCCGGGCGCCCGGTGAGTGAACTCGAAGAGTTACTCGCCCTTGGCCTTCGCGATGATCTCCTCGGCGACGTTCCGCGGAACCTCGGCGTAGGAGTCGAACTGCATCGAGTAGCTTGCGCGACCCGAGGTCTTGCTGCGGAGGTCTCCGACGTAGCCGAACATCTCCGAGAGGGGCACGAGGCCCTTCACGACGCGAGCGCCGCTGCGCTCCTCCATGGCCTGGATCTGGCCACGGCGGGAGTTGAGGTCGCCGATCACATCGCCCATGTAGTCCTCGGGCGTGGTGACCTCGACGGCCATCATCGGCTCGAGGAGCACGGGAGAGGCCTTGCGGGCACCCTCCTTGAAGGCCTGCGAACCGGCGATCTTGAAGGCGAGCTCCGAGGAGTCGACCTCGTGGTAACCGCCGTCGAGAAGGGTGACGCGGACGCCGACCATCTCGTAACCGGCCAGGATGCCGAACTGCATGGCTTCCTGGGCGCCCGCGTCCACCGACGGGATGTACTCCCGGGGGATGCGGCCACCGGTGACCTTGTTGACGAACTCGTACGACGCGTCGCCACCCTCGATGGGCTCAAGGGCGATCTGCACCTTCGCGAACTGGCCGGTACCACCAGTCTGCTTCTTGTGCGTGTAGTCGATGCGCTCGACGGTCTTGCGGATCGTCTCGCGGTACGCGACCTGGGGCTTGCCGACGTTCGCCTCGACGCGGAACTCGCGCTTCATGCGGTCGACGAGCACCTCGAGGTGAAGCTCGCCCATACCACCGATGATGGTCTGGCCGGTCTCCTCGTCCGAGTGGACCTGGAAGGAGGGGTCCTCCTCCGAGAGCCGCTGGATGGCGACACCCAGCTTCTCCTGGTCGCCCTTGGACTTGGGCTCGATGGCGACCTGGATGACCGGAGCCGGGAAGTCCATGGACTCCAGGATGACCGGGGCCTTCTCGTCGCACAGCGTCTCACCGGTGGTGGTCTGCTTGAGACCCATGACGGCGATGATGTCGCCGGCGCCCACCGATGCGATCTCCTCACGCTTGTTCGCGTGCATGCGGTAGATCTTGCCGATGCGCTCCTTCTTGCCCTTGACCGAGTTCAGCACGGAGCTGCCGGCCTCGAGGCGGCCCGAGTAGACCCGGACGAAGGTGAGCTTGCCGAGGTGCGGGTCGCTCATGATCTTGAACGCCAGGCCCGAGAAGGGCTCGTCGTCCGACGGCTTGCGCGAGACGACCTTCTCCGGGTCCTTCACGTCGTGGCCTTCGATGGCCTCGACGTCCAGGGGGGAGGGGAGGTAGCGCACCACGGCGTCGAGCAGGGGCTGGACGCCCTTGTTCTTGAACGCCGTACCGCAGAACACGGGGCTGACGGTCACCGAACCGGCGCCGCCCTTCGACGCGAGGGTGATGCGGCGGATGGCCGCCATCAGCTGCTCCTCGGTGGGCTCCTGGCCCTCGAGGTACAGCTCCATCATCTCTTCGTCGTGCTCGGCGACGGTCTCCAGGAGCTTCCCGCGCCACTCGTCGGCGGCCTCGGTGTGCGTGTCCGGGATGTCGACCGTGTCGTACATCTCGCCCTTGGCGGCCTCGGCGGACCACACGAGCGCCTTCATCGACACGAGGTCGACGACGCCCTTGAAGTCGGCCTCGGCGCCGATCGGGAGCTGCATGACGAGCGGGACCGCACCGAGGCGGTCGACGATCATGTCGACGCAGCGGTGGAACTCGGCACCCGTACGGTCGAGCTTGTTGACGAAGCAGATGCGCGGCACGCCGTAGCGGTCCGCCTGACGCCAGACGGTCTCGGACTGGGGCTCGACACCGGCGACACCGTCGAACACGGTGACGGCGCCGTCGAGGACGCGGAGCGAACGCTCCACCTCGACGGTGAAGTCGACGTGACCGGGGGTGTCGATGATGTTGATCGTGTGATCGACATCGTTGAGCGGCCAGTGGCAGGTCGTCGCGGCAGACGTGATCGTGATGCCGCGCTCCTGCTCCTGCTCCATCCAGTCCATCGTGGCAGCGCCGTCGTGGACCTCACCGATCTTGTAAGACACACCGGTGTAGAAGAGGATGCGCTCGGTGGTGGTCGTCTTGCCCGCGTCGATGTGGGCCATGATCCCGATGTTGCGGACCTTGGCCAGGTCAAGCGAAGTGGTGGCCATAAGGCTCAATCTTCTCTCGGTCTCGAAGTGGGTAACGACTACCAGCGGTAGTGCGCGAAGGCCTTGTTGGACTCGGCCATCTTGTGGGTGTCCTCACGCTTCTTGACGGCAGCGCCAAGACCGTTCGAGGCGTCGAGCAGCTCGTTCATGAGGCGCTCGGTCATGGTCTTCTCGCGGCGGGCGCGGGAGTAACCCACGATCCAGCGGAGCGAGAGGGTGGCGGCGCGACCGGGCTTGACCTCGATCGGCACCTGGTAGGTGGCGCCACCGACACGGCGGGACTTGACCTCAAGCGAGGGCTTGACGTTCTCCAGCGCGCGCTTGAGCGTGATGACCGGGTCAGCGCCGGTCTTCTCGCGCAGGCCCTCCATGGCGCCGTACACGATCCGCTCGGCGGTGGAACGCTTGCCGTCGAGCAGGATCTTGTTGATCAGCGACGTGACAAGAGGAGACTGGTAAACCGGGTCAATGATGACCGGGCGCTTCGGGGCGGGGCCCTTACGAGGCATTCTTACTTCTCCTTCTTGGCGCCGTAGCGGCTGCGAGCCTGCTTACGGTTCTTGACGCCCTGCGTGTCGAGGGAACCGCGGATGATCTTGTAGCGAACACCCGGCAGGTCCTTCACACGACCGCCACGCACGAGCACGATCGAGTGCTCCTGCAGGTTGTGGCCCTCACCCGGGATGTAGGCCGTGACCTCGATGCCCGAGGTCAGGCGCACACGCGCGACCTTACGGAGCGCCGAGTTCGGCTTCTTCGGGGTGGTCGTGAACACACGCGTGCAGACGCCACGGCGCTGGGGCGAACCCTCAAGCGCGGGCGTCTTGTTCTTCTCGACCTTGTCCTGCCGGCCCTTCCGGACCAGCTGCTGGATCGTAGGCACTACTTCTCCGGTTTCTGTGTGCCGATCACTGTGAAACTAACCTGGAACATCCCCGACCCACGCGGTCGGGTGTGTCGGACCCGGCACACTCCGCCGGAAGCGGAGAACGACGCGAATCACGGGGGCCCCGTACAGACAGGCTCACTCTGCGGCTGTAGACACGCACAGGAGCCCAGGCACACCCCAGGCACAAGGTCTGAGCGTACCTACCTCATCGACCTGGGTCAAAACAAATGCTGTCCATCCGTCGGCGGGGCGGAGCGGGGGCCGGGCCCGCGCCGTCAATACCCGGGTTCGGAAGGTGCCCGATCCCGCTTCTCAGTACATTGATGCCCCTTGTGAGGACGGGGGTCTGCATGACGGCTGCACACGCGCCGGGCGACGGGGGTCTCGACGACCGGGTTCCGTTCCTGGCCCGGCTGGAGAGCGAGGACCGCGCGGACCTCCTCGCACTCGGCAACGACCTGGAGTTCGCCCCCCGGGCGACCCTGCTCCACCAGAACGAACCCTCCGCCCACGTCCTGCTCATCCTGAACGGCTGGACGAAGGTCACCGCGTCGGCGGTCAACGGCTACCAGGCGCTGCTCGCCCTGCGCGGCCCCGGCGACATCGTCGGGGAGTCCGCGGTACTGACCGGCCGGTCCCGGTCGGCGACCGTGACCGCGCTGGCCCCGCTGCGGGCCAAGGCGGTGGAGTACGAGAAGTTCCGGAGTTTCCTCGCCCGCTCGCCGGACGCCTCGTTCAAGCTGCTCGGGCTCACCGCGGACCGGATGCGCGCGACCGACCAACGGCGCCTGGAATTCGCCTCGATGAGCGTGCGCGAGCGCTTCGCGGTGCTGCTGCTCGACCTCGCCCGCACCCATGGCAGACGTACGGACGAAGGCGTCGAGGTCGCCGTGCCGCTCACCAAGCAGGAGCTGGCGGGGGCCGTGGGGGCGTCGCGGGAGATGGTGCAGCGGCTGCTGAAGGAGCTGCGGGAGCGGGACGTGGTGCTCACCGGGCGGCGGGCGCTGGTGATCGTACGGCCGGACGTGCTGCGGCGGATCGCGCGCACGGGAGCGGTGCCGGACCCCTCGCCGTAGGCGTGCCGACTCCGTGCCGCGGACGCGGCGGTGACCCCGGGTGACCGTCCGTTGGCAGTGGGTGGCTCTGTGCACACGGTCACAGTTCCACTGCGTCATCCGACCTCACGGCGGGCGGGCGCGCACCGCCAAGCTCGTCCCAGCCCGCCGAAGCGGCCCGTGCGACAGACGGTCCGTGTCCCACCAGTGAAAGGCGCCAGCATGACCGACCCCGTGAGCCGCACCTTCCTGCTGCTCGACATCGAGAAGTTCAGCGACCGCGACGACGTCGAACAGGCGTATCTGCGCAGGATGCTGTACGGCCTCACGGACCGCGTGCTGGAGTGCGCGGGCATCGAGGAGACGATGCGGCGGCGCGCCGACCGGGGCGACTCGGTCATGGAACTCATCGACGCCAACGCCTCGTTGACGTCCCTGCTGCGGGCGCTGATCACCGAGGCCCCCGCCCAGTTGCGGGCGATGAACCGGATGGCCTCGCGGTCCGCGCAGATGCGGCTGCGGGTGGTGCTGGCCACGGGGTACGTCTGGGTCGACGAGCACGAGGGGTGGGTCGGCGCCGACCTCAACCACGCCTGCCGGCTGCTCGACGCCCAGTTGCTGCGGACGGCGCTCGCGGAGCGCGGGACCGACGTGGCGCTGTGCGTGTCGGAGGCGGTGCACGCCGGGATCGTGCGCCACGGCCACCAGGGCATCCCCGCCGAGGACTTCCACGCCATCACGGTCGACAGCAAGAACGGGCCGCTGCGGGCGTGGCTGCTGGGCCCGGTGCCCGCATGCGCCCCCCGGCAAGAGGGGAACCAGGACCACGGTGACACGGGGGCCCTTCCGGTTCCGGGGCGTGAGGGGGGTCCCGGAACCGGAAGGACGAAGGAGAGGAACGGGCCGGCGGAGGGCGCGGCCGGCGCCGCGGGCCGGGCGGCACCGGTCGGGCAGGTCGCGGGCGGCTTCATCGGCGGTGACAACTACGGCGTATCGGCAGGTCAGGTCGGCGGCGACATCCGCTTCGAGGCGCCCCGCCGCACTCCGGGCGAGCCCTCGTGAGCCCCGGTGAGGCCGCTGCCCCGCCCGCTCCCGGCGCGGGCGACGGGCCGCAGCAGCCCGCGCCCCCGGCGGACAACGCCTCCCCCGACGGTGCGCAGCCCCCCGACCAGGAGGGCGCGGCGGAGGAGACCCCGCAGCCGCAGAAGGCCTGGACGGCCCGCCGCGACCTGATGAACCACGCGCCCCGCACGATGCGCTTCGAGTCCTCGGCCCGCGTCGGCGGCGGCCTGATCGGCGGTGACAACCACGGCGTCAGCGCGGGCCGGGTGGCCGGGGACGTGATCAAGGGCAGCAAGACCGAGATCCACTACCAGTTCGGCAGTCTCTTCGGTACGGGGTCCCACTCCTCCGGCGAGGTCTCCCGCGCCTCCGTGGAGGAGCTGGCGGAGCGCTTCGTGACGGCGGGAACCGTCCCCGGGGCAGCGCCGCAGGCCTGCGAGGACGCCTTCCGGGCACTGGCCGGGCGGCTGCGCGAGGAGCGGGTGCTGGTGCTCTCGGGTCCCCGTTTCGCGGGCCGGGGCACCGCGGCCCTGATGCTGCTGCGGCACCTGGACGCCTTTCCGGTGCACGCGCACGACCGGGAGAGCGCGCCCGCTGACATCGCCGGGCGGCTCAAGCCGGGCGGCAACGTCCTGTGCGACCCGACAGCCGGCCGCGGCAGACCGCTGCGCGAGTCAGACCTGCTGGCGATCCGGGCCAAGCTGACCGAGCTGGACGGCCATCTGGTGATCGCCGTCGGCCCCGGCGCCTCGCTGGAGGACGTCCCCTTCGCCGAGTGGCACGCGCCGTGCGCCGCCGCCGTGCTGGAGGCGCACCTTCGCGTACGGGTGGGAGCCGAGGCCGTGCCCGGGCTGCTGGAGCTGCCGGCGGTACGGGAGTTCCTGGGCCGGGCGCCGCAGCCGCGTGAAGCCGCCGCGTACGCCGGGACTCTCGCCGACTATGCGGCGGGCCGGGCCGCCGGGCCGCAGATCGAGCGGTTCTCGCTGAGCGCCCTGGAGAACCAGGTGCGGGAGTGGTTCGAGGCGGACGAGAGCGCCCTGCACCTGCGGGACAAGTCGTTCCTGGTGGCGCTGGCCGCCTTCGACGGCAGCCCGTACGCGCTGACGGCGGAGCTGAGCGACCTGCTGTACGCCTTCCTCCAGAAGACCGAGAACCCGCATGTGCCCGCCACCGTGCCCGTCTTCGGCACGCACGTCGGCAAGCGTCTCCAGCTCGCCCGCGCGCACCGGTACGAGGAGGAGGAGCCCACCGAGTGGGGTCCGGTCCCGCAGGCCAAGTCCGCCTACCGGGACGACCGGGCCCCCCTGGTGCTGCTGCGCGAGCTGTGGACCGGGCACCCCTCGTCCCGGCCGGCGCTGATCGCTTGGCTCAACCGACTGGCCGTCGACGGGAGGCCGTTGGTGCGCACCCGGGCCGCCTCCACGGTCGCCGTGCTCGCGGTGACGGACCTGCCGTCGGCGATGGCCCTGATCATCGAGCCATGGGCCGCCTCGAAGGACTACGTGCACCGGATCGTGGCCGTCAACGCCCTCGCCCTCGCCCACCGCCTGGAGACCCCGCACGTCCCGCGCATCATCGACTCCTGGTGCGAGGGCGACGACCCGGGGCGCCGCTGGGTGGCGATCCGCGCCCACGGCCTGCTCGGGAACGAACGCCCGGCCGAGGCCCTGGCCGCCCTGCGCAAGGCCGCCCGACGGGAGTACGAGGAGGAGGAGCGGGACGAGACCCTGCTGGCCGAGCTCGCCTCCTCGGTGGAGCTGCTCATCCTGTCCCCGGCGGGTGAGCAGGTCCTCGCGGAACTCCTGCGGAGCCTGGAGACCCCGCGCAAGGAGGCGTGCGTACTGGATCTGGCCGTCGCGGGCTTCCTGAACGCCTGCTGGCGGACCGAGGACGACAAGCCGTCCGGGACGCCCCTGGTGCTCGCCCGGTACGCCGAGGCGAAGGCCGCCTGTCCGGGCGACGGAACCGCCCGGGACATCGCCGTCCTGTGGCGGACCGCGCTGAACGCGCCCCCGCACTCCAGGACCGCGCTGGAGATCCTGCGCGCCTGGGTCCTGATCGCCGACCGCGAACCTGCGGTCGAGTGGGCGCTCGCCGCGCTGCTGCCCGCACTCGCCGTCACCTCGGAGGACGTACTGCGCCTGGACCACCTGCTGCGGACCCTGTCCGGCGAGGACGCCGGGCCGCCGCCGCCCGTCGCGGGGCGGCTGCGCACCGTACTCCCGCGGCCTCCGGCCTGACCCCTCGGCCCGGCCTGCCCGTCACGCTCCGTTCAGCCCTGTTTCGATCTGACGCACCCTGTTCCGCCAAGGAGACCCGCACATGCCCGACTTCCGACGGCCGCCCGAGTGGGATCAGCACGCCGACCGGCACACCCCGCTGATCGATCCGGTCATCACGGTGCGGCAGTTGTCGCGGTTCGAGTTCCGCAAGCCGCTCACCCGGATCGACCACGCCCTGGTGTTCTCCACGGTCAAGGGCACGTACGACACCTACCTGCCGCCGGTGCGCCCCACCCGCGCCGAGGCGGCCACCAGACGGTACAGCTCGGTATACGAGGTCGACATGGGCGTCCATCCCGTGCGGGCCGAGCTGGCGCTGCCCAGTGACAACGACGCCTTCGAGTTCGGGTGCGTGGTCGAACTGTCCTGGCAGGTGGTGGACCCGGCGCGGTTCGTGGCCTCCGGATACCGGGACGTGCCCCGGCTGCTGCTGGGCGAGCTGGAGCAGGCCGCGCGGCCGGTGGCCCGGCTGTACGCCATCGCGGACAGCGCCGCCGCCGAGCAGGCGCTGCTGCGTGCCGTGACGGCGCTGGGCGCGCTGGGCGGCGGGGTGGGGCTCAAGGTCGCCTGGACGGTACGGCTGCGCAGGGACCAGGAGAACATCGACCACCAGAAGCGCCTGCAGAGTCTCCAGCACAACGCGGCGGAACAGGTGCTCGACGCCCAGCTCGGCATGACGGTCGACACCGAGCAGGCCAGGCGGCTCGTACAGCAGGACGCACTGGCGCTGCAACGGGCGGCGGCATATGGGGAACATCACCACGCCCTGGCGTTGCAGCAGCAGCAGTGGGCGCACCAGCAGGCACTGCTGGCCGGGGAGCAGGCGCTGGAACTGCAGCGCATCGAGGCCCAGAAGATCGACTTCTACCAGTACCACCTGTCCCAGGGCGGGGTGCACGCCTGGGCGCTGCATCTGGCGGACCACCCCGAGGACTCGGCGCTGGTCATGAACAGCATGCGTGAGGACCAACTGCGCATGATCCAGGCCCAGATGGACCTGGTCGGGCAGTTGCTGGCGGGCGACGTCGCCCAGGACTACGAGCTGGACGGCCCCAAACAGCTGGCGTTGCGCACCATGAACGACATCCTCAACCAGCGGCTCCCCGGGGTCGCCCAGCAGCCCGGCCCTCCGCTCCCGGGCCCGCAGGACGGCCCCCCGGCCGGGCCGGGAGGGGCCCCGGGGGCAGGGCCCGGGACGGGCGACGGAGCGGCCGGCTGGACCGCCGCACCTCCGCAGGGCCCGGTGCCGCTCCCGCAGCAGCAGATTGCTCAGGGCCAGGCGGGGACACAGGCGTCGGCTCAGGCGCCGGCACAGACCCCGGCACCGGGTCCGCCGCCTCCCGCGGGGCCGGCGCTCCCCGGGCAGCGACCGGGCGGCCCGGAGGGCGGGGGTCCCCAGGACGCGGGGGCGGTCGGCCCGCCCGCCCGGGCCGCCGCACCGTACGCGGGTGGGCCGGGAACCGGCCCGCATCCGGGTCCGGGCCCTTACCCGCCCGCGGGCTCTCCGCTGCCCCACCTCTCGCCTCCCGCGCCGTACGTCACGCCCGCTGGAGCCGCCCCCATGCCGACGCAGGCACCGCACGCCCCGCATGCGCAGTACGCCCCGCAGCCACCCGCCTGGCAGCCGCCCCCGGGGTACGGCAGCGCCCCGACCATGCCGCAGACCGTGCCCCCGCGGCCGCGGTCGCAGCCGCAGGTCCCGGCCCCGGGCGCCCCGGCGGCAGCCGCCGCACCCCAGAACGGCCCCGGCCGTCCGACGCCGCCCGGGGAGGACCCGGCGCCGGACGAGGCGGACGGAGCCCCTGCCGCAGGAGGTACGCCATGACCGCACCCGCCCCACCGCCCGCGCCCACACCGGCACCACCCGCCCCGGCCCCCTCGCCTCCACCCCCGCCACCGTCCCTCGACGCCGACACCGCCGAGCTGGGGACCCGTCTCCTCGCCGAGCTGCGCACCGAGATCGCCCGTGCCGACAGCAAGGCGTCGGTCCTGGTCGCCGCCCTCGGCACCACCGCGGGCGTGCTCTCCGGGCTGCTGGCGGGGCGGGGCTGGCGGCCGGACTCCCTCTCCGTCCCCGGCAGCGCCCTCTGGTGGGCCGGGGCCGCCGCGTTCGGCCTGGCGCTGCTCGCGCTGCTGATGGCGGTACTGCCCCGCTACCGCAGGCGCGCCTGGGCGCCCGGCGCCCCCCTGACGTATTTCGGCGACATCCAACAGGCCCACGCGCACGGCCAGTTGGAACAGGCCCTCGCCGAAACAGCCCGCTCTCCCGCCGCCACGCTCCGGGCCTCCCTCGCGGAGAACAGCCGTATCGCGGTCCGCAAGCATCAGTGGATACGGACCGGGCTGATCGCCTTCTGCGCCGGCGCGGCCGCGCTCCCCGCCTCACTCCTCATCGGCTGACACCGCCCTCCCTCCCGAAGGACGCTCCATGTCCCAGCCCCAGGAACCCGTATACCCCGGGTCCCTCCCGCCCCGGCCACCCCAGTACCCCACCGGCCCCACCCGCCCCGAAGCCCCCGTTCCCCCACCGCCGCCGGCCGGGGCCCGGATCCACCCCGGTCCGGACGCCCCCCTCTACCCCGGCGCTCCCCCGGCCGCCCCCGTCCACCCCGGTTCCAGCACCTCAGCCCACCAGGACATCCCCGCTCCCCGCACTCCGCCCGCCCATCCGGCATCCGGCCCCGCCCGCCCCGCACTGCCGCCGCCCCCGCCGCCGCCCCCACCGCCTCAGCCCTTCGCCCCGGACAACCTCGACTACCAGAACGCCCCGGGCCGCCGCGTCCACTACCAGGCCCACCAGCGGGGAGCCGACGCCACCGCGCTGAGCCGGCTCGCCCTGCTGCTGCCCGGCTTCCTGATGAGCCTCCTGGTGGTCCTCCTCGCGGCGACCACCCTGGAAGCCCTGACCGGATTTCCGTACTGGTTGCCCACTCTCGCCTGGGTGGCATCCGGCGCCCTGGTCTTCCACCGCCCCACCGAGGACTTCTTCGCCCGCCGCCTGCTCAAGCTGCACCGTCCGAGCCCGCAGGACATGGTCCGTCTCGCCCCCGTCTGGCGCGAGGTCACCGCCCGCGCCGGGGTCGACGGCAACCGGTACGAGCTGTGGATCGAGGAGAGCCGGGAACTCAACGCCTACGCCGCCGCCGGCCACATCGTGGGCGTCACCCGCTTCGCCCTGACCAACCTCCCCAGCGCCCACCTGGCCGCCGTCCTCGCGCACGAGCTGGGCCACCACACCGGCGGCCACGCCTGGTCGTCCCTGCTCGGCTACTGGTACTCCCTGCCGGGCCGCGTCGCCTGGCGGGTCATCCGTACGGTCGTGGTCTTCTCGGTCACCTTCGCCAGCTACTTCTCCTGCCTCTTCACCGGCGGTCTGCTCCTGTTCATCGGAGTCCTGACGCTGGCCAGCGTCACCAGCCTGTACGGGCTGCCGCTGGTCCTGCTGGCCATTCCGTACCTGATGGCAGCCGTCGGGCGCCGGGCCGAACTCCGGGCCGACCAGCACGCCGCCGCCCTCGGCTTCGCGCCGATGCTCGTGGAGGTGCTGCACACCATGGAGCAGACCGAGGTGCAGGCCCGTTACCAGTTGACCGCGGCCCAGGGCGCTCCCCCGGCCCAGCCCGGCACGCTCGCCCGGCTGCTCTCCACCCATCCCGACTTCCAGACCCGGCTGCACCACCTCCAGCCCTACCTCCAGGGCGGACGCTGACCCGCCCCCATCCACGCCGAAGGGCGCCTCCCCCGCTCGGAAGCGGGGCAGGCGCCCTTCGTACGTACCGCTACACGCTCTTACTGGTTGTACGGACCGTAGTCGTAGTCCTCCAGCGGAACGGCCTGGCCGGAGCCCGTGCCGAACGGCGAGTAGTCGATGTCGTCGTAGCCGACGGCCGAGTACATCGCGGCCTTGGCCTCCTCGGTCGGCTCGACCCGGATGTTGCGGTAGCGGGACAGGCCCGTACCGGCCGGGATGAGCTTACCGATGATGACGTTCTCCTTGAGGCCGATGAGGCTGTCGGACTTGGCGTTGATCGCCGCATCCGTCAGGACTCGGGTCGTCTCCTGGAAGGAGGCGGCCGACAGCCAGGACTCCGTCGCCAGCGAGGCCTTGGTGATACCCATCAGCTGCGGACGGCCGGAGGCCGGGTGGCCGCCTTCCGTGACCACACGACGGTTCTCGGTCTCGAACTTCGAGCGCTCGACGAGCTCGCCCGGCAGCAGTTCCGCGTCGCCGGACTCGATGATCGTCACGCGGCGGAGCATCTGCCGGATGATGATCTCGATGTGCTTGTCGTGGATCGACACGCCCTGGCTGTTGTACACCTTCTGGACTTCGCCGACCAGGTGGACCTGGACCGCGCGCTGACCGAGGATGCGCAGCACGTCGTGCGGGTTGGTCGCACCGACGGTGAGCTTCTGGCCCACCTCGACCGGGTCGCCCTCGCCGACCAGCAGACGGGCGCGCTTGGAGATCGGGAACGCCGTCTCCTCGCTGCCGTCGTCCGGGGTGACGACGATCTTCTTGGTCTTCTCGGTCTCCTCGATCCGGATGCGGCCCTTGGCCTCCGAGATCGGGGCGACACCCTTGGGCGTACGAGCCTCGAAGAGCTCGACGACACGGGGCAGACCCTGGGTGATGTCGTCACCGGCCACACCACCGGTGTGGAAGGTACGCATGGTGAGCTGCGTACCCGGCTCACCGATGGACTGGGCGGCGATGATGCCGACCGCCTCACCGATGTCGACGAGCTTGCCGGTGGCCAGCGAGCGGCCGTAGCAGAAGGCACAGGTGCCGACCGCGGACTCGCAGGTCAGGACCGAGCGGGTCTTGACCTCCTCGACGCCGTGCATCACGAGCTGGTCGATGAGCACGTCACCGAGGTCGACGTTGGCAGGCGCGATGACCTTGCCGTCGATGACCACGTCTTCGGCCAGCATGCGGGCGTAGACGCTGGTCTCGACGTCGTCGGTCTTGCGGAGGATGCCGTCGGCGCCCTTCTCCGCGATCTTCAGCTTGAGGCCGCGGTCGGTGCCGCAGTCCTCCTCGCGGATGATCACGTCCTGCGAGACGTCCACCAGACGACGGGTCAGGTAACCCGAGTCGGCGGTACGCAGGGCGGTGTCGGCGAGACCCTTACGGGCACCGTGCGTCGAGATGAAGTACTCGAGCACGGACAGGCCCTCGCGGAAGGACGCCTTGATGGGACGCGGAATCGTCTCGTTCTTGGCGTTCGACACCAGACCACGCATACCGGCGATCTGACGCATCTGCATCATGTTTCCTCGGGCACCCGAGTCAACCATCATGAAGATGGGGTTCGTCTTGGGGAAGTTCGCGTTCATCGCCTCGGCGACCTCGTTGGTCGCCTTGGTCCAGATCGCGATGAGCTCCTGAGTGCGCTCTTCCTTGGTGATCAGACCGCGCTCGTACTGCTTCTGGACCTTCTCGTCCTGCTCCTCGTAGCCCTTGACGATGGCCTTCTTGGCCTCGGGCACGACGACGTCGGAGATGGCCACGGTGACGCCCGAACGGGTCGCCCAGTGGAAGCCGGCCGCCTTCAGGTTGTCGAGCGTCGCCGCCACGATGACCTTGGGGTAGCGCTCCGCCAGGTCGTTGACGATCTCGGAGAGCTGCTTCTTGCCCACCGAGTAGTCGACGAACGGGTAGTCCTCGGGCAGCAGCTCGTTGAAAAGCGCACGGCCCAGGGTCGTACGGAGACGGAACGGGTCACCGGTCTGCCACTCGGGCTCGCCCTCTTCGGCGACCGGCGGGGTCCAGCCGCGCGGCGGGACGGTGCCGACGGGGAAGCGGATGTCGACCTTCGCCTGGAGCGAGAGCTCCCGGGCGTCGAACGCCATGATCGCCTCGGCGGTGGAGCCGAAGGACCGGCCCTCGCCGATGACCTTGCGCTCCTCCTCGTCGGTGGTGAGGAAGAACAGGCCCAGCACCATGTCCTGGGTCGGCATGGTGACGGGACGGCCGTCGGCCGGCTTCAGGATGTTGTTCGAGGACAGCATCAGGATGCGGGCCTCGGCCTGCGCCTCCGCGGAGAGCGGCAGGTGCACGGCCATCTGGTCACCGTCGAAGTCCGCGTTGAACGCGGTGCAGACGAGCGGGTGGATCTGGATGGCCTTGCCCTCGACGAGCTGCGGCTCGAAGGCCTGGATACCGAGGCGGTGCAGGGTGGGCGCGCGGTTCAGCAGCACCGGGTGCTCCGCGATGACCTCTTCGAGGACGTCGTAGACGACGGTGCGGCCGCGCTCGACCATGCGCTTGGCCGACTTGATGTTCTGCGCGTGGTTCAGGTCCACCAGGCGCTTCATCACGAACGGCTTGAAGAGCTCCAGCGCCATGGCCTTCGGCAGACCGCACTGGTGCAGCTTGAGCTGCGGACCGACGACGATCACGGAACGCGCGGAGTAGTCCACACGCTTGCCGAGGAGGTTCTGACGGAAGCGGCCCTGCTTGCCCTTGAGCATGTCGGACAGCGACTTCAGCGGACGGTTGCCGGGGCCCGTGACCGGGCGACCACGACGGCCGTTGTCGAAGAGCGCGTCGACGGCCTCCTGAAGCATGCGCTTCTCGTTGTTCACGATGATCTCGGGGGCGCCGAGGTCGAGGAGCCGCTTCAGGCGGTTGTTGCGGTTGATGACGCGGCGGTACAGGTCGTTCAGGTCGGAGGTCGCGAAGCGGCCACCGTCGAGCTGCACCATCGGACGCAGGTCCGGCGGGATGACCGGGACGCAGTCCAGCACCATGCCCTTGGGGCTGTTGCTGGTCGACAGGAACGCGGAGACGACCTTGAGGCGCTTGAGCGCACGGGTCTTCTTCTGGCCCTTGCCGGTCCGGATGATCTCGCGGAGGCGCTCGGCCTCCTCCTCCAGGTCGAAGGACTCCAGGCGCTTCTGCAGAGCGGCCGCGCCCATGGAGCCGTCGAAGTACGTGCCGAAGCGGTCACGCAGCTCGCGGTAGAGGAGCTCGTCGCCCTCCAGGTCCTGGACCTTGAGGTTCTTGAAGCGGTTCCACACCTCGTCGAGGCGGTCGATCTCGCGCTGGGCGCGGTCACGGAGCTGCTTCATCTCGCGCTCGGCGCCTTCGCGCACCTTGCGGCGCACGTCGGCCTTGGCGCCCTCGGCCTCCAGCTCGGCGAGGTCCGTCTCGAGCTTCTTGGCGCGGGCCTCCAGGTCGGAGTCGCGGCGGTTCTCGACCTGCTGGCGCTCGACGGAGACGTGCGCCTCCAGCGAGGGCAGGTCGCGCGTCCGGCGCTCCTCGTCCACGAAGGTGATCATGTACGCGGCGAAGTAGATGACCTTCTCGAGGTCCTTCGGCGCGAGGTCGAGCAGGTAGCCGAGGCGCGAGGGAACGCCCTTGAAGTACCAGATGTGCGTGACGGGCGCGGCCAGTTCGATGTGGCCCATCCGCTCACGGCGCACCTTGGCGCGAGTGACCTCGACGCCGCAGCGCTCACAGATGATGCCCTTGAAGCGGACACGCTTGTACTTGCCGCAGTAGCACTCCCAGTCCCGGGTCGGACCGAAGATCTTCTCGCAGAAGAGTCCGTCCTTCTCGGGCTTGAGCGTGCGGTAGTTGATGGTCTCCGGCTTCTTCACTTCGCCGTGGGACCAGGTCCGGATGTCGTCCGCGGTGGCGAGGCCAATCCGCAGCTCGTCGAAGAAGTTGACGTCGAGCACTTGTCGTCAATCCCTCTTTCGGGGGTTCGAGCCCCTCGCGTTGTGCGCGAGATGAGTGGGCACTTCAAATGGTCTGAACGGGTCCGGGGAGGGCCGGGGGTCTCGTGTGACGGAGACCCCCGGCCGGCCCGTCAGACCTCTTCGACGCTGCTCGGCTCGCGCCGGGACAGGTCGATACCGAGTTCTTCCGCCGCGCGGAAGACGTCCTCGTCCGTGTCGCGCATCTCGATGGACATGCCGTCCGAGGACAGCACCTCCACGTTGAGGCAGAGCGACTGCATTTCCTTGATGAGCACCTTGAAGGACTCGGGAATGCCGGGCTCCGGGATGTTCTCGCCCTTGACGATGGCCTCGTAGACCTTCACGCGGCCGGTCACGTCGTCGGACTTGATCGTCAGGAGCTCCTGGAGGGCGTACGCGGCGCCGTAAGCCTCCAGCGCCCACACCTCCATCTCACCGAAGCGCTGACCACCGAACTGCGCCTTACCACCCAGCGGCTGCTGCGTGATCATCGAGTACGGGCCGGTCGAACGCGCGTGGAGCTTGTCGTCCACCAGGTGGTGCAGCTTGAGGATGTACATGTACCCGACCGAGATCGGGTCCGGGAACGGCTCGCCGGAGCGGCCGTCGTACAGCTGCGCCTTGCCGGAGGGCTGCACCAGGCGGTCGCCGTCGCGGTTGGGGATCGTGGCCTCGAAGAGACCGGTGATCTCGTCCTCGCGGGCGCCGTCGAACACCGGGGTGGCGACGTTGGTGCCGGGCTCGACGCGGTCGGCGCCGATGGCCTGCAGGCGCTGGGCCCACTCCTCGCCCAGACCGGAGACGTCCCAGCCGCGGCTGGCGAGCCAGCCGAGGTGGATCTCCAGGACCTGTCCCGGGTTCATTCGGGACGGCACGCCGAGCGGGTTCAGGATGATGTCGACCGGGGTGCCGTCCTCCAGGAACGGCATGTCCTCGATCGGCAGGATCTTGGAGATGACGCCCTTGTTGCCGTGACGGCCGGCGAGCTTGTCACCATCGGTGATCTTGCGCTTCTGGGCCACGTAGACGCGGACGAGCTGGTTCACGCCCGGGGGCAGCTCGTCGCCCTCTTCGCGGTCGAAGACGCGGACGCCGATGACCTTGCCGATCTCGCCGTGCGGCACCTTCAGCGAGGTGTCGCGCACCTCGCGCGCCTTCTCACCGAAGATCGCGCGGAGCAGGCGCTCCTCGGGCGTCAGCTCGGTCTCGCCCTTGGGCGTGACCTTGCCGACGAGGATGTCGCCGGCGACGACCTCGGCGCCGATGCGGATGATGCCGCGCTCGTCGAGGTCGGCGAGGACCTCTTCGGAGACGTTCGGGATGTCCCGGGTGATCTCCTCCGGGCCGAGCTTGGTGTCACGCGCGTCGACCTCGTGCTCTTCGATGTGGATCGAAGAGAGCACGTCATCCTGGACGAGCCGCTGGCTCAGGATGATGGCGTCCTCGTAGTTGTGACCCTCCCACGGCATGAAGGCGACCAGGAGGTTCTTGCCGAGCGCCATCTCACCCTGCTGGGTGGCGGGACCGTCGGCGAGGACCTGGCCCTCGACGACCCGGGCGCCCTCGTCCACGACAACCTTCTGGTTGACCGAGGTGCCCTGGTTCGAGCGGGAGAACTTGGCGATCCGGTACGTGGTGTACGTGCCGTCGTCGTTGGCGACGGTGACGTAGTCCGCGGAGACCTCCTGGACCACACCCGCCTTCTCCGCCTTGATGACGTCACCGGCGTCGACCGCGCAGCGGTACTCCATGCCGGTGCCGACGAGCGGCGCCTCGGACGTGATCAGGGGCACGGCCTGACGCATCATGTTCGCGCCCATGAGCGCGCGGTTGGCGTCGTCGTGCTCCAGGAAGGGGATCATCGCGGTCGCGACGGACACCATCTGGCGCGGCGAGACGTCCATGTAGTCGACGTCGTCGCCCGGGATGTAGTCGATCTCGCCGCCACGGCGGCGGACCAGGACGCGCGACTCGGTGAAGCGCATGTCCTCACCGAGGGTCGCGTTCGCCTGGGCGATCACGAAGCGGTCTTCCTCGTCGGCCGTCAGGTAGTCGACCTCGTCGGTGACGACACCCTCGGTGACGCGGCGGTACGGGGTCTCGACGAAGCCGAAGGCGTTGACGCGGCCGTACGAGGCCAGCGAACCGATCAGACCGATGTTCGGGCCTTCGGGCGTCTCGATCGGGCACATGCGTCCGTAGTGGGACGGGTGCACGTCACGGACCTCGAAGCCGGCCCGCTCACGGGACAGACCGCCGGGACCCAGCGCCGAGAGACGACGCTTGTGCGTCAGACCCGACAGCGGGTTGTTCTGGTCCATGAACTGCGAGAGCTGCGAGGTGCCGAAGAACTCCTTGATCGACGCCACGACCGGGCGGATGTTGATCAGGGTCTGCGGGGTGATCGCCTCGACGTCCTGGGTCGTCATGCGCTCGCGGACGACGCGCTCCATCCGCGCCAGGCCCGTGCGGACCTGGTTCTGGATGAGCTCGCCGACGTTGCGCAGACGGCGGTTGCCGAAGTGGTCGATGTCGTCGGTCTCGACGACGATGTCGCGGCCCGACTCGCCGACCGTCTCGGTCTCGCCCGCGTGGAGCTTCACCAGGTACTTGATGGTGGCGATGATGTCGTCGGTGGTGAGCACGCCGGCGTTCAGCGGCTCGTCCGCGCCGAGCTTCTTGTTCACCTTGTAGCGGCCGACCTTGGCGAGGTCGTAGCGCTTCGGGTTGAAGTAGAGGTTCTCCAGCAGCGTCTGAGCGGCCTCACGGGTCGGCGGCTCGCCCGGGCGCAGCTTGCGGTAGATGTCGAGCAGCGCGTCGTCCTGGCCCTGGGTGTGGTCCTTCTCCAGGGTGGCGCGCATGGACTCGTACTCGCCGAACTCCTCCAGGATCTGCTCGGTCGTCCAACCGAGAGCCTTCAGGAGAACGGTGACGGACTGCTTGCGCTTGCGGTCGATGCGGACACCGACCATGTCGCGCTTGTCGATCTCCATCTCCAGCCAGGCGCCCCGGGAGGGGATGATCTTGGCGGAGAAGATGTCCTTGTCGGACGTCTTGTCGATGGAGGAGTCGAAGTAGACACCCGGCGAGCGGACCAGCTGCGACACGACGACACGCTCGGTGCCGTTGATGACGAAGGTGCCCTTGTTGGTCATGAGCGGGAAGTCGCCCATGAAGACCGTCTGGGACTTGATCTCGCCGGTCTCGTTGTTGGTGAACTCGGCGGTGACGAAGAGCGGGGCGGCGAACGTGAAGTCGCGCTCCTTGCACTCGTCGATCGAGTTCTTCGGCGGCTCGAAACGGTGGTCGCGGAACGTCAGCGACATCGACCCGGAGAAGTCCTCGATCGGGGAGATCTCTTCGAAGATCTCCTCCAGACCGGACTTCGTGGGGACGTCCTGTCCACTCTCGAGAGCGGCCTCGACGCGACCCTTCCAAGCGGCGTTGCCGAGCAGCCAGTCAAAGCTCTCGGTCTGCAGCGCGAGGAGGTTCGGAACCTCGAGGGGCTCCTTGATCTTTGCAAAGGAGATGCGCAGCGGGGCGGTGCTTGCGCCGTTGTTCGTATTGGAGGTCGAGGCGTTGCGCGAGGCGGCCAAGAGGGGGTCCTTCCGAGGGCTCGGACTCACTACGCGCGTACCGGTCCCACATGGACACGGAGACAGAAAAGCCCAGATCAGGGCGGTTCGTTCCTCAGTGGCCAGACAGTGGGCATGCCCCTGGTGACGGGCAGGAGGCAGCTAACAGGCAGCGCAAAGGGTCAGTGTAGCCACTTGGCCCACTGATGTCCAGAGCGGGTTTTTGGGGACCCTCATCAGCCTCTTTGTTCTTCTCAACGCCACTGTCACGAATTACGTTGCGCCTGCCGTGCGTCCTGCCGTCGTCCTGTGCCTCGGGCGAGCCCTCGCGCCCTGCGAACGCACCTCATTACTGCCCTGCGCGCCGCCGATCCATGCCTCGGAGTCGGATCGATGTGGCGACGCGTCCTGAGAATTGCGCGCTGCGTGCCGTTCGTCAAGGCCCCCGCCCCCTCGGAGCCTCGGCCCGCCGGACCGCCCCAGGGGCGTACGACGGGCGCACAGCGCGTCTGCGGGGCGCACGACGAAGATCACCCTACTCGTCACGGAGTGATGCGCACAGCCGCCACGGGAACGCCGAAGGGCGACCACCCAATTGGATGATCGCCCTTGGCTGTGCCGGCGTTACACCTCGCGGCGCATTCCGGCGAAAAGAGTCAGAGACTCAGGAGGTCACTTGACCTCGACGGCCGCACCGGCGCCCTTGAGGGACTCGGCAGCCTTCTCGGCGGCCTCCTTGGTGACCTTCTCGAGGACCGGCTTCGGAGCGCCGTCGACGAGGTCCTTGGCCTCCTTCAGACCCAGCGAGGTGAGCTCACGCACGACCTTGATGACCTGGATCTTCTTGTCGCCGGCACCCGTGAGGATGACGTCGAACTCGTCCTGCTCCTCGGCGGCGGGGGCGTCGCCGCCACCCTGGGCCGGACCGGCGACGGCGACGGCCGCGGCGGCGGTGACGTCGAACTTCTCCTCGAAGGCCTTCACGAACTCGGAGAGCTCGATGAGGGTCATCTCTTCGAACTGCGCGAGCAGGTCGTCCTGGGACAGCTTCGCCATGATGGCGTCCTTCCAATAAGTCGGCAGGTGCCGGATGTAAATGTCGGCGGGCGTACTGTCGGCCCGCTGCGGTCGTCTCCCTAGCGGGCTACGACCATTGCGCGAGCCGAGTTACTCGGCACCGCCCTGCTCTTCGAGCTTGACGCGAAGCGCCTCCGCGGTGCGGACGAACTTCGACGGAAGCGCCTGGAAGAGCTGCGCAGCCTGAGTCTGCTTGCCCTTCATGGCACCCGCCAGCTTGGCGAGCAGAACCTCGCGGGACTCGAGGTCCGCGAGCTTCTTGATCTCATCGGCGGACAGCGCCTTGCCGTCAAGGACACCGCCCTTGATGATGAGGTTCGGGTTCTCCTTGGCGAAGTCACGAAGACCCTTCGCCGACTCCACCGGGTCACCGGTGATGAAGGCAACCGCCGTCGGACCAGTGAACTGGTCGTCCAGCGAAGTGATCCCGGCCTCGTTGGCCGCGATCTTGGTCAGCGTGTTCTTCACCACGGCGTACTGGGCGTTCTCACCGAGGGAACGACGCAGCGTCTTGAGCTGCGCCACGGTGAGACCCCGGTACTCGGTCAGCACGGCGGCGTTCGAGCTGCGGAACTGGTCCGCGAGCTCGGCTACCGCGGCAGCCTTGTCGGGCGTCGGCATAGAGCGTCGGCCTCCTTCCGGGTGATGAGGACCGCTCAGAAGGGGCTGTAAAAACGAAAACGCCCCGGCGCAAGCGCACGGGGCTGAGCTCAACCAGAATGAACCGGGAACTTTCCACGAACACCTGCGCAGGTCGTCCGCGTGTCTCTAGCGGATCCTTCGGCCACCGCGCCCTCGAACGAGCACGCAGCAACGACCAGCGGTCTTTGGCTTCCTCGGAAGAGTACGCGACGGTGTCGGGATCAGGCAAATCGGCCGGACGGCCCGGGCCGCGGTGCGGTCCCGGAAGCCGGCCGGCCGGGTCCCGGCCCCGTCAGGCCTTCGGCTGCTGCTGCTTCTTCATCAGGTCCTTGAAGTCGACCGTCCGGGCCGTCGGCGGGGCCTCGGCGGTGACGTCCACGCCGTAGTCGGAGTAGAAGACGGTGGAGTTGATCGGGCCGGCCTTGGACTGGGACCGCTCGGTCTTCTTGACCAGGACGTCGTCCTCGTCGATCCAGATGTCGATGACGCTGGTGGTGACGCCCGCCTGCTCCAGCTGCTTGCGGAGCCCTGCCAGGGTCTTCGCGTCGAGCTGGGAGTTGGACTCGGCCATCTTCCGGACGTCGAGCGTGCCCGCGTAGTGCGTCGCCTGCACGCCGCGGACCTCCTCCTTGCCGACCTCCTTGACCTGCCCGGTGGCCAGCAGCTGCTTCACGCCCTGCTCGGGGGTGCTGTTCTGCATCTGGTCCTTCAGCAGGGCGCCGCTGGGGCCCATCAGCTTGACCATGTCGTCGTAGCCGTAGCGGATCCAGGACTTGCCGCCCATGTCCTTGGCGAAGGCCGGGCCCATGTCGACGAAGTAGGCGTCCGGGAGGTACCGGGCCTTCATGGTCCCGTCGCTGCCCATCTTCTTCAGGTTCTCGGCCATCTGGCCCTTGGTGTACGTGAGGTCCATGACACCGGTGACGCCGTCGTCCCAGCGGAGCGAGCCCTTGCTCTGCGTCCCCATCGCGGAGCCCACCGACAGGTTGCTCTCGACCTTCGCGGAGTTCGCGGCCCCGGCCTTCTTCTGGGCCGCCTGGAGCACGCTGACGGCGCTGCGGGTCTCTTCCTTGCCGCCCGCGGTCGCCTTCCCGCCCACGGTCTCCTTGCCGCCCTCGGCCTGCTTGCCGGTGCCGCCCCCGCAGGCGGTGACGCCGGTCAGCACGGCGGCCGCCAGCACGGAAAGCCCTGCGCGACGTACGAGCGCCCTGTTCATGTGCCCTCAACTCCCCAGAATGTCGGTCTGACCGCGACCGTATCGAACCCCGCTGACAGCCGGAACGACCTTGTGCCCCCGAAGGGACGCCCTACGCGAAAAGCCGGGCCGCACTCCTCCGAAGAGGGGTGCGGCCCGGCTTCCGTGCGCGAAAACCCGCGGCTGTCGCCGAGTCAGGGGACTCAGACGGCGGCCGGGTCCTCCTCGACGAGGAGGTTGCGGGTGCGGTTGGCGTCCAGCGGGATGCCGGGGCCCATCGTGGTGGCCAGCGTGGCCTTCTTGATGTAGCGGCCCTTGGCGGCGGACGGCTTCAGACGGAGGACTTCCTCCAGCGCCGCGGCGTAGTTCTCGACCAGCTTCGTCTCGTCGAAGGAGACCTTGCCGATGATGAAGTGCAGGTTCGAGTGCTTGTCGACGCGGAACTCGATCTTGCCGCCCTTGATGTCCGTGACAGCCTTCGCCACGTCCGGGGTGACGGTGCCGGTCTTCGGGTTCGGCATCAGACCACGCGGACCGAGCACGCGGCCGAGGCGGCCGACCTTGCCCATGAGGTCCGGGGTGGCGACGACGGCGTCGAAGTCCAGGCGGCCCTTGGCCACCTCGTCGATCAGTTCGTCGGAGCCGACGATGTCGGCGCCCGCGGCTTCCGCGGCCGCAGCACGGTCACCGGTCGCGAAGACCAGGACCCGGGCGGTCTTGCCGGTGCCGTGCGGGAGGTTCACGGTGCCACGGACCATCTGGTCGGCCTTGCGCGGGTCGACGCCCAGACGCATGGCGACCTCGACGGTGCCGTCGAACTTGACCGAGCTGGTGTCCTTGGCGATACGGACGGCCTCGAGGGGGGCGTACAGGCGCTCCCGGTCGATCTTGGCGTCCGCAGCGCGGAGAGACTTGCTGCGCTTCACTGCTGCTCCTGTGTCAGGTATTCACCATGCGGCTTCCGCCGCGTGGCAGGTGTGGAGTCGTGGTGCGGGCCGGCGCGTGGCCCTGCCACTGTCGTACGGAAAGGGGCTTCCGTACGAGGAAGGGACTGATCAGCCCTCGACCGTGATGCCCATGGAACGGGCGGTGCCGGCGATGATCTTGTCGGCGGCGTCCAGGTCGTTGGCGTTCAGGTCGGGGAGCTTGACCGTGGCGATCTCGCGGACCTGGGCGGCCGTGAGCTTGGCGACCTTGGTCTTGTGGGGCTCGCCCGATCCCTTGTCCACACCTGCGGCCTTGAGGATCAGCTTGGCGGCCGGCGGGGTCTTCGTCACGAAGGTGAAGGAGCGGTCCTCGTAGACCGTGATCTCCACCGGCACGACCATGCCACGCTGCGACTCGGTCGCGGCGTTGTAGGCCTTGCAGAACTCCATGATGTTGACGCCGTGCTGACCGAGCGCCGGGCCGACCGGCGGGGCCGGGTTGGCGGCGCCCGCGTTGATCTGGAGCTTGATAAGCCCCGTGACCTTCTTCTTCTTGGGAGGCATTGCTCTCTCCGGGTCCTAGTGAGAGTTTCGGCCGACCATCCGATCATCCGGATGGAGGCATACCGCACAACGATAACGGGTATAGACGTGCGGCTAAAAACCGAGCAGGTCAGACCGGCTTTGGCAGCCCGATCCGACCTGTTCGGAAGCTCTTGTTCAGAAGTGCCTGGTTGGCGTCAGTTCTTCTGGATCTGGTCGAAGCTGAGCTCGACCGGAGTCTCGCGGCCGAAGATCTCGACGAGGCCCTTGACCTTCTTCGAGTCGGCGTTGATCTCGTTGATCGTGGCCTGCAGCGTGGCGAACGGGCCGTCGGTGACGGTGACCGCGTCGCCGACCTCGAAGTCCAGGACCTCGACGGTGACCTTGCGGGCCGGCGCCGGCTTGCCCTCGGCCTCGGCGGCCTCGCGGGCGGCCTTCTCCTCGGCCTCCGGGGCGAGCATCTTGACGATCTCGTCCAGGGTCAGCGGGTACGGGTCGTAGGCGTTGCCCACGAAGCCGGTGACGCCGGGGGTGTTGCGGACGACGCCCCAGGACTCGTTCGTCAGGTCCATGCGCACGAGCACGTAGCCCGGGAGCTTGTTCTGACGGACGTTCTTGCGCTCGCCGTTCTTGATCTGAACGATTTCCTCTTCCGGCACCTCGGCCTGGTAGATGAACTCTTCGACGTTCAGGGAGACGGCGCGCTGCTCCAGGTTGGCCTTCACGCGCTTCTCGTAACCGGCGTACGTGTGGATGACGTACCACTCGCCGGGCAGCAGGCGCAGCTCCTCGCGGAGCGCGGCGATCGGGTCCACCGGCTCGGACTCGGAGGGCTCCTCGGCCTCCTCGGCCTCGGCGATCTCCTCGGCCTCGGCGTCGGTCCCGTCGGCCTCGGCAGCGGCCTCGGCGGCAGCGGCGTCCTCGTCGGTCTCCGCGACGGCGACGGCCGCGTCGTCGGGGGACTCGTCGGGCTCGACGCGGAGGGCGGCCTCCTCGGCGGGCTCGCCCGCGGCGGCGTCGGCAGCTTCGGCCTGGTCGGGCTCCACAGCGTCCGCCGCCTCAACGATGGCGGTCTCGTCCTCAACGGACTCGACGGCGCCCACCGTCGGCTCGCCGGCGTCGTTCAGGTTCGGGTCAGACACGGTGGCTGCTTCTTCCTGGATACAAAATGGTTGGAACGCGCGAAAGGGGCGCCCGTGGCAGGCGCCCTACGCGAGTACTGCTTTAACCGAAGAGGTACTTCACGGCTGCGGCGAAGCCCTGGTCGATCACGGTCACGATGCCGATCATGATCACGACGAAGATGATGACGACCGTGGTGTACGTCGAGAGCTGGCTGCGAGTGGGCCAGACGACCTTGCGCAGCTCGGCGACGATCTGGCGGTAGAACTGAGCAAGGCGGCCCAGCGGGCCCTTTTTGCCCCGCTTGCCGCCCTTGCGTGCCTTCTTCGACACCTCGTCCTGGGCATCAGGCATGTCGATGGAGCCCACGGCGTCCGTCACGCTACTCACCTGATTCCGGGTCGTGGCCGTGCCGCGCCCGGTGGAGCCGCACGACAAATGCAGAGAAGTACGTACATGCGCACACATCCTGGCGAAGGAGTGTGTAGCAGGGCCGGAGGGACTTGAACCCCCAACCGCTGGTTTTGGAGACCAGTGCTCTACCAATTGAGCTACGACCCTTTGTGGTTCCCCCAACCTACCGCATCCGGTCGAGTGCACGGAGTGCGCTCGGCGGAGACGGGCTGCTGTGGGCCAACGACAGGTGAGTGTACGTGCTCCGGGGCCCGGCGTCGAACAGAAAGGGGCCGGACGGGGCACCGACCAGTCCGTGAAACCCCTGTACGAGGGCCCCCGGGGGTCTGGGACGATGGGGCTCATGAGCGCTGCTACCCCTCCGACCGAGCGCCGGGTCTCCGCCCGCGTCGGTGCAATTTCCGAGTCCGCCACCCTTGCCGTGGACGCGAAGGCGAAGGCCCTCAAGGCCGCCGGGCGCCCGGTGATCGGCTTCGGCGCGGGCGAGCCCGACTTCCCGACCCCGGACTACATCGTCCAGGCCGCGATCGAGGCCTGCTCGAACCCGAAGTACCACCGCTACACCCCGGCAGGCGGGCTCCCCGAGCTGAAGAACGCGATCGTCGCCAAGACGCTGCGCGACTCCGGCTACGAGATCGACGCCTCCCAGGTGCTGGTCACCAACGGCGGCAAGCAGGCCATCTACGAGGCCTTCGCCGCGATCCTCGACCCGGGCGACGAGGTCATCGTCCCGGCCCCGTACTGGACGACCTACCCCGAGTCGATCCGGCTGGCGGGCGGTGTGCCGGTGGAGGTCGTGGCCGACGAGACGACCGGTTACCGGGTCTCCGTCGAGCAGCTCGAGGCGGCGCGCACGGAGCGTACGAAGGTCGTGCTCTTCGTGTCCCCGTCCAACCCGACCGGCGCGGTCTACAGCGAGGCGGACGCCGAGGCCATCGGCCGCTGGGCGCACGAGAAGGGGCTGTGGGTCCTCACCGACGAGATCTACGAGCACCTGGTCTACGGCGACGCGCGGTTCACCTCGCTGCCGGCGATCGTGCCCGAGCTGCGCGACAAGTGCATCGTGGTCAACGGCGTGGCGAAGACGTACGCGATGACCGGCTGGCGGGTGGGCTGGATCATCGGCCCGAAGGACGTCGTGAAGGCCGCGACCAACCTCCAGTCGCACGCCACCTCGAACGTCTCCAACGTGGCGCAGGTCGCGGCGCTGGCCGCCGTGTCCGGGCCGCTGGACGCCGTCGAGGAGATGGGCGCCGCCTTCGACCGCCGGCGCAGGACGGTCGTGCGGATGCTGAGCGAGATCGAGGGCGTCGTCTGCCCGACGCCGGAGGGCGCGTTCTACGTCTACCCGTCGGTGAAGGGGCTGCTGGGCAAGGAGATCCGCGGCAAGCGCCCGCAGACCTCGGTCGAGCTGGCCGCGCTGATCCTGGAGGAGGTGGAGGTCGCGGTCGTCCCGGGCGAGGCCTTCGGCACCCCGGGTTACCTGCGGCTGTCGTACGCGCTGGGCGACGAGGACCTCGTCGAGGGCGTGTCGCGCATCCAGAAGCTGCTGGCGGAGGCGCGCGACTGACGCGTCCCGGCCCGTGACGGTCCCCCGGCCCAGGCGGCCGGGGGACCGTTTCTGCGTTCGGGGGCGCACCCGTTGGAGAAAAGCCGCTTCCGGGCGCGTCGCCCGTGCGGCAAGATCCTGGGATGCACCTCCGATCAGGGGGGACCCCCCCGAACCCGCCACGTGTACGCGATCTGACTCTGCTTCCCAAGGCCCATCTGCATCTGCACTTCACCGGCTCGATGCGGCCCTCGACCCTGCTGGACCTGGCCGACCGCCACGGGGTGCACCTTCCCGAGGCACTGACCAGCGGCGAGCCGCCGAAGCTGCGGGCGACCGACGAGCGGGGCTGGTTCCGCTTCCAGCGGCTGTACGACGCGGCGCGGTCCTGCCTGCGGACGCCGGAGGACATCCGACGGCTGGTGCGCGAGGCCGCCGAGGAGGACGTCCGGGACGGTTCCGGGTGGCTGGAGATCCAGGTCGATCCGACGTCGTACGCGCCGCTGCTCGGCGGGCTGATCCCGGCGCTGGAGATCATCCTGGACGCGGTCGACAGCGCGTCCCGGGAGACCGGGCTCGGGATGCGGGTGCTGGTCGCGGCGAACCGGATGAAGCATCCGCTGGACGCGCGCACGCTGGCGCGGCTGGCGGTGCGGTACGCCGATCGCGGGATCGTCGGCTTCGGGCTCTCCAACGACGAGCGCCGGGGGATGGCGCGGGACTTCGACCGGGCCTTCGCGATCGCGCGCGAGGGCGGGCTGCTCGCCGCGCCGCACGGGGGCGAGCTGACGGGTCCCGCGTCCGTCCGGGACTGCCTGGACGACCTGCACGCCTCGCGGATCGGGCACGGCGTGCGGGCGGCGGAGGACCCGCGGCTGCTGAAGCGGCTCGCGGAGCGGGGCGTCACCTGCGAGGTGTGCCCGGCGTCGAACGTGGCGCTCGGGGTGTACGAGAAGCCCGAGGACGTGCCGCTGCGGACCTTGTACGACGCCGGGGTGCCGATGGCGCTGGGGGCGGACGACCCGCTGCTGTTCGGGTCGCGGCTCGCGGCGCAGTACGAGCTGGCGCGGGAGCACCACGGGTTCACGGACGCCGAACTGGCCGAGCTGGCCCGGCAGTCGGTGCGCGGGTCGGCCGCGCCGGTGGACGTGCGGGACAAGCTGCTGAGCGGGATCGACGCGTGGCTGGCGGACTGAGCTAGCCGGCGATGCCGGTGAGCAGGGTGCGGGCGAGGGAGGCGGCGAAGGTCTCGACGTCCTGCGGGGGGCGCTTGCCGGCGGTGCCGTCCCCGTCGTAGGCGAAGGCGCGCTGGGCGCAGGCGCCGAGGAGGAGCGAGGCGGCCGCGAAGGTGTCGGCGTCGGGTGCGAGGCGGCCGGTGCCGCGTTCGAGGCGCAGATAGGCGTCCAGGCTCTCGATGGGCACGTGGGGTCCGGTGCCCAGGTCCCGCATGGCGGTGTCGTGGCGGGCCTTGAGCTTGGTCTCGGCGTAGAGCGAGGCGGCGATCGGGAAGCTCTCGGCGTAGAAGAGCACGGCCTGGCGGGCGATCTCGGTGAGGTTCTGCTCGACGGTGCGGGCGCCGGGGTCGGCGAGGAGACGGTGCAGCAGGGGGGCGAGCCGGGGCAGGCGTTCGCGGAGGACGGCGACGAAGAGGTCCTCCTTGCCCGCGAAGTGCTTGTAGAGGGCCGCCTCCGAGCAGCCGGCGGCGCGGGCGATCTCCTTGGTGGTGGTGCGGGAGAGGCCGAGGGTGCGCATCAGGTCGTGAGCGGCGTCGAGGATGCGCTCGCGGGTGGGCTTCTGCACGGAGGCTCCGGGGTGGGTCGGCGGGGGTTGACGGGTGAGTGAATGCTCACCCACTCTGGACCCGCGGTGAGTGAATGCTCACCCACTTTAGACGCTTGGTGAGTGAATGCTCACCCACCCGAGGAGGTCGTGCGATGAAGCTCACGGTGTTCGGTGCCACCGGCGGGGTCGGGAAGGAGATCGTCCGGCAGGCGCTGGCCGCGGGGCACGAGGTGACGGCGGTGGTGCGCGACCCGGCACGGCTCACCGTCACCGGTGCGGGGCTGACCGTCTTCCGGTCGGACCTGGCCGGCCCCGAGGGGGTGCGGGAGGCGGTGGCCGGGCGGGACGCGGTGCTCTCGGGTCTGGGTGCGCGCGGCCGCAAGGACGCGGGGATCACGACCCGGCTCACCCGTACGGTGCTGGGCGCGATGGAGGCCGAGGGCGTCCGGCGGCTCGTGGTGGTGAGCGCGGCCCCGGTCGGCCCTCCGGCGGACCGGCAGCCGTTCGTCGACCGGCTGGTAGGAAAGCTGGTGAGCGCGGCCCTGAAGCCCGTGTACGTCGATCTGGCGGCCATGGAGGGCGAGTTGTCCCGCTCGGCCGCCGACTGGACCTCCGTGCGCCCGCCCAGGCTGCTGGACGGGCGGCTGACCGGGAAGTACCGCACGGTCGTCGGCGGCACCCCGCGCGGCGGCCGCACCGTCGCGCGGGCCGACGTGGCGCACGCGATGCTGGCGGTGCTGGCGGACCCGGCGACGGTGCGGCAGGGCGTCGGGGTGGCGTACTGAGCCGGCCCCTACAGGGCGCAGTTGACCGTCACGGGCTCGTTGACGAGGGTCACGCCGAACGCGTCGCGGACCCCGGCGACGACCTCGCGGGCGAGCGCCAGGAGGTCCTCGGTGGTGGCGTCGCCCCGGTTGGTGAGGGCGAGGGCGTGCTTGGTGGAGATGCGGGCGGGCCCCTGTCCGTACCCCTTGGTGAAGCCCGCGCGGTCGATGAGCCAGGCCGCGGAGGTCTTGGTGAGCCCCTCCCCCGCCGGGAAGGCGGGCGGGGCGGTGTCGGGGCCGAGCCGGTCGTGGACGCGGGCGAGGAAGGCCGCGAACCGGGCGTCGTCCAGGATCGGGTTGGTGAAGAAGGAGCCCGCCGACCAGGTGTCGTGGTCCTCCGGGTCCAGCACCATGCCCTTGCCCGCGCGCAGGGCGAGCACGGTCTCGCGCACGACGGCGGCGGGCACCCGGTCCCCCGCCGCCACGCCCAGCGTGCGCGCGGTCTCCGGGTACTTGACCGGCGCGGACAGGCCGCCGGCGTCCTCCAGCTCGAAGCGCACCCGCAGCACCACATAGCGCTCCGGGTCCTCCTTGAACCGGCTGTGGCGGTACGAGAAGGCGCACTCGGCGTTGGTGAGGGTGACGCGCTCGCCGGTGCGGCGGTCGTAGGCGTCGACCTCGGTGAGGGTGCTGGAGACGTCCTGGCCGTACGCCCCGACGTTCTGGATCGGGGTGGCGCCGGCGGAGCCGGGGATTCCGGCGAGGCACTCGATGCCCGCGAGGCCCGCCGCGACGGTGCGGGCGACGGCGTCCGTCCAGACCTCCCCGGCGGCCAGCTCCAGCTTCGTGCCGTCGAGGGAGAAGCCGCGGGTGGCGACACGCAGGGCGGTGCCGTCGAAGCCCTTGTCGCCGATGACCAGGTTGCTGCCGCCGCCGATGACCAGCAGCGGGGTGCCGGCGGCGTCGGCCTCGCGGACGGCGGCGACCACCTCGTCGTCGGTGGTGGCCGTGACCAGGCGGGTCGCGGGGCCGCCGAGGCGGAAGGTGGTCAGGGGGGCGAGGGGGGCATCGTGGAGTTCCTGCACGGGGTCCAGCCTACGAGAGCGGCCGGGGGCTCCCGGCCGGGCAACGCGCGAGGGGCGGCCCCGGGAGGCCGCCCCTCGCGTTCCGTACCGCTGCTCAGGCGAGCCGGACCACGGCGCGGGACATGCCCAGCACCTTCTGGCCGGCGCTCGTGGCGACGAGGTCCACCCGGACCCGGTTGTCGTCGAGGAGGGCGGCGACCTTGCCGGTGACCTCGATCAGGGCGCCCTCGTCGTCGTTGGGGACGACCACGGGCCTGGTGAAGCGCACTCCGTACTCGACGACGGCGGCCGGGTCCCCGGCCCAGTCGGTGACCACGCGGATCGCCTCGGCCATGGTGAACATGCCGTGCGCGATGACGTCGGGGAGGCCGACCTCGACCGCGAACTTCTCGTTCCAGTGGATCGGGTTGAAGTCCCCGGAGGCGCCCGCGTACCGCACGAGTGCGGCGCGGGTCACGGGGAAGGACCCGGCGGGCAGCTCGGTGCCGACCTCGACGTCCGCGTAAGCGATCGTGGCAGTCATCTCACGCCTCCTCGGCGGCGGCACGCGCCACCAGCTTCGTCCAGGCGGTCACGACGTGCTCACCGCTCTCGTCGTGGACCTCGCCGCGGATGTCCAGGATGTCGTTCCCGGCCATCGACTTGATCGCCTCGATGGTCGAGGTGACCGACAGCCGGTCCCCCGCGCGCACCGGGCGGGTGTAGGCGAACTTCTGGTCGCCGTGCACCACCCGGCTGTAGTCCAGGCCCAACTGCGGGTCCTCGATGACGAGACCGGCGGCCTTGAAGGTGATCGCGAAGACGAAAGTCGGCGGGGCGATCACATCGGGGTGGCCGAGCGCCTTGGCCGCCTCCTGATCCGTGTACGCGGGATTGCCGTCGCCGACGGCCTCGGCGAACTCGCGGATCTTCTCCCGGCCGACCTCGTACGCCGAGGCGGGCGGATAGGACCGCCCCACGAAGGACTGGTCGAGCGCCATGGAACTCGTACCTCCTGTGACTGGTGAAAACGTCGTGACCGACGTGAGCGACATGACCGAGGCGAAACGCGGTGACATACGACACGAGGCCGCCCCCGGTGATTTCGGGGACGGCCTCGGGTACGAGCCTGTGCTTAGCGCGTTTCGCGGTGCGCCGTGTGCGAGTTGCAACGCGGGCAGTGCTTCTTCATCTCCATGCGGTCCGGGTTGTTACGCCGGTTCTTCTTGGTGATGTAGTTCCGCTCCTTGCACTCCACGCAGGCCAGCGTGATCTTCGGGCGGACGTCGGTGGCAGCCACGTGAGTGCTCCTTGGACGGACGGATGTACGGATGAACGCAAAAAAGAGTAGCCGATCGGAGGACCGACCCTACAATCGGCTACTGCGCGTAGCGGTGACCGGACTTGAACCGGTGACACAGCGATTATGAGCCGCTTGCTCTACCGACTGAGCTACACCGCTTTGATGTCTGGATCACCTCCCCCGAGGGGGAGGATCTCCGAACACCAGAGCCCCAATGCGGAATCGAACCGCAGACCTTCTCCTTACCATGGAGACGCTCTACCGACTGAGCTATTGGGGCGAGCGATGAAGACATTACACGGGTCTGCGCCGATCCCCCAAATCCATATCGGAGGCCCTCTCCGGAGCCTTCCCGGACGGGTCGCCGCCACCCGTCGCGTAGGCCACCGGAGGTCACTGCGGTACGACTAATCCGCACCTCCTCGAAGCCCCGCGGGCGGGCCCCTAGGCTCGGTCGGACGCCGCGTGACCCGGGCGCCGGCCGCCCCGCGCCGACGCGCCCCCCTCCGCCCGAGCCCCCGCCAGGAGCGCGATGTCCGACAGCCAGCCGCAGCCGTCCCGCCGCCCGGGGAGCTCCGGTCCGAGCACCGGCGCCGGCGCGAGCGGCGCGGAGCGCACCGGGGCCCTGCTGCTGAGCGGGGCCCGGCTCACCGACGGGCGCACGGTGGACGTACGGATCAGCGAGGGACGCATCGAGGCGGTCGGCACGGCGGGCAGCCTCCCGGCGCGGACCGCCGCGCGGATCGACCTCACGGGCTTCCTGCTGCTGCCGGCGCCGGCGGAGCCGCACGCGCACAGCGACACCGCTCTGACCGCTGACGGGGGCGGCCCCGTCTCGTACACGCGGCAGGACGTGCAGCGGCGCACCACCCGGGCGGCGCTGCTCCAGCTCGGGCACGGGGCGACGGCGCTGCGCTCGCACGTGCGGATCGGCGGCGTGCAGGGGCTCGGGCCGATGGAGGCGGTGCTCCGGGCCCGGCGGGCGCTGCGCGGCCTGGTGGACCTGTCGGCGGTGGCGGTGCCGCGGCTGCTGACGGGGGTGGCCGGGGCGGACGGCCTGGCGATGCTGCGGGACGCGGTGAAGATGGGCGCCTCGGTGGTGGGCGGCTGCCCGGACCTGGACCCCGATCCGGCGGGCTACGTGGAGCGGGTGCTGGAGGTGGCGGCCGAGCACGGGTGCCCGGTGGACCTGCACACCGGGGGTGACGATCCGGCGCGCCTCGCGCGGCTGGCGGCGATGGCGGGCGGGCTGCGGCCGGGGGTGGTGGTGGGTCCGTGCGGAGGGCTGGCGCGGCTGCCCCTCCAGGTGGCGACGCGGGCGGCCGACCAACTGGCCGCGGCCGGGGTGGGCGTGGTGTGCCAGCCGCAGGGCGGCTGCGGGGGCGTGGAGGCGCGCGGGGTGGCTCCGGTCCGGCTGCTGCGGGCGGCCGGGGTGCGGCTCGCGGCGGGCAGCGGGGCGCTGCGGGACCTGGCGAACCCGGTGGGGCGCGGCGATCCGCTGGAGGCGGCGTACCTGCTGGCGTCGCAGAGCGGGATGCGCGCGCCGGACGCGTACGACACGGTGGCGGCGACGGCGCGGGAGACGATGGGGCTGCCCGAGGTGCGGCTGGAGGCGGGGTTCCCGGCGGAGCTGGTGGCGGTGCGGGGCGAGCGCCTCGCGGGGGCGCTGTCGCTGGCGTACGGCAGGGTCGTGGTGCACCGGGGACGGATCGTGGCGCGCACCAGCGCGGTGCGCGAGTACGGCGACGCGGCGGGCGCCGCGGAGTGCGGACTGCCGCGCCAGGGGAGGCCGGAGGCGGGCCCCTGAGGGCCCGGGGCGCGCGGGGCCCCGCCGGTGGGGGGCCGCGCGGCGTCCGGCGGGGCCGGGGAGCCACCCGTTCGCGGGGTGTGTGCGGCGTTCTCGGCGGCGGCGGGCCCGCGGGCGTACGGTCGAGGGCATGCGCACTGTCATCGCTGGTGGACATGGTCACATCGCACTGCGGCTGGAGCGTCTGCTCGCCGCGCGCGGAGGCGAGGTCGCGGGGATCATCCGCGACCGGAAGCAGGCCGAGGACCTGCGGTCGGCGGGGGCCGAACCGGTCGTCCTCGACCTGGAGTCGGCGTCCGTGGCGGAGGTCGCCGCCGCCCTGGAGGGGGCCACGGCGGCGGTCTTCGCGGCGGGGGCGGGTCCGGGCAGCGGGGCCGGCCGCAAGAACACCGTCGACCGGGACGCCGCGGTCACGTTCGCGGAGGCGGCGGAGCGGGCCGGGGTGCGCCGCTTCGTGCTGGTGTCCTCGATGGGCGCCGATCCCGAGCACCCCGGCGACGAGGTCTTCGACGTGTACCTGCGCGCCAAGGGCGCGGCGGACGCGGACCTACGGGCGCGCAGCGGCCTGGACTGGACGATCCTGAGGCCCGGGCAGTTGACGGACGACGCGGGCACCGGGCTGGTGAAGCTGGGCGCCTCGACGGGGCGCGGGCCGGTGGCGCGCGACGACGTGGCGGCCGTGCTGGCGGAGCTGCTGGAGACGCCGTCGACGGCGGGGCTGACGCTGGAGCTCATCGGCGGGAGCGTGCCGGTGTCGGTGGCGGTGAAGGACGTGGCGGGCAACTGACGGCGCCCAACCGCGGGGCGGGACCGACGAGTTCGGCGCCGCCGCGCAGTCGTCCCTCGTGACGGCCGCACCCGGCGCGGGGGCGGCCGTCAACAGCCATGCAGGACAACGGACTTGAGGAGTGCCATGCGGTACGAACCGGAGATCGTGGAACGCGGCGAGCAGCCCTACGTGGGCATCCGGGCGCGGGTGCGGGCGGACCACTTCGCCCCGGTCGCCGACCGGATCCCGGAGCTCTTCGACTGGCTGGCGGCGCGGGGAACCGAACCGGGCGGCGGCCCGTTCTTCCGGTACAACGTGATCGGCGCGGACGGGGAGTTGGAGGTCGAGGCGGGGGTGCCGGTGGCGGTCGCACCGGAGCCGGAGGGGGATGTGCGGGCGGACGCCCTCCCGGCGGGGCGGTACGCGACGCTGACGCACGTCGGCCACCCGGACGAGCTGACCGGCGTCACGCGGGAGCTGATCGCCTGGGCGGGCGCGCGGGGCCTGGAGTGGGACATGACGAGGACCGGGGACGGCGAGCACTGGGTGGGCCGGACGGAGACGTTCCTGACCGATCCCCGGGTCGAGCCGGACCGGGCAAGTGGGAGACGCGGCTGGCGTTCCGCCTCGCGGACGGCTAGCGGCACGGGTTCCGGCCGCGCCGGGGTCCGCCGCATCGGCGCCTGCCGCGCCGGAGCCGTCGCAGCCGGGAAACCCGAAGGCCCCCGGTCAGCGTTTCCGCTGCTCGGGGGCCTTCTTCTGTGGCGGCGCCAGGATTCGAACCTGGGTAGGCTAAGCCGACGGATTTACAGTCCGTTCCCATTGGCCACTCGGGCACACCGCCATGGGGTGTCACCTGGGGATCTTCGCCTCGCGGCGCTTTTCCCTGGGGACGACGTAAACAATACCTGATGGCCGGGGGTGCTCCGCCACCCGGTTGATCCGCGCCCGCCGCCGGTCCGGGTGGCTAGGCTTTGCGGCGTACGCCGAAGGGATTGCGCCGCACCCGCGCCGTATCCGGCACCCACCCGTCACCCACATGCAAGGAGCCACAGGACATGGCCGACTCCAGTTTCGACATCGTCTCGAAGGTCGAGCGGCAGGAGGTCGACAACGCCCTCAACCAGGCCGCCAAGGAGATCTCGCAGCGTTACGACTTCAAGAACACGGACGCCTCCATCTCCTGGTCCGGCGAGAAGATCCTGATGCAGGCCAACGGCGAGGAGCGCGTGAAGGCGATCCTCGACATCTTCGAGACCAAGCTGGTCAAGCGCGGCATCTCGCTGAAGTCGCTGGACGCGGGCGAGCCGCAGCTGTCCGGCAAGGAGTACAAGATCTTCGCCTCCATCGAGGAGGGGATCTCGCAGGACAACGCCAAGAAGGTCGCCAAGATCATCCGCGACGAGGGCCCCAAGGGCGTCAAGGCGCAGGTGCAGGGCGACGAGCTGCGGGTCACCTCCAAGAGCCGGGACGACCTGCAGGCCGTGCAGGCGCTGCTCAAGGGCAAGGACCTGGACTTCGCGATCCAGTTCGTGAACTACCGCTGAGCCTCTGACACGGCACGCGGGCCTTCGGACGGGGGCGGTGGGCGGCTTCGGGCCGGCTCCCGCCCCCTTCGCGCGCCCGGCGGCAGCGTCATGTCCGAATTCCGCCAGCCCCGGGTGCGGGCACGGGCGCAGACTCGGACACGAGAAGCGTGGTGAGCACTGCGCGGAGAGGATGGGGTCATGAGCGTGACCACGGTGTACGCGACCCTCGACAGCCCGCTGGGCGAACTGCTGGTCGTGGGCGAGGAGTCCGCCACGGCGCCCGGCGGGGTCGCGCTGCGGTCGCTGTCGGTGCCCGGGCAGAAGGGCGGGGCCGTCGTCCGGGACGGGTGGCGGCGGGCGCCGGAGCTGTTCGGGGAGGCGGCGGCGCAGTTGAAGGCGTACTTCGCCGGGGAGCTGACGCGGTTCGAGCTCGCGTACGCGGACGGCGGGGGTACGGAGTTCCAGCGCCGGGTGTGGGGGGCGGTGGAGGGCGTCCCGTACGGGGAGACCACCTCGTACGGGAAGGTCGCCGAGTCGATCGGGGCGTCCAGGGCTGCGGTCCGGGCGGTGGGGACGGCCATCGGGCGCAATCCGCTGCTGGTGGTGCGGCCGTGCCACCGGATCGTGGGGGCGGGCGGGGCGCTGGTGGGGTACGCGGGCGGACTGGAGCGCAAGCGGCTGCTGCTGGAGCTGGAACTCCACACCCACGGCGCCCACGGCACCCGCGGCCCGGTGCGGTGAGCGAGCTGTTCGAGCTGCCCCGGGAGCGGGCGGAGGTGGCGCCGGGGGCGGTGCACGTTCCGGGGTGGCTGTCGCCCGCGGAGCAGCGGAGGCTGGTGGCGGCGTGCCGGGCGTGGGCCACCGGGCCGGTGCCGCTGCGGCACACGCGGCTGCCCGGCGGCGGGGTGATGTCGGTGCGGTCGGTGGGTCTCGGGTGGCACTGGCAGCCGTACCGCTACTCGCGCACGGCGGACGACGTGAACGGCGCGGGGGTGGCGGAGTTCCCCGCGTGGCTGGGCGACCTGGGGCGCCGGGCGGTGGCGGACGCGTACGGGGACGAGCGGGCCGGCGCCGGGTACGCGCCGGACGCCGGGCTGGTGAACTTCTACGACGGCGACGCCCGGATGGGGATGCACCAGGACCGGGAGGAGCGGTCGTCGGCGCCGGTGGTGTCGTTCAGCATCGGCGACCGCTGCGTGTTCCGGTTCGGCAATCCGCAGGGGCGGGGACGCCCTTACACGGACGTGGAGTTGCGGTCGGGGGACCTCTTCGTCTTCGGGGGGCCGTCGCGGTTCGCGTACCACGGGGTGCCGAAGGTGCTGCCGGGGACGGGCGATCCGGCGACCGGACTGGCCGCCGGACGGCTGAACGTCACCCTGCGGGTGACGGGGCTAACGGCGTGAGCGGGAGTGGCCGAAGAGGATGCGGTACGCGATGAGCAGGACCAGCGAGCCGCCGACGGCGGCGATCCAGGTCGGGCCGTCGTAGAACTGGTTGGCGATCTCGCGGTCCAGGAACCGGGTGGAGATCCAGCCGCCGATGAACGCGCCCGCGATGCCGATCAGCGTGGTGCCGACCAGCCCGCCGGGGTCGCGGCCGGGCAGCAGGACCTTGGCGATGACGCCGGCGATCAGGCCGAGGACGATCCAGCCGAGGATGCTCATGAGGGTCCCCCCGTGGGTGCGGTGTGCCGTGTGGTGCGGGCGGGCGGCGTGGTGGCGCCGGTGGCCGCTCTCGTACGGGAGGACGCGTCGCGTGCCGGGAAGGTTGCCAGGTCAGCCGGGGTCGACCGGGTCAGCGGGCGGCGAAGGGCTGGTCGGTGGGGACGATCTCCTTGCCGAGGGGCAGCAGGGACACCGGGATCAGCTTGAAGTTGGCGATGCCGAACGGGATGCCGATGATCGTGACGCACAGCGCGATGCCGGTGACGACGTGGCCGAGCGCCAGCCACCAGCCCGCCAGGACGAGCCACAGGACGTTGCCGACGCAGGAGGGGCTGCCCGCGTCGCGGCGCTCCACGACGGTCTGCCCGAAGGGCCACAGGGCGTAGACGCCGATCCGGAAGGCGGCCAGGCCGAAGGGGATGCCGATGACGGTGACGCAGAGCAGGAGGCCCGCGAGCAGGTACCCCAGGAAGAGCCAGAAGCCGCTCAGGACCAGCCATATGAGGTTGAGGAGTGTCTTCACGGTCGGTGGCCTGCCATCTGTTCGAGTCGGGCGATGCGTTCCGCCATGGGCGGGTGGGTGGAGAAGAGCTTCGCCGCGCCCTCGCCGGGGCGGAACGGGTTCGCGATCATCATGTGGCTCGCGGTCTCGATCCGGGGTTCGGGAGGCAGCGGCAGTTGCTTCGTACCCGCGTCCAGCTTGCGCAATGCGCTCGCGAGGGCGAGCGGGTCGCCGGTGAGCTGCGCGCCGGAGGCGTCCGCCTCGTACTCGCGGGAGCGGCTGACGGCGAGCTGGATGATCGAGGCGGCCAACGGGCCCAGGATCATGATCAGCAGCATGCCGAAGACGCCGGGGCCCTCGTCGTCGTTGGACCTGCCGACGGGGATCAGCCAGGCGAAGTTGACCAGGAACATCACGACCGAGGCGAGGGCCCCGGCGACGGAGGAGATCAGGATGTCCCGGTTGTAGACGTGGCTGAGCTCGTGCCCGATGACGCCGCGCAGTTCGCGTTCGGTCAGGATCTGGAGGATGCCTTCGGTGCAGCACACCGCGGCGTTGCGCGGGTTGCGGCCGGTGGCGAAGGCGTTGGGGGCCTGGGTCGGCGAGATGTAGAGGCGGGGCATGGGCTGGCGGGCGGCCGTGGAGAGCTCGCGGACCATGCGGTAGAGCTCGGGGGCCTCGAACTCGCTGACCGGGCGGGCGCGCATGGCGCGCAGGGCCAGCTTGTCGCTGTTCCAGTACGCGTACGCGTTGGTGCCGAGCGCGACGAGGAGCGCGACGAGCAGTCCCGTACGGCCGAAGAAGCTGCCGATGACGAGGATCAGCGCGGACAGGCCCCCGAGGAGTACGGCTGTCTTCAACCCGTTGTGCCGGCGGTGCACGGTGCGCCCTCCAAGTGGTGCGGCAGGGGAACTCCTGACCGGGTGGTGCTTCCACGTTCAGTGGACCCTTCCTCACCGGTCAACGCCAGGCGGGGGTCACTAGTTCCCTTGTGCACCGGTCAGCGGGTTGGGCCGTCCGGGGAACGGGCCGTACCCGCCTACTGGAAGAGCGAGCCGGTGAGCACGTCGAGGATCAGCTGGGGGGCGCCGGAGAGGGTGACGGCGGCGACCAGGGTGAGGACGATCGCGGTGCCGAGGGGGGCGGGGAGCGCCCGGCGCGCTCGCGCCTCCTGGGGTGCCGACGCCTTCTCGGGTGCCGACGCCTCCTCGGGTGCCGACGCCTTCTCGGGCGCCTCGGGAGGCGCCGGGCGGAAGAGGAGGGCGGTCCAGCGGAGGTAGTAGGCGAGCGCGATCACGACGTTGACGGCCATGACGACGGCCAGCCAGGCCAGGCCCGCGTCGACGGCCGACGCGAAGACGGTGACCTTCGCCGCGAGCCCGATGATCCCCGGCGGCAGCCCGGCCAGGCAGAGCAGGAAGAAGGCGAGGGCGAGCGCCGCGAGGGGGCTGCGGGCGTACAGGCCGCGGTAGTCGGTGAGGCGGCCGCCCGGCCGCGTACGGGAGACGAGGGCGGCGACGGCGAAGGCGCCGAGGTTCACGACGGCGTACATCAGGGCGTACGCGACGGTGGAGCCGATCTGGACGTCGCTGGTGTACGCGGCGGCGGCGATCGGCACCAGCAGGTAGCCGGCCTGGCCGACGGAGGACCAGGCGAGGAGGCGGACGGCGCCGCGCGCGCGGGCGGCGCTCTGGCGCAGGGCGGCCACGTTGCCGACGGTCATCGTCAGGGCGGCGAGGACGGCGAGCGCCGGGCCCCACACGTCGGCGTACGAGGGGAACGCGACGACGGTGACCAGGACGAGCCCGGAGAAGCCGACCGCCTTTCCGGTGACGGAGAGGTAGGCGGCGACGGGCAGGGGCGCGCCGACGTAGGTGTCGGGCACCCAGAAGTGGAAGGGCGCGGCCGCCGTCTTGAAGGCGAAGCCGACGAGGGTGAGGGCGACGCCCGCCTGCGCGAGGGTGTCCAGCTGGGCGGGGACGTTGTCGAGGCGGGTGGCGATCTCGGTGAGGTGCAGGCTGCCGGTCGCGGCGTACACGAAGCTGACGCCCAGGAGCAGCACGGCGGTCGCGGTCACGGAGGACAGGAAGAACTTCAGGGCCGCTTCGGAGGAGCGCCGGTCGCCGCGGCGCAGGCCGACGAGGGCGAACGCGGGCAGCGAGGCGACTTCGAGGGCGACGACGAGGGTGGCGAGGTCGCGGGCGGCCGGGAGGAGGGCCGCGCCGGCGGCGGAGGACAGCAGCAGGAACCAGTACTCGCCCGCGGGGAGGTCCTCGTCGTCCTTGGTGAGGGTGAGGGACAGGAGGGCGGCGACCAGGGCGCCGGCGAGGACCAGGGCCTGGACGACCAGGGCGAACCGGTCGACCGTGTAGCTGCACACCGTGGTGTCGGTGACCAGGCAGAAGGTCTTGCGGGTCGCGCCGCGCAGGGGCAGCAGGGCGGCCAGGGACACGACGAGGCCCGCGACGGCGCCGAGGCCCAGGAGGTGCTTGCGGCCCTCTCGTACGAACAGGTCGGCGACCAGGACCAGGAGCGCGGCGACGGCCGCCACGACGGGCGGGGCGACGGCGAGCCAGTCGACGGACTGGACGAGGCTCGCGGCCGGGGCGGCCGCGTGGACGGGTTCGGCGGCCTGCGCGGCCAGGGTCACGGCGTGGCTGGCCACGGTCACGACTTGCCTCCTGCGAGGAGCTTCTGGACGGCCGGGTCGGTCAGGCCGAGGAGGACTGCGGGCCAGAGGCCGGCGAGGACGGTGAGGGCGACGAGGGGGGTCCAGGTGGCGTATTCGTGGCGCCGGACGTCGGCGACGGCGGGGGTTTCCGCGGGCCGCTCCCCCGGGTCTCCCATGCAGACGCGGCGGACGACGACCAGGAGGTACGCGGCGGTGAGCAGCGTGCCGAGACCGGCGAGGGCCATGAAGGTGAGGAAGGCGGGGCGGCTGAGGCCCTCGGCGGGGTCGAACGCGCCGAACATCGTCAGCATCTCGCCCCAGAACCCGGCGAGCCCGGGCAGGCCGAGCGAGGCGACCGCGGCGAAGGCGAGGAGGCCGCCGAGGCGGGGGGCGCGGCCGTAGAGGGCGGCGCCGGTGGCCCCGGCGAGGGTGTCGAGGTCGGCGGTGCCGTAACGGTCCTTGAGGGCGCCGACCAGGAAGAAGAGCAGGCCGGTGATGAGGCCGTGGGCGATGTTGGCGAAGAGCGCGCCGTTGACGCCGGTGGGGGTCATGGAGGCGATGCCGAGGAGGACGAAGCCCATGTGGCCGACGGAGGAGTAGGCGATGAGGCGTTTCAGGTCGCCCTTGTTGCCCTTGCGGGCCAGGGAGAGGCAGGCGAGGGAGCCGTAGAGGATGCCGACGACGGCGAACGCGGCGAGGTAGGGCGCGAAGGTGTGCATGCCGTCGGGGGCGATCGGCAGGGCGATGCGGACGAAGCCGTACGTGCCCATCTTCAGCAGGACGCCGGCCAGCAGGACCGAGCCGACGGTGGGGGCGGCGGTGTGGGCGTCCGGGAGCCAGCTGTGCAGGGGCCACATCGGGGCCTTCACGGCGAGGCCGACGGCGATCGCCAGAACTGCGGTGACCTGCACGGATGTGGTGAGGCCACGGCCGTTGTCAGTGGCGAGTGCCACCATGTCGAACGTGCCGGACTTCAGGCCGATGAGGAGGAGGCCGAGCAGCATCACGACGGAGCCGAGCAGGGTGTAGAGGATGAACTTCCCGGCCGCCCGGGTCCGTTGGGCGCCGCCCCAGCGGGCGATCAGGAAGTACATCGGGACGAGGACCGTCTCGAAGGCCAGGAAGAACAGGATCAGGTCCAGGACGGCGAAGGTGGCGAGGGTGCCGGTCTCCAGGACGAGGAGGAGTGCGACGAAGGCCTTGGGCGACGGGCCCTTGGGCGGATGGAACCAGCTGTGGAGCGCGCAGAGGAAGGTCAGGAGCGCGGTCAGGAGGAGGAGGGGGAGCGAGATGCCGTCGATGCCGAGGTGGAGGCGGACGTCGAGCGCCGGGATCCAGCTGATGTCCGTGTTGGCCTGCATCTTCGCGGGGTGGTCGTGGTCGAAGGCGAGCGCGAGGACGATCGCGGCGACGAGGACCGCGCCGGTGACGACGACGCCGTGGCGGAGCACGGCCTGGTCCGGGGACTTTCCCCGCAGCCCGGGCGGGGCCGGGAGGAGGGCGGCGACGGCGCCGACGAGCGGGCCGAGGACGATCAACGCCAGAAGGAACTGCATCACGGATTCACTGATACCGATCATGGCTCACGCTCCGGCTGCGGCGACGAGGACGGCGGCGATCGCCAGGACGACGGAACCGGCGAGCAGGGCGGCCAGGTAGGTCTGGACGTTGCCGGTCTGGGCGCGGCGGACGGCGGTGCCGAGCAGACGCGGGAGGGCGCCGGCGGCGCGGACGTAGGTGTCGACGACCTCGCGGTCGAGGAACCGGACCAGTTCGGCGCCGGCGCGCACGGGGCGGACGAAGAGGGCGACGTAGAGGGCGTCCAGGTGGAAGCCGGTGGCGGCGTGGCGGTGCAGGGGGCCGAGCAGGAGGCGGCCGGGGTCGCCGGGGTCGGGGGCCGAGGCGACGCTGCCGTGGACGGCCTCGTGGGTGGCGATGGCCTCCACCTCGGAGGCGGCGGGGTCGGCGTCGGGCGGGGTCTCCCCTGCTCGTACGGAATCGAGGGCCTGGGGATGGGCGGCGACCGCGCCCAGGGGGACGTTGGTGCCGGCCTTGTAGCGCAGGGCGCGCCAGGAGGCGTACGTCATGATCCCGCCGACCGCTGCGACGCCGGTGGAGAGGACGGCGGTGGTGACGGTCGGGGCGAGGGAGGTGACGTCGAACCAGCCGGCGAGGCGGCCGACGGCGAGACCGAGGGCGAGGGAGGGGACGGCGAGCACCCACAGGACGGCGCTCATGGCGAGCGGCTGCCTGGGTGGGGTCTCCCCCGCTCGAACGGAGTCGAGAGCTTGGGGAAGGGCGGGGGCGGCGGGTCCGTGGCCGCGGAAGGCGAGGAGCCAGAGGCGGGTGGCGTAGGCGGCGGTGAGGAGGGCGGTGAGCAGTCCGGCGATCAGGACGATCCAGCCCGCGCCGATGGGGCTGGTGGCGGAGTCGCCGAGGGCGGTGTGCTCGGCGGCGACCAGGACCGCTTCCTTGGAGAAGAAGCCCGCGAACGGCGGGATGGCGGCGAGCGCGAGGAGCGCGATCGTCATCGTCCAGTAGGCGTCCGGGATGCGCTTGGGCAGGCCGCCCATGCGGGACATGGCGGCCAGGGAGTTGGTGCCGGCCGCGTGGATGATCACGCCGGCGCCGAGGAAGAGGAGCGCCTTGAAGGCGCCGTGCGTCAGGAGGTGGAAGACGGCGGCCCCGCGGTCGCCGACGGCGAGGGCGCCGGTCATGTAGCCGAGCTGGCCGATCGTCGAGTACGCCAGGACCCGCTTGATGTCGTCCTGGGCGAGCGCGGCGAGGGCCGAGCCGACCATCGTGACGGCGGCCATGACGGCGAGCACGGTCATCGCGGCGGCGGAGGCCGCGAAGACGGGCAGGAGGCGGGCCACGAAGTAGACACCGGCGGCGACCATCGTCGCGGCGTGGATCAGCGCGGAGACGGGCGTGGGGCCCGCCATCGCGTCCGGCAGCCAGGTGTGGAGGGGGAACTGGGCGGACTTGCCCGCGACGCCCGCGACGAGGAGGAGGGCGATGAGGGTGGGGTGGTCGAGGCCGCCCGTGGCGACGGCGTCGAGGACGCCGGTGATGCGGAAGGTGCCCGCGTCGGCGGCGAGCGCGAAGAGGCCGAACAGGAAGGGGACGTCGCCGAGCTTGGTGATCAGGAAGGCCTTGAGGGAGGCGGCGCGGGCCTGGGGCGTCTCCCAGTAGTGGCCGACCAGGAAGTACGAGCAGATGCCCATGATCTCCCAGCCGACCAGCAGCACCATCAGGTCGCCGGAGTAGACGACGAGCAGCATCGCGGAGGTGAAGAGGGAGACCAGGGCCGCGTAGGAGGCGTAGCGGGGGTCGTCGCGGAGGTAGGCCGTCGAGTAGACCTGGACGCAGGTCGCGACGACGGTCACCAGGACGGCGACCAGGGCGGCGAAGCCGTCGACGTGCAGGGCCAGGTCGACGGGGACGCCGCCGGTCGGGGTGAGGCGGGTGGCGGCGTCGACGGCCTTCCCGCCGCCCTGGTGCACGGCGACGGTGACCGCCAGGGCGAGCGCGGCGAGCGTCGGGAGGATGGCCAGCGGGCGGACGAAGCCGGGGGCGGTCCGGCCCAGGAGCAGGCCTGCGACCGCGCCGAGGAACGGCAGGAGGGGGACGAGGACGGCGAGGGTCGTGGTGGTCACGCGGCGGCCTCCGCTGCCTTCGGGGCCTTCGGTGCCGGGGCGTGGGGGGTCGCGTCGTCGGCCGCGTCGCTTTCGGCCGCGTCGTCTTCGTCGGGGTCGTCGGCCTCGGCGGTTTCGGTGGTGTCGCGGAGTCTGTCGATGTCCGACGTGCCGCGGTTGCGGTGGACCATCAGGACGATGGCCAGGCCGATGCCGATCTCGGCGGCGGCGACGGCGATGGTGAAGAGCGTGAGGGCCTGGCCGCCGTGCAGGGCGTCGCGGAGCCAGACGTCGAAGGCGACCAGGTTGAGGTTGACGGCGTTGAGCATCAGCTCGACGGACATCAGGACCAGGATCGCGTTGCGGCGGGCGAGGACTCCGTAGAGGCCGACACAGAAGAGGAGGGCGGCGAGGACGGCCGGGTAGGCGAGGTGCATCAGCGCTGCTCCTTCTTCGTCGGCTCGGGGGCGGAGGTCTTCTTCGTCGGCTCGGGGGCGGAGGTCCCGGCTTCGGCCGCCGCCCGGTGCTTGCGGGAGAGGACGATGGCGCCGACCAGGGCGGCCAGCAGCAGGACCGAGAGGGCCTCGAAGGGCAGCACCCAGTGCTGGAAGAGGATCTCGCCGGTGACCTCGGTGGCGCCCTGGGCGGGGCCTTCGAGGTCGATCCAGGTCGTGCGGAACGCGTCGACGACCACCCAGACCAGGGCGGCTGCCGCTGCGAGGGCGACCGCGAGGGCGACGGGGCGGTTGCCCGAGTCGGCGTCCGGGGAGCGGCCGATGGGGGCCCTGGTGAGCATCAGGCCGAAGAGCAGGAGGACGACGACCGAGCCGACGTAGATCAGGACCTGGACCCAGGCGATGAACTCGGCGGTGAGGAGCAGGTACTCGACGGCGAGACCGCCGAGGGCCACGACCAGCCAGAGGGCGGCGTGCACCAGTTGCCTGGTGGTGACGGTGATGACGGCCGCGCCGAGGGTGACCAGGCCGACGAGGAGGAAGGCGATCTCGACGCCGGTCGGGGAGAGGAAGCCGGGGCCGGCGGCGGCGAGGGGGAGGGCGGGGTCGGGGATGAGGGTCGTGGGGATCACGCCGGCCCCTCCTGTTCCGTGCGGTCCCGCGGCGTGGCCTCGGCCCGGTGCGGGGCCGCGGTTTCCGTCTGCTGGGCGGCGGCGAGTTTTTCGGCGGCCTTGCGGGCGGCCGCGATCTCCTTGGGTTCCTCCGCGCCGGGATCGAGGGCGGGCGGCTCCGGAACCGTCCACATCCACTCGCGGAGCTTGTCGCGCTCGTGGGTGAGTTCGTGGATGTCGGTCTCCGCGTACTCGAACTCCGGCGACCAGAAGAGCGCGTCGAAGGGGCACACCTCGATGCAGATCCCGCAGTACATGCAGAGCGAGAAGTCGATGGCGAAGCGGTCGAGCACGTTGCGGCTGCGCTCGCGGCCGCCGGGGGCGGCGGGCGGCACCGTCTCCTTGTGGGAGTCGATGTAGATGCACCAGTCGGGGCACTCGCGGGCGCACAGCATGCACACCGTGCAGTTCTCCTCGAAGAGGCCGATCACGCCGCGGGTGCGGGGCGGGAGTTCGGGCTGCGTCTCGGGGTACTGCGCGGTGACGGTCTTCTTCGTCATCGTGCGGAGGGTGACGGCCAGGCCCTTGGCCAGGCCGCTGCCGGGGATGCGGGGCCGGGTGGGCGGGAGGTTCTCAGCCATGGCTACTGGATCGCCACCTTCACGATGCCGGTGAGCGCGATCTGCGCGAGTGCGAGCGGGATGAGCACGGTCCAGGACAGCTTCTGGAGCTGGTCCTCGCGCAGGCGGGGATAGCTGACGCGGAGCCAGATGACGACGAAGGCCAGGACGGCGGTCTTGAGCAGGGTCCAGACCCAGCCGAGCCCGTCGGCACTCCAGGGGCCGTGCCAGCCGCCGAGGAAGAGGACGGTGGTGAGGCCGCAGACGATCACGATGCCGGCGTACTCGGCGAGCAGGAACAGGGCGAAGCGCAGGCCCGTGTACTCCGTGTACGCGCCGAAGATGATCTCCGAATCGGCGATCGGGGCGTCGAAGGGGGGCCGTTGCAGCTCGGCGAGGCCCGCCGTGAAGAAGACGAACGCGCCGGTCAACTGCCAGGGCAGCCACCACCACTGCCAGGCGTCGAGGATGCCGGGGAGGGAGAGCGTGCCCGCCGCCATGGCCACCGAGGCGGCGGCCAGCAGCATGGGGAGTTCGTACGCGAGGAGCTGGGCGGCGGTGCGCAGGCCGCCCAGCAGGGAGAACTTGTTCGCCGACGCCCAGCCCGCCATCAGGGAGCCGAGGACGCCGACGCCCATGACGGCCAGTACGTAGAAGATGCCCGCGTCGATCTGCTGGCCGACGGCGGACTCGCTCGGGCCGACCGGGATGACGAGCAGGACCAGGAGGTACGGGAGGAGGGCGACGGCGGGGGCGAGCTGGAAGACGCGGCGGTCGGCGCCGGCCGGTACGACGTCCTCCTTCTGCGCGAACTTCACGCCGTCGGCGACGAGCTGGGCCCAGCCGTGGAAGCCGCCGGCGTACATGGGGCCGAGGCGGCCCTGCATGTGGGCCATCACCTTGTGCTCGGTCTGGCCGACCAGGAGGGGCAGGACCAGGAACAGCACGAAGACGAGGAGCAGGCGGAGGGCGACGTCGAGTACGTCGTTCACGCGGGATCGCCTCCGGCGGGGGTGTCGGGGGTGTGGTCGTCGGGGGTGTCGTCGGGGGCGTTGCGGCTTTTCGGGGCGTCCGTGTCCGGAGGGCTGTCCGGCGCGGCCCCTTCGGCCGCGGGACCGGGTTCGGTCCCGGGACCGGGCCCCGGGTCGGGGGTCTCGAAGGCCGGGCGGGCGTGGTGCCAGGGGGCGTCCGAGGTCGCCGGGGGGCGGGGCGGGGAGGCGGGGTCGGGGGCGGACCGGGGGGCGGCGGGGGGTGCGGCGGCGTCGGGAGCGGGCCGGGGGGTGACGGGGGGTTCGGCTCCGCCGGGGGCCGCCCCCTTGCCCGCCCGTTCCGCCCCCGGGGGGCGGCCCCGCCGCCCAAGGGAGCTGCCGGCGTCGGGCGCGAGGGGGCCGAGGGCGTCGGGGGCGTCGGGGGCAACGGGGTCGGCGGGGGGCACAGGGGTGTCGGGGGACGCGGGGACGGCAGGGGCGGTCTGGGAGGCTGAGCCCTCGCTCGCGGTGCGGTTGCGGCGCGGCGGGCGTGCCGGGGCGGCCTCGGGCGTGTCCGGAGCGGCGGACGTCTCCCCCGGCGCGGCCTGCGACGCCGAGCCCGCGCTCGCCGAACGGGAACGGCGGAGCGGAGCCGCGCCCTCGGCCTGCGACGCCGAGCCTTCACCCGCGGTGCGGGTGCGACGGACCGGAGCCGCACCCTCGGCCTGCGACGCCGAGCCCTCGCCCGCGGTGCGGGTGCGGCGGGCGGGGCGGTCCGTCGCCGGGGCTGCGCCTGCCGTGCGAGGGGCGCGGGCCGGGCGGGCCGGGGCGGCCGGGAGCTGGCCCTTGAGGGGGCCCCATTCGTTCGGGTCGGGGACGCCCGGGGGGAGCATCTGGCGGCGCTTGGGGCCGCCGTGCTCGGACTCGCCGGGTTCCTTCGCGCCCGGCCACGCCTTCGCCACCCGGGCGGCCAGGACGAAGTCCTTGCGCAGGGGGTGGCCCTCGAAGGTGTCCGGGAGCAGGAGCGGGGCCAGGTGCGGGTGGCCGGTGAAGTCGATGCCGAACATCTCGTGCGTCTCGCGCTCGTGCCAGGCCGCGCCCGCGAAGACGTCCACCGCGGTGGGCAGGGCGGGAGCGGAGTGCGGGACCGTGGTGCGCACGAGCAGGCGGCGGACCGTACGGCCTTCGAGGGAGACGATGTGGGCGGAGACGAGGAAGCCCGTGCCGGGTTCGTCGACCGCGCTCAGCCAGTCGAAGTAGGTGCAGGCCAGCTCGGTGCGGGCGGTTTCGAGGGCGGAGATCCAGGCGCCGGGCGGCACGTCGACCGTCAGCAGGTCGTACGCGCGCTCGGCGCGGGCCTCCGGGCCGAAGACCTCGGTGACGTTCTCGGGCAGGCCGTCGTGGGCGATCGTCATCGGGCCCCGCCTCCGGACGCGTCGGTGGCTCCCGTACCGGAGGCGGACGGCCCCGTGTCCGTACCGGGGGAGGCCGTGCCCGGGGCGGGCGGGGGCGGAAGCAGGCCGCTGCGCAGGGAGGCGGCGGACGGACGGGCGGGCGCGTCCCCGTAGCGGTCCGCCAGGGACTCGCGGGCGATCTTCTCCTGGAGTTTGAGGATGCCCTGCAGGAGCGCCTCGGGGCGCGGCGGGCAGCCCGGGACGTACACGTCCACCGGGATGATCTGGTCGACGCCCTTGGTGACGGAGTACGAGTCCCAGTAGGGGCCGCCGCAGTTGGAGCAGGCGCCGAAGGAGATGACGTACTTGGGCTCCGGCATCTGCTCGTACAGGCGCTTGACGGCCGGGGCCATCTTGTCGGTGACCGTGCCCGAGACGACCATCAGGTCGGCCTGGCGCGGGCCCGGCGCGAAGGGGATCACGCCGAGCCGGATGAAGTCGTGGCGGGCCATGGAAGCCGCGATGAACTCGATGGCGCAGCAGGCCAGGCCGAAGTTGAAGACCCAGAGGCTGTAGCGGCGGCCCCAGTTGAGGACCACCTTCATCGGCTCGGGGGCCAGGCGGGAGAGGACTCCCAGGCGCCGCGGTTCCGGGAGCGGCTGGGGCTCCGGGGCGGACTGGGGCTCAGGGGTCACGTCCATTCGAGGACGCCCTTCTTGTATGCGTACAGCAGACCCACGGCCAGGAAGCCGAGGAAGACGAACATCTCGACCAGCGTCGTGGCGCCGTATCCGGGCGCCGCGAACACCGTCGCCCACGGGAAGAGGAAGATCGCGTCGACGGCGAAGATCACGTACAGGAACGCGTAGACGTAGTAGCGGACCTGGGTGTGCGCCCAGCCGTCGCCGACGGGGTCGACTCCGCACTCGTACGTCAGGAGCTTCTCGGGAGTGGGCACGACCGGGCGCAGCAGGCGGCCCGCGCCGAACGCCACGGCGACGAAGAGCACGCCGATCACGGCGAGCAGGCCGACGACCGAGTAGCTCTGGAAGTAGGAGGCGGCCACCACCGCGTGATCGGCCACCACCGCGTGGTCGGCCGCCATCACGTGATCGGCTGCCGCCGCGTGATCGGCCGCCGCCGCGTGGTGGGTTGCCGCCTGGATCGGCACGGTCGGTTCCGGCACGTCCCGAACCTCGCTCCCTGGCCTCGCGGCTCCCGCCGTTCGGGGCGCCGTCCGTCGTCGATCTGTACGACACGGGAGTCTAGGGCCTGGTAAACCCTTGGTAAGCAGTCGCGTACGAGCCAGCGGGCCCGGCGGGGGGGGGTGGGGTTGTCCCCACCCCCGGTGACACGCCCACCCCATGGCGGCGGGGTGACCGCACCCGGCAGGCTTGTGCCATGACCGCCAGCCCCGGTGCGTACCCGCCCGGCTCTCCGCCGCCCCCGTCGTCCCCTCCCGACGCGCCGCTCCCACCTCCCGCCGCCTTCGCGTACGGCAAGCAGACCTGGAAGGAGGTCGGGCAACTGCTGCTCGACCTCCCCCTGGCACTGGTGGGCTTCGTGTACGCGGTGCTCGTCGTCGCCTTCGGCGTCGCGCTGTCCGTGACGGTGGTCGGGCTGCCGTTGCTGGCCGCCGGATTGACGGGCGCGCGCGGGCTCGGCCGCTGGGAGCGGGCCCGGGCGCGCGCGCTGCTGGGGGTGCGGGTGGAGGAGCCGAGTCCGCTGCGGGCGGCGCGCGCGCAGCACGGCTTCTTCCCGTGGCTGTGGTCGACGCTGAAGGACCCGGTGGCCTGGCGGAGCATCCTGTACTCGGTGGTCCGGCTGCCGTGGGGCGTACTGACGTTCGCGGTGACGCTGGTGAGCCTCCTCCTGCTGTGGCCGGTGCTCGGCTTCGTGGTGCGGGGCCTGACCAACGTCGACCGGACGATGGTGCGCGGGCTGCTGTTCCCCTCCGGTGAGCTGGAGCGGCGTATCGCGGAGCTGGAATCGGACCGGGGCGTCGTGGTGGACACCGCCGCCGCCGACCTGCGGCGCATCGAACGCGACCTGCACGACGGGGCGCAGGCCCGGCTGGTGGCCCTCGCGATGGGGCTCGGGCTCGCCAAGGAGAAGCTGCTGGAGGACCCGGAGGCGGCGGCGCTGATGGTCGGCGAGGCGCACGGCGAGGTGAAGCTCGCTCTGCAGGAGCTGCGGGACCTGGCCCGGGGCATCCATCCGGCGGTGCTCACCGACCGGGGCCTGGACGCCGCCCTCTCCGCGATCGCCTCGCGCTGCACGGTGCCGGTGAAGGTCAGCGCCGAGCTGGCCGAGCGGCCGGCGGAGGCCATCGAGGGCATCGCGTACTTCACCGTCTCGGAGCTGCTCCAGAACGTCAGCAAGCACAGCGGGGCGCGTACGGCGACGGTGGAGGTGTGGCGGTCGGGTCCCCGGCTGCTGATCCAGGTACGGGACGACGGGCGCGGCGGGGCCCGGCTGGACGGCGGCACAGGGATGTCCGGGCTCGCGGAGCGGCTGGGCGCGGTGGACGGGCTGTTCACGGTGGACTCGCCGCCCGGCGCGGGCACCACGGTGACGGCCGAGCTGCCCTGGCGGCCGCGCACGGCCGGGAGCGGCGCGGGGGCCGGTGCCGGAGCCGGTGCCGGCGGTGCCGGTAGGGAAAACCCCCGTAAGAGACGGTGACTGACCGCATGGTCCGCACCGCCGGGCGGGGGCAGTCTGGGAAGGCACCGTCCGGCACGGCTCCGCCCGCCCGGCCAGTGCAGTCTTGGTACGACCCCGCCTGGCACTCCCCCCCCCGGCACCCCACCGGCACCCCCCGCCCGGCACCCCGCCGGCACCCCCCGCGCGGCGCCCCGCCGCCGACGAGCCCCCTGAGGAAACGGACCCGAATCATGGCCACGGACTACGCACCCCGCACCCGGGAACACCTGCCCCGGCGGCACCGCGTCCCGGCGGTGCTGCGTGCGCCGTTCGAGGGCCGCGCCTGGCGGGAGCTGGCCTACGTACTGGTCGGCCTGCCGCTCGCCTTCGTCGGCTTCTCCCTCGCGGCCACCACCCTCTCGCTCGGGGCCGGCCTGCTGGTCACCTTCATCGGCATCCCGTTGCTGGCGGGCGGCCTGATGGCGATGCGCGGCCTCGGCGCGGTGGAGCGGGAGCGGGCGCGAGCGCTGCTCGGCCTGGACGTGGCGCCGCCGCGTCCGGCGCGCGGGGCCAAGCCGGGGGTGATGGGCTGGATCGGGGCGGTGCTGAAGTCCGGCGTGTCCTGGCGGCACCTGCTGTACGGCTTCCTGCACCTGCCGTGGGCGATCTTCTCCTTCGTGGTGGCGACGGTGTTCTGGTCCGTCGGGCTGGCCGGGTTCACGTATCCGCTGTACGCCTGGACCGCCCCCGGTGACGGCGGCGTCCTGCTCTACACCGACCTGTCCCACGAGGTCCGCCTCGACGCGCCCGTGGCCATGCTGCTGACCAGCGCGGTCGGCCTGGTGGTCCTGCTGGCCGCACCGTGGGTGACCCGGGCGCTGGTGTCCGTGGACCGGTTCGCGGTGTCCGCGCTGCTCGGGGCGTCCGCGCTGGACCACCGGGTCAGCGAGCTGGAGTCGGACCGGGGCGTGGTCGTGGACACCGCCGCCGCCGACCTGCGCCGTATCGAGCGCGACCTGCACGACGGGGCACAGGCCCGCCTGGTGGCGCTGGCCATGGACCTGGGGCTGGCGAAGGAGAAGCTGACCGAGGACCCGGAGGCCGCCGCGAGGATGGTCGACGAGGCGCACGGCGAGGTGAAGGTCGCCCTTCAGGAGCTGCGCGACCTGGCCCGTGGCATCCACCCGGCGGTCCTCACCGACCGGGGTCTGGACGCGGCGCTGTCCGCCATCGCCTCGCGCTGCACGGTGCCGGTGCAGGTGGAGGTGGACCTGCCGGCCCGCCCGGCGGCGGCGATCGAGGGCATCGCGTACTTCACCGTCTCGGAGCTGCTCCAGAACGTGAGCAAGCACGCCCGGGCCACCCGTGCCTCGGTCGACGTGTGGGCCGCCGACGGGCGTCTGATGCTCCAGGTCTCCGACGACGGGCGGGGCGGCGCGGACGCCTCGCGCGGCTCGGGTCTCGCCGGGCTGGGTGAGCGGCTGGACGCCGTGGACGGGGTTCTGGTGGTGGACTCCCCGGTGGGCGGCCCGACCACCGTCACCGCCGAACTGCCGTGGCGGGGCTGAGCCCCGACCCGTGACGCGGGCCCTCCGGATCCGTCCGGGGGGCCCGGTTCGTGCGTGCGCGGGCGCGCACACGGGGGCACGACGGTTCGGATGCTGGGATGCTGGCCCCTGAGCGGATCGCGTGTGCGGTCCGCGACACGGGTCGCATGTGCGGTCCGCGACACGGATCGCGCGTGCGGTCCGCCGGTTACTGGGGGCAGGAAGAGACGTGGTCGTGGGAGACAGGGTGCGCGTGGTCATCGCCGAGGACTCGGTGCTGCTCCGGGAGGGTCTGACCCGGTTGCTGACCGACCTCGGCCATGACGTGGTCGCGGGGGTCGGTGACGGGGAGGCGCTGGTCAAGACGGTCGCGGACCTCGCCGCGCAGGGGGAGCTGCCGGACGTGGTGGTGGCGGACGTGCGGATGCCGCCGACGCACACCGACGAGGGGGTGCGGGCCGCGGTGCGGCTGCGCAGGGACCATCCCGGCATCGGGGTGCTGGTGCTGTCGCAGTACGTGGAGGAGCAGTACGCCACCGAACTGCTCGCCGGGTCCAGCACCGGGGTCGGCTATCTGCTGAAGGACCGCGTCGCCGAGGTGCGCGAGTTCGTGGACGCCGTCGTACGGGTGGCCAGGGGCGGTACGGCCCTGGACCCCGAGGTGGTGGCCCAGTTGCTGGGGCGCAGCCGCAAGCAGGACGTGCTCGCGGGGCTGACCCCGCGCGAGCGGGAGGTCCTCGGCCTGATGGCCGAGGGGCGGACCAACTCGGCGATCGCCAAGCAGCTCGTGGTGAGCGACGGCGCGGTGGAGAAGCACGTGAGCAACATCTTCCTGAAGCTGGGCCTCTCGCCGAGCGTCGGGGACCACCGCCGGGTGCTGGCGGTGCTCACCTACCTCAACTCCTGACCTGCGGGGACCGGGGTGCCGCCGCGGCGGGCCCCGGAACCAGAACCGCGGGACGGGCCGGGGCGTCTCCCCTTCCGGGGGTACCCGGAGGGGGAGCCAGGGGGGGTGCGGCCGTGCGGCATCAGGACAGTCCGGTGTCTCAAAAGCACGTCCGATCCCTGAGCACCCCCCGGTTGCCACCCCGTGCGGACGTAGGGTGGCCACGGGTGGCCGGTCGGCCGGCCGCCCCGGAACAGCCGCCTCTGAGGGAGGTCCAGTTCAGTGACCAGCCAGGTCAGTAGCCCGGCCGAGCAGGCCGACGGGAACGACGGGGACAACCGGCCCCCAGCAGGCGGGGACCAGCGGCCCCCGGCGCCCCCGGCAGCGAAGGAAGTCCGCCGCCTGGACCGGGTGATCATCCGCTTCGCGGGCGACTCCGGTGACGGCATGCAGCTCACCGGCGACCGCTTCACGTCGGAGACCGCGTCGTTCGGCAACGACCTGTCGACCCTGCCGAACTTCCCGGCCGAGATCCGCGCCCCCGCCGGCACCCTGCCCGGCGTCTCGTCGTTCCAGCTCCACTTCGCCGACCACGACATCCTCACCCCGGGCGACGCCCCGAACGTGCTGGTGGCGATGAACCCGGCCGCGCTGCGGGCGAACATCGCCGATGTGCCGCGCGGGGCCGAGATCATCATCAACACCGACGAGTTCACCAAGCGCCCGATGGCCAAGGTGGGGTACGAGACCTCCCCGCTGGAGGACGGCTCGCTGGACGGCTACAGCGTCCACCCGGTGCCGCTGACCACGCTCACCGTCGAGGCCCTGAAGGACTTCGGGCTCTCCCGCAAGGACGCGGGCCGCAGCAAGAACATGTTCGCGCTGGGTCTGCTGAGCTGGATGTACCACCGTCCCACCGAGGGCACGGAGGCGTTCCTGCGGCAGAAGTTCGCCAAGAAGCCCGACATCGCCGAGGCGAACGTGGCCGCGTTCCGGGCGGGCTGGAACTTCGGCGAGACCACCGAGGACTTCGCGGTGAGCTACGAGGTGGCCCCGGCCACCACCGCCTTCCCCCCGGGCACGTACCGCAACATCTCCGGGAACCTGGCCCTGGCGTACGGCCTGATCGCGGCCGGGCACCAGGCGGACCTGCCGCTCTACCTCGGCTCGTACCCGATCACCCCGGCCTCCGACATCCTGCACGAGCTCTCCAGGCACAAGAACTTCGGCGTACGGACCTTCCAGGCCGAGGACGAGATCGCCGCGATCGGCGCCGCGCTGGGGGCCGCGTTCGGCGGGCAGCTCGCGGTGACCACCACCTCGGGTCCCGGCGTCGCCCTGAAGTCCGAGACCATCGGCCTCGCGGTCAGCCTGGAGCTGCCGCTGCTCGTCGTGGCGATCCAGCGCGGCGGCCCCTCCACCGGACTGCCCACCAAGACCGAACAGGCGGACCTGCTCCAGGCCATGTACGGGCGCAACGGCGAGGCCCCGGTGCCGGTCGTCGCACCGCGCACGCCCGCCGACTGCTTCGACGCGGCGATCGACGCGGCGAGGATCGCGCTGACCTACCGCACCCCGGTCTTCCTGCTGAGCGACGGTTACCTGGCCAACGGCTCGGAGCCCTGGCGGGTTCCCGAGGTCGACGAACTCCCCGACCTGCGGGTGCGGTTCGCGACCGGCCCCAACCACACCCTGGCCGACGGCACCGAGGTCTTCTGGCCGTACAAGCGCGACCCGGAAACCCTGGCCCGCCCCTGGGCGGTGCCCGGCACCCCCGGCCTCGAACACCGCATCGGCGGCATCGAGAAGCAGGACGGCACCGGCAACATCTCCTACGACCCGGCCAACCACGACTTCATGGTCCGCACCCGCCAGGCCAAGATCGACGGCATCGCGGTCCCCGACGTCGAGGTCGACGACCCGGCGAACGCCCGCACCCTCGTCCTCGGCTGGGGCTCGACGTACGGCCCGATCACCGCCGCCGTACGCCGGCTGCGCGCGGAGGGCCGGCCCATCGCACAGGCCCACCTGCGCCACCTGAACCCCTTCCCGAGGAATCTCGAAGAGGTCCTGAGGCGTTACGACAAGGTGGTCGTCCCCGAGATGAACCTCGGCCAGCTCGCCACGCTGATCCGCGCCAAGTACCTCGTGGACGCACTCTCCTACAACCAGGTCAACGGAATGCCGTTCAAGGCCGAGCAGCTCGCAACGGCCCTCAAGGAGGCCATCGATGACTGAGACGACGACCCAGGAGCAGACCGGCAGGACACTCCTGTCACTGGTCCCGCGGGCCGAGGCGAAGCAGTCCATGAAGGACTTCAAGTCCGACCAGGAAGTGCGCTGGTGCCCCGGCTGCGGCGACTACGCGGTCCTCGCCGCCGTCCAGGGCTTCATGCCCGAACTCGGCCTGGCGAAGGAGAACATCGTCTTCGTCTCGGGCATCGGCTGCTCCTCCCGCTTCCCGTACTACATGAACACCTACGGGATGCACTCGATCCACGGCCGCGCCCCGGCCATCGCGACCGGACTGGCCTCCTCCCGCCGCGACCTGAGCGTCTGGGTCGTCACCGGCGACGGCGACGCCCTCTCCATCGGCGGCAACCACCTCATCCACGCCCTGCGCCGCAACGTCAACCTCAAGATCCTGCTGTTCAACAACCGGATCTACGGCCTCACCAAGGGCCAGTACAGCCCCACCTCCGAGGTCGGCAAGATCACCAAGTCCACCCCGATGGGCTCGCTCGACGCCCCCTTCAACCCGGTGTCGCTCGCCATCGGCGCCGAAGCGTCCTTCGTCGCGCGCACCGTCGACTCCGACCGCAAGCACCTCACCGAGGTACTGCGCCAGGCCGCCGACCACCCGGGCACCGCCCTCGTCGAGATCTACCAGAACTGCAACATCTTCAATGACGGCGCCTTCGAGGTCCTCAAGGACAAGCAGCAGGCGGAGGAGGCGGTCATCCGGCTGACGCACGGCGAGCAGATCCGCTTCGGCGCGGAGGGCTCGAAGGGCGTCGTACGCGACCAGCGGACCGGTGACCTGAAGGTCGTCGCGGTGACCGAGGAGAACCAGTCGCAGATCCTGGTCCACGACGCCCACTCGGCCTCCCCGACCACGGCCTTCGCACTCTCCCGGCTCGCCGACCCCGACACCCTGCACCACACCCCGATCGGCGTCTTCCGCTCGGTCGAGCGCCCGGTGTACGACACGCTCATGGCGGACCAGTTGGACGCCGCGGTCGAGCGCGACGGCAAGGGCGACCTGGGGGCGCTCCTGGCGGGCAAGGACACCTGGACGGTCGTCGGCTGACCCCGTCCGCGCCTGGGGGCGTCCGGTCCGCGCGACCGGGCGCCCTTTCGTGCTTCCGGAAGCCGCCGGGCGGTCATGACCGTATCGCGGGACGGGCATGACATGCGGGGTCGGGCGGGCTTACCTTCGGACGTCAGGGTGTGTTTCGGGGCGGGAGGCCAGGCCGGTGGAGCAGGAGAAGAACGAACAGCGGACGGGATTGCTGTACGGGGTCGGGGCGTACGGGATGTGGGGCGTCGTCCCCCTCTTCTGGCCGCTGCTGAAGCCGGCCGGGGCGGTCGAGATCCTGGCGCACCGGATGGTGTGGTCCCTGGGCGTGGTCGTGATCGCCCTGCTCTTCGTACGGCGCTGGGCCTGGATCCGCGAACTGCTGCGCCGGCCGGAGAAGCTGGGCCTGATAGCCCTGGCGGCGGCCGTCATCACCGTCAACTGGGGCCTGTACATCTGGTCGGTCAACTCCGGCCACGTGGTGGAGGCGTCGCTGGGCTACTTCATCAACCCCCTGGTCACCATCGCGATGGGCGTCCTGCTGCTGGGCGAACGGATGCGGCCCCTGCAGTGGACGGCGGTCGGGATCGGGGCGGCGGCGGTGCTGGTCCTGGCCGTCGGGTACGGGCAGCCGCCGTGGATCTCCCTGGTCCTGGCCTTCTCCTTCGCGACGTACGGCCTGGTCAAGAAGAAGGTGAACCTGGGCGGCCTGGAGTCGCTGGCCGCCGAGACCGCCGTGCTCTTCCTGCCCGCGCTGGGCTATCTGCTCTTCCTCGGCGCCTCGGGGGGTCTCGCCTTCGGCGGGCACGGGGTCGGGCACGCGTCGCTGCTGGTGGCGACGGGGCTGGTGACGGCGGTGCCGCTGGTCTGCTTCGGGGCGGCGGCGGTGCGGGTGCCGCTGTCCACACTGGGGCTGCTGCAGTATCTGGCGCCGGTGTTCCAGTTCGTGCTCGGGGTCGTGTACTTCCGGGAGGAGATGCCGCTGGAGAGGTGGGCGGGGTTCGCGCTGGTGTGGCTGGCGCTGACGCTGCTGACGTGGGACGCGATCCGGACGGCCCGGGGGGCGCGGGCGGCGCGCGCACGGGCCCTGGCGGGACCCGCGCCGGCCGAGCCCGTCCCGGTCGCCGAACCGGGAGCGGTGGCGGGGCCCGGCCGGTAGGACGTGCCCGGGGACGGGGACGGCTGCCCGGAGGGCATGCCGTCAGAGGCCCGGGGAACCGCGCGACCAGCCACGACGCACCCGCACAGACAACGGCTCAGCCACCTCGCACCCGCACGTGCGACGCCTCACTCCCCCGCCCCCGGCGGGAAATGCGGGGGACAGATCCACACCCCCCGCGCTAGCCTCGAAGCATGGCCAGGCACTTCTACTTCCTGTAATTCCTCCCGCGAACGCGCCGCACGCGGACACCCGTGCGCCGGGGTCGAAGGGTCTCACCCCTCCCCCGCCGCCCCCGCGTGCCCGCGCCCGCGTACCCGCACGAGGAATCGCAGCCCGTAGACACGCCTCCCCAGGGGACCTCCATGCCCGCCCAGCTCTCCCTCCACGCCGTCTCCAAGACCTTCGGCGACCGCACCGTCCTCGACCGCGTCGACCTCTCCCTGCGCCCCGGCGAGAAGGCCGCGGTCGTCGGCGAGAACGGTTCCGGAAAGACCACCCTCCTGCGCCTGATCGCCGGCGAGCTCGCCCCCGACGAGGGCGAGGTCACCGTCGCCTTCCCCGGCGGCGTCGGCCATCTCGCCCAGACCCTCGCCCTCCCCGGCCACCTCACCGTCCAGGACGCCGTCGACACCGCCCTCGCCGACCTGCGCGCCCTCGAAGCGGCGCTGCGCGCGGCGGAAGCAGACCTGACCGACGCCACCCTGGACGCCTACGGCGACCTCCTCGCCGCCTACCAGGACCGCGGCGGCTACGAGGCCGACGCCCGCGTCGACTCCGCCCTGCACCACCTGGGCCTGGCCCGGATCACCCGGGACCGCGCCCTCGGTTCCCTCTCCGGCGGCGAGCAGTCCCGGCTCGCGCTGGCCTGCGTACTGGCCGCCGACCCCGAACTCCTCCTCCTCGACGAGCCGACCAACCACCTCGACCGGCCCGCCACCGCCTGGCTGGAGGACCGGCTGCGCGCCCACCGCGGCACCGTCCTCGCGGTGACGCACGACCGGGCCTTCCTGGAGCGGGTCACCGACACCGTCTGGGAGGTGGACCGCGACCTGGCCGCGGTCACCCGGTACGGCGACGGCTGGCAGGGCTACCGCACCGCGAAGGCCGCCGCGCGGGCCCGCTGGGCGCAGGAGCACCAGCAGTGGACCGACGAACTGGCCTCCACCGAAGCCCTGGTGGCAGCCGCGGGCCAACGGCTCGCCGCCACCGGCAAGGACCCCGGTCAGGGCTTCGGCAAGCACCGCAGGTCCAGCGAGGCCAAGCTGTCCGGCCGCGTGCGCGAAGCCCGTCGGCGCCTGGAGGCGCTGCGGGCCCACCCCGTACCGGCCCCGCCCGTTCCGCTTTCGTTCCACGTGGAACTGCGGACGGCCGGGAAACAGCCGCCCACCGTGGCCGAGTTGCGGGACATCGTCGTCGCCGGCCGCCTCCACCTGCCCGAGCTGATCGTCAAGCCCGGTGAACGCCTGCTCGTCTCGGGCCCCAACGGCGCGGGCAAGTCCACGCTGCTGCGCGTGCTCGCCGGGGACCTCGCGCCGGACACGGGGACCGTCGTACGACCCGAGAACCTGGGACACCTGCACCAGGAGCCCGACCGCTCCGACGACCGGCGGCCCCTGCTCGCCGCGTTCGCCGCCGGGCGGCCCGGCCTTCCCGAGGAGTACGCGGAGGAGCTGCTCGCGCTCGGGCTGTTCCGGCCCGCCGATCTCTCCGTAGCGGTCTCGGCCCTGTCCGTCGGCCAGCGCCGCCGTCTGGAGCTGGCCCGGCTGGTGTCACGGCCCGCCGACCTCCTCGTACTGGACGAACCGACGAACCACATCGCGCTCGCCCTGGTGGAGGAACTGGAGCAGGCGCTGGCGGCGTATCCGGGCGCGGTGGTGGTCGTCTCGCACGACCGCCGCTTCCGGAGCGGATTCACGGGCACGGAGCTGGAGTTGGCGGACGGGCGGGTGGTGTCCGCGACGTGAGGGGCGGGTGATGTCCGCGACGTGAGGGGGTGCCGGCCGGACGCGTCGGATGCGCACCGGCCGGTCGGCCCGGCGCCCGCCGCTCCCGCCGCCCGGGTCGCACGACGCCCCGCGCGACCGTTCCCGATCACCCCGTTCCGCTATCCGAACACACCTGACCGGAACCCGCTCTTGACGGTGACACGAACTCTCGCTGAACATCAGCACGCACAGCGCACGCGTCACCGCTCAACTGCCGTACCAGACCCACCTGTTCGGCCAGTTCTCGTACGTTTCCGTCCCGTCCCCGTTCGGAATCCGGAGCCCCCACATGACGCTCTCCGCCTTCACCCGCAGCAGATCCGGCACGCCCCGGCCCGGCGCCCTGCGCGTCGCGGCCGTGTCCGCGCTCGCCGTGACCGGTCTGCTCGCCACCACCGCCGGTGCGACCGCCGCGGCGCCCGCTCCCACCCGCACGACGGCGGCGGTCGCCGCCCCCGACATCCCGCTCGCCAACGTCAAGGCGCACCTCTCCCAGTTCTCCCAGATAGCCGCCGCCAACGGCGGCAACCGCGCGCACGGCCGCGCCGGTTACAAGGCGTCCATCGACTACGTGAAGGCCAAGCTGGACGCGGCCGGGTTCACCACCTCGGTGCAGACCTTCACCGCCAGCGGCGCCACCGGCTACAACCTGATCGCCGACTGGCCGGGCGGCGACCCGAACAAGGTCCTGATGGCCGGCGCGCACCTGGACTCCGTGTCCTCCGGGGCCGGGATCAACGACAACGGGTCCGGCTCCGCAGCCGTCCTGGAGGCCGCGCTCGCCGTCTCCCGCGCCCAGTTGAAGCCGGACAAGCACCTGCGTTTCGGCTGGTGGGGCGCGGAGGAGCTGGGACTGATCGGCTCGAAGGCGTACGTCAACGGCCTCCCGTCGACCGAGCGCGCGAAGTTCGCGGGCTACCTCAACTTCGACATGATCGGCTCGCCGAACCCGGGCTACTTCGTCTACGACGACGACCCGACCATCGAGAAGACCTTCAAGGACTTCTACACGGGCCTGGGCGTGCCGACCGAGATCGAGACCGAGGGCGACGGCCGCAGCGACCACGCCAGCTTCAAGAACGTCGGCATTCCGGTCGGCGGCCTGTTCACCGGGGCCAGCCGGACCAAGTCGGCGGCGCAGGCGCAGAAGTGGGGCGGCACCTCCGGCCAGGCCTTCGACCGCTGCTACCACTCCTCGTGCGACAGCCTGACGAACATCAACGACACCGCCCTGGACCGCAACAGCGACGCGATCGCGCACGCGCTGTGGACCCTGTCGGCGGGCGGCACCACTCCCCCGGGCACGGACTACGAGAACACCACCCCGGTGGCGATCCCCGACGCCGGCGCGGCCGTGACCTCGTCGATCGCCGTCGCGGGCCGCACCGGCAACGCGCCCGCCACGCTCAAGGTGTCGGTGAACATCAAGCACACCTACCGCGGCGACCTGGTCCTCGACCTGCTCGCCCCGGACGGGACCGCGTACCGGCTGAAGAACTCCGGCAGCGACTCGGCGGACGACATCGTGGCGACGTACACGGTGAACGCCTCCAGCGAGGCGGCGAACGGGACGTGGAAGCTGCGCGTCCAGGACGTCGCGGCGCAGGACACCGGCACGCTGAACAGCTGGAAGCTCACCTTCTGAGCCGCGTGAGCCGGCGAACCGCATGAGCCGGCGAACCGGGCGGGCCGGTGGCCCGGTGACCCGAGCACGACACTGAACCCTGCCGCCCCCGACGCGCGACACGACCGCGTCAGGGGCGGCAGTCCAGCGTCCGCAGCACGTGGTCGACCAGCTCCGCCATCCGCTCGGCGGTGTGCGCCGGTTTGCGCAGGGCGTACCGGTAGTAGAGCGGGCCGTAGAGCAGCTCGACCGCCAGCTCCAGGTCGGCGTCCGCGGACAGCCGGCCCTGCCGCTGGGCGCTCTTGAGGCGGTTCACGGCGGCGGTGAAGCGCGGGGTGATGAATTGTTCGTGAACGGCCGCGGTGAGCTCCGGGTCGTGGTGCAGCTCCGAGAGGATGCCGATGTACGCCGGTCCGAAGGGCGGTGTGGTCAGCAACCGGACCACGCCGGTCATCTGCGCGTAGAGGTCGGCGGCGAGGTGGCCGGTGTCCGGGAACGGCGCGTGCGAGTCGGTGCGCTGGGCCAGGGCCTCCAGCAGGACGAAGCCTTTCGAGGGCCACCAGCGGTAGATCGTCTTCTTGCTGACGCCCGCCCGGGCGGCGATCGCCTCGACCGTGACTCCGACGTATCCCTTCTCCGTGCACAGCTCGATGGCTGCCGCGAGGATCGCCTGCCGGGACCGCTCGCTGCGCCGTTGCGGGTTGGGAGGCGTCGCGCTCACGCGGGGAGTGTATCCGGGCGGCGGTACGACGCGTATTGACAGCGGAAGGACAGACTCCAACAATAGCGAACCGAGGGGGAACGGTCCGTGTCGTGTCGAGCCGCATCGGGGGACGGCTCGGCACGGCACAGGCTCAGGGCCGGTCCCGTACGCCGGAGGGGAGTGTGCGGGCCCGGCCCGCTCCCCCTCCGGCCCTCCTCGCCTCCGGGGCGCGGCTCAGACCGTGATGTCCCGGCCGGTGAACCGCGCCCACGCAGCCGACCCGAACACCGCCGCGTACACGCCCTGCATCGCGAGGTTCTTCCCCAGCTCGTCCCAGTGGACCGGCTCGCGCAGCAGGTCCGCGAAGGACAGCCAGTAGTGCGGGAAGAGGTAGGGGCCGAGCGCGTCGAGCTGCGGAATCGTGTCGAGGATCTGGACGGTGATCAGCAGTCCGACGGTGGCCGCCATGGCCGCGATGCCGCTGTTGGTCAGCGTCGAGACGAACAGCCCGATGGCCGCGAACCCGGTCAGCGAGACGGCGACGGCCACGGCGACCGCCAGGGCCCGCAGCAGCCCCTCCCCGAAGCCGATCGGCACCCCGGAGATCGTCATCACCTCGCCGACCGGGAACAGCAGCGCCCCCACCGCGAGCGCGGACGCCGCCACCACCAGGGTCGCGACCAGGCAGAACACCAGGGTGGTCGCGTACTTGGCGAGCAGCAGCCGCGTCCTTCCGGCGGGTGCGACCAGCAGGTAGCGCAGGGTCCCGGCATGCGCCTCACCGGCGATCGCGTCGCCCGCGACGACACCGACGGCCATCGGCAGGAACACCGGCAGCGTGGCGGCGAGCGCGGCGAAGACCAGGAAGAGCCCGTTCTGGGTGATCTGCGAGAAGAAGGCGGGCCCGTCGCCACCGCCGCCGGACTCCGGGGAGCCGCTGGACTCCACCTTGATCGCGATGCCGATCAGTACGGGCACGCCGGCCAGCACGACCAGCAGCACCAGGGTGCGCCAGCGCCGGAAGGTCACCGCGAGCTCGGACCGCAGCAGCCCGAACGTCCACAGCGGGCTCACCCTCCGCTCCCGGGTCGCCGTCTCAGCCCGCGACATCGAAGCCCTCCCCGGTCAGCGCGACGAACGCGTCCTCCAGCGAGGCCCGCTCGGCCCCGAACCCGGTGACCCGCACCCCGGCGTGCACCAGGGCGGCGTTCAGCTCCGCGAGCCCGGACGCCTCGGACCCGGACGCCTCGGACCCGGACGCCCCCGCACCGGACCCGGGCCCCGGGAGGCTGCCGGTGACCCGTCCCTCCTCCGCCTCCACGTCCGTCACCCCGTGCTCCTTGAGCACCCGCACCGCCTCGCCCGGATCGGGAGTGGTGACCACGAGCCGTCCCCGCGCGCCCGCCGCCAGCTCGGCGACCGGCCCCTGGACGACCAGCCGCCCCTTCGCCATCACCGCGGCGTGCGTGCACACCTGCTCGATCTCGTCGAGCAGGTGGGAGGAGAGGAAGACGGTGGTGCCCTCACCGGCCAGCTCCCGCACCAGGGCGCGGATCTCCCGCATCCCCTGCGGATCGAGGCCATTGGTCGGCTCGTCGAGAACCAGCAGGTCACGGGGGTGGAGCAGGGCGGCGGCGAGGCCGAGCCGCTGCTTCATCCCCAGCGAGTACGCCCGCGCCTTCTTTCCGGCCGCGGGCGTCAGCCCGACCCGGTCCAGGGCCGCTGCCACCCGCGCCCCGCGGGTGCGCGGGTCGGCGGTGGGGTCGGCGCTGTCGTACCGCAGGAGGTTGTCGCGGCCGGACAGGAACCCGTACGGTGCGGGCCCCTCGATGAGCGCTCCGACCTTCGGCAGTACGGCCCTGGCGGCGGCCGGCATGGGCCGCCCCAGCACCCGGGCCGTGCCGGAGGTCGGTTCGATCAGCCCCATCAGCATGCGGATGGTGGTGGTCTTCCCCGAGCCGTTGGGCCCGAGGAAGCCGAAGACGCTCCCGGCGGGGACGGACAGGTCGAGCCCGTCGACGGCGAGCTGCCCACCGCGGAACCGCTTGGTGAGCCCCCGGGTCTCGATCACCGGTCCGCCGCGGGCCGGGACCCGTTCGTCCCCGCCCGCCGCTCCTTCCGCCGACGGCGGCCCGTCCCCCATCCGATCCCCACTCCTCCCGCGTCGGGCCTACTTGGCCTCGTTGGCCGCCTTCACCAGGGCGTCCTTGGTGACCGCGCCGACGAACACCCGGCCGTCGTCCGTCATCAGGGCGTTGACCAGGCGGGTCGAGAAGACACGGCCCTCGCCGAACGAACCGGAGACCTTGGCGCCGAGCGAGTCCATCAGGCCCTGGGCCTGCGGCGGCAACTGGTCCTTGCCCTTGCCCCCGGCGGGCGCGGCGTTCTTGGCGCCGAGCTGGGCGACCGAGGTCCAGCCCTCGCCGATGACCTTGACGTCACCGGGGCCGCCCCTGCCGAGCTCCTTGCCGAGGCCGAAGTCCGGTGCGCCCTTGTCGTTCCGGTGGTTCTTCGGACCGTCCAGCTTGTCGGCCTCGGTGACCTTCGCGCCCTTGGGCGGCGTGAAGTCGAAGGTGCCCGCGGCCGGCGCGGCGAAGTCGATCTTGGTGAAGCCCGCCTCGACGACCGGCTTGCCGCCGTCAGTGGACAGCAGCGTGAACTTCAGCGGCGTCCCCGTCCGCGCGTCCACCGCGACCCGTATGTCGGAGACCGTGGAGCCGGACTGCTTGGGCTTCACGCTGAGCTGGTAGGCGTCCCGGCCGGCCACCTGCGCGGTGCCGTCGACGGTGACCGAGGTGTCCTTCCCGGCCATCTTCAGCGCTTGCTCGGCGAACTCCTTGGGCGTGGCCGGCGCCCCCTCGGGCAGCTTCTGCCGCTTGCCGGGCCTGGCGGCGTCCGAGGACTCGGGGGCCTTGGCGTGGAAGGCCTCGTTGGAGGCGCTGTCGTACGCCCAGACCTCGTCGCCGTTGTGGATGAGGCTGTACTCGGCGGCGTCGTCCAGGATCGAGACCTTCTGCCGCTCCGGGCCGTCGGCCGCGACGCGCAGCGTGTGCGTGCCCGAGACGAGCTTGGTGAGCTGGGCCTGCGGGTCGGCTCCGGAGCCCTTGCCCTTGGCGCCCTCGGCCCCGCCGAACTGCTTGGCGAGCCCGTCCAGGTTCGGCAGGCCGAGATCCGTGGTGATCTTGACGTTGCCGGAGAGCTGCTCGGTGTCGGACGCGGCGATCTTCTCGATGAGCTGCTGGGCGGTGAGCTGCGGCAGGTCGGGGTCCCCCGCGCTGGCGAGGGCCGGGACGAGCCCGATGGTCGCCGCCGCGACGCCCGCCACCGCGACCGGCACGACGTACCGCGCGGCCCTGCGGCGGCGCACTCCGCCCGTGGTGTCCGTGGTGCTCCGAGCCGTGTCGTTCGGTGCCATGCCGTTCGGTGCCATGTGTGCTCTACCTCCGTGGTTGGCGGCCGTGTTACTGCCGTGTTCCCCTGCGCCCCTCCATCAGACCAAATCACCGGCCGCGATACGTCAACCCCCGGCACCAACCTCACGTACACCCACGGGATGACAGAAGCCACCCGCTTCTCCCCCGCCAGGGGGTACAGAAAACAGGTGGCTCCTACAGCGTTCCCGCCCGGTCCATGGTCTCTCCGGGCTGCCGCGCGGCCTTCCCGGGCGGCCTCACGGCCGCCGCGACCGGCTCCACGGCCCCGCGCCCTCATCCCGCCCGGTGCACCACCGCGTCGCACAGCTCCGCCAGCGCCGACTTCGCGTAGCAGTCCGGCAGCGGGGCCAGCGCCGCCCTGGCCTCCTCCGCGTACCGCACGGTGTCCCGCCTGGCCTGCGCGAGGGCGGGGTGCACCCGCAGCCGGCGCAGCACCTCCGCCAGCTCCGCGTCGCCCGACAGGTCCCCGTCGAGCAGCTCGCACAGCTCGACGTCCTCGGGCCGCCCCTGCGCAGCGGCCATCGCCCGCAGGTGCAGCACCGGCAGGGTGGGGATGCCCTCGCGCAGGTCGGTGCCGGGGGTCTTGCCGGACTCGTGGCTGTCGCTGGCGATGTCCAGCACGTCGTCGGCGAGCTGGAAGGCGGTGCCGAGCCGCTCCCCGTACTGCGTCAGGATGTCGACGACGCTCTCGTCGGCGCCCGAGATCATCGCGCCGAAGCGGCAGGAGACGGCGGCCAGCGAGCCGGTCTTGCCGGACATGACGTCCAGGTAGTGCTCGATCGGGTCGCGCCCGTCGCGCGGGCCCGCCGTCTCCAGGATCTGGCCGGTGACCAGGCGTTCGAACGCCTCCGCCTGGATGCGTACGGCCTCCGGCCCCAGGTCCGCGAGGATGTGCGAGGCGCGGGCGAAGAGGAAGTCCCCGGTGAGGACCGCGACCGAGTTGCCCCAGCGCGAGTTCGCGCTCGGCACCCCGCGCCGCACGTCCGCCTCGTCCATGACGTCGTCGTGGTACAGCGTCGCCAGATGGGTCAGCTCGACCACCACCGCCGACGGCACGACGCCGGGCGCGTACGGGTCGCCGAACTGCGAGGACAGCATCACCAGGAGCGGCCGGAAACGCTTGCCGCCCGCGCGGAGGAGGTGCTGCGCGGCCTCCGTGATGAACGGCACCTCGCTCTTGGTCGCGTCGAGGAGCCCCTCCTCGACGGCGGCCAGTCCGGTCTGGACATCGGTCTCAAGAGCCTGGTCCCGCACGCTCAGTCCGAACGGCCCGACGACGGTCACGAGGGTTACTCCTGTCTGCTGACGATCAAACGGATTGTCGATCTGTCGCTGGCATCACTTAACAAGTCAGCCTATCCCGTCGACTTTCGATCACCGAGGCCCCCGCCCTGTTGCCCGCACCACCGTCCGAGGCCGGCCGCGCCCCCGCGCCGCCCCCGGGCGCGGTCCGAAGCGCACCGGTATGTTCGTGGTGAGCCGATACGACCGGGAGAGAGCCCTTTGTCCCACACGGAGCCCGACCCCCAGCCCGACGCGTCCCGTCCCTCCGGCCCGGCGGCCGGCCCCCGGGACGCGCAGCCGCCCCCGGGCGACGACACCGCCTTCTTCGGCCAGCCGAAGGGCCTGATGACCCTGTCCGGCCTGGAGGTGTGGGAGCGCTTCTCCTTCCTGGGCATGCAGGCGATCCTGGTGCTCTACTTCGCGGCCGCCGTCGCGGACGGCGGCATGGGCGTGGACCCGGGCAACGCGGCCTCCCTCGGCGCGGCCTACGGCACCCTCGTCTACCTGGTGTCCGTGGCCGGCGGCTGGCTCGCCGACCGCATCCTCGGCTCCTACCGGGCCGTGCTGTGGGGCGGCGTCCTGATCGCCTGCGGCCACTACGCGATGGCCGTGCCCACCGACGCCTTCACCTGGATCGGCCTCGGCCTGATCAGCGCCGGCACCGGCCTGCTCAAGCCCAACGTCGCCAACATGGTCGGCAAGCTCTACCGGACCGCCGACGAGCGCCGGGACGCCGGATTCGCCCTCTACTACATGGGCATCAACATCGGCGCCTTCCTCGGCCCCCTGGTCACCGGCTGGCTCGCCGACCACCGGGGCTGGCACTGGGGCTTCTCGGCCGCCGCGATCGGCATGACGCTGGGCCTGGTCCAGTACGTCACCGGCCGCCGCCACCTCGCGGGCCGCAAGGACCGCGCGGAGTTCGCGCTGCCGCCGCAGAAGATGCGCGGCGCCGTCCGCGTGATCGTCGCCGGCCTGGTCGTGGTGGCCGCCGTCTGCACGCTGCTCGCGCTGGCCGGCTGGCTGACGATGGACCGCTTCGTGGACGTCCTCACGCTGATCTCGGTGATCGCGCCGGTGGTCTACTTCGCGGTGATGTTCCGCAGCCCCCGGGTGACGGCCGAGGAGAAGGGCCGGCTGCGGCCGTACGTCGTCCTGTTCCTGGCGTCCGTGGCGTTCAACTTCATCCTGTTCCAGGCGTACTCGACGATGATGCTGCTCGCGGCGTCGAACACCGAGACGCACCTCCTCGGCTTCGACTTCCCGGTCAGTTGGTACGCGTCCGCGCTCGGCGCCTTCGAGGTCGCGCTGGCCCCCGTGGTCGCCGCCGTGTGGGTGCGGATGGGCAAGCGCCAGCCGCACGCCTCCAACAAGATCGCCATCGGGGTGGTGCTGGGCGGCCTGTCCTTCCTCCTGATGGTCCTGCCCACCTCCGGGCACGCCGACGACACGTACAGGATGGCCGCCTGGTGGATCGTCGGCTCGTACCTGCTGCTCGGACTCGGCGACATTCTGCTCCAGACATCCGGCATGTCCGCCACCACCAAGCTCGCGCCGAAGGCCTTCGCCAGCCAGACCATGGCGCTCTGGTTCCTCTCCCTCGCGCTCGCCAACGGCATCCAGGCCCAGACCGTCAAGCTCTACGGCCAGGTCTCCAACCCCGTGTACTTCGGCGTCAACGGCGCCGTCGCGGTCGTCTGCGGCCTCGCGGTCGTCGCCGCCGCCCCCTGGCTCAAGCGCACCATGCACCCCGTTCACTGAGGCGGCCTCCCGATGCACATACGCACTGCCTTCCCGTACGACACGACCTGCGAGGACGTGACGGTCCCGCTGGCCGACGGCACCCGCCTGTACGCCCGGATCTGGCGTCCGGTGACCGAGGAGCCGGTACCGGCGATCCTCGAATACCTCCCCTACCGGCTCAGCGACTGGACCGCGCCCCGCGACTGGCAGCGCCATCCCTGGTACGCGGGCCACGGCTACGCGTCCGTGCGCGTGGACGTGCGCGGCCACGGCAACAGCGAGGGCCTGCCCGGCGACGAGTACGACGCCCAGGAGCTCAGCGACGGCGTCGAGGTCGTCGACTGGCTCGCCGCCCAGCCCTGGTGCACCGGCAAGGTCGGCATGTTCGGCATCTCCTGGGGCGGCTTCAACTCGCTCCAGATCGCGGCCCTCGCCCCCGAGCCCCTGAAGGCGGTCGTCACCGTCTGCTCCGCCGACGACCGCTACGACAACGACGTGCACTACATGGGCGGCTCCGTGCTCGCCGTGGACATGCACGCCTGGGCGGCCACCATGCTCGCCTTCGTCTGCCGCCCGCCGGACCCGGCGCAGGTCGGCGACGGGTGGAAGGACAGGTGGCGCGAGCGCCTGGACGCGGTCGACCCCTTCATCCACACCTGGCTCGCGCACCAGACCCGGGACGACTACTGGAAGCACGGCAGCGTCTGCGAGGACTACGCGGCGATCGACGCCGCCGTGCTCGCGGTGGGCGGCTGGCACGACCCGTACCGGGACACGGTGCTGCGCCTGGTCGAGCACCTCGATCCCGGCCGGGTGCGCGGACTGATCGGCCCGTGGTCGCACCAGTACCCCGACCGCGGCCTGCCGCCGGGACCGGCGATCGGCTTCCTCCAGGAGACCCTGCGCTGGTGGGACCAGCACCTCAAGGGCGAGGAGACCGGGGTGATGGCCGAGCCCCTGCTCCGCTCCTGGATCAGCGAGTCCCACCCGCCCGCGACGACCTACCCCGAACTGCCGGGCCGCTGGGTCGGCGACACCGCCTGGCCGTCCCCGCTGGTCACTCCGGTGACGTACGGGCTCCAGGGGCCGCCCGTGATCGTGGACTCGCCGATGCACACGGGACTGGACGCCGGGCGCTTCTTCCCCTTCGGCAACGACTCCGACCTGCCGCCGGACCAGCGCGAGGAGGACGCCAGGTCGGCCTGCTTCGACTTCCCCGTCACGCGGGCGCCGATCGAGGTCCTGGGCCGGGCGAAGGTGCGGCTGCGGCTGACCGTGGACGTGCCGCGCGGCCAGGCGATCGCGCGGGTCTGCGACGTCGCCCCCGACGGTTCGTCCACGCTGGTCACCCGGGGTGTCCTCAACCTCTCCGCCCGCAACGGCCGGGACCGCGCGGAGGCGTGGCGGCCGGGGGCGACGGAGGACGTGGAGTTCGAGCTGAATGGCATCGGCCACACCTTCCCGCCGGGCCACCGCGTGCGCCTGTCGGTCTCCTCGGCGTACTGGCCGTGGATCTGGCCGCAGGCCGGCTCGGCAGGCTTCGTCCTGGACCCGGCGGGCTCGTCGCTGGAGCTTCCGGTGCGCGAGCACACCGAGCACCCGGAGATCCGCTTCGAGGAGCCGGAGCAGTCGGCTCCGCTGAACGTCGTGTTCCCCGCCGACCCGGACCAGCGGCCGGAACGCCTGGTCGTACGGGACGTGGCCAAGGGCGAGTGGAAGCTGGAGGTCGACCCGCGCTACGGCGGCACCCGCGTCTACCCCGACGGCCTCGAATTCACCGAGGACGCCCTGGAGACGTACACGATCGACGAACGGGACCCCCTGTCGGCCCGCACCCGTTCCGACTGGACGATCCGCCTGCGCCGCCCGGACCTGGCCTGGGACACGGAGGTGGTGACCCGCTCCGAGATCACCTGCGACGCGTCGGACTTCCTGACGTACAACGAGGTGACCTGCAAGGAGGGCGGCGAAGTCGTCTTCCACCGGGTGTGGGAACGCCGGATTCCGCGCACGGCGGGCTGACCCCGGCCCCGGGCACGGCCCCCGTCGGCGGTGCGGCCGGCCCGCCGCACCGGGCCCGGGGGCCCGTGCACCTCGAAGGGGAAGCCGAACAGGGCGAGGCGGAGCGCGAGTTCGTCCGGGGAGCCGGTGGCCGGGAGGTCCGTCCGGCATCCGGTGGTCGGCGTCCGGTTCGGCCGACGGGTCGCCGCAGGTCAACGCCCCGCGCCGCCGCGCCATTACCCGGCCGTTTCGGGACATCACGAACTCTTCCGCCCCTGCCGTCGCTCGCCCCGCCCACGTAACGTGTGTTCCAACGACCTGGAAAGCGAGGCAGCACCCCATGCCCGAGCAGTCCCCGCTCACGTCAGCGCTCGACATCGCCGAGGGCGACCCCTTCGGCCCGCACAACCTCCCCTACGGCGTGTTCTCCACCGCGGACGCGCCGGAGCGCCGCCGCGTCGGTGTCCGGATCGGCAACCACGTGCTGGACGCGGGCGCCGCCGCCCTCGCGCTCGGCTCCCCGTACGCCCAACTCCTGGCCCAGCCCTCCCTGAACCCGCTGCTCGCGGCGGGCCGCACCGCCTGGCGCGACGTGCGCCGCGCGCTCACCGCGTGGGTCACCAGCCCCGCGCACCGCGAGGACATAGAGCCGCTGCTGCACCCGCTGGACGCGGTCACGCTGCACCTGCCGTACGAGGTCGCCGACTACGTCGACTTCTACGCGAGCGAGAACCACGCGACCAACGTCGGCCGCATCTTCCGCCCGGACGGCGACGCGCTGACCCCCAACTGGAAGCACCTGCCGATCGGTTACCACGGTCGGTCCGGCACCGTCGTGGTCTCCGGGACGGACGTGGTCCGCCCCTCGGGCCAGCGCAAGGCCCCGGCGGACGCGGCTCCGGTCTTCGGCCCCTCGGTGAAGCTGGACATCGAGGCGGAGGTCGGCTTCCTCGTCGGCACGCCGTCGGAGCTGGGGAAGCCGGTCGGGCTCGGGGAGTTCCGGGACCACGTCTTCGGGCTCTCGCTGCTCAACGACTGGTCGGCGCGGGACCTCCAGGCGTGGGAGTACGTGCCGCTGGGCCCCTTCCTCGGGAAGTCCTTCGCCACCTCGGTCTCCGCGTGGGTGACTCCGCTGGAGGCCCTGGAGGAGGCGCGGGTCGCGCTGCCGCCGCGGGACGTCCCCGTACTGCCGTACCTGGACGACTCCGACGACGAGGAGGCGGGCGGCTTCGACCTGCGGATCTCCGTCGCCGTCAACGGGGTCGTCGTCTCCGAGCCGCCGTTCTCGGGCATGTACTGGTCGGCGGCGCAGATGCTGGCGCACATGACGGTCAACGGCGCGTCGCTGCGGACCGGGGACCTGTACGGGTCCGGGACCGTCAGCGGTGCGCAGACCGGGCAGCGGGGCTCGCTGCTGGAGCTGACCTGGAACGGCACCGAGCCGCTGGAACTGCCCACCGGCAAGCGGACGTTCCTGGAGGACGGCGACGAGGTCACGCTCACCGCGTGGGCGCCGGGCCCGGACGGTACGAAGGTCGGTCTCGGCGAGGTCACCGGGCGGATCGTGGGGCGGGGCTGAACGGCCCTCCGACGGGGAATCCTGGAGTTCCGCAGGAACTCCCCTGCCCTCGGCCCCCGGGAGGCTGACGCCGTGAACGCACCCCTTCCCCACCTCTCCCTCGCGGAGGAACTCCTCCTGCTCGGACTGCACCCGCAGAAGGGCTCGACCCGTCTCATGGGCAAGTACGTCGAGTACGGGGTCGCCGGGGCCGTGCTGGCCGAACTCGCCCTGGCGGGCTGCGTGGTGGAGGAGCGGGGCCGGGTGCACGTCCGCAACCCGGTCCTGCCGCCGGGCGCCGACCCGGTGCTGGTGGAGGCGCTGGAGAGGCTCGGTCCGCCGGGGAAGGCGCACCGGGACGCGGTCCGCACCTCGCACTTCGTACGGCGCTCCGGGCGGACGGTCATGGGCCGCTGTCTGGACCGCCTGGTCGAACGGGGCGTGCTGCGGCGGGAGTCGAAGAAGGTGTGGGGCGTCTTCCCGGTGGTCCGCCACCCGGCGGCCGGCCAGGACTTCTCGGCGGTGGTGCACCAGCGGCTCGCCGACGCGTCGGCGGCGGGCTTCCCCGGCCACCGCGACCGGCTCCTGGGCGCGTTCCTGTACGCGACCGGGCTCGTCGGACGCCGCTTCCCGGGGCGGGAGGGGCGGGCCCTGCGGGCGCGGGCACGGGACTTCTGCCACCGGGAGTGGACCGCGAGGGCGGTCCGGAAGGCGGTCCAGAGCGATCAGGCGTCGGGGGGCGGGGACGGCGGCGGGGGCGAGTGACCGCCGCTTCCGGGCGGGAGGGGCCGGGCCGCCGCCTTCGCCCTGGGTGTCCTGTGTCCGTGCGGGTGGGGTGTGGTTCCCGTTCCGTGCGAAGGGGTTGCGGGTTCCGTGCGGGGGCGTCGTGGCTGGTCGCGCGGTTCCCCGCGCCCCCAGGGGGCATGCCCTTCGGGCAGCCCCCGGCCCCGGAGGGCTCCGCTCAGTCCTCCGGCGGCGGTTCCATGTCCCAGTCGGGCTCGGGCTCCGTGTCCCAGGCCGACTCGGGTTCCGCCGAGCGGGCCGGGGTGGGAGCCGGGACCGGGGCGGGAGCCCCCGTGGGGCCGTCCAGCCCCGACAGCACGCCCAGTACGCCCTCCCCGAACGTCGTCAGCTTCTTCTCGCCCACGCCGCCGATCGCCCCCAGCTCCGCCAGCGAGGACGGCCGCCGCACCGCGATCTCCTGGAGCGTCGCGTTGTTGAAGACCACGTACGGCGGCATCCCCAGCTCCTTCGCCTGCGCCGTCCGCCAGGACCGCAGCGCCTCGAAGACCGGCGCCGCGTCCGCCGGCAGGTCCGCCACCGCGGCCGCCGCCTTCGCCTTCCGCTCGGACCGGTCGGCCCGCGCCACCGCCACCTTCTTCGGCTCCTTGCGCAGCCGCACCTGACGCTCGCCGCCCAGCACCGACCCGCTGGACTCCGTCAGGACCAGCGTCCCGTACTCGCCCTCCACCGCCAGCAGCCCCTGCGCCAGCAACTGCCGCACCACGCCCCGCCATTCGGACTCGGCGAACTCCTGCCCCACCCCGAACACCGAGAGCTGGTCGTGGTCGAACTGGATGACCTTCGCCGTCTTCTTCCCGAGCAGGATGTCGATGATCTGTCCCGCCCCGAACTTCTGCCTGCGCTCCTGCTTCAGCCGCCACACCGTCGACAGCACCTTCTGCGCGGGCACCGTCCCGTCGAGCGTCTCCGGCGGATTCAGGCAGGTGTCGCAGTTGCCGCACTTCTCCGGTGCGCCCTCCTGCCCGAAGTAGGCGAGGAGCTGGCCGCGCCGGCACTCCGCCGTCTCGCAGAGCGCCAGCATCGCGTCCAGGTGGGAGGCGGCCCGGCGGCGGAACGCCTCGTCGCCCTCGCCGCTCTGGATCATCTTCCGCTGCTGGACGACGTCCTGGAGGCCGTACGCCATCCAGGCCGTGGAGGGCGCCCCGTCACGGCCCGCACGGCCGGTCTCCTGGTAGTACCCCTCCACCGACTTCGGCAGGTCCAGGTGGGCGACGAAGCGCACGTCCGGCTTGTCGATGCCCATCCCGAAGGCGATCGTCGCGACCACCACCAGACCCTCCTCGCGCAGGAAGCGGGCCTGGTTGCGGGCGCGGGTGCCCCCGTCGAGACCCGCGTGGTACGGGATCGCCTCGATGCCCTGCTTGCAGAGGAAGTCCGCCGTCGCGTCCACCGACTTGCGGGAGAGGCAGTAGACGATCCCCGCGTCGCCCGCGTGCTCCTCCTTCAGGAAGGCCAGGAGCTGCTTCTTCGGGTCGACCTTCGGGACGATCCGGTACTGGATGTTCGGCCGGTCGAAGCTCGCCACGAAGTGCTTGGCGTCCGGCATGCCCAGGCGGGCGGTGATCTCCTGGTGCGTCGCCGCCGTCGCGGTCGCCGTCAGGGCGATGCGCGGCACGTCCGGCCAGCGCTCGCCCAGTACGGACAGGGCCAGGTAGTCGGGGCGGAAGTCGTGGCCCCAGGAGGCCACGCAGTGCGCCTCGTCGATGGCGAAGACGGAGATCCTGCCGCGGGCCAGCAACGACAGCGTCGAGTCCAGCCGCAGCCGTTCCGGGGCCAGGTAGATCAGGTCCAGTTCGCCCGCCAGGAACTCCGCCTCGACCGTGCGCCGCTCGTCGAAGTCCTGGGTCGAGTTCATGAAGCCGGCCTTCACGCCGAGCGCCCGCAGCGCGTCGACCTGGTCCTGCATCAGCGCGATCAGCGGCGAGATCACCACGCCCGTGCCCGGCCTGACCAGGGACGGGATCTGGTAGCAGAGGGACTTTCCGCCGCCGGTCGGCATCAGGACGACCGCGTCGCCGCCGCCCACCACCTGGTCGATGACCGCCGCCTGCTCACCGCGGAACGCGTCGTACCCGAAGATCCGGTGCAGCGTGCGCAGGGCATCACTCTCCGCGACTCCCACGCCTCCCCCGGTCCCGGCCGCCGTCTGTGTCCCGTCCACGTCCATTACTCCGCTCGCCCCACTCATCGCGTTCATCGCACCCGTTCCCCCGTTTCCGTGTCGCCACCTCCACCACGGTAGGGGCACGCACCGACAACCGGGACCAAAAGCCGCCGCCCGGCACCCCTCGAAGGGCGCCGGGCGGCGGTGACACACCGTGACGGCCGTTACCTGACGAAGACTCCCGCCTGGTTGGCCAGGTCCAGGAAGTACTGCGGGGCGACGCCGAGCACCAGCGTCACCGCCACGCCCACCCCGATCGCGGTCGTCGTCAGCACCGACGGCACGGCGACCGTGGGGCCGTCCGCCTTCGGCTCGCTGAAGAACATCAGCACGATGACCCGGATGTAGAAGAAGGCCGCGACCGCCGAGGACAGCACACCGACCACGACGAGCACTCCCGCGCCGCCCTCCGCCGCCGCCTTGAAGACCGCGAACTTGCCCGAGAACCCGGAGGTCAGCGGGATGCCCGCGAAGGCGAGGAGGAACACCGCGAAGACGGCGGCCACCAGCGGGGAGCGCCGGCCGAGGCCCGCCCACTTCGACAGGTGCGTCGCCTCGCCGCCCGCGTCGCGCACCAGCGTGACCACGGCGAACGCGCCGATCGTCACGAAGGAGTAGGCGAGCAGGTAGAAGAGGACGGACGAGATGCCGTCGGGGGTGGCCGCGATGACACCGGCGAGGATGAACCCGCCGTGCGCGATCGAGGAGTACGCCAGGAGCCGCTTGATGTCGGTCTGGGTGATGGCCACGACGGCGCCGCCCAGCATGGTGACGATGGCGATGCCCCACATCACCGGCCGCCAGTCCCAGGTGAGGCCCGGCAGCACGACGTACAGCAGGCGCAGCAGCGCGCCGAAGGCCGCGACCTTCGTGGCCGCCGCCATGAAGCCGGTGACCGGGGTCGGGGCGCCCTGGTAGACGTCCGGGGTCCACATGTGGAACGGCACCGCGCCGACCTTGAAGAGCAGGCCCATCAGGAGCAGTGCCATGCCGATCAGGAGCAGCGCGTCGTTGCCCATGGTCCCGGCGAGCGCCGGGGAGATCTGCTGGGCGGTGCCGTCGACCACGTCGGCGATCTTCGCGTACGAGACGGAACCGGCGTACCCGTACAGCAGCGCGATGCCGAACAGCAGGAACGCCGAGGAGAACGCGCCGAGCAGGAAGTACTTCACGGCCGCCTCCTGCGACATCAGCCGCTTGCGGCGGGCGACGGCGCACAGGAGGTACAGCGGGAGCGAGAAGACCTCCAGCGCGATGAAGAGCGTCAGCAGGTCGTTGGCGGCCGGGAAGGCGAGCAGTCCGGCGATCGCGAACAGGGCGAGCGGGAAGACCTCAGTGGTGGTGAAACCGGCCTTGACCGCGGCCTTCTCCGCGTCGCTGCCGGGCACCGCCGCCGCGTCGGCCGCGAAGGAGTCCACGCGGTTGCCGTGCGTCTCCGGGTCGAGCTTGCGCTCGGCGAAGGTGAAGACGGCGACCAGCGAGGCCAGCAGGATCGTGCCCTGGAGGAACAGGGCCGGGCCGTCGACCGCGATCGCGCCCATGGCCGCGATGTGCGCCTTGGTGGTGGCGAACCCGCTGGCCGCGAGCCCGACGATCGCCGCGAAGGCGGCCGCGATGGCCACCACCGACAGGAAGAGCTGGGCGTAGTAGCGGCCCTTGCGGGGGACGAACGCCTCCACCAGGATGCCGAGCACCGCCGCGCCGACGATGATCAGGATCGGCGAGAGCTGGGCGTACTCGATGGTCGGGGCGTCGAACTTCAGCCCGGAGCCGGGAGGAGTGTCGGCCGCCAGAGTCGCCCACAGGCTGTGGACGGATGCTGCGCTCACTTCGCGGCCTCCACTTCGGGCTCGGGGTCCTGCTTGTTCACGTCGCTCATGGTGTGGGTGATGGCCGGGTTGACGATGTCGGTCAGCGGCTTGGGGAAGACGCCGAGCCCGATCAGCAGCACGATCAGCGGGACGACCACGGTCAGCTCGCGGGCCTTGAGGTCCTTCATCCCGCTGACCTCGGCCTTCACCGGGCCGGTCATGGTGCGCTGGTAGAGCACCAGGACGTACAGCGCGGCGAGGACGATGCCGGTGGTGGCGATGATCCCGACGACCGGGTAGGCCGCGAACACGCCGACCAGGACCAGGAACTCACTGACGAAGGGCGCGAGGCCCGGCAGTGAGAGCGTCGCGAGACCGCCGATCAGGAAGGTTCCGGCGAGCACCGGGGCCACCTTCTGCACCCCGCCGTAGTCCGCGATGAGCCGCGACCCGCGCCGGGAGATCAGGAAGCCGGCGACCAGCATCAGCGCGGCGGTCGAGAGGCCGTGGTTGACCATGTAGAGCGTCGCGCCGGACTGGCCCTGGCTGGTCATCGCGAAGATGCCCAGGATGATGAAGCCGAAGTGCGAGATCGACGCGTACGCGATCAGGCGCTTGATGTCGCGCTGGCCGACCGCGAGCAGCGCCCCGTACACGATGCTGATCAGCGCGAGGACGAGGATCGCGGGCGTCGCCCACTGGCTGGCCTCCGGGAAGAGCTGGAGGCAGAAGCGCAGCATCGCGAACGTGCCGACCTTGTCGACGACCGCCGTGATCAGGACGGCGACCGGCGTGGTGGCCTCCCCCATCGCGTTCGGCAGCCAGGTGTGCAACGGCCACAGCGGGGCCTTCACCGCGAAGGCGAAGAAGAAGCCGAGGAAGAGCAGGCGTTCGACGGTGGTCGACATCTCCAGGCCGCCGTTGGCCCGGAGTTCGGCGATCTCGGAGAGCGAGAAGGTGCCGGTGACCGTGTAGAGCCCGATCACCGCGGCCAGCATGATGAGGCCGCCGACCAGGTTGTAGAGCAGGAACTTGACCGCCGCGTACGACCGCTGGGTGGCCGCCGCCTCGTCCGTGCCGCTGTGCGCCCGGTCGCCGAAGCCGCCGATGAGGAAGTACATCGGGATGAGCATGGCTTCGAAGAAGATGTAGAAGAGGAAGACGTCGGTGGCCTCGAAGGAGATGATCACCATCGCCTCGACCATCAGGATCAGCGCGAAGAAGCCCTGGGTGGGGCGCCAGCGCTTGTTGTCCTTCGATTCCAGAGGGTCGGCGTCGTGCCAGCCCGCGAGGATCACGAACGGGATCAGCAGCGCGGTCAGCGCGATGAGCGCGACCCCGATGCCGTCGACGCCCAGTTCGTAGCGGACGCCGAAGTCCTTGATCCAGGCGTGCGACTCGGTGAGCTGGTAGCGGTCGCCGCTGGGCTCGAAGCGGACGAGGACGATCGCGGCCAGCACCAGCGTGCCCAGGGAGAACAGCAGCGCCAGCCACTTGGCGGCCGTGCGGCGGGCGGCCGGCACGGCGGCGGTGAGAACGGCACCGGCCGCCGGGAGGACCGCCGTCGCGGTGAGCAGGGGAAAGGACATCGTGATCAGACCGCCCTCATCAGCAGGGTCGCGGCGATGAGGATCGCCGTACCGCCGAACATCGAGACCGCGTACGAACGGGCGTAGCCGTTCTGGAGCTTGCGCAGCCGGCCCGAGAGCCCGCCGACCGAGGCGGCGGTGCCGTTGACCACGCCGTCGACGCCCTTGTGGTCGAGGTAGACCAGCGAGCGGGTGAGGTGCTCGCCGCCGCGGACCAGGACCACGTGGTTGAAGTCGTCCTGGAGGAGGTCGCGGCGGGCCGCCCGGGTGAGCAGCGAGCCGCGCGGGGCGACCACCGGAATCGGCTTGCGGCCGTACTGGACGTACGCGGCGGCCACGCCGAGCAGCAGGACCGTGATCGTCGCGCCCATGATGACGGGCACGGAGACCGGGGGGTGCGGGTGCTCGAACTTGGTCACCGGGGCCAGCCAGTTGACGAACCGGTCGCCGATGCCGAAGAAGCCACCGGCGAAGACCGAGCCGAAGGCGAGCACGATCATGGGGATCGTCATGGACTTCGGCGACTCGTGCGGATGCGGTTCGCCGTGCGCGCCGTGCGTCTCGGCGGCGGGCTCCACGTCCGGCCGGTCCGGGGAGGCGGTGGCCCGGTTGCGCCAGCGCTCCTCGCCGAAGAAGGTCATCAGCATCACGCGCGTCATGTAGAACGCGGTGAGTCCGGCGCCCAGCAGGGTGGCCGCGCCCAGGATCCAGCCCTGGGTGCCGCCCGCGGCGAACGCCGCCTCGATGATCTTGTCCTTGGAGAAGAAGCCGGAGAGGCCCGGGAAGCCGATCAGCGCCAGGTAGCCGAGGCCGAAGGTGATGAAGGTGACCGGCATGTACTTCCGCAGGCCGCCGTACTTGCGCATGTCGACCTCGTCGTTCATGCCGTGCATCACGGAGCCCGCGCCGAGGAAGAGCCCGGCCTTGAAGAAGCCGTGCGTCACCAGGTGCATGATCGCGAAGGCGTAGCCGATCGGGCCGAGTCCGGCCGCGAGGATCATGTAGCCGATCTGCGACATGGTCGATCCGGCCAGCGCCTTCTTGATGTCGTCCTTGGCGCAACCGACGATCGCACCGAACAGGAGCGTGACCGCGCCGACGACGGTGACCACCAACTGGGCCGTGGGGGCCGCGTCGAAGACCGCCCCGGAGCGGACGATCAGGTACACGCCCGCCGTCACCATGGTCGCGGCGTGGATCAGGGCCGAGACCGGGGTCGGGCCCTCCATCGCGTCGCCGAGCCAGGACTGGAGCGGCACCTGCGCCGACTTGCCGCACGCGGCGAGCAACAGCATCAGGCCGATCGCCGTCAGCTTGCCCTCGCTCGCGCCCTCCGCCGCCCCGAGTACCGGCCCGAAGGCGAAGGTCCCGAAGGTGGTGAACATCAGCATGATCGCGATCGAGAGGCCGATGTCGCCGACCCGGTTGACCAGGAACGCCTTCTTGGCCGCCGTCGCCGCGCTGGGCTTGTGCTGCCAGAACCCGATGAGCAGGTACGAGGCGAGGCCCACGCCCTCCCAGCCGAAGTACAGCAGGAGGTAGTTGTCGGCGACGACCAGGAGCAGCATCGCGGCGAGGAAGAGGTTCAGGTAGCCGAAGAAGCGCCGGCGGCGCTCGTCGTGCTCCATGTACCCGATGGAGTAGACGTGGATCAGGGTGCCCACGCCGGTGATCAGCAGGACGAAGGTCATCGACAACTGGTCGAGCTGGAAGGCGATGTCCGCCTGGAAGTCCGCGACCGGCACCCAGCTGAACAGCTTCTGGTGCAGGGCGCGGTCGCCCGCGTCCTTGCCGATCATGTCGGCGAAGAGGACGGCGCCGATCACGAAGGAACCGGCGGCGAGCAGGGTGCCCAGCCAGTGGCCGATCTTGTCCAACCGGCGGCCGCCGCACAGCAGTACGGCCGCTCCGAGCAGTGGCGCCGCTACGAGCAGCGCGATCAGGTTCTCCACGATTCTTTGCGCCCCTTACAGCTTCATCAGGCTGGCGTCGTCGACCGAGGCCGAGTGACGGGACCGGAACAGCGACACGATGATCGCCAGGCCGACCACGACCTCGGCGGCGGCGACGACCATCGTGAAGAAGGCGATGATCTGGCCGTCGAGATTGCCGTGCATCCGGGAGAACGCGACCAGTGCCAGGTTGCAGGCGTTGAGCATCAGCTCGACGCACATGAACACGACGATGGCGTTGCGCCGGATCAGCACTCCTGCCGCGCCGATGGTGAACAACAGCGAGGCGAGGTACAGGTAGTTGACCGGGTTCACTTGGCCGCCTCCTCTTCGCGCCGCGACGGGCGGCGCTCCGCGTCGTCGCGCCCCAGGCGCTCTTCCGAGCGCTGCTCCAGGGCCTTGAGGTCGCTCAGCGCCTGGGCCGACACGTCCCGGACCTGGCCGCGCTCGCGCAGCGTCTGCATCACGGTCAGCTCGGACGGGGTGCCGTCGGGGAGCAGACCGGGGACGTCGACCGCGTTGTGCCGGGCGTAGACGCCGGGGGCGGGCAGCGGCGGGAGGTGCTTGCCCGCGCGGACGCGCTGCTCGGACAGTTCCCGCTGGGTCTTGGCGCGCTCGGTGCGCTCGCGGTTGGTGAGGACCATCGCGCCGACCGTGGCGGTGATCAGCAGGGCGCCGGTGATCTCGAAGGCGAAGACGTAGTCCGTGAAGATCAGCTCGGCCAGCCCCTGGACGTTGCCGGCCGCGTTCGCCTGGCCGAGTCCGTTGAACTCCTTGATCCCGGCGTTGCCGATGCCCGCGATGAGCAGGATCCCGAAGCCGACGCCGCATCCGGCGGCCAGCCAGCGCTGCCCCTTCAGCGTCTCCTTGAGCGAGTCGGCGGCGGTGACGCCGACCAGCATGACCACGAACAGGAACAGCATCATGATCGCGCCGGTGTAGACGACGATCTGGACGATGCCCAGGAAGTACGCCCCGTTGGCGAGGTAGAAGACCGCCAGGATGATCATGGTCCCGGCGAGGCACAGCGCACTGTGCACGGCCTTCTTCATCAGGATCGTGGCCAGCGCGCCGACGACGGCCACCGTGCCCAGGATCCAGAACTGCACGGCCTCGCCCGTGGACGCGGCGGCAGCGAGGGTGTGGCTCATGCCCCCACCACCTTGCCGGCGGCGGGCTCGTCCTCGCCGAAGGTGGAGGCGCCCTCCTGGGGCCGCTCCTGCCTGCTCAGCGGGACCTGCCGGACCGTGCCGGGCGCGGCCTCGGTGACCAGCCCCCGGTAGTAGTCCTGCTCGTCCGTGCCCGGGAAGACCGAATGCGGCGCCTCGACCATGCCCTCGGTGAGCCCGGCGAGGAGCTGGTCCTTCGTGTAGATCAGGTTCTCGCGGCTGCTGTCGGCCAGTTCGAACTCGTTGGTCATCGTGAGCGCCCGGGTGGGGCACGCCTCGATGCACAGCCCGCACAGGATGCAGCGGGCGTAGTTGATCTGGTAGACGCGGCCGTACCGCTCGCCCGGGGAGTAGCGCTCCTCCTCGGTGTTGTCCGCGCCCTCCACGTAGATGGCGTCGGCCGGACAGGCCCAGGCGCACAGCTCGCAGCCGACGCACTTCTCCAGGCCGTCGGGGTGCCGGTTGAGCTGGTGACGGCCGTGGAAGCGCGGCGCCGTCACCTTCGGCGTCTCCGGGTACTGCTCGGTCAGCCGCTTCTTGAACATGGCCTTGAAGGTCACGCCGAAGCCGGCCACGGGGTTCTGCCAGGGGGTCCGGGGGTCTTCGCCCCGGGACGACGCGTCAGACACCGTCAGCCTCCTTTCCGTCACTCTCAGTAGCAATGCCCTCAGTGTGGCCGCCGCCACTGACAACGAGCTCCCGCTCCTGCCGGGACCGCCTGCGCGGCACCGGTGGCAGGGTCTGTCCGGGCAGCGGAGGCACCGGGAATCCCCCGGCCATCGGGTCGAACGCGGCCTTGTCCTCCCTCTCTTCGGGCCCTTCGTGCTTCGAGCGCCGGAACATCTCCCACACGTACGAGACCAGCAGCACGGCGAGGACCGCCCCGGCGACGTAGAAGACGATCGACCGGAACTCGACGCCCTCGCGGGTCAGCGCCCGCATGGTCGCGACCAGCATCAGCCAGACCACCGAGAGCGGGATGAGGACCTTCCAGCCCAGCTTCATCAGTTGGTCGTAGCGCACCCGGGGCAGCGTGCCGCGCAGCCAGATGAAGAAGAACAGCAGCAACTGCACCTTGAGGACGAACCAGAGCATCGGCCACCAGCCGTGGTTCGCGCCCTCCCAGAAGGAGCTGATCGGGTACGGGGCCCGCCAGCCGCCCAGGAAGAGGGTGACCGAGACCGCCGAGACGGTGACCATGTTGACGTACTCGGCCAGCATGAACAGCGCGAACTTGATCGAGCTGTACTCGGTGTTGAAGCCGCCGACCAGGTCGCCCTCGGACTCCGGCATGTCGAACGGGGCGCGGTTGGTCTCGCCGACCATGGTGACGACGTAGATCAGGAAGGACACCGGCAGCACGATGACGAACCACTTGTCGTGCTGCTGCGCCACGATCTCCGACGTGGACATCGACCCCGAGTAGAGGAAGACGGAGGCGAAGGCCGCGCCCATGGCGATCTCGTACGAGATCATCTGCGCGCACGAGCGGAGACCGCCGAGCAGCGGGTACGTCGAACCCGACGACCAGCCCGCCAGCACGATGCCGTAGATGCCGACGGAGGCGACCGCGAGGATGTAGAGCATCGCGATCGGCAGGTCGGTGAGCTGCATCGACGTCCGGGTGCCGAAGATCGAGACCTCGTTGCCGGGCGGCCCGAAGGGGATCACCGCGATCGCCATGAAGGCGGGGATGGCGGCGACGATCGGGGCCAGGACGTAGACGACCTTGTCGGCGCGCTTGACGACCAGGTCCTCCTTCAGCATCAGCTTCACGCCGTCGGCGAGCGACTGGAGCATGCCCCAGGGGCCGTGCCGGTTGGGGCCGATGCGCAACTGCATCCAGGCGACGACCTTGCGCTCCCACACGATGGAGAACAGCACGGTCACCATCAGGAAGGCGAAGCAGAAGACGGCCTTGATCGCGACGAGCCACCAGGGGTCCGTGCCGAACATGGACAGGTCTTCGGCCGCCAATGTGTACGCCGTCGTCATGCCGTCACCTCCGTCGGAGCGGTTTCGGCGCTCGTCGCGGGCTTCGCGGGCGCGAGGGCGACCAACTGGCCGGGGCGGGCCCCGGTGTCGGAGAGGACGCCGCCGCCCACCGAGTTCAGCGGGAGCCAGACCACCCGGTCGGGCATCGCGGTGACCTGGAGCGGCAGTCGTACGGTTCCGGCCGGGCCGGTGACGGCCAGCAGGTCGCCGTGCTGGACGCCGGTCTCGGCGGCGGTGGCGGCCGACAGCCGGGCCACGGCCGCGTGCCGGGTGCCGGCCAGCGCCTCGTCGCCGTCCTGGAGACTGCCCTGGTCGAGCAGCATCCGGTGGCCGGCGAGGACGGCCTCTCCGGCGCCCGCTCGGGGAAGCGGCCGGAAGGCCTCCAGCGGAGCGGAGGCGTACGGTCCGTCCCAGGCGCCGAGCCGGTCGAGCTCGCGCCGTACGGACTTCAGGTCCGGCAGCGCGAAGTGACCGTGCCGGTCGGCGCCCCCGACGGAGGCCATGGCGTCGGCCAGCATGTGCAGCACCCGCGCGTCGCTCGGCGCGAGCGTGCGCGTCATCTGCTCCGGCTTCAGCGCCGCCTCGAACATCCGCGCCCTGCCCTCCCAGTTGAGGAAGGTGCCGGGCTTCTCGGCGACCGCCGCCACCGGGAAGACGACGTCGGCCCTGGCGGTGACCTCGCTGGGCCGCAGCTCCAGCGAGACCAGGAAGCGCACCTCGTCCAGCGCCTCCCGCGCACGCGCGGGGTCCGGCAGGTCGGCCGGGTCGACGCCCGCGACGACCAGGGCGAGGAGTTCGCCGGTCGCGGCGGCCTCCACGATCTGGCCGGTGTCGCGCCCGTACCGGTGCGGGAGTTCGGCCACCCCCCACACGGCGGCGACCTCCTCGCGCGCCCGGGGGTCGATCGCGGGACGCCCGCCGGGCAGCAGCGACGGGATCGCGCCCGCCTCGACGGCCCCGCGCTCACCGGCCCGGCGCGGGATCCACACCAGTTCGGCGCCGGTCGCCGACGCGGTCCGAACGGCCGCGGTCAGCGCGCCCGGCACCCCCGCCAGCCGCTCACCGACCACGATCACCGCGCCGGGCTCGCGCAGCGCGTCGGCGGCGCGGACCGCGTCGGCGGTGTCCAGTCCCGTGCGCCCGGCCAGCGCGTCGAGCCACTCGGTCTCGGTGCCGGGGGCCGCGGGCAGCAGCGTGCCGCCCGCCTTCTCCAGGCCGCGGGTGGCGTGCGAGGCGACGGCGAAGGTGCGCTGGCCGTGCTTGCGGTGGGCCTTGCGCAGCCGCAGGAAGACGCCGGGCGCCTCCTCCTCGGACTCGAACCCGGCGAGCAGCACCGCCGGGGCCTTCTCCAGGGTGGTGTACGTCGTTCCCGTGCCGTCGAGGTCGCGGCCGCGCCCGGCGACGCGGGCGGCCAGGAAGTCGGCCTCCTCGCTGCTGTGGACGCGGGCGCGGAAGTCGACGTCGTTGGTGTCCAGGGCGACGCGGGCGAACTTGCCGTACGCGTAGGCGTCCTCGACGGTGAGGCGGCCGCCGGCCAGCACACCGGCGCGGCCGCGCGCGGCCGCCAGCCCCTCGGCCGCCGCCGCCAGGGCCTCCGGCCAGCTCGCGGGCTCCAGCTCACCGGTGTCGGCGTTGCGCACGAGCGGAGTCGTCAGCCGGTCGGGCCGCTGGGCGTACCGGAAGCCGAAGCGGCCCTTGTCGCACAGCCACTCCTCGTTGACCTCCGGGTCCTCGGCCGCCATGCGCCGCATGACCTTGCCGCGCCGGTGGTCGGTGCGGGTCGCGCAGCCGCCGGCGCAGTGCTCGCAGACCGAGGGCGAGGACACCAGGTCGAACGGGCGGGAGCGGAAGCGGTACGCGGCGGAGGTGAGCGCGCCCACCGGGCAGATCTGGATCGTGTTGCCGGAGAAGTACGACTCGAACGGGTCGCCCTCGCCGGTGCCGACCTGCTGGAGCGCGCCGCGCTCGATCAGCTCGATCATCGGGTCGCCCGCCACCTGGTTGGAGAACCGGGTGCAGCGCGCGCACAGCACGCACCGCTCGCGGTCCAGGAGCACCTGGGTGGAGATCGGGACGGGCTTCTCGTACGTCCGCTTCCTGCCCTCGAAGCGGGAGTCGGGGTCGCCGTGCGACATGGCCTGGTTCTGCAGCGGGCACTCGCCGCCCTTGTCGCAGACCGGGCAGTCCAGCGGGTGGTTGATCAGCAGCAGTTCCATCACCCCGCGCTGCGCCTTGTCGGCGACCGGGGAGGTGAGCTGCGACTTGACGACCATGCCGTCGGTGCAGGTGATGGTGCAGGAGGCCATCGGCTTGCGCTGGCCCTCGACCTCGACGATGCACTGGCGGCAGGCGCCGGCCGGGTCGAGGAGGGGGTGGTCGCAGAACCGGGGGATCTCGATGCCGAGGAGTTCGGCGGCCCGGATGACCAGGGTGCCCTTGGGGACGCTGATCTCGATGCCGTCGATGGTCAGGGAGACGAGATCCTCCCGGGGGACCGCCGCCTCGCCGCCCCCGGAGGGCGCGCTGTCTGTCGTGACGGTCATGCGTTCACCTCCGTGTTTTCGGCGTGCCGGTCGGCCCACAGGGTCGACTTGGCGGGGTCGAAGGGGCAGCCCTTGCCGGTGATGTGCTGCTCGTACTCCGCGCGGAAGTACTGGAGCGAGGAGAAGATCGGCGAGGCCGCACCGTCTCCGAGCGCGCAGAAGGACTTGCCGTTGATGTTGTCGGCGATGTCGTTGAGCTTGTCGAGGTCGGACATCCGGCCCTTGCCGGCCTCGATGTCGCGCAGCAACTGCACCAGCCAGTAGGTGCCTTCGCGGCAGGGCGTGCACTTGCCGCAGGACTCGTGGGCGTAGAACTCGGTCCACCGGGTGACGGCGCGCACCACGCACGTCGTCTCGTCGAAGCACTGGAGGGCCTTCGTCCCGAGCATGGAGCCGGCCGCGCCCACCCCCTCGTAGTCGAGCGGTACGTCCAGGTGCTCGTCGGTGAACATCGGGGTGGAGGAGCCGCCCGGCGTCCAGAACTTCAGCCGGTGCCCGGCCCGCATCCCGCCGCTCATGTCGAGCAACTGGCGCAGGGTGATCCCCAGCGGGGCCTCGAACTGGCCCGGGTTGGCGACGTGCCCGCTCAGCGAGTACAGCGTGAAGCCCGGGGACTTCTCGCTGCCCATCGAACGGAACCAGTCCTTGCCCTTGTTGAGGATCGCGGGAACCGACGCGATCGACTCGACGTTGTTGACGACAGTGGGACAGGCGTAGAGCCCGGCGACCGCGGGGAAGGGGGGACGCAGCCGGGGCTGGCCGCGACGGCCTTCGAGCGAGTCGAGCAGGGCGGTCTCTTCTCCGCAGATGTACGCGCCCGCCCCCGCGTGCACGGTGAGTTCGAGGTCGAGTCCGCTGCCGAGGACGTTCGTGCCGAGGTAGCCGGCCGCGTACGCCTCCCGCACGGCCTCGTGCAGCCTGCGCAGCACGGGGACGGTCTCTCCGCGCAGGTAGATGAAGGCGTGGTTCGAACGGATCGCGTAACACGCGATGACGATGCCCTCGATGAGGCTGTGCGGGTTCGCGAAGAGGAGCGGGATGTCCTTGCAGGTCCCCGGCTCCGACTCGTCGGCGTTGACGACGAGGTAGTGCGGCTTCCCGTCGCCCTGCGGGATGAACTGCCACTTCATCCCGGTGGGGAACCCGGCGCCGCCCCGCCCGCGCAGACCGGAGTCCTTCACGTACGCGATGAGGTCGTCCGGGGTCATGGCGAGGGCCTTGCGCAGGCCCTCGTACCCCTCGTGCCTGCGGTAGGTCTCCAGCGTCCAGGACTTCGGGTCGTCCCAGAAGGCGGAGAGGACGGGCGAGAGCAGCTTCTCGGGGCTGTCCCCGTTGCCGTTGCTGTTGATCTCGGCTGCCAAGGTCATCACTCCCCCTCCTCGGACGAGGGTCCTGCCGGGTGCTGCTCGGGTGCCGCGGCCGGGTCGGAGGCCGAGGTGGGCTGGGGGGCGTCGTGCGAGCTGAGGTGCTCGGAGCCCGGCTGGGGCGCGTCCTGCTTGGGCGCGTCCTGCTTGGGCGCGTCCTGCTTGGGCGCGTCCTGCTGGTGCTCGCCGCGCGGCGCCACGACGCGGGGCTGGCCGATCGCCTCGCCCTTGGCGAGCCGGAGGCCGAGCAGCGAGGCGTGCCCGGCGCCGCCGGAGGCCTCCACCGCGCCGGGGCGCTCGTCGGGGAAGCCGGCCAGGATGCGGGCGGTCTCCTTGTACGAGCACAGCGGGGCGCCCCGGGTGGGCTCGACGGGCCGGCCGGAGCGCAGGTCGTCGACGAGCTTCTTCGCCGACTCCGGGGTCTGGTTGTCGAAGAACTCCCAGTTGACCATCACCACGGGGGCGTAGTCGCAGGCGGCGTTGCACTCGATGTGTTCGAGGGTGACCTTCCCGTCGCCGGTGGTCTCGTTGTTGCCGACCCCCAGGTAGTCCTTCAGCTCCTCGAAGATGGCGTCGCCGCCCATCACCGCGCACAGGGTGTTGGTGCAGACGCCGACCTGGTAGTCGCCGGACGGCTTGCGCCGGTACATCGTGTAGAAGGTGGCGACGGCGGTGACCTCGGCGGTGGTCAGGCCGAGCACCTCCGCGCAGAACCGCATGCCGGTGCGGGAGACGTACCCCTCCTCGGACTGCACGAGGTGCAGCAGCGGCAGCAGCGCGGAGCGGCTGTCGGGGTAGCGGCCGATCACCTCCTCCGCGTCCGCCTCCAGGCGGGACCGGACCTCGTCCGGGTAGGCGGGGGCGGGCAGTTGGGGCATGCCCAGTGACACATCGGTCATCGGTCGACGCCTCCCATCACGGGGTCGATGGACGCGACGGCGACGATGACGTCGGCGACCTGGCCGCCCTCGCACATCGCCGCCATGGCCTGGAGGTTGGTGAAGGACGGGTCGCGGAAGTGGACCCGGTAGGGGCGGGTGCCGCCGTCGGAGACGACGTGCACGCCGAGTTCGCCCTTGGGGGACTCGACGGCCGCGTACGCCTGGCCGGCCGGGACCCGGAAGCCCTCCGTCACCAGCTTGAAGTGGTGGATCAGGGCCTCCATGGAGGTGCCCATGATCTTCTTGATGTGGTCGAGGGAGTTGCCGAGGCCGTCCGCGCCGATGGCGAGCTGGGCGGGCCAGGCGATCTTCTTGTCCGCGACCATGACGTCACCGGGCTTCTTCAGCCGCTCCAGGCACTGCTCGACGATGTCGAGGGACTGGCGCATCTCTTCGAGCCGGATCAGGAACCGGCCGTAGGAGTCGCAGGTGTCGGCGACGGGGACCTCGAAGTCGTAGGTCTCGTAGCCGCAGTACGGGTCGGTCTTGCGCAGGTCGTGCGGGAGCCCCGCGGAGCGCAGCACGGGCCCGGTGGCGCCGAGCGCCATGCAGCCGGTGAGGTCGAGATAGCCGACGTCCTGCATGCGGGCCTTGAAGATGGGGTTGCCGGTGGCGAGCTTGTCGTACTCCGGGAGGTTCTTGCGCATGGTCTTCAGCAGCTCGGAGAGCTTGTCCATGGCGCCCGGCGGGAGGTCCTGGGCGAGGCCGCCGGGGCGGACGAACGCGTGGTTCATGCGCAGGCCGGTGATCAGCTCGAAGGCGTCCAGGATGAGTTCGCGGTCCCGGAAGCCGTAGATCATGATCGTGGTCGCGCCGAGCTCCATGCCGCCGGTGGCGATGCACACCAGGTGCGAGGAGAGCCGGTTGAGCTCCATCAGCAGCACGCGGATGACGCTGGCCCGGTCGGGGATCTGGTCGGTGATGCCGAGCAGCTTCTCGACGCCCAGGCAGTACGCCGTCTCGTTGAAGAACGGCGTCAGGTAGTCCATGCGCGTGACGAAGGTGGTGCCCTGCGTCCAGTTCCGGAATTCGAGGTTTTTCTCGATGCCGGTGTGGAGGTAGCCGATGCCGCAGCGGGCCTCGGTGACGGTCTCGCCATCGATCTCCAGGATCAGGCGGAGCACGCCGTGGGTGGACGGGTGCTGGGGGCCCATGTTGACGATGATGCGTTCGTCGTCGGACTTCGCCGCCGACTGGACGACCTCGTCCCAGTCGCCGCCGGTGACCGTGTAGACGGTCCCCTCGGTGGTCTCGCGGGCCGACGCAGAAGAAGGGGGAGTGGTCACGAGTACGACCTCCGCTGGTCCGGAGCCGGGATCTGGGCGCCCTTGTACTCGACGGCGATGCCGCCGAGGGGGTAGTCCTTGCGCTGCGGGAAGCCCTGCCAGTCGTCCGGCATCATGATCCGGGTCAGGGCGGGGTGGCCGTCGAAGACCAGGCCGAAGAAGTCGTACGCCTCGCGCTCGTGCCAGTCGTTGGTCGGGTACACCGAGACCAGCGAGGGGACGTGCGGGTCGGCGTCGGGGGCGCTGACTTCGAGCCGGACGAGCCGCCCGTGGGTGAGCGAGCGCAGGTGGTAGACGGCGTGCAGCTCGCGTCCCTTGTCCTCCGGGAAGTGCACCCCGCTCACTCCCGTGCACAGCTCGAAGCGCAGGGCGGGGTCGTCGCGCAGGGTGCGGGCCACCTGGAGCAGGTGCTCGCGGGCGATGTGGAAGGTGAGTTCGCCGCGGTCGACGACCGTCTTCTCGATGGCGTGCGAGGGCAGCAGGTCCTGCTCCTCCAGCGCCCCTTCCAGTTCGTCGGCGACTTCGTCGAACCACCCGCCGTACGGGCGTGCCGACTCCCCGGGGAAGGTGACGGTCCGTACGAGACCGCCGTAACCGGTGGTGTCGCCGCCGTCGTTGGCGCCGAACATGCCCTTGCGGGTACGGACGACCTCGCCGCCCGACTCGCGCGGGGCGGGGACCGGGTGCGGGGCGCTCTCGTCCTGGGTCCGGCCGTTGACGTGCTGGTCGCTCACCGCAGCAGCCCCTTCATCTCGATCATGGGGAGTGCCTTGAGGGCCGCCTCCTCCGCCTCGCGGGCCGCTTCCTCCGCGTTCACGCCGAGCTTGGAGCCCTGGATCTTCTGGTGGAGCTTGAGGATCGCGTCCATCAGCATCTCGGGGCGCGGCGGGCAGCCGGGGAGGTAGATGTCGACCGGCACGATGTGGTCGACGCCCTGCACGATGGCGTAGTTGTTGAACATGCCGCCCGACGAGGCGCAGACCCCCATGGAGATCACCCACTTGGGGTTCGGCATCTGGTCGTAGACCTGTCGCAGGACGGGCGCCATCTTCTGGCTGACCCGGCCGGCCACGATCATCAGGTCCGCCTGCCGCGGCGAGCCGCGGAAGACCTCCATGCCGAAGCGGGCCAGGTCGTACCGGCCCGCGCCCGTCGTCATCATCTCGATGGCGCAGCAGGCGAGGCCGAAGGTGGCGGGGAAGACGGAGGACTTCCGCACCCAGCCAGCGGCCTGTTCGACGGTGGTGAGCAGGAATCCGCTCGGCAGTTTCTCTTCGAGTCCCATGGGTGATCCCTCAGCCCCTCAGTCCCATTCCAGGCCGCCGCGACGCCATACGTACGCGTACGCGACAAAAACGGTGAGCACGAAGAGGAGCATCTCGACGAGCCCGAAAATCCCCAGGGCGTCGAAGGAGACCGCCCAGGGGTAGAGGAAGACGATCTCGATGTCGAAGACGATGAACAGCATCGCCGTCAGGTAGTACTTGATGGGGAAACGGCCGCCGCCGGCCGGCGTCGGGGTGGGCTCGATGCCGCACTCGTACGCTTCCTGCTTCGCCCGGTTGTAGCGCTTGGGGCCGATAAGCGTGGCCATGACCACGGAGAAGATCGCAAACCCTGCCCCGAGGGCGCCGAGCACAAGGATGGGCGCGTAAGCATTCACCCTCCTCGCTCCTTCCAGTCGTCCTTGACCGTTGGACCGCGCCGGGCTCGTGCCTGCCCCGGAGCGGGGGGCCGGTGCGCCTCGTCGTTCTCCGCGGTGGAACCGTAGGAAGATCGCGGATATGTGAGGCAGTTCACAAGCCTGACTGCCCCGCATCCTATGCCTGCTGGTCTGTGATCTGCGACACGGGGTGCGACAACGAGTTTGTGATCTCCACCACCTGACGAAGGATCATGAAGCCGGATGAGCGGTGATCTACGTACCGGAAGCGCGCAAGTGATCACCTGCCGTGACATTCGGTGGCGTTGCCGCTGGTGAGAGACGTGTTGCTCTATCAAGAGCTGTCCACTACAAGCAAATTGGAACTGGACGCCCCGGCGTGATAAAGCCGCGCGGGACCCTCCCCGGTGATTCCCGACGACTCGGACTCACCCGCCCGAGGGGGTCCGCGGAGGCGGGTGGACACGTGCGCGCGTTCACGAGCGCACGAGCCGGGGGGCGACTCCGTCGGCCGACTCACCGTTGACCGCCCGCCGTGTGACCTGCGTCACGCTCAACAACGCGCCGGGAAACCGGGCTTGGCCATGCGTGTGAACAGATGGTAGGCGTCGGGGCAATTGGGGCGTATCGCGGAAAACCCGTGATCACAGCACCGATCATGGATGCCCGTTTTGCCCGTTACGGCGTCAATAAGACTGCTGGGAAACCGAATTCGGGCCACTTTTCGGCAACTGTGGCGGAGACCACGTTTCTTGATGCCGAGTCGTTACCTCTGATAGCGGTTGTTCTCATGTCCCACACCGCTCACATAACCAGCCACCGGAAGCCCCGTCGCAGCGCCTCGAAGATGGCGCTCCGTGCCGGAGTTGCCGGTGGCGTCCTCAGCACCATCGCGGTTGCCGGCGCAGCGGCTCCGGCGAACGCCGAGCCGGTGCACGAGACCACCGTCGAGATGCCGACGCTCACCGACGCCCCCGCGAAGCCCGCTTCCACCGTCAGCACCGCAGCGGAGGCGACGCAGCAGATCGCCTTCGAGTACGACCGGCAGGCCCGCCAGGAGGCGGCCGCCGAAACCGCCCTGAAGGACGCCAAGAAGGCCAAGGCCGAGGCGGACCGCAAGGCGGAGGCCGAGAAGAAGGCCGCCGAGGCCCGCCAGAAGGCCGAGCAGAAGGCCGCCGAGGACCGCGCCTCGCGCTCCTCCGACCGCTCCTCGCTGCGCTCCTACTCCGCCGCCACCCCCGCCTCCTCGTCCTCCTCCTCGTCTTCCTCTCCCTCTTCTTCCTCTTCCTCCTCCTCCTCCAAGTCGACGGCCACCGGCAGCGCCGCCGCCGTCGTCGCGTTCGCTCGGGCGCAGGTCGGCGACGCGTACGTCATGGGCAGCACCGGCCCGAACGCGTGGGACTGCTCCGGCCTCACCCAGGCCGCGTTCCGCAGCATCGGCGTGGACCTGCCGCGGGTCTCGCAGAGCCAGTCGACCGCGGGCACCCAGGTCGGCCTGAACAACCTCAAGCCGGGCGACATCCTGTACTGGGGTGGCGCGGGCAGCGCGTACCACGTGGGCATCTACGTGGGCGGCGGCAACTTCGTCGGTGCGCAGAACTCGGGCACGGGCGTCGTCGAGCGCCCGCTGTCGTACGACCCGCCGACGGGCGCGGTGCGGGTCCTCTGATCCGTTTGTCCTGAATTCGCTTGGCCAGGGGCCGCCGTCCTCCCGCTCGGGGACGGCGGCCCCTCGGCGTGCGCGGGATGCGGCGGGGCCTCAGGCCAGGGTGGTGAGGGAGGTGTTGGCGCCGCACAGGACGAAGGCGGTCCGGGCGCCGGGCTCGGGGACGAAGGCGGCCGCGGTCGCAGCCGCGTGTTCGACGGCGAGGCGGTGCTCGTCCCACAGGCGCTGACGGGCCGCCACGATCGCCTCCTCGGTGACCAGCACGGAGCGCACGCCCTCCCGCCGGGCCGCTTCCAGCGCGTCCTGCGAGACCCGGGTCGCGCCGAGGGAGTCGGCGGCCACGGAGGACACCGGTACGTCCACCACCCGGCCCGCGTCCAGGGCGGCGTGGAGCGCACGGCAGTTCTCCGGCTCGACGGCGACCACCCGCACGCCCGCCTCCAGCGCCGCCGTCGCGACCCCCGCGAAGAGTCCGCCGCCGCCCACCGAGACCACGATCGTGTCCACGCCTCCCGGAACCCCCCGCAGGATCTCCTCGGTCAGGGTGCCCGCGCCCGCCGCGATCAGCGGATGGTCGTACGCGTGCGAGGCCAGGGCCCCGGAGGCCGCCGCGAACTCCTCGCAGGCGGCCCGTGCCTCGTCGTACCGCTGCCCCACGAGCCGTACCTCCGCGCCGTACGAACGCAGCCGGGCGACCTTCACCGCGGGGGCGTTCTCCGGCAGGAAGACGGTGGCCCGCACGCCCAGTTCGCGGGCGGCCCAGCCGCAGGCGAGGCCGGCGTTGCCGCCGGAGGCGATGGTGACGCCCGCGTCGGGGAGGCCGCCGCTCTCCTGATGGGCGAGGAGGAAGTTCATCGCGCCGCGCGCCTTGAAGCTGCCGGTGTGCTGGAGGAGTTCGAGGGCGAGGAAGCGGTGCGGGGAGGCCTGCGCCACGGCGACGGGGCGGATGCGGCCGGCGATCCGTTCGGCGGCGGCCTTGATCTCGCCGGAAGTCAGTCGGGGGGCGCTGGGTGACGGCACGGGGGCTCCAGGCGGGGGGGCAGGGACGTTCCGGAGGGGCCAGGGCGACGACAGGGCGCGGTGGCCGAGGGGGCGGGAGTCAGGAGGTGGGGGCGACTTTGGCGAGGCCGTTGATGATGCGGTCCATCGCGTCGCCGCCCGTCGGGTCCGTCAAGTTGGCCAGCATCTTCAGGGTGAAGCGCATCAGGACGGGATGCGTGAGACCCCGCTCCGTCGCCAGCTTCATGATCTTCGGGTTGCCGATGAGCTTCACGAAGGCGCGGCCCATCGTGTAGTACCCGCCGTAGGTGTCCTTGAGGACCTGCGGATAACGGGCCAGCGCCATCTCCCGCTGCGCGGGCGTCGCCCGGGCGTGGGCCTGGACGATGACGTCCGCGGCGATCTGCCCCGATTCCATCGCATAGGCGATGCCCTCGCCGTTGAACGGGTTGACCATGCCGCCCGCGTCACCGACCAGCAGCAGCCCCTTGGTGTAGTGGGGCTGGCGGTTGAAGGCCATGGGGAGGGCCGCGCCCCGGATGGGCATGGTCATGTTCTCGGGGGTGTACCCCCACTCCTCGGGCATCGACGCGCACCACGCCTTGAGCACCTCGCGCCAGTCCAGCTCCTTGAACGCCTTGGAGGAGTTGAGGATGCCGAGGCCGACGTTGGACGTGCCGTCGCCCATGCCGAAGATCCAGCCGTAGCCGGGCAGGAGGCGGTCCTGCGGGCCGCGCCGGTCCCACAGTTCCAGCCAGGATTCGAGGTAGTCGTCGTCGTGGCGGGGCGAGGTGAAGTACGTCCGTACCGCGACGCCCATCGGGCGGTCCTCGCGCCGGTGCAGCCCCATCGCGAGGGACAGCCGGGTGGAGTTGCCGTCGGCGGCGACGACGAGCGGCGCGTGGAAGGCGGTGGGGACCTTGTCCTCGCCGAGCTTGGCCTCGACGCCCGTGATGCGGCCGGTGCGCCGGTCGAGGACCGGGGCGCCGACGTTGCAGCGCTCGTACAGCCGGGCGCCCGCCTTCTGGGCCTGCCGGGCGAGCTGTTCGTCGAAGTCGTCGCGCTTGCGGACCAGTCCGTAGTCCGGGTACGAGGCCAGCTCGGGCCAGTCGAGCTGGAGCCGCTGCCCGCCGCCGATGATGCGCAGCCCCTTGTTGCGCAGCCAGCCGGCTTCCTCGGAGATGTCGATGCCCATGGAGACCAGTTGCTTGGTGGCGCGGGGGGTGAGGCCGTCGCCGCAGACCTTCTCGCGGGGGAAGGCGGTCTTCTCCAGGAGGAGGACGTCCAGACCCGACTTGGCCAGGTAGTACGCGGTGGCGGAGCCGGCGGGTCCGGCCCCGACGACGATCACATCTGCGCTGTGCTCGGAGGGGGTCGGGGTCGCGGGCTCGGTCACGGCGGGGTCTCCCGTAAGACTCGATGTCGATGTCGTGCCTTGACGGCACAGGGCTACGGGCAGTCTATGGGGGCGTACTCCTCCATCATCTGAAGGGCTGCCCTCATGACCCTCACGCCGCCTGTGGCTCCCGCCGTGGCTTCCGTACCGTCCGCCGTGCCGTCCGTGGTGCCGTCCTCCGCGCCGTCGCGCGCCCTGCCGGCGGTGCGGTTGCGGGTGCCGGTCGAGGAGGACGCGTACGCCTGGTACGACGTGTTCAAGAACGCCGAGGTCATGGAGTTCTTCGGCGGGAAGCCGAAGGGGGTCTCGGTGTACGAGGAGCTGACGGCCCGCCAGCGCAAGCACGACGCGGAACTGGGCTACTGCCTGTGGACCTTGCTGGACGAGGACGACCGGGTGATCGGCTTCACCGGCGCGCAGCCGTGGCCGCACACGCACTACGGGCCGGTCGGGGAGATCGAGATCGGGTGGCGGCTGGGGCGGGAGTTCTGGGGCCGGGGTTACGCGGCCGCGGCGGCGCGGGAGGCGGTGGCGCGGGTGCGGGCGGCGGGGGTGCCGGAGGTGGTGGCGGTGGTGGACGTGCGCAACGCGCGGTCGATCGCCGTGGCGGAGCGGTTGGGGATGCGGGAGGCGGAGCCCTTCGTGGTGCCGGGGGCGGGGCGGGAGGGGCGCTGCTTCCGGCTGACGCTGTAGCGGGGCGGGGTACGGGGCGGCTCGGCCTTCCGCGGCGGGTGCGGCCGGGGCGGGGGCCGGGCTCGCGGCCCCGGCGGGGACGTGCACCCGGCGCAGGCGCTTGCGCAGGAGGCGGCGGCACCCGGGTGGGCCGGGAGCGGAAGGGGCCGCCCCTTGCCCGCCCTCCCGCAAGGGGCCGGGGGAAAGGGAGAGGGGGAAGGCGGCTGCGAAGCAGCCCCTTCAGGGGCGCGGGGAACTGCGCGACCAGCCACGACGAACCCGCACAGGACCCAGACCGCCACGAACCCGCACGGGACCGTGACCACGACGCACCCGCACGGGACCGGAACCACCGCGCCCCCGCACGCGTGCCCGGTGTCAGAAGACCGAGAGGCCCGTCAGGGTGGTGAAGCGGTCCAGGGCGGCTATGCCCGCCACCGAGTTCCCCTGCGGGTCGAGCCCGGGGCTCCACACGCACACCGTGCACACCCCCGGGACGACGGCCACGATCCCGCCGCCCACCCCGCTCTTGCCGGGCAGCCCGACCCGGTAGGCGAACTCGCCCGCCGCGTCGTACGTCCCGCAGGTCAGCATCACCGCGTTGATCTGCTTGGCGAGGCGGCGCGGCAGCAGCCGGGTGCCGTCGGCGCGCAGGCCGTGCCGGGCCAGGAAGCGGGTGGCCAGCGCCAGGTCCGCGCAGTTCATCTCGATCGAGCACTGCCAGAAGTAGTGGTCGAGCAGGGCGGGGATCGGGTTGGCGATGTTGCCGTAGGACGCCATGAAGTGGGCCAGCGCCGCGTTGCGGTCGCCGTGGTCGGACTCGGAGGCGGCGACCTCCGGGTCGAAGGTGACGGCGGGGTTCCCGCTCTCCTGCCGGAGGAATCCGAGGAGTTCGCTGCTCGCGTCGCCGGTGAGGGTCTGGAGCCGGTCCGTCACGACGAGCGCGCCGGCGTTGATGAACGGATTGCGCGGTATCCCGTTCTCGTACTCCAACTGCACGAGCGAGTTGAAGGGGTTGCCGGACGGCTCCCGGCCGACCCTCTCCCACAGGTCGTCGCCGCCCTGCGCGAGGGCCAGCGCCAGGGCGAAGACTTTGGTGATGGACTGGGTGGAGAACGGCTGCTGCCAGTCCCCCACCCCGTACACCTTGCCGTCGAGGTCGGCGATCGCCATGCCGAAGCGGTTCGGGTCGACGCAGGACAGCGCGGGGATGTACGCGGCGACCTGCCCCGCCCCGATCTGCGGCCGCACGTCGGCCTCGATCCGGCGCAGGATGCCCTGGAAGTCGAAGTCCGCGGGCTGCTCCGGCTCGCTCTCCCGCCCGTGCTCCGACGCCACGGCTCCCGGCCCGGCCGACCCCGCGCTCATCAGATCCGCACGCCCCGGTGCAGCGCGACCACGCCGCCGGTCAGGTTGCGCCAGGCGACCTTCGACCAGCCGGCCTGCTGCAGCTTCTTGGCGAGTCCGGCCTGGTCGGGCCAGGCGCGGATGGACTCGGCGAGGTAGACGTACGCGTCGGGGTTGGAGGAGACGGCGCGCGCGACCGGCGGCAGCGCCCGCATCAGGTACTCGTTGTAGACGGTCCGGAACGGCGCCCAGGTGGGGTCGGAGAACTCGCAGATCACCACCCGTCCGCCCTTCTTCGTCACCCGGAACATCTCCCGCAGCGCGGCCTCCGTGTCGACGACGTTGCGCAGCCCGAAGGAGATGGTGACGGCGTCGAAGGACTTGTCCTGGAAGGGGAGCTTCGTGGCGTCACCGGCGGTGAAGGGCAGGTGCGCGTGCCGCTTCTTGCCCTCGCTCAGCATCCCGATCGAGAAGTCGCACGGCACCACGTACGCGCCGGTGGCCGCGAAGGGCAGGGAGGAGGTGGCGGTGCCGGCCGCGAGGTCGAGGACGCGCTTGCCGGGCCCGGGGTCGACGGCCCGGGTCACCTCCTTGCGCCAGGCGCGGTCCTGGCCCAGGGACAGGACGGTGTTGGTGAGGTCGTAGTTCGCCGCCACTCCGTCGAACATCGAGGCGACTTCGTGCGGCTGCTTGTCCAGGGATGCTCGGGTCACCCGCCCATTGTGCCGGGCAGCGGGGCGGCGGGCGTGCGGGGGCTCACCGGCGGGCCCGGGATCGGCGGCTCGCCCTCAGGCCCGCCGGAACACCAGCCTGCCGCCGATGACGGTGACCAGGCAGGCCCCCGGCGTCCCCGCGTCCGTCCCCTCCGCGAACACCGCGAAGTCGGCGGGGGCGGACGGGGCGAGCGGGCCCGGGCGTGGCGCGGGCAGGACCCGTACCGGTGACCGCTCGACCGCGGTCCGCACCGCCGGGTGGGTGAACGGCCCCGCGACGGCGGTCGTCCCGTGCGCGAGCAGCCGCTGCACGCCCCGGCGGGCGCTGTGGCCCCAGCGGGTGTCGGTCAGGTCCAGGCCGCGCAGGGCGGGCCCGGTCAGCGGCTCGGCGCCCAGCTCGTCGGCCTCGCGCGGGTCGGGCCAGTAGTGGGCCTGGAGGAGGTCGACGGCGTCGGGCTCGAAGCGGCCGGGGGTGAGGTGGCCGTCCCACTCCCGGACGCGGGCGCGGGGGTCGAGCTCCGGGGCGAGCTCCTCGTACGTGCCGACGGCGCGAACGCGGTCGCCGTCCACGACGACCGCGTTCCCGCGCACTCCGTCGGCCTCCCGGATGCCGCGCACCCGGTGGATGGTCAGCACCGGCGCGTCAGTTGGAGGCGAGGAGCTTCAGCTCGGGGTGGGCCGTGCCGCCCTCGATGGCCGTGGAGGAGAGGTGCGAGACGACGTGGTCGTCGACCGGGTCGTCCGCCGGGTCGGTGTGCACGACGAGGTGCTCGTACGTGGTGGCGCGCTGGGCGGGGACGCGGCCGGCCTTGCGGATGAGGTCGATGATCTCCATCCGGTTGGAGCGGTGCTTGGCGCCGGCGGACGACACGACGTTCTCCTCGAGCATGATCGAGCCGAGGTCGTCCGCGCCGTAGTGCAGGGAGAGCTGGCCGACCTCCTTGCCCGTGGTCAGCCAGGAGCCCTGGATGTGGGCGACGTTGTCGAGGAAGATGCGCGCGATGGCGATCATCCGCAGGTACTCGAAGAGGGTGGCCTGGGTGCGGCCCTTCAGCGCGTTGTTCTGCGGCTGGTAGGTGTACGGGATGAAGGCGCGGAAGCCGCCCGTGCGGTCCTGGACGTCGCGGATCATGCGCAGGTGCTCGATGCGCTCGGCGTTGGTCTCGCCGGTGCCCATGAGCATGGTGGACGTCGACTCGACGCCGAGGCCGTGGGCCTCCTCCATGATCTCCAGCCAGCGCTCGCCGGACTCCTTCAGCGGGGCGATGGCCTTGCGGGGGCGGGCCGGGAGCAGCTCGGCGCCGGCGCCGGCGAAGGAGTCGAGGCCGGCGGCGTGGATCCGCTGGATGGCCTCCTTCGTGCTCACCTTGCTGATCCGGGCCATGTGCTCGACCTCGGAGGCGCCGAGGGAGTGGATGACGAGCTGCGGGTACGCCTTCTTGATCGCCGAGAAGTGCTCTTCGTAGTACTCGACGCCGTAGTCGGGGTGGTGCCCGCCCTGGAACATGATCTGGGTGCCGCCCAGCTCGACGGTCTCCGCGCAGCGGCGCAGGATGTCGTCGAGGTCGCGGGTCCACACGTCGGGGCTCTTCGGCGCGGCGAAGAAGGCGCAGAACTTGCACGCGGTGACGCAGGAGTTCGTGTAGTTGATGTTGCGCTCGATGATGTACGTCGCGATGTGCTCGGTGCCGGCGTAGCGGCGGCGGCGGACGGCGTCGGCGGCCTGGCCGAGCGCGTGCAGCGGGGCGTCGCGGTAGAGGGCGAGGGCCTCCTCGGGGGTGATGCGGCCACCCTCGGCGGCACGGTCAAGGACAGACTGGAGGTCGGCCTTCTCGGTCACCGGGGCGGGTCCTTCCCAGAGGGGTTTCGGGAGCGTACGTCAAGACTGATCCAGCCTACGCCAGCGGCCTGGGCCGGCCGGGCGGCCCCTCCCCGGAGCGGCCCCGCCGCCCGGGAGGGGCGTGCGGGGGCGGGGTCAGCGCTTCCGGAGGGTTCCGTAGGGCTTCCCCTGTTTCGCGGACGGCGACGTGTACTGGAGCGTGCCGTCCGGGTTCCGGGTGAGGACGAGTTCGCTGGACTCGCCGGAACACAGGAGCGGGGTGGAGGGGCGCGCCGGGTCGGGGCGGTCCACCACGACCACCTTGTCGGCCGTCGCGGACTCCAGCCTGCCGACGCCGTGGCACTTGTAGCCCATCAGCTCGTACGTCGACCTCAGCACGTCCTCGCCCTTGCCGCCCCGCACGAGGGTGATCGTGGCCGTGCCGTGCGGCTGGTCGGTGGCGGCCTCCGTGATGCTGCCGCTCCAGGTGCCGAGGAAGCCGTCCGGCACCCCGCCGCCGGGCGCCCGGGGCTCGGACGCCGACATGTCCCGGGACTGCTTCTCCTCCCCCAGCAGCGGCGGCAGGAAGGCGATGCCGAGCGCCACCCCGGCCAGCGCGCCCGCCACCGCGAGCACCACCGTGCAGCTCCGCCGCCCGTTCTGCCGCCCGCTCCGCCGCGCGGGGTCGTCGCCCGCGCTGTCGCCGGACCACGCCGGGGCCGGTCCGAACTCCCCCGGCGCCGACGCCCCCTGCGTGAATGGCACCGGCCCCGAGGCCGCCTCCAGCTCCAGCAGCCGCACCGCGCTGCGCCCCGCCTCCGCGACCAGCTCCCCCGGCAGCCACCCCGCCCGCACCGCCGCGGCCGCCCCGCCCGGCAGCAGCCGTTCGCCGACCTCGCGCGGGGTGGGCCGCTCGGCGGCGCTCTTGGCGAGGCAGGACAGGACCAGGTCCCGCAGGTCGCCGTGCAGCCCCGACAGCTCGGGTTCCTCGTGCACGACCTTGTAGAGCAGGGCGGCCGCCGAGTCCCCGGGGAAGGGGGACGCCCCCGTCGCCGCGAACGCCAGCACCGCCCCCAGTGAGAAGACGTCGGCGGCCGGGGTGACCCCCTTGCCGAGGATCTGCTCCGGCGACATGTAGCCGGGCGAGCCCACCGACACCCCGGTCGACGTCAGGGACGCCGTCGCGTCCGTGGCCCGCGCTATCCCGAAGTCGATCAGCCGGGGCCCGTCCAGGGTGAGCAGCACGTTCGACGGCTTCACGTCCCGGTGCACGAGGCCGAGCGCGTGCACCGCCGTCAGCGCCTCCGCGAGGCCCGCGCCCAGGACCCGTACCGAGGAGTCCGGCAGCGGGCCGTGCCCGGCGACCGCCTGCGTCAACGAAGGGCCCGCGACGTAACCCGTCGCCACCCACGGCACCGGGGCCTCCGGGTCCGCGTCCAGGACGGGCGCCGTCCACGCCCCGCCGACCTTCCGCGCGGCCGCCACCTCGCGGCGGAACCGCGCCCTGAACTCCTCGTCCTGCGCGAAGTGCGGGTGCACCACCTTGACCGCGACCGTGCGGCCCCCCGCGGTGCGCCCGAGGTAGACGCGGCCCATGCCGCCGGACCCCAGCCGTCCGAGCAGCCGGTAGTCACCGATATTCTGCGGTTCGCCCGCTTCCAGCGGTTGCATGGTGGTGTTCTCCCCCGAGACCTCGTGAACCGTGAACCCGCGTGGACCCTGCTCCCACAGTAGGGCCGACGTGTGCGGGATCACTGGGACAGATCGGGCCGGGGGCGAACCGAAGCCCCCCGAGGCACATCTCCTTGTACGGATCGCGCACACAGCGTGTCCGCCGCGTGGAGGAATCGGGTGGCCCCGCACCGCCCCCGTCGCCGCACGTCCGCCCCCACCCGCCCCCGGAGCCCCCGCATGAATCGCCTGCCGACCCGCCGCCTGATAGCCGCCGCCCTGCTCGGGTCCCTCCTGACGCTCTCGGTGACGGGCTGCTCGGACGAGGGCAAGCCGTACGACTTCAACTCGGCCGAGGACAACGGCGGTTCGATCCAGCGCAACGACCTCCAGCAGGCCGCGTCCAAGGGCGGGGCCGACACACTGCTGCCGCGCGGGCCACGCGCGGACTTCTCCGTGTTCCGCACCCTGGACGACGGCACGAAGGTCGCCCAGACGACCCTGTCCGGCGCGAAGTCCGGCTTCACCGGCAAGGTGTGGGTGTGGGCCCCGAAGGAGTACTTCGACCCGAAGTACGCGGAGAGCGGTTTCCCGGTGCTGACGGCGCTGCCGGGTTCGTACGGGCACGACAGCAATTACTGGTCGCTGGAGAAGAAGCACTTCCTGGAGACGGTCGCCGAGATGACCGAACGGGGGCAGAGCCTGCCGTTCCTCGTCGTGATGCCCGTGCAGAATCCGGAGAAGAAGTACCACGACGGCAGCGACATTCCCGGGCGGCCGAAAATGGACACCTGGCTGACGCAGGACGTCCCGGATTTCGTCCGGGCGAATTTCCGCACGTACCGCTCGCGGGACGGCTGGGCGTTCATGGGTTCGTCGTCCGGCGGATTCATCGCGCTGAAGTCGGTGCTGAAGTACCCGGAGCGTTTCAAGGCGGCGATCTCCTCGGGCCCGGACCTCGTGCCGGACTCCCCGATGTGGAAGGGCCACCCGCAGGAGAAGCTGGCGAACAGTCCGCGGAAGCTGGCCGGCGACCTGATCAAGCGGCCGGACGCCCCGAAGGTGTACCTGGCGTTCCAGGTCGGGTCCAAGGAGAAGCTGATCCCGCGGGTGCGGCGCTTCATGGAGGACTACGGCAAGGGCCCGATCAAGACCCGCCTCCAGGTGATCCCGGACGGCGTCCACAATCCGGCGACGTACATCAAGGGCATGGAGTCGGGCAGCCTCGCCTGGCTGAGCTCGCACCTGAAGGCGCCCGTCCCCACCCCCTGAGCGGGCCGTCGGGGGTCATTCGCCCAACAGGGTCACGTGCACGTCCGTGGGGTACCCGGTGGTCTCCCCGGTGCGGCGCGCGAACTCCTCGACGCCCGCGATCTGCTCGGGCCCGAAGCGGAAGTCGAGCGTGGTGAAGTACTTCTCCAGCAGCCGGGCGTCGAAGTCCTCCCAGCGGGCGGCCTGCTCGGCGACCTGGTCGACCTCGGCCAGCGACAGGTCGCGGGAGGCGAGGAACGCCTCGTGCGCCTTCTCCACGTGGTACGGCTCGCGGGCCAGGTAGTCCTTGCGGGCGGCCCACACGGCGAAGACGAACGGCAGCCCCGTCCACTCCTTCCACATCTGCCCCAGGTCGTGGACCTGGAGGCCGAGCCGGGGCGCGTCGTGCAGGGAGGCCCGCAGCGCGGCGTCCCCGATCAGCACGGCGGCGTCCGCCTCGCGCATCATCAGCGACAGGTCCGGCGGGCAGGTGTAGTAGTCGGGCTCGACGCCGTACTGCTCGGCCAGGAGGAGCTGTGCCAGGCGTACGGAGGTGCGCGAGGTCGAGCCGAGGGCGACCCGCGCCTTGTCCAGCTCCGCCAGCGGCACCTTGGAGACGATCACGCAGGACATCACGGGCCCGTCGCAGCCGACCGCGAGGTCGGGGAAGGCCACCAGGTCGTCGGCGTTCTTCAGGAACTCGACCAGGGTGACCGGGCCGATGTCCAGGTCGCCCCGGACGAGCTGCTCGCTGAGCCGTTCGGGGGTGTCCTTGGTCAGCTCGAAGTCCAGCAGGCTCCCGGTGCGTGCCAGGCCCCAGTAGAGGGGCACGCAGTTCAGGAACTGGATGTGGCCGACGCGGGGCCGGGTGCGGTTCGGCGTCAGCTCGCCAGCGGTTGAATTGTCCACATCGCGAGGCTAGACCCGCGCTGACCGGAGGGCCCCTCCGGGGGTCGGCGGACGGGGTCGCGGGAGGCCCCCGGGCCCCCTTCCGGCGTCAGCCGACACGCCCGCGTCAAACATCCGAGTGACGTGATCTTTCCCTCTACCGCTTGCCCAAAGGTGCGTGCTAGGCTCGCCCGCAAGTTGCAGTTTGGTTTCCCTTGCAGTACAGAGCCTGCGGACATGTAACCCGCAGGCTTTTGTTTTCAGACTTCCTTGCAGGTTCTGGAGCAGGGCAACCCTTTGGCCCATGGGAGGGCTTATGGCTACCGGAACCGTCAAGTGGTTCAACGCTGAAAAGGGCTTCGGCTTCATCGCCCAGGACGGCGGCGGCCCGGATGTCTTCGTCCACTACTCCGCGATCAACGCGTCTGGTTTCCGCTCCCTGGAGGAGAACCAGCTCGTGAACTTCGACGTCACGCAGGGCCCCAAGGGCCCGCAGGCGGAGAACGTCACCCCCGCCTGAGTCTCACGACGTGAGCCGGGTCCTCGGACCCATCGGGAAAACGATCGATCGCGGTCGTTGAACGCAGTACCCAAGGAGCCCCGTTCCGATTCGTCGGAGCGGGGCTCCTGCCTGTTCCTCCGCATGCACGGACAGAGCCCTTCCTCCACCGGCAGCGCTCTCCACTCACCGGTAGCGCTCTCCACTCACCGGCAGGGCTCTCCACTCATCGGTAGAGCTCCTCGATTTCCGCCGCGTAGCGTTCCAGGACGGCTCTCCTGCGCACCTTCAGGGTGGGCGTGAGGGTGCCGTCCGCGACGGCGAGGTCCCGGCCGAGAATCGCGAAGGACCGGATCCGGGCGGGCCGGGAGACCTGCGCGTTCGCCGCCTCGACGGCCTCCCGCACCAGTTCCCGCACGGCGGGGTGCCGGCCGGGCTCCTCGCCGAGGTCATGGCCCTCGCGGGCGGCCCAGGCGGCGATCTCGTCGGCCTCCAGGGTGATCAGGGCCACGGGGTGGGGCCTGCGGTCGCCGGCCATGACGGCGTACGAGACGTACCGGGACTGCTGGACGGCGTGCTCGATCAGCGAGGGGGTCAGGTTCTTCCCCGAGGACGTGATGACCAGGTCCTTCTTGCGGCCGGTGAGGGTGAGGTACCCGTCCGCGTCGATCGTCCCCAGGTCCCCGGTGTGCAGCCACCCCTGGGCGTCGAGGGCCTCGCGGGTGGCGGCTTCGTCCCCGTGGTAACCGGTGAAGACCGTTCCGCCCCTGGCCAGCACCTCGCCGTCGGACGCGTCGATCCGGATCTCGCAGCCGGGGTAGGCCCGTCCCACGGAGCCGTACCGCACGGCGCCCGGCCGGTTGAGCGAGATGACCCCGCCGGACTCGGTCATCCCGTACCCCTCGTACACGGGGATCCGGCACGCCCGCAGGAAGTCGAGCGTCTGCGGGGCGATGGGGGCGGCCCCGGTGAGGGCCCACCGTACACGCCCCCCGAAGGCCCCGCGCACGAGCCCGTACAACGACTCCTCGGCGGCCTCCCAGGTCGCCCTGTCCTCTTCCGGAAGCCGTCCCTCCGCCGCCAGCACCCCGACCCGTACGGCCTCCCGGAACCGCTCCCCGCCGCCCTCCCGCGCCTCGGCCAGCCCCAGCACCACGGCGTGCACCTTCTCGAAGAGCCGGGGCACGGAGGGCAGATGCGTGGGCCGCACCTCGGCCAGCTCACCGATCACGTCCTCGATCCGCCCGCCGAAGTAGCACAACTCCCCGCCGAACATGAGGGTGTTCAGCTCGACGAGCTGCGCCAGCAGGTGCGCGAGCGGCAGATAGAGGTACGTGACGTCGCCGGGCCCGCCGTCGATCGTCTCGGCCCCGCCGTCGAGAACGGCCCCGAAGTTGGCGTGGGTGAGCCGGCACCCCTTGGGCGGCCCGGTGGTCCCGGACGTGTAGACGAGCGAGGCGAGGTCCCCGGGCCGGACGGCGTCGGCCCGCGCGAGGAAGTCGTCGACGGCGACCTCCCTGGGAACCCGCTCCCCCAGCTCCCCGAAGAGCAGGGTCGGCAGGGGCCGCGGCCCCCGGACCGCACCGGCCCCCTTCCCCGGGGCCGGACCGCTTCCCGGAGCCGCGCCCCCTTCCCCGGGACCCGTCGCGGACGCCACCCGTTCCGCCTGCTCGGCGGTCTCGCACAGGACGAGGACCGCGCCCGAGTCGCCCAGGACCCAGGCGACCTCCTCCTCGCCCGCCGTCGGGTAGACCGGGACCACGACTCCGCCCACCGCGAGCACGGCGAAGTGGGCGTACGTCCAGTCCACGCAGGTCTCGCCGAGGATGCCCACCCGGTCGCCCGGACCCACCCCGGCCGCCATCAGGCGGCGCCCGACGTCCCGCACCCGGTCGCGGAACCCGGCGTACGAGACGGGCTCGGCCCCCTTCGCCCGCAGGGCGGGCAGCTCCCCGTGCCGCTCCCCCGCCCACTCGCTGAACCCGGCCAGTGCCGCGGGACGCGGCCGTTGCGCGCGCAGGGCGCCCGTATCCGTCATGACCCGACGGTAAGGAGCCACGTCCGCACGGGAGATGACGGGAAACGTCAGCCCCGCTGACCCGCGCGCTCACAGCGGCTACCTTCCCCTCCATGGGCAAGCGGACGATCACCGTGCACCACGTGCGGGCCGTGCTGCGCGGAGCCGAACGCGCCGGGGTGGACACCGTCCCGCTCCTCCAGGCCGCGCAGATCCCGCCGCTGCTGCTGGGCGACGACCGGGCCCGCGTCACCAGCGTCCAGTTCGCCCGCCTCTTCCGGGCGTTGTACCGCACCACCCAGGACGAGTTCCTGGGCCTCTCGGCCACCCCCAGCCGCCCCGGGACCTTCGCGATGATGTGTTACGCGGCCCTGGGCTGCCCGGACCTGGGCCGGGCGATGGAACGCGGCACCGCCTTCTACGGCCTCTTCGACGGCGGTCCGAAGCTCTCCCTCACGCACACCCCCACGGAGGCGGTCCTCACCGTCCACAACGGGCTGGACGCGGACGAGGACCGGTTCCTCGCCGAGTGCGTGGTGATCATCTGGCACCGCCTGTGCAGTTGGCTGACCGGCAGCCGCATTCCCCTGCACTGGGCGGAGTTCGCCTATCCGCCGCCCCCGCACGAGGCGGAGTACGGGAGCCTCTTCGGCTGCCCGGTCCGCTTCGGGGCGGCGCGTACCGCGGCCGCCTTCGACGCCCGCTGGCTGTCGGCCCCGCTCGTCCAGGACGAGGCCTCCCTCGACACGCTGCTACGCCGGGCCCCGTTCGACCTGCTCACCCGCCGGGAGTACGACACGACGGTCGCCGAGCAGGTGCGCCGCTCCCTGGCCCAGGCCCTCCGCGCCTCCCCGCGCCTGCCGTCCCTCACGGTCACGGCCGCCCGTCTGGCGGTGAGCCCGGCGACGCTGCGCCGCCGTCTGGAGCGGGAGAACACGAGCTTCCAGCAGCTCAAGGACGCGGTCCGCCGGGACGCGGCGATCGCGGGCCTGGCGGAGGGCCGCGAACCCATCGCCGAGCTGGCCGCCCGCCTCGGCTTCTCGGAGGACACGAGCTTCCACCGCGCCTTCCGCCGCTGGACGGGCACGACACCGGGGGCGTACCGGGTCCGGGCGGCGGGCCACGGGGAAACGCCCTCCGCCGCCCCGTCCGCCGCCCCGCCCGGCACCCCGTCCGGCACTCCTACGCCGCCCGCTCCGGCGGCCCCCGGTGCGAATCCGCGTCAGTGAAGGTGAGCGTTCCGGTCAGCGCGTTCCCTGCTCGCCGGTCACTACGTTCTCCGTACGCAAGAGCAACCCCTGCATCCGTGCGCCCTGCACCCCCCACCCGCTCGTAGGGAGAGCCCATGTCCGTACGCAGTCGTACCAGAGTGCTCGCCGCGTCCGCCGCCCTCGCGCTGTCCGCGGCCCTGCCGACGGCCGCGACCGCCTCCGCGGCCGACGACGCGCCGGCGGCCCCGGCCCCGGCCGCCTCCGCCCCCGGCAGTCTCCTCTCCGCCTCCCCCACCTCCTTCCACCCGCTCCCCCTCCAGCCCACCGACACCGACGCCTGGCACATCGACTACCGCTCGACGACCGCGAAGGGCGCGCCGAACACCGTCTCGGGCACGGTGATCGTCCCCCGGGACGGCCGCAAGGGCCCGCGCCCCCTGGTGACGTACGCCGTCGGGACGGTCGGCATGGGCGACCAGTGCGCGCCGAGCGCGGGCTTCCCGTACGGAACGACGGTCGAGGCGACCCTGATCAACCAGGTCGTGCAGCGCGGCTGGGCGGTGGCGGTGACGGACTACGAGGGCCTCGGCACGCCGGGCGACCACACGTACACGGTGGGCCGTGCGGAGGGCCAGGCGGTACTGGACGCGGCCCGCGCCGCGATGAAGCTCCCGTCCGCCGAAACGGGCCTCACCCCCGCCTCCCCGGTCGGCATCATGGGCTACTCGCAGGGCGGCCAGGCCAGTAGCTGGGCGGCCGAACTCCACGACTCGTACGCCCCGGAACTGAACGTGAAGGGCACGGCGACCGGCGGCGTCCCGGCCGACCTGATGGAGGTCGCGAAGTTCAACGACGGCAACATCGGGGCGGGTCTGATCCTGATGGCGGCGGCGGGCCACGACACGGCCCACCCGGAGCTGAAGCTCGACTCCTACCTCAACCGGCAGGGCAGGTCCTACGTCGACTTCATGCGCAGGAACTGCGTGGCGATCAACGCGGTCTCCGCGCCCTTCAAGCGCATCAGCGAGGTCACGACCACCAACCCGCTCGACTCCCCCGACTGGCAGGAGAAGCTGGGCGCCTCCAAGCTCGGCCGGCACGCACCCGACCACCCGGTCTACCTCTACCACGCGGGCCTGGACGAGCTGATCCCGTACCGGATCGGCGCACGGCTCCGGTCCGACTGGTGCGGGGCGGGGGCCACCGTCCAGTGGCGCTCCCACCCGCTCCTCGAACACATCGGCGGGGTGACGGTCGGCGCGTTCCCGGCGATGGACTGGCTGGGCGACCGCTTCGCGGGCAGGGCGACGGGCGGCAACTGCTGATCGCGGCAGTCCGGCACGGAAGGGGGCCCGGCCCGCGCGACGCCCGTGCGGGCCGGGTCCTCGTTCCCCGTAAATGCCCTGGCAGCGCCGCCCCGCACCGGCGACGATGACCCCATGACCGACGACGACCACCGCCCCGCGCGCTGGACCGAAGCGACCGTCTACCCCGACATGTGGGTGAACCCGGACGACGACCCCCGCGACACCGAGGGCCCCGCGCCGGAGGGCGAGCTCGCCACCCTTCTCGACGCCATCGCCAGCTACCGCCTCACCCTGCGCATGAAGTGCGACGGCCTGACCGCGGACCAACTGGCCACGCGCTCGGTGCCCCCGTCCACGATGTCCCTCCTGGGCCTGGTCCGCCACCTCGCGGAGGTGGAGCGCGACTGGCTCAACTGGATCACCCACGGCGACCCGCTCCCGAAGCTGTACGGCAGGCGCGACGCGGACTTCGACGAGGCGGCGGGCGACCCGGCCCAGGTCGCCTCCGCCTTCGCCGACCTGGAACGCCAGCAGGCGGCGACGGACGCGGAGTTGGCGAAGTACGCGGACGACCTGGGCCGGCACGTGGGCCGCGAGGACATCGCGGTGCGCGAGCTGATGGTCCACATGGTCGACGAGTACGCCCGCCACTGCGGCCACGCGGACCTGCTGCGCGAGTGCGTGGACGGCAGGGTGGGGCAGTAGGGGACCGGCCGCGGCAGGCGTGCGGGTCAGGGACCGGCGGGCCGGGCGGCCCGCCGGTCACGCCTTCCGGTGCGGGCCAGCCCCAGCAGGGCCGCCCCGCACAGGAGGGCTGCGGCGGCGATGAAGGTCAGGGCCGTGCGGCGCAGGCCCCAGCCGCCGGAGACTCCTCCGGCCAGCACGGCGGGCACGCTCATGGAGAGGTAGGCGACCACGTAGACCGAGGCCAGCAGTGCGCTGCGGCCGGCCGGGTCCGCGAGGGCGGCCAGCGCGCGGAAGGAGCCGAGGAAGGCGACGCCCCAGCCGAAGCCGAGGGCCGCGGTGCCCAGGAAGAACGGCACGGGCAGGTTCGCCGTGAGCGCGGTGAAGGACAGCGCGAGACCGGCCAGCAGGGCGAGGACGCCGACCCCGGCGGCCCGCAACGGAGGCAGCCCGCCGCACCACATCTGACCGGCGGTGGCGACGCCCGCGAAGAGCGCCACGGTCAGCCCGCCGATCAGCAGGTTCCCGCTGTGCAGGAGTTCCAGGGCGATGGAGGGGCCGAGGGACAGGTACAGCCCGCACACCGACCAGACGGCGACCAGCACCAGGGAGAGCAGCGCGAAGGGGCGGCGGGCCCCGGCCGGGACCGAGATCCGGGAGGGGCGGATCCGCAGGCCGGGAGCCCGGTGGGGGGCCGTCTCCGGCATGGCGAGCACACCGGCGGAGCAGAGCACGAAGGCGGCCAGCAGCAGGGCGTACGTCAGGACGGTCGGCGCGGGCGCGAACTGGACCAGCAGCCCCGCGAGCAGGGCCCCCGCCGCGATTCCGCCCGTCGGTCCCGCGCTGTTGAGCAGTGTGCCGCGCGCGGGCGAGCCGGGCGGGGAGAGTTCGATCAGCGCGGCGCTGACGGCGCCGGTGGCGAGGCCGACCGCCAGGCCCTGCACGACGCGGGCGGCGAGCAGCCACAGCACGTCCCGCGCGCCGATGAACAGCGCCATGCTCAGCACCTCGCCGACCAGTGAGACGAGCAGGACCCGGCGGCGGCCGAGGGTCTCCGACAGCGAGCCGAACAGCAGCAGGGCCGCGAGCACGGCCACGGCGTAGACGCCGAAGACGACCGTGAGGAGGGTCGCGGAGAAGTGCCAGCGCTGCTGGTAGAGGACGTACATCGGGGAGGGCGCGGACGAGGAGAGCAGCAGCAGGACCAGGACCCCGCCGACCAGCCAGAACGCCTGGTCCCGCGAGAGCCGTCCGCGCCGTGCGAGCGGCTCCCGGGTCTTCTCGTCGACGGTCATCTCTTCGGTCCGCCCCTCTTGTCGCGCTGTCGCGCTGTCGCTCTGTTTCCGGCCCGCTCCCGCGCGTCGGCGCCGGACCGACGGGTCAGGCGGGCAGGGCCTCGTCGACCGAGCTGATCGCGGCCGTTCGGGCGATCACGCCGAGGGCGGTCTCGTGCCTCTCCAGGCTGTCCGCGGCGACCGCGTCCGCGAGGACCTCCACCTGGTAGTCGCGGTCGTGGCCCTCCCGTGCCGTGGACAGGATCACCAGGTCCGTGGTGACCCCGGTCAGCAGCAGGGTGTTGACCCCGAGGTTGCGCAGCAGCAGGTCCAGGTGCGTACCGAAGAACGGGCTGACCCGGCGCTTCTCGACGACCGGCTCCCCCACGGCGGGCTTGAGCGCGTCGTGCACCCGGGTGCCCCAGGTGCCGAGCTGGACCCGTTCGCCGTCGCGGGCGGCGGCGAACAGTTCCGATCCGGCCGGCCAGTCCGCGTACCCGGGCGAGAAGCCGACCACGACGTAGACGACGGGAACGCCGTCACGGCGGGCCCGGTCGATCGCGACGGCCGTCCGGTCCAGGACGCCCCGCTCGGCGACCTGCTCGCAGAAACCGTCGGCGGCGTATTTCCCGTCGGGGTGCACGAGTTCGTTTATCAGGTCGAGCACGAGAAGAGCCGGACGGCGTTCCATGTTGATCCCCACGCTTGTCAACTTGCTTGTTCGGTCGAACGGTTCGGGAGCGTATCCCGACGTCATCCGGTACGCAATCACGGATTTCCGACGGGGAACGACGCATCGACATCGCTCATGCAAGGCATGAACAAACCCTTGTTGAAAGCAGGTTGCCGCCCGCATAAAGTCGCACTCCAGGGATTTCGACTCTTTGCCTTTCGGTGAATTCCGGGCGGAGTCCGTGGATGTGGGGGGAGAAACCGGTGGAGAAGCAGGCGGGCGGGGCGGCCCGGGGGCCGGGGGACGCGGCCGGTGTGCACCGCATCGCGGTGGTCGGCAGCGGGCCGCGCGGCCTGAGCGTCGTCGAGCGGCTGGGCGCACGGGTCTCGGCCGGCCGGGCGGCGGGCGCGGGGCCGGTGGAGATCTACCTGATCGACCCCGTCGAGGTGGGCTGCGGACGCATCTGGCGCAGCGACCAGCCCGAGTGGTTCATGATGAACACCGTCGCCGACGAGATCTCCGCCTTCTCCGGCACCCCCGACGACGGCCCGCACCGGGCCGGGGCCGGGCCCTCGTTCGGCGAGTGGTGGCGGACGGTCGACCCCGACCACCCCGGACCCAACAGCTACGCCCCGCGCGCGGTGTACGGCCGGTACATGCGGTATGTGCTCGGTGCGGTCAAGAGCGGCCTCCCCCTCGGTGTCAGGCTGCACGAACTGCGTCTCTCGGTCGTGGAGTTGGCGCGGATCGGCAGGGGCTACCGGTTGCGGCTCTCGGACGGGTCGCGGCTCTGCGTGGACCGGGTGGTGCTCACCACGGGCCACGCCAGGCCCGGACCGGACGGGGAGCAGCGGGACCTCGCGCGGTTCGCCGCCGAGCGCCCCGGGCTGCGCCACCTCCAGGGGGACTCGGCGGCGGACATGGACCTGGAGGGCATTCCGGCGGGGTCCGCGGTCGGCGTCCTCGGTCTCGGCCTGTCGTTCTACGACGTCATGGCGGCCCTCACCCTCGGCCGCGGCGGCGTCTTCAAGGAGGAGGCCGACGGGACCCTGACGTATCTGCCCAGCGGTGCGGAGCCGCTGCTGGTGGCGGGTTCCCGCAGTGGCATGCCGCTGCCCGCCCGGGGCCGCAACCAGAAGTCGGCCACCAACCCCTACCGTCCGATCCTGTTCACGGCGGAGCGCGTCCGGCACGGGCACGCGGGCGCGCCCGTCGACTTCCGCGCGGACGTGTGGCCGTGGCTGCACGCCGAGATGAGCCTGGTCTACTACGGCACCGAGATCCGCCACCGGCACGGCGCCGGGCGGGAGGCCGCGTTCCGGGCCGAACTCGCGCTCCCCGTGGGCGCACCGCTGCCCGACGTGGCCGCGCTCGCGGGCCGGTACGGCGTGGCCGGCCTGCCGCCGCTCGACCTGGACGCACTGGCCCGGCCCTTCACCGGGCGGACCTTCGCCGGGCCGGAGGTCTTCGCGGCGGAACTCCTCGACGTGCTCCGCGCCGACCTGGCGGAGGCCGCCCGGGGCAATGTCGGCTCGCCGCTCAAGGCGGCGCTCGACGTGCTGCGCGACACCCGGGGCGTCATCCGCGAGTTCGTCGACTACTCGGGCCTGGCACCCGGCTCGCACCGCGAGGACTTCCTCGGCTGGTACGTCCCGCGCAGTTCCTTCCTGGCGGCGGGCCCGCCCCCGGTGCGGCTCGCCCAGGCAGCCGCGCTGATCAGGGCCGGGGTGCTGCGGGTCGTGGGGCCCGGCACCCGCTTCGAGGCGGACCCGGACAGCGGCCGTTTCCTGGCGCGTTCTCCGCAGGTGAGCGGGTCGCTCGTGGCCGTGGACACCGTCCTGGACGCCCGGATCCCGTCGCCCGACGTGCGTACCGACCCGTCCCCGCTGACCCGGGGGCTGCGGGAGCAGGGCATCTGGACCAGTTACGTCAACGGTTCCGGCACGGCGGCGTTCGACACTGGCGGGGTCGCGGTCACCCGGTCCCCGTACCACCCGGTCGGCAGCGACGGGAAGGCGGACACCGGTCTGTACGTGCTGGGCATTCCGACCGAGCACACCCGTTGGTTCATGCAGGCGGGCAGCAGCAGGCCCGGCATCTGGAGCGACTTCGTCTACGACGCGGACGCCATAGCGGAGCACGCGCTGGACCCGGCGCCCCGGGCGCCCGGACCGGCCGGCGTGCCGGCGGAGCCGCTGCGCCTCCAGGGCGTCTGAGGCGCGGCGGCCTCGGCCGGGCCGCCCGGACCGGCGCCGGGGGTGCGGACGGCGGGCCGGTTCCAGGTGTCCTCGCGGGCCAGCTTCCTGGCCGTGGCGACGAACGCCTCGACGGCCGGGACGTGCCGGGCGCCCGTCCGGACGCCGATGCCGACGCTCCGGGTCAGCGAGGGGGCGAACGGCAGCACGCGCAGGTGCGGATGGATCGGGGCGGAGGGCAGGGCGAGGGCCGGCACGACGGTGATGCCGAGCCCTTCGGCCACCATCGACAGCAGGCTGTTGACGTCGTGGGCCCGGTAGCCGATGCGCGGGGTCAGGCCCGCCGTCCGGAAGGCCGCGCGTAGCAGGGTCTCCACCCCGCTCACCGGCATGACGAACAGCTCGTCGGCGAGGTCGGTGACGCTCAGCTCGCCGCGCCCGGCGAGCGGGTGGTCCTGCGGCAGCACGGCGTACACCTCGTCTTGGAGCAACGGGACGGTATTCAGCCGCTCCTTGGGCAGCGCCACCACGCCGACGTCGACCGCGTACCCGCCGAGCCATTCGGCGATCTCCTGGTCGGTGCCCTCCCGCAGCTCGATTCCGATGCCCGGCCAGGCGGCCCGGAACTCGCTCAGCAGGCGGGGCAGCAGACGGCCCGCGAAGCTCTGGCTGGTGCCCACCCGGAGCGTGCCGGAGCGGTGTTCGCGCACGGCCCGCGCCTCCTGCCGGATCTGCTCCGCGCCGTGCACGACGGTGCGGGCGTGCTGGAGCACCCGCTCGCCGACGTCGGTGAACTCGATGCCGCTGCGGCTGCGGCTCATCAGGGCGACGCCGAGGCTCTTCTCCAGGCTCGACACCGCGTGGCTCACCGCGGACTGGCTGACCGACAGCGCCTTCGCGGCGAGGGTGAAGCTGCCGGCGTCGGCGATGGCGACGAGGGCGGTGCACTGGGAGATCTTCATGTCACTTCCATGGCTTCGGGGACACGTGTGCGCCGGACGGCGGCCCTCGGGGGGAGGGAGCCGTCCGGCGCGGCGGAAGGGCGGGGCGGGCAGGCCCGCGGGCGAGCGGGTCGGCGCGTCGGCCGGCCCGCGGGCCGGTGGCTCAGCGGGTCACGGGCAGGGCGGGCCGGCGGGTCGCCTCGTAGGCGTCGATGGCGTCGGCGTACTCGTCGAGCGTGGCGGCGATCGGGTCCTGCCCGGCCAGCAGCCGCTGCCGGGCGTCCTCGTCCAGCTCGAAGGGCTGGACGAGGCCGTCGCAGCGGACCTCGCGCTTCGCCAGGTCGACGGTGACCTCGGTGAAGGGGTCCCGTTCGACCGTCTCCCACAGCCTCTCGATCACCTCCGCCGGGACGGTGACCGTGAGCAGTCCGCGCATCAGGGAGTTGCCCCGGAAGATGTCGCCGAACCGGGGCGCGAGGACCACCTTGAAGCCGAAGCGCTCCAGGGCCCAGACCGCGGACTCCCGGGAGGACCCGGTGGCGAAGTCGTTCCCGGCCAGCAGCACGGTCGCGCCCTGGTACTGGGGCAGGTTCAGCGGGAAGGCGGGGTCGTCGCGCCAGTCCGCGAAGAGGGCGTTGGCGTGGCCCTTCCAGCTGAAGTACGGGACGTACCGGGCCGGGATGATCTGGTCGGTGTCGACGTTGCTGCGGCGCAGCGGCAGGGCCGTGCCGGTGTGGGTGGTGAACTTTTCCATGGGTGCGCTTTCCTCGTGCCTCAGAGATCGGCGGGAGCGGCGAGCCGGCCCGCGACGGCGGTGGCGGCGGCCACCGCCGGGGAGACGATGTGGGTGCGGGAGCCCTTCCCCTGCCGTCCCTCGAAGTTGCGGTTGCTGGTGGACGCGGCCCGCTGGCCGGGGCTCAGCCGGTCCTCGTTGAGCGCGGCGCACATGGAGCAGCCCGCGGCGGCCCGGAAGTCGGCGCCCGCTTCGGCGAAGACCCGGTCGAGTCCCTCGGCCACGGCCTGCTCGCGCACCGGCGTCGAGCCGGGCACGATCATCATGTGCAGGCCGTCGGCGACCCTGCGGCCCTGGAGCACCTCGGCCGCGGCCCGCAGGTCCTCGATGCGGCCGTTGGTGCAGGAGCCCAGGAAGACGGCGTCGACGGCGAGGTCGCGCATCGCGGTGCCCGGTGTGAGGTCCATGTAGGCCAGGGCCCGTTCGGCGGCGGTGCGTTCCTGCGGGTCGGCGAAGTCGGCGGGGGCGGGCACCGCCGCGTCCAGCGGGACGGACTGGCCCGGGTTGTTGCCCCACGAGACGTAGGGGCTGAGCCGGGAGGCGTCGATGACGACCTCCTTGTCGTACACGGCGTCCGCGTCGCTGCGCAGGGACGCCCAGTGGGCGGTCTCCGCCTCCCAGGCGGCGCCCTGCGGCATGCCGGGGCGGCTCTTCAGGTAGGCGAAGGTGGTCTCGTCCGGCGCGACGAGACCGGCGCGCGACCCGGCCTCGACGGACATGTTGCACAGCGTCATGCGGCCCTCCATGGAGAGCGCGGTGACGGCTTCCCCGCGGTACTCGATGACGTGGCCCACGCCGCCGCCCGTACCGATCCGGGCGATGACCGCGAGCACCAGGTCCTTGGCCGAGACCCCCGGCGGCAGGGCGCCGGTGATCGTGACGGCCATGTCCTTGGGGCGGGTCATCGGCAGGGTCTGGGTGGCGAGCACGTGCTCGACCTGCTTGGTGCCGATGCCGAAGGCGATCGCGCCGAAGGCGCCGAGGGTGGTGGTGTGGGAGTCGCAGCAGACGATCGTCATCCCGGGCCGTACGAGGCCGAGCTCGGGTCCGATGACGTGCACGATGCCCTGGCCCGCGGAGCCCAGCCGGTGCAGCGGGATGCCGAACTCCTCGCAGTTCGCCCGCATCAGCGTGGTCTGCCTGCGGCCCGCCGGGTCCTTGATGATCTTGTCGATGGCGACGGTGGGGGTGTTGTGGTCCTCCGTGCCCACCGTCAGATCGGGCCTGCGCACCGTGCGTCCGGCTGCCCGCAGGTCGTCGAAAGCCTGCGGGGTGTTGACCTCGTGCAGCAAGTGCATATCGACGTAGAGGAGATCGTCGCCGGACCTGCCGGGGCGTACGACATGGGCATCCCACGTCTTCTGCGCCAATGTCGAACCCATGGAACCTTTAACTCCTTGTGAATTGCTGCGTTCGCTTCTACGAGGGCGTGGCACCCGACGGGCGCCCCCTGTGCGGCGGCGTCCGATCCCGGGTGAAATCCGGCCGACCGGCCGGGTTTCGTCGGTCTTTTCCCCGTCTGGCCAGGTCAGAGCGTTCCCCCGCGGCGGGTCACCGTCCGGTTCGCGCCATGGGTTTTCGGCCACGTGGGCGTCAAGTGCCGTGCGCCCGACGCCCGTTGAACTGTGAAATTCCCCTCACTGACAAAGGAGGAAGCGAGGAGGACATGTATCCTTCCGGCTATTAACGAGGGGGGATCTCGTGGAAACGCATATCTTTGCTGATGATTGGTTTACAAACGGCCGGGTCGCCGAACCCGAAGCCCGCATTCTGCTCGCCGACCAGGACCCGATTTCCCGGCACGTGCTGGGCGGAGTGGTCCACCGGGCCGACCGGCTGACCCTGGTGGCCAGCGTCGACATCCGCCAGCCGCTCACCCAGTGGCCGCTCGGCCAGGTCGACGTCGCGGTGCTGGGAATGGGCTACCACTGCGAACCCGCCGACACGGTCCGCGAACTCGTCGCCCACCATGTCGCGGTCCTGCTGATCGGGGTCGGCTGGACCAGGGAGAAACTGGACACCGTGCTGGAGGCCGGCGCGAAGGGCTGCCTGCTGAAGGACACCCGGATCGGAGGTCTGGCGGCGGCCACCCGGGCGGTGGCGTCCGGCCACACGGTCCTCTCGCCGGAACTGGACGCGATGTACCGCTCCCCGTCCGCCCGGCGCCCCGTGCGGCACGCCGCCGAGGCGCCGCCGAAGGCCGACGCGGACCCGGCGCAGCAGATACTGGGCGTGCTCACCGAGCGCGAGCGCGAGGTGCTCGGGCTGCTCACCGACGGCCTGTCCACGGTCGAGGCGGCGGACCGCCTCCAGGTCTCCTCGGCGACCATCAAGAGCCACATCTCGCACACGCTCACCAAGCTGGGCGTGCGCAACCGGCTGGAGGCCGTCCTGCTGATGCGCGGCACCGGCACGCCCAAGCCGCAGCACACCCCGCACGGCCGCCCGGGAGAGACGCGGACCCCGCGCGAACCGGTCCCCGGCCGGAGCCCGTCCCGACCGGGGACCGGCCGGGGCCCGTCCCGGCCGGGGTCCGCTCTCGCCGGGACCCAGGGCCTGTCCTAGTCGCCCACGCGGCCGCGGACGCCGTCGACCCACTTGTCCGCGTGCTGCTCGGCCATCGCCTCGTCGCGGAAGGCGTACGTCTTCAGCAGCCACCGCGAGCGGGCCCGCTCCGGGTCGATGACCTCGATCTTGTCGCGGCTGTGCAGACCGTCCTGGTTGGCGAAGGAGAACAGGTCGCCGGTGAGGATCCGGTGGCGCTTCTTCTCCGCGCGGACCAGGGCGTTCTTCAGCGCGATCAGGGTGTCCTTGGCCTCCGGCGGACTGTCGGGGGCCACGGTCGTGTGGGTGTCCAGGTAGCGGATGCTGTGCGCGCGCTCCAGGATCGGGTGCGCCTCGGACACCGTGAGGTTCTTGTTGTTGTCCCGTGAGAAGACGTCGAACGGCGTCACGAAGTACGGCTTGCGCAGGATCTCCTGCTCCTCGGCCGTCAGGTGCGCCAGCAGCGCGCGTCCCTCCACGAACCCGGTGTAGGTGAGTTCGCCCTCGGGGCAGCGCATGCCCACGAGCGAGATGAAGTCCGCGCGCACCGGGTGGGCGGTGCGGTCGTTGTGGAAGACCAGTTCACCGTCGCTGAACCCGGTCTGCTTGCCGCTGTAGCGGTTGATCGCGATGACGTCCGTGAAGAAGTCGCCGTTGAAACGGGTGTCGTACGCGAGCAGCGGTGTGCCGGCGAGCTGCGCGAACAGTTCGAGCAGCACCTCGGCCACGAAAGTCGTCTTCTTCGCGTACTTGTCCGCGAGGGGGTCGTCGTGCCCCAGGACCGGGACTTCCTCGTCGATGGGGCAGTTGCGCAGCACGTGCGCGTCCGAGGCGCCCGCCTCGCGCTCCGCGCGGATTCCCGCCACGGCCTCGGAGAAGAACGCCGGAACGTCGCCGCGGTCCACCAGGTCGCTCACCGAGCGGGAGAAGGCCGGGTAGTCCTCGTACGGGCTCTTGGTGACCGAAGCCAGAGCTGCGCCGAGCTCATCGCGCTCGGCGTCGGTGAGTACATAGAAGGGCTGCATTGCTCGCAATTCCGATTCGAGGGGCGATCGCTTGGACGATCGCTGTGGCGGCCATTCTGTGCCCGGCCGGCGGCCCCGGGCATCGGCCGAAGGAGGAAGTCCGGGGCCCCGTCTCCACCTTGGTGGAGACCTCCACCCCCGAAAGTGGAGGGAATTGACCGGGCTGCTCCTTTGGGCGTAGGCGGGATTATGGAAGCGCCGAACCATGCTTGACAAGGCTTTCGGCAGGTTGCTTTGATCCAGCGGCGCAGCGAGGAACTTTCCCCGAGCCGGGCAATTCATGCCTTCGATTTCCTTCCGGCCCCGGGGCGCGAAATGAACTCTGCCTATTCTGCGCGATTTTCCAGGCGTGACGCCCGAGAGGTTCAGGTAAAAGAAGTGGGCATGTTGAGCAGGCGGACGGTCCTCACCGGGGCCGCCGCGGGGGTCGCCGGCGCGACCGTACTGGGGAACCCGTCGGCCGCGGTCGCGGACGACGCCACCGTGGTGGAGCCCGCGGCTACCGTCCTGCCGGGCGACGCCCGGTACCAGGAGATGACGGTCGGCCACAACACCCGCTGGGTCGGCACCCCGGACGCCGTGAAGGTGGTGCACAACACCACCCAGGCGGTGGCCGCGGTGCAGGAGGCGGTCACCGCGAACAAGCGCCTCGCGGTGCGCGGCGGCGGCCACTGCTACGCCGACTTCGTCTTCAACCCCGCGGTGCGCACGCTCATCGACATGACGCAGATGGACGAGGTCTACTACGACACGTACCGCAAGGCGTTCGTGGTCGAGGCGGGAGCGACCCTCCTGCACGCCTACCAGGCCCTCTACAAGGGCTGGGGGGTCGCACTGCCCGCCGGCCTGTGCTACTCGGTGGGCATCGGCGGACACGTGGCGGGCGGCGGCTTCGGCCTGCTGTCCCGGCAGTACGGTGTCACCGTCGACCACCTCTACGGGGTCGAGGTGGTGGTCGTCGACGCCACCGGCCGGGCCAAGAGCGTGGTGGCCACCCGGGAGGCCGCCGACCCCCGGCGCGACCTGTGGTGGGCCCACACCGGGGGCGGCGGCGGCAACTTCGGCCTGGTGACGCGGTACTTCTTCCGCTCGCCCGACGCCACCGGCACCGCGGCGAAGGACCAGCTCATGAAGCCGCCGAAGGACGTCTACCTGAGCGCGGTCTCACTGCCCTGGGCGGACTTCGACAAGGCCAGGTTCACCGCCCTGGTACGCCACTACGGCGACTGGCACGAGCGCAACAGCACGATGGAGTCGCCGAGTTCGGGCCTGACCAGCCTGCTGGTGATGAACCACAGGTCCAACGGCGGCATAGGCATCATCACGCAGCTCGACGCCGCCGTGCCGAACGCCCAGCAGTTGATCGAGAGTTACCTCGCCGAGATCACCGACCCGACCGGGGTGGACACCGCGCCGCTGGCCAAGGCGGTCGGCGAACAGGGCCCGCTGCCCGCGTTCTTCACCCCGCGCAAGCTGCCCTGGCTGACCTCGGTGCGCCTGCTCGGCACGAACAACCCGGCGCTGACCAACCCGACCCTGCGGTCGGCGAACAAGTCGGCCTACCACCGCAAGGGCTTCACCGTCGCCCAGGCCGGCGCGCTCTACAACCACCTGACCCGCACCGACTTCAGCAACCCGGTGGCCAACGTGATGCTCTTCGGCTACGGCTCGAAGGTCAACACCGTCCCCGCCGCGGACACGGCGTCCGCACAGCGGGACTCGGTCTTCAAGGCGCTCTACGCCACCCAGTGGTCGACGCCCGCCGACGACGCCAGGAACACCGCCTGGCTGCGCGAGGTGTACGCCGAGGTGTACTCCTCCAGCGGCGGCTACCCGGTGCCCAACGCGAGCACCGACGGCTGCTACGTGAACTACCCCGACGTGGACATCACCGACCCCGCGCAGAACACGTCCGGGGTTCCCTGGACGACGCTCTACTACAAGGAGCACTACCCGCGCCTGCAACAGGTGAAGAAGGCGTACGACCCCAAGAACGTGTTCCGGCACGCCCAGTCGATCGCCCTCCCGTAACGCAGGCCGCGCCCACAGACCGCAGCTGCCCGTCGCTGTGTGCGGCCGGCCGGCCGACGGGCCCCGTGCCGACGGCCGACCGCACTCCCGGCTCCCCCGAGCCGCACCCCGGCTTCAGAGGGCCGTACCCCGGCCCGGCAAGCCTCCTCCGCACCGGTGGTCCCACCGGTTCCCCACAGACAGGAATCCACCTCTCATGTCCAAGAAGCTCGCATTCTTCGGCGCCACCGGCACCTTCGGCTCGCGCATCCTGACCGAGGCGCTGAACCGCGGCTACGACGTCACCGCGGTCGTCCGGCCCGGCGCGTCCGAGCCCGCCGTGTCGCACCCGAACCTGAAGGTCACCACCGGTGACGTGCTCGACCCCGCGTCGGTCGCCGAGGCCGCCAAGGGCGCCTACGCGGTCGTCTCCGCGGTCGGCGGCGGCTACACCGACGGCAAGGCGCACGCCGCCTTCGTGCGCCAGGCCGCCCAGTCCCTCGTCGAGGGCCTGCGCACCCTCGGCGCCGACGCCCCGCGCTTCGTCTCGGTCGGCGGCGCCGGCTCCCTCAGCACCCCTGACGGGAAGAAGGTCTGGGACACCCCGGGCCTGCCGGAGCTGGTCACCCAGGTCATGCACGGCCAGGGCGAGGCCCTGGACTACCTGCGCACCGTCACCGACGTGAAGTGGACCCACTTCTCCCCGGCCGCGCAGATCGAGCCGGGCGAGCGCACGGGCGCCTACCGCCTGGGCCTCGACGACCTGATCATCGGCGCGGACGGCAACAGCCGCATCAGCGCCGAGGACTACGCGGTCGCGTTCGTCGACGAGCTGGACGAGCCCAAGCACGTCCAGAAGCGCTTCACCGTCGGCTACTGAGCCACCGGTGAACCGGCTCCCGGGACACCCGTCACCGTGAGCCGCCCCCGCCGGGAAAGGGGGAGGCGTGCCCCCACGAGCGCCTCCCCCGCCCCGCGCGCCGCGCCCCGCGCCGCTCCAGACGACCCGCCCGTGCACCGCACGACGATCCGCCCGAGGGGAAACTTCCGTGAAGAGCCGTATGGCGACCCGCTTCTCGCAGCTGGAGAGGTCGGCGACCGTCGCCCTCCTGGACCAGGTCCACGCACTGCGGGCGCAGGGCGTCGCCGTCCTGGACCTCAACGGCGGGGAGCCGGACTTCGCCACCGCGGACCACATCGCCGCCGAGGCGGGCGCCGCCCTGCGCGAGGGGTTCACCCACTACACCCCCAGCCGCGGTCTGCTCGCGCTGCGCGAGGCCATCGGCGAGAAGCTGGCGAAGGACAACGGGATCACGGCGGACCCCGCGACGGACATCATCGTCACCCCGTCCGCCAAACACGCCCTCTTCATCTCCCTGCTCGCGGTACTGGACCCGGGCGACGAGCTGATCGTCCCCACCCCGGGCTGGGTCAGTTACTCCTCGATGGCGCAGCTCGCGGGGGCACGCGCCGTGCCCGCCGAGCTCAGCGCCGACGACGGGTTCCGCCTCACCCGGGAGATCCTCGAAAGCCGGGTCTCCCCGCGCAGCAAGGCCGTCCTGATCAACACCCCGAACAATCCGACCGGTCGCCTGCTGACCCGCGAAGAGGCCCGGACCGTGGCCGAGTTCGCCGTCGCGCACGACCTGTTCGTCATCGCCGACGAGATCTACGAGAAGATCCGCTACGACGGCGCCGAGCACCACTCGCCCGCCGTGCTCCCCGGCTGCGCCGAGCGCACCCTCACCGTGAACGGATTCTCCAAGGGCTACGCCATGACCGGCTGGCGGCTCGGCTACGTCGCGGGCTCCGCCGACGTCATCTCCCAGGTGCTCAAGGCCCAGGAGCACACGGTCGGCTGCGCCGGCTCCTTCGTCCAGCGGGGCGGCGTCGCCGCGCTCACCGGTCCGCAGGACACCGTGGCGGAGATGGCCGCCGAGTACGCCGTGCGCCGCGACCTCCTCGTCAGCGGCCTCAACTCGCTCCCCGGCGTGCGCTGTCCGCTGCCGGAGGGCGCCTTCTACGCCTTCGCCGACATCCGCGGCACCGGCTTCCCGACGAGCGCCGACTTCGCGTCCTGGGCGCTGGACGCGGCCGGTGTGGCGCTGACCCCCGGGTCGGCGTTCGGGCCCGGCGGCGAAGGACACGTACGCCTCTCCTTCGCGACGTCGCAGCAGGTCATCGAGGAAGCGGTGACCCGCCTCTCCGCGGCCCTCGCCCGTCGCTAGACCGCGTCTCCGCGGCTCTCGCCCGTCGCCGGACCGCGTCTCTCCGCGGCCCTCGCCCGTCGCCGGACCGCGCCTCACCACGCTTTCGGACCGTGCCACTCATCTCAGTCCCAGGGGGAACAATGTCCCACCCGCCCGCCACCCGACGGATATCCGTCTTCGACACCACACTGCGTGACGGCGAGCAGGCGCCCGCCAACGCGATGAGCCCCGAACAGAAGCTGGACATGGCCCTGCGCATCGAGGCGCTCGGCGTGGACTCGGTGGAGGCGGGCTTCCCCGCCTCCTCGCCCAGTGACTTCGAGGCCACCCAGCTCATCGCGAAGGAGCTGACCCGGGCCCGCTTCGCCACCTTCTCCCGCACCGTCCGGCGCGACGTGGAGACCGCGGTGGAGGCCGGCGGAACGGTGAACCACGAGGTCCAGATGGTCGCCACCGGCAGCGACCTGCACCTGAAGTACAAGCGCGGCATCAGCCGCGAGCAGTCCGTCGCCGAGGTGACCGACACGGTGGCCTTCGCCCGGTCACTGGGCATCGAGCACATCTCCGTCGGCATCGAGGACGCCACGCGCAGCGAGGACGTCTTCCTCCAGGCGCTCACCGAGAGCGCCGTCGAGGCGGGCGCGACCTGCATCATCATCGCCGACACCTCGGGCTGCACCACCCCCGACCAGTACGGCACCCTCATCGGCAAGATCCGCCGCTGGGCCCCGGCCCCCATCCGGCTGTCCACCCACTGCCACGACGACTTCGGCCTCTCCCTCGCCAACGCCCTCGCCGGCATCGAGGCGGGTGCGGACGAGGTCCAGGCCACCCTGGGCGGCATCGGCGAACGCGCGGGCAACACCGCCCTGGAGGAGCTGGCCGGGCTCCTCGCGTACAAGAGCGACCACCTCGGCGTGCACACGGACATCGACATCTCCGCCATGTACGACGCCTACACGGCGCTGCGCGGGATCATCGCGCTGGAACAGCCCCGCAACAAGGCGATCTTCGGTACGTACGCCTTCGGCACCACGGCGGGCATCCACCAGCAGGGCATCCTCGCCAACCCGGAGACGTACGAGTACGTGGAGCCCTCGCGGTTCGGGCGCGAGCGCTCCCTGCTCATCGGCCGCCACTCCGGCCGCGCCGTGCTGCGCCACCTGCTGGAGCAGTTGGGCATCGAGGTCGACGACGAGCGGCTGCACGAGCTGTACCGGGTGCACATCGCCGAGCGGGCCGGAGGCGACTGCGAGGACCTGGACGTCGTCCGGGCGCGGCTGGCCCTGGAGCTCGGGCAGACGCCCGTACTGGTGTCCTGACCCGGCCCCGGCCCCGCCGTCCGACCACGCACCCATCCGCCGAAGGAGACCTGCCGTGTCCCACGCCACCGCCGCACCCCGCACCGGAGTCCCCGCCCACGCCCCGGACGCCGACGCCGCCGTCCTGCGCCTCCGCGACCGCATCGACGAGATCGACGGACGGCTGATCGCCCTGGTCGAGGAGCGCGTCGCCGTCTCCTCCGAGGTCCAGCGCATCCGCAAGGACGCGGGCGGGCCGCATCTCGCCCTGTCCCGCGAGGCACAGGTCATCGGCCGCTACCGCGCCCGCCTCGGCAGGCTCGGCACCGACCTCGCGATGCTCGTGCTGCGGCTGTCCCGCGGCGGAACCGGTGAGGGCTGAGCACCGGTGACCTACGCCTATCTGGGCCCCCGCGGAACCTTCGCCGAGGCCGCCCTGCGACTGCTCCCGGCGGCCGAGGGCGCCCCCTGGACACCGTGCGCCACGGTCCGCGCGGCACTGGACGCCGTGCGTGACGGCACGGCCTCCACCGCCGTGGTGCCGCTGGAGAACTCGGTACGGGGCGTGGTGCCCGCGACGCTCGACGAGCTCGCGGTGAGCGGCAGCGCCCTGCACATCACCGCCGAGATCGAACTTCCCGTCGGCTTCGCGCTGATGGCCAAGCCCGGCACCGCGCTCGAAGACGTCGACCGCGTGCTGAGCCACCCGCACGCCCACGGGCAGTGCCGCCAGTGGCTGTCCGCCCGGCTGCCGGACGCCCGGGTGCTGCTCTCCACGTCCACCGCGGGCGCCGCCCGGGAAGTGTCCGAGTCCGGTCTGTCGTGCGACGCGGCCATCGCCGCCCCCGTCGCCGCCGAACGGTACGGGCTGCGCGTCCTGGCCACGGACATCGGGGAGCGCGTCGACGCGGTCACCCGGTTCGTCGCCCTGCGCAAGGGCGGCCCCGCGGCGGCGCCCACCGGCCGGGACCGCACCTCGTTCCTCGTGCCGTCCGAAGCGGTCGCGGGACGCCCGGTGACGGAACTGCTGACCACGTTCGCGGCCCGGGGCGTGGACGTGACCTGGATGCAGTCCTGGCCCGCCGGTACGCGGCTGGGCAGTTACCACTTCTTCCTGGACGTCGACGGCCACATCGACGACGAGGGGGTGGGCCGCGCGATCACCGCCCTGCACCAGAAGGGGATCGACGTGCGCTTCCTGGGCAGTTACCCGCACGCGCGCGCCCTGGAGCCGGTGCCGAAGGCGACGGAGGAAACCCTCCTGGCATGACGCCGGGTTGCACCTCTCGCAGCGGCATGTGATCCGGTGGACCTCCGTCCCGCTCCACCGAAAGAGGTCCGGCCGTGCACGCGTCCTTCGTTCCGCCCCGGCAGGTCAAGATCGGTGACGCGGCGGCCTTCGTCGGCGTCACCCCCCGGGCGATCCGGCACTACCACGCCGTCGGCCTGCTCCCCGAGCCCGAGCGCGGTGGGGACGGCCGTCGGCGCTACGGCTACGAAGACCTGGTCCGGCTCCTGTGGGTCCGGCGCATGGCCGACGCCGGTATCGCCCTGGAGGACATCCGTGACGCCGCCGACGGCGAGGCCCACGGCCGTGCGGGCGGTACGGACATCGCGCACGTCCTGGAACGGCTGGAGCAGTCCCTCGCCGCCCAGCAGGCCGAACTGCGCCACCGGCGCACCGCCGTCCGGCGCATGCGCGCCGAAGGCAGCCGGCTCGGCCTGCTCTCCGACTTCGTCGCCCGCCGCCTCCAGGACCTGCCCGACGGCTCCCTGCGCCAGGCGGACCTGGACAGCCTGCTCGTCACCGAGCGCGTCTTCGGGCCGCTCGGCGCGGCCGTCCAGGCCGGCCGGTTCCTCGCCCTGGCCACCCACCCGGACCTGCGCGAGCGGTCCGACCGGGTCGACGCGGCCGAGGAGGCACTCGACGACGCCGTCGCCGTCGACGACCCCCGCGTCGCCCAAGTGGCCGCCGAACGCCACGCCTTCGAGGAGGCCCTGCACGCCCGCATCGAGGACTCCGGCCTGGCCCGGGACGACGACACGCTCTTCGACGCCTGGGAGGCCCTGCACCCCGCCCCCGCCCCGGGCCCCGGCGCGATGAGCGCCGCCGCCGCCCTCGGGAAGCTGCCCCACGGCCTCTCCCCCGCCCGCCTGCGCTGCATGGAGCTGGCCGCGGAACTCGACGCCCAGGAGCCCCGGAAATCCAAGGAGCCCCAGGAGCCCTAGCGGTCCCGGGCCGCCCTGTTCGCCCGGACCGACGCCGCGCCGAGCAGGCCCAGCACCGCCACCAGTCCGCCGACGGGGACGGCCAGGACCGCCGCGCTCCCGTCGCCGCCCGCCACCCCCGTCACCAGCACCGTCGCCACCCCCGCCGCGTACGCCGTGCGGAACGTCGCCGTCAGCAACGGGCCCGCCGCCGCATGGCCCCGCTCCCAGCCCTCGTCCGAAGCCAGCGTGGCCCTCGTCCTGATCCCGATCATCGAGTTCCGCCCCAGGCCCCCGGCCCCTCCCCCCGCGTGCCGCCGCACGAACTGGACGCACGCGCCCAGCACCAGCAGCCCCACCCCGCACACCCATCCCGCGACCAGGTCCATTCCCTCTCCCGACGGCCTCTGCCCGTGCCACCACCCTGTGGCGCCACACTTACGACGATCCTTCCCCCTCCCCGCCCCGCACTTCACTGCCGCCTCCCGGCAGACCCGCACCCCTCCCCGCTGCCGCCCCCGGCCACTTCAGTTCCGCCCACACCGTCTTGCCGGGGTTGCGGTCCGTGACGCCCCAGTCGTCGGCCAGTTCCTCCACCAGGACCAGCCCGAGCCCGCCCTCGACCACCTGCGGCGGGTGCGGGCGCGGACGCCGTACGGGCCGCCGTTCACCCCGCGTGTCCGACACCTCGATGCGCAGTACGTCACCGAGCGCCATCCGCAGCGCGAAGTCCCGCCCCTGCACGTGCCCGTGCAGCACGGCGTTCGCGGCCAGCTCCGCCACGACCGCCACCACCGCGTCCGCGAACTCGCATCCGTACGGCACCCCCCACTCCTGGAGCTGCCGCTCCGCCAGCAGCCGTGCGAGCCGGGCCCCCCGCCGCGTGGAACTGATCCGCTGCCCGAACTCCACGTCCCGCGTACTCATTTCGCTGTTCATGTGACGCAGCGTGGTCGGTCGGCTCTACGCTGAACAGGTGCGGCGTGGCGACCGTGAGTAGTTGTACGGGTGCGTCACGCGTGTTGTACGGCCAGTCCACCGTGACCCCCCAAGGCGGCCCGCGTGCTCGTGAACCCGGACAAGAACCCCACCCCCGAGACTCCGTCCCAGGAGGACGGAACCGCCCATCTGTTCAGCGCCCTCGGCAAGCAGATCAAGGCCCTGCGCGAACACCGGGGCATGAAGCAGGTCGAGTTGGCCACCGCCGTGTGCTTCGGCCCGGACCTCGTCTCCGCGATCGAACGCGGCGCGCGCACCCCCCAGCCCGACTTCCTGCGGGCCGCCGATCCGGTGCTCGGTGCGCACGGGGCCCTCATCGCGGTGATCCCGGACGTGGAAGAGGCGCTCAAGCGCAGTCGTACCCGGCACCCCGACTGGTACCGGAACTACGCCAAGCTGGAGGCTGAGGCGCTGGAGATCCACCACTACGGGAACCAGGTCGTGCACGGGCTGCTCCAGACGGAGGCGTACGCGCAGGCCATCTTCACCCAACGCCGTCCCCTGTACAGCGAGGAGACCGTGGAGAAGCGGGTGGCAGACCGGCTGTCGCGGCAGGTGGTGCTGGAGAAGTGGCCGCCGACTCAGTTCGGCTTCATCTTCGAGGAGGTCGTCCTGCGGCGTCCGATCGGCGGCCGTGCAGTCCATCACGAACAGTTGCATCGGCTACTGACACTTGGAAGTCAGCGCCACATCACCCTCCAGGTCGTGGAAACCGGCTGCGAGGAACATCCCAACATGGATGGCGCGCTCACGCTGCTGACGGCTAAGAATGAACAACGCGTGGCGTACACGGAGGTACAAGGCCATCCGCGCCTGATCGTCGATCCCACCGAGGTAAGAGAGATCCAAGAGCGTTATGGAATCATGCAAACGCTGGCTCTCAGGCCGGACGCCTCCATGGCGATGATCGAGAGAATTCTGGGAGACCGATGAAGACGGAAACGCTCACCTGGTTCAAGTCGAGCTACAGCGGCGGCGAGGGCGGCGAATGCCTCGAAGTCGCCTACGAGTGGCGCAAGTCGAGTTACAGCGGCGGCGCGGGCGGCGACTGCTTGGAGATCGCCTACGACTGGAAGAAGTCCACCCACAGCAGCGGCGAAGGCGGCCAGTGCGTCGAGGTTGCCGCGCACCCCGCCACCATCCACGTCCGCGACTCCAAGCTCGACGACGCCGGTCCGCAGCTCGGCCTCTCCCCCGCCGCCTGGAGCGACTTCCTCGCGTACGCGCGCGCCTGATCACCCACACGAGGGAAGATTCCCAAAGAGCAGCAGGAGATGGGGAGTTGATGCGCTAGCGTCAGCGCTCCATCACGCTCCGCATGCCGTACGGCACGTAGAGCGGCCCCCGCAGGTGTTAGCAGCACCAGACGCGAGGGCCTCACCCCCGAAGGCTTACAAGGAGCCCCAGGAATGTTCCTGCATGCTATCTCGCCCTCGCGTTCCTTCACCAAGGTGCCGAACGCCCTCTTCCGCCGCACCGAACTGGACGCCGCCTCCCGTCTGCTCCTCGCGCACATCGGCGGGCTCCCGTCCGCCGAGCGGTACGCGCCGCTCAGCAAGCACGCCGAGGACCTCGGGCTGAAGCCGGGAACGTACAAGAGGGTGAAGAAGGAACTCCTCCAGCACGGTTACGTGCACGACTACCGGGCGCAGGGCGAGGACGGGCGCTGGTACACCGACCAGTGGGTCAGCAACGTACCGCTGACCAAGGAGGAGTTCACCGCGCTGCGCACCGGCGCGGCGACGGCGGCTCCGGGTGGGCCGGAACCGACGGCCGGTGCGCCGGGTGACCGATCCGTCGGCCGCTCCACCGGTACTGCTCAGACGAACAGCAAGACATCTCCCACCCGCCCACCCCAAGACACCCGGGAAGCCCCGGCGGTGGCGGAGACGGCCGCGAACACCCCGCAGTCCGGCGGCAACACCGACCGCGCTCCGCACTTCGCCCGCGCGGAACAGATCCTCTGGGGGCTCAAGACCGTTCGCAAGGACCTGTCGCTCACCTTCCGCGACGTGCGCTACCTGGCCGCGAACATCGCCGACCGGCTGCACCTCGGCGTCCCGGCCTGGGAGATCCACAGCGCGCTGACCCACGGCCTTCCCGCCGACCCCATCCGCAACGCGGCGGGCTTCGTCACCCACCGCCTCGCGACCCAGGTCCCGGACGCTGCTGCCCTCGCCGCCGCCGACGCGGCCAGGCAGCAGCAGGCGGCGGAAGCGGAGGCCGCACGGGCCGCCGTCGCGTCCCGGCAGGGGCCCAGGGAGTGCGGAGGGCCGGGGCGGCCCGGACCGCACGCCTTCGTGCCCCTCGGGGACGAGACGCTGTGCGACCCCTGCCGCCGCGAGTACCCGATGCTGGCGGAGCTGGTGGAGGAGGAACGGGGCGGCGCCTGGGCCCCGTTGCGGGCCCGGGTCCACCCGGACCCCGCCTTCTGACTCAGCGCGGGTCCAGGCGTCCCAGGAACTCCACCACGCGCGCGGTGAGGAGTCCGGCGGCCTCCGGGTCGTACGACGGCAGGGAACTGTCCATGAAGAGGTGCTGGTCGCCGGGGTAGAGGCACAGCTCCGCGTCGTCGGCCTCCGCGACGAGCGCGCGGGCGGCGGCCAGGTCCTCGGCGACGAGCGGATCGGCGTCCTTCGCGTGCACCCGCACCGGCACGCCCGCAGGCCACGGCGTACCGAACTCCTCGGGCGGGACGCAGGCGTCGACCAGCAGCGCGCCGCGCGCGCCCGTCCGCGTCTGCGCGAGCTTCTGGGCGGGCAGCACGCCGAGCGAGAGCCCGGCGTACACGACGCCGTCCTGCGGCAGCCGCTCGGCCGCGCGGACGCCCCGCTCGACGACCTCCCCGAACCCGACCTTCTCGACGTACGCCATCCCGTCCCGGAGGGAACCGAAGACGCGCCCCTCGAAGAGGTCGGGCGTACGCACGGCGTGCCCGGCCGCGCGCAACGCGTCCGCGAACGCGAGGACTCCGGGCGTCAGCCCCTGCGCGTGGTGGAACAGTACGACCTCGACCATGCCCGGACTCCTCGCCTGCGGCCAGCAACGGAGCCGCCACCCTATAGCTTTCGAACACCCATACGGGTACAGAGGAGTGCAGGCGCGCACGGGGCGGGAGGGGGCGGCATGGGGTGGGGACGGAAGCTCGCGGTGGCGGTCGTGAGCGGGGCCCTGGTGACGGGCCTCGCCGGATGCGAGGAGGCACGGGAGCCGGTCCGGCAGAAGGCCGAGGTCCCCGTACGGGAGGAACGGCGGCCGGTGGAGCGCCGCTTCCCCGCGTTCGGGGAGTTCGTCCGGGCACGCTGGGTGGGCGTCACGCTCAGCGACCCCCGGCTTCCCGGGCCCACGGACGTCCGGATGGCCGGCGTGGTGGACCTCTCGTCGCGGGACGCCGAGCGGCTGCGCACGGGGTACGAGTGGCGGGAGGCCACCGCGCCTTCCGTCCCCGAGGCCGTCACCCCGCTGCTGCCGGCCGGCGCCCGATGGCGGACCAGCGAGGGCTTCGAGGGGGCGGTGACCGGGGGCGGCCGGTACGCCGCGAGCTTCCACGTCGACTTCGAGAAGCGCGTCCTCGTCTTCGACGCCCTCGATCCGGTCCCGGTGGACCTGGCGACACCGTCCAGCGAACCTTCCAACTCACCGTAAAGCGGACGATGATCATCCTGATGTAAAGGTGTTGTGAGGGCCGGTCTACCCTGAGGCGACCATTCCTGCCTTTCTTGATCACCTCGGGGAACCACTCGTGAAGTACACGCGCATGTCCGCGCTCGTCGCCTCCGCCGCCATCGCGCCGGCCGTCCTGTTCGCCGCACCCGCCCAGGCCGCCGACCTCCGGGCCGCGTTCGTCGCGGCGCCGCAGGCCGCCTCCCCGTCGGCGGAGGACGACCGCGTCGAGGTCGTCCGCATCTACGGGTCCAAGGACTCGGGTCCGGGCGTCAAGGAGGCCGCGCTCAAGGCGCTCGACGGCACCCCGGCGGACCTCCGGGAGTTCCTGGAGAAGGGCCAGTTCCAGGCTCGTGTCGTCGACAACCGGGTGCTGGCCACCCGGATCTACGGCAAGGGCGGGCCGGGCGTGAAGGAAGCCGCCCTGAAGGCGCTGAAGGGCACGCCCGAGGACGTGCAGGCGTTCCTCGACAAGGGCCAGCACGAAGCCCGCGCGACCGACAACCGGGTGCTGGTCGGCCAGGTCATGAGCACCGGCGGCCCCCGGGTGCGGGAAGCCGGGAAGAAGGCCCTCCAGGGCACGCCCGCCGACGTACAGGCGTTCCTCGACAAGGGCCAGCACGAGGCCCGCAAGCAGGACGAGGCCGACGCGGCCGGTTCGAAGGAGCCGGGCAAGGAGACGGGCAAGCCGTCCCCGAAGCCCTCCAAGGACGCCACCACGGGCGCCCCCGGCGACAAGGGCACCCCCGCGCCCGACGCCTCCAAGGGAACCGGCACGGCCGGCACCACCGGTGCCCCGGGCACCTCGGGCACCGGCGGCGCCGGAGCGGGCGAGACCTCCGGCAAGCCGGCGGCCGAGGGTGACAAGAACACCCCGGTCCCCGCCACCGGCGGCTCCGACCTCGCCTCCACCGGCGCGGGCGACTCCCTGCCGTGGGCGGCCGGCGCCACCGCCGCCGCGCTGGCCGTGGGCGCGGGCCTGCTGGTGGCCTCGCGCCGCCGCCGCAACGCCCGGGGCTGAGCCAGGGGTCCGGTCGGACCGGCTCGCGGTCCTGGAGGGTGCGACCGCCCTCCAGGACGCGCGCGTCGGGGGCCGGGGCCGCGCACGGCCTCAGGGCGTCCTCGCGCTTGATGTGCGCGCCCGGGAGCCGGTCGGGACGCTTTTTGGCCGAACATCGCGTAGACCGGATAGATGCTTGGGGCATCTAGTGGAAGGTGATCGGTAGAGGTTCCTCCGCTTGCCCGTGAGTGAGGTTGTCCGTGACGCAGTCGCCCGCACCCGCATCGTCCGCACCCGCATCTCCCACGCCCGGATCGTCCACGCCCATATCGCCCACGACCACGCCGCCCGTCGTCTTTCCGCAGAGCCGCACCTGTCCGTACGACCCCCCGCCCGGCTACGACCCCGTGCGGGTCACCGGACAACCCCTGAACCGGGTCGAACTCTTCGACGGCACCGAGGTGTGGATGGTGAGCGGCCTCGCCGAGGCCCGCGCACTCCTCGCCGACCAGCGGCTCTCCTCCGACCGCGAACGGCCCGACTTCCCCGTCTTCGCCGAACGGCTCGTCGGCATCGAGCGCCGCCGCGTCGAACTGCTCGGCGTGGACGACCCCGAACACAACGCCCAGCGGCGCAAGTTGATCCCCGGCTTCACCCTGAAGCGCACGGCGGCGCTGCGCCCGGCCATCCAGGCCACGGTGGACCGCCTGCTGGACGACATGGTCGCGCAGGGCTCCCCCGCCGACCTGGTCGCCTCCTTCGCCCTGCCGGTCCCGTCCATCGTCATCTGCGCGCTGCTCGGGGTCCCGTACGCGGACCACGACTTCTTCGAAGGGGCTTCGCGGCGGCTGCTGCGCGGGCCCGGGAAGGAGGACGTGGAGGCGGCGCGGGACGCGTTGGACGCGTACCTCAACGACTTGGTCGACCGCAAGCAGGCCGCCGAGCCGGGGCTCCCCGAGGGTCTGCTCGACGACATGACCGGCGTCTTCGACGACCGCGACGAACTGGTCAACCTGGCGCTGATCCTGCTGCTCGCCGGGCACGAGACGACCGCGAACATGATCGCGCTCGGCACGTACACCCTGCTGGAGCACCCGGAGCAGCTCGCCCGCTTCAAGGCGGCGGACCCGGCCGGAGTGTCCCTGGCCTGCGAGGAGCTCCTCCGCTTCCTGTCCATCGCGGACGGGATGACCCGGCTGGCGACCGAGGACATCGACATCGCCGGGGAGACGATCCGGGCCGGGGAGGCGGTCGTCCTCGCCACCTCCCTGATCAACCGCGACCCGGCCGTCTACGCCGCCCCCGACACACTCGACCTGACCCGGCCCGACCGCCACCTGGCCTTCGGCTTCGGCATCCACCAGTGCCTGGGCCAGAACCTGGCCCGCGCGGAACTGGAGATCGCCCTGCCCGCCCTCTTCCGCCGCCTGCCGGGCCTGCGCCTGGGCGCCCCGGCGGACCGCATCCCATGCAAACCGGGCGACCAGATCCAGGGGCTGGCGGAACTGCCGGTGGAGTGGTGAGGAGAGACGTGGACAGGCGTATCGCGATCGACACGGACGTGTGCATCGGGGCGGGCCAGTGCGTCCTCACCGCGCCGGAGACCTTCACCCAGGACGACGACGGCTTCTCGGAGGTACTGCCGGACGCCAACCCCCGGAGCCCCCGGGTGACCCTGGCGATCCAGGCGTGCCCGGTGGGGGCGATCTCGGTGCGGGAGGCGGGATAGAGGGGGCGCTCCGCCAGGGGCGCGGGGAACTCCGCGCCCCACCCCAACGCTCCCGCACGGCTTCCACCCGGGGCGACGCCCCTTCAGGGGCGCGGGGAACTGCGCGACCAGCCACGACGCTCCTGCACGGCTTCCACCCCGGGTGACACCCCGCCAGGGGCGCGGGGAACTGCGCGACCAGCCACCCACTCACCTGCACGGGAACCGTGCGCCTGGCCGCGCGGCGAGCGCTTTAGGGAAAGGGGCGGGTCCGGGGCCTCTCTGCCCGAGCCGGGCGGGGCTGACGCGTCCGGTACGGGGCTGGGGTCTCGACCTTGACGGGGTCGGCGTCCGGCACAGGCGCTGACGCGAGGGGCGGCACCCGGGCGGGCCGGGAGCGGGAGGGGCCGCCCCCTTGCCCGCCCGTCCCGCCCCCTTGGGGCGGCCCCGTCGCCCAAGGGAGCGGGGGTGCAGGGCGGCTGCGAAAGCCCAAGGGGACGGGGGGCAGGGCGGCTGCGACGCCCAAGGGGACGGCGGCCCCGTTGTCCGGGAAGGTGTCGCGTACGGGCCCCCGCAGCGGGCAAACGGGAGGCGAACGCCGCCGATCACCCCGCAGGGAGTAGGACCATGGCCGATCGCTATCTGCACTTCACGGGCACCGCACCCGGCCGCTTCCTCACCCGCAGACTCGGCCTCCCACAACCGGCCCCCCTGCCCCGCTGGTCCCCCGAACGCCCCACCTTCGAGGGCGAGTTGCTGCACCTCACCGCGGGAACCTCCCCGCACACGGACGCCCTCGACGACCTCCTCCCCCGCACCGGCCTGCGCGTCGCACGCCCCGGCTCCGCCTCCGCCGCCACGCCCCCCGCCGTGGTCCTGGACGCGACGGGCGTGGGCACCGTGGAGGACCTCGCCGGGGTCCACGCCGCCCTGCACCCGGTCGTACGGTCCATAGCCGCCGGCGGCCGCGTCCTCGTGCTCGGCGCGCACCTCTCCCCCGCCGACCCCGAACAGGCCGCCGCCCAGCAGGCCCTGGAGGGCTTCACCCGCTCCCTCGCCAAGGAACTCGGGCAGGGCCGCACCGCCCAGCTCCTGCGGCTCGCCCCCGGCGGCCTCTCCGGTGCGGAGTCCACCCTGCGCTTCCTGCTGTCCCCGAGGTCGGCGTACGTGAGCGGGCAGGTCGTCCAACTCGCCGACGCCGGGGGCCCGCTGCCGTACGACATCGACTGGGACCGCCCGCTCGCCGGCCGTACGGCACTGGTGACCGGCGCCGCCCGGGGCATCGGCGCGGCCGTCGCGACGACGCTGGCCAGGGACGGGGCGCACGTGGTGTGCCTGGACGTGCCCCAGGTGGCCGAGGACCTGGAGCGTACGGCGGTACGGGTCGGGGGCACGGCCCTGCCGCTGGACATCACCGCACCGGACGCCGCCGAGCGCATGGTGGCGGCGGGCCCGCTGGACGTCCTGGTCCACAACGCGGGCATCACGCGCGACAGACGCCTCGCCGGCATGACGGCGGAGGCGTGGAGTTCGGTTCTCGACGTCAACCTCGGCGCGGTCATCCGCACCACCCAGTCGCTCGTGAAGTCGGGCGCGCTGGGCGAGGGCGCGCGGATCGTCGCCACCTCCTCGATCGCGGGGATCGCGGGCAACGCGGGGCAGACGAACTACGCGGCGAGCAAGGCGGGCGTCGCGGGCCTGGTGCGGGCCCTGGCGCCGGGCCTCGCCGCGTACGGCATCACGGTGAACGCGGTGGCCCCCGGCTTCATCGAGTCGCGGATGACGGCGGCCGTCCCGCTGATGATCCGCGAGGCGGGCCGCCGGATGAACTCCCTCGGCCAGGGCGGCCTCCCGGAGGACGTGGCCGAGACGACGGCGTGGCTGGCGCATCCGGGGTCGGGCGCGGTCACGGGGCAGGTGGTCCGGGTGTGCGGGCAGAGCCTGCTGGGGGCCTGAACCCGGCCGAGGCCGACCACCGCTCCCCCTTCATCAGGTTCTCCAGCCCCGGCCAGGCGAAGTTCATCAGGGTGGCGGCGGCGTCCCGGGCGGTGACGCCGGGGGTGTCGTTCGCCCAGGCCGCGAGGGACTCGGCCGCGCCGACCAGGGCCTCGCCGAGCCCGGCGACCTCGCGGTCGGCGAGGTGGGGATCGCAGCGGGCCGCACGGGCGGCGTCCCCGATGAGGTGGTTCACGAAGGCCGTGATCTCCGCGCGCATCGCGGCGACCTCGGCGGCGAACGGCTCGCCGTGGGTGCGGGCCTGGCTGTGCAGGACGGACCAGCCGTCGGGGTTCTCGGCGGTGTGGGTGAAGAAGGCGGTGAGCCCGTCCCACAACTGCCGGTCGGCGGGCAGACCGGGCTCGACCCCGGCCCGTACCGCCGCCACGAGCGCGCCCGCCTCCCGCCGGATGCAGGCGGTGAACAGCTCGTCCTTGGAGTGCAGGTACAGGTACACCAGCGGCTTCGACACCCCCGCCAGCTCGGCGATCCGGTCCATGGAGGCCGCCCGGTACCCGTGCCGCGCGAAGGTCCGCACGGCGGCGTCCAGCATCTGCCGCTCCCGCACGGCCCGGGGCATCCGCCGGGTCCTCGCGGGGGCGCTCCCCGCCTGCTGCCCGGCGCCCGGCCCCGCCGCACCGCTCTCCTCGGACACCCCGTCCGCCCCCATCCGCTCGTCCCCTCCGCGCACCCGTCGTTGCCCCCCGGCAAGGGTACGCACGGAGCCCCCCGGCCCGGGGAGGGGCAGGGGGGCTCGGGTGCGTACGGGGAAGTACGGGAAAGCGGTCAGACCGTGACGGGCTGCTTGGCCGGGGCGGCGGCGTAGCTGTCGTCCAGCGGGGACGACGACGCCGAGTTGTACGCGTCGAGGTCGAGGATCTTCTCGCGGGCCGAGACCAGCACCGGGACCAGCGCCTGGCCCGCGACGTTGGTGGCCGTGCGGATCATGTCCAGGATCGGGTCGATGGCCAGCAGCAGGCCGACGCCCTCCAGGGGCAGCCCCAGCGTGGACAGGGTCAGGGTCAGCATGACCGTCGCACCGGTGAGACCGGCGGTGGCCGCCGAGCCGACGACCGACACGAACGCGATCAGCAGGTACTCCTTGACGCCGAGCTGCACGTCGAAGATCTGCGCGATGAAGATCGCGGCGAGCGCCGGGTAGATCGCGGCGCAGCCGTCCATCTTGGTGGTGGCGCCGAAGGGCACCGCGAAGGACGCGTACTCCTTCGGAACGCCCAGGCGCTCGGTGACCCGCTGGGTGACCGGCATGGTGCCGACCGAGGAGCGGGAGACGAAGGCGAGCTGGATGGCCGGCCAGGCGCCCTTGAAGAACTGGATCGGGTTGACCTTGGCGACCGTCGCGAGGAGCAGCGGGTAGACGCCGAAGAGGACCAGGGCGCAACCGACGTAGATGTCGATGGTGAAGGTCGCGTACGGGCCGAGCAGGTCCCAGCCGTACTGTGAGACCGCCTTGCCGATGAGGCCGATGGTGCCGATCGGGGCGAGCAGGATGACCCACCACAGGGCCTTCTGGAGCAGCTCCAGGACCGAGGAGGACAGCGTCAGGATCGGCTGGGCCTTCTCGCCGAGGGCGAGGGCGGCGATGCCCGCGACGACCGCCATGAAGACGATCTGGAGGACTTCCAGCTCCTGGAACGGCGTGATGACGTCGGTCGGGATGATGCCGGTGAGGAAGTCGAGCCAGGAGCCCGAGCCCTCCGGCTTCTTGCCGTCCGCCGGGGTCAGGCCGGTGCCGGAGCCAGGGTTGGTGAAGAGGCCGAGCAGCAGGCCGATCGCGACCGCGATCAGCGAGGTGATCATGAACCAGAGCAGGGTGCGTCCGGCGAGCCGGGCGGCGTTGTTGACCTGGCGGAGGTTGGTGATCGAGACGAGGATCGCGAAGAAGACCAGCGGGGCGACGGCCAGCTTCAGCAGGCCGACGAAGGTCTTGCCGATGGTCTCCAGGGTGGTGGAGAGCCAGGCGATCTCGAACTGGCGGGCCAGGTAGCCGAAGACCACGCCCAGGACGAGACCGGCGACGATCTGCACCCAGAAGGGTATGCGGGAGAGCGGGTTCTTCTTCTTGGCCTGGACCTGTGGCTGGGCGGCGGGCTGCCGATCGGCCTGGGAGACCTGCTGCGGCTCGTCGGGGGACGCGGACGCGGACACGGACACACTCCGGTGAAGGAAGCTGCGTAAAGGCAGGAGAGAGGGAAGAGAGGGGTCGCGCTGAAACTTCAGACGGAGCGGCGACAGGCGGCCGAGACGCGGCGGCAGAGATCGACATGCAGGCGCGCCACGAGCGGGACGCTCATGGGGTTCTGGGGCGCGGCGGATGTCGTCATGTCCGACACGTTAACACCGGTACTTTGAGAACATCAAAGGTCTTCTTTGGGCAGGAGCGGTGCGGAAGTGGCGCGGGTGCCGTGAAAAACGTGCGGCGCCCCGGGAGTTGAGCCAGTGGCTCACTCCCGGGGCGCCGTCGAGTGTGACGCAGCTTACCCGGCGCTCACGCCAGGTCCTCCTGGTTGCGGTTGGTCTCCAGGCGGGCCTTGGTCCGGTCGACCCTGGCCACGATGTGCTCCGACATCGCGTCCCGCTGCTTGCGCAGGAGCACGAAGCTCAGGGGCGCGGAGAGGACGATCGCGAGCAGCAGCACCCACAGCACGTTCGACATGCCGCCGAGGCCGGACGGCAGGACACGCAGGCTCACCAGGACCCAGACGACCGCGAAGCAGGCGGCGAAGACACCGAGGCGCAGGGCGGTGTAGCGGAGCGTGGCGTGCTTGGTGCTCACGGCGTGACCTTCTTCGTGGCGACGGAGACATACGGCTCCTCCAGTACAGCACAGGGGCCCGGCGGCGCTGCCGGGCCCCTGTGCTTCGCGGTACGGGCGGACCGCGCCCCCTGTCAGGCCCCCAGCTCCAGCAGCATGATCACGTCGTCCCGGTCGTCGCCCGGGGCCACCCGGATCGCGCCCGGCACCCGTCCGACCTCCTGGTATCCGCACGCCGTGTAGAAGGCGTCGGTGCCCGTGCCGCCCCGGCAGGTCAGGCGGATCGCCTCGACGCCGGGGAGCGTCCGGGCGGCGTCGGCGGCGGCGGCCATGAGGTCGCGGCCGCAGCCCTTGCCCTGGTGCCCGGGGTGGACCATCACGGTGTAGAGCCAGATCCAGTGGGTCATCAGGCGGTGGTCGTTCAGGGCCAGGAACGCCGCCGCGGCGACCGTGCCGTCCGCGTCGTACCCGACGAGCAGCCGGGTGCGGCCCCGCGCCATCGCGACGAGGTGGCGCACGAGTTCGGGCCGGATCTCCTCCGGGTCGGCGGGCGGCACGAAGCCGACCGACCCGCCCGCGTCGGTGACGTCGGCCCACAGGGCGAGGAGTCCGTCCCGGAGGGCCGCGTCGACGGGCGGGTCGAAGACGAAGCGGAGAGAGGTACGAGCTGTCATGCCCGGCACGCTAACGCCAGAAGCCGGGAGCCCCGGCCGCGGGGTCGGCCGGGACCCCCGTACGGAACGCGGGAGCCCCGGCCGTGGGGTCGGCCGGGGCTCCCGTGCGGAACGCGGAAGGACAGGTCAGACGCGCATCGCCTGCGGGCTCTCGCGGCGCGCGGCGTCCGGGCCCTCGTACTCCTTGATGATCTCGTAGCGCGTGTTGCGCTCGACCGGGCGGAACCCGGCGTCGCGGATCAGCTCCAGCAGGTCGTCGCGGCCGAGCTTGTTCGGCGTGCCGTAGTCGTCCGCGTCGTGCGTGATCTTGTACTCGACCACCGAGCCGTCCATGTCGTCCGCGCCGTGCTGGAGCGCGAGCTGCGCGGTCTGGACGCCGTGCATCACCCAGAAGACCTTGACGTGCGGGACGTTGTCGAAGAGCAGCCGGGAGACCGCGAAGGTCTTCAGCGCCTCGGCGCCCGTCGCCATCGTCGTCCGCGCCTGGAGCTTGTTGCGGACCTTGCCGTCCTTCATGTCCACGAAGTCGTGCTGGTAGCGCAGCGGGATGAAGACCTGGAAGCCGTTCGTCTCGTCCTGCATCTCGCGCAGCCGCAGCACGTGGTCCACGCGGTGGCGGGGCTCCTCGATGTGGCCGTAGAGCATGGTGGCCGGGGTCTTGAGGCCCTTCTCGTGGGCGAGGCGGTGGATGCGCGACCAGTCCTCCCAGTGGGTGTTGTGGTCCACGATGTGCTGCCTCACCTCCCAGTCGAAGATCTCGGCGCCGCCGCCGGTCAGCGACTCCAGACCGGCCTCGATCAGCTCGTCCAGGATCTCGGAGGCGGAGAGCCCGGAGATCGTCTCGAAGTGGTGGATCTCGGTGGCGGTGAACGCCTTGAGGGAGACCTGCGGAAGGGCCTCCTTCAGGGCGGACAGCGAGCGCGGGTAGTAGCGCCACGGCAGGGTCGGGTGCAGGCCGTTGACGATGTGCAGCTCGGTGAGGTTCTCGTTCTCCATCGCCTTGGCGAGGCGGACGGCCTCCTCGATGCGCATCGTGTACGCGTCCTTCTCGCCCGGCTTGCGCTGGAAGGAGCAGTAGGCGCAGGAGGCGGTGCAGACGTTCGTCATGTTGAGGTGACGGTTGACGTTGAAGTGGACGACGTCGCCGTTCTTCCGCGTCCGCACCTCGTGGGCGAGGCCGCCCAGCCAGGCCAGGTCGTCCGACGCGTAGAGCGCGATGCCGTCCTCGCGGCTCAGCCGCTCCCCGGCCCGGACCTTCTGCTCCAGCTCGCGCTTGAGTCCCGCGTCCATACCCGGCCGCCTCCTATGTCTGTACGTGCCAACAAGCCTTGACCACGGTACTCCCCCGCCCTTCGGGCGCGAGATGCCCCCGATGCGGCGCCCGCGCGCCTAGCTCTCCTCGGGCAGTTCTCCGACCCGGTTCTCCCACTTGGTGGAGAGCACGATGGTGGTGCGGGTCCGGGAGACGCCCCGGGTCCCGCTCAGCCGGCGGATCGTGCGCTCCAGGCCGTCCACGTCCCCGGCGCGGATCTTGAGCATGTACGAGTCGTCGCCCGCGATGAACCAGCAGTCCTCGATCTCCTCCAGGTCCTTCAGCCGGCGGGCCACGTCCTCGTGGTCGGCGGCGTCGGACAGCGAGATGCCGATCAGGGCGGTGACGCCGAGACCGAGCGACTTGGCGTCGACGGTGGCGCGGTAGCCGGTGATGACCCCCGCCGATTCGAGCCGGTTGATGCGGTCGGTGACGCTCGGGCCGGAGAGGCCGACGAGGCGTCCCAGCTCGGCGTACGAGGCCCTGCCGTTCTCCCGAAGGGCCTGGATGAGCTGCCTGTCCACGGCGTCCATATGCCTGAAGCCTTCCATTGTTCAGCGATACCGCGAGTTTATGAGTAGAACCTAAGGCACAGGGGCCGACTCCCCTGCGGATCTTCACCAACTGGGCCGAGCGGGGGTGAGGCGGTCCCTGCTACGGGTTGCGGGCGGCGGGGTTCCCCGGCGCCGGGGTGCCGGACGCGGGGTCGCGGGAGGCTCCGCCGAGCTCGCCCTCCCACCGGCGGTAGAGGCCGTGCGGCACACCGGCCGCGTCGAGCACCCGCCCCGCGACGAAGTCCACCAGGTCCTGGATGTGCGTCGCCCCGGCGTAGAACGCGGGCGAGGCGGGCAGCACCACGGCGCCCGCCTCGTCCAGCGTCACCAGGTGCTTGAGCGTCTGACCGTTCAGCGGGGTCTCCCGGACCGCCACCACCAGCCGCCGCCGCTCCTTGAGCGTGACGCTCGCGGCCCGCTGCAACAGGTCCTTCGACAGCCCCAGCGCGACCCCGGCGACACTCGCCGTGGAGGCCGGGACGATCAGCATCCCCTTGACGGCGTACGACCCGGACGACGGACCCGCCGCGAGGTCCCCGGCGCTCCAGTGCCGCACGTCGGACAGGTCCAGGCCGGTGAAGGTGTCCGGCTTGCCGTCCGCGCCCCGGGCCAGCCAGGCCGCGAGGTCCTCGCGCCAGTGGCTGTCGCGGTAGGAGATCCCCGTCTCGTCCAGGATGGTCAGCCGGGAGGCCCGGCTGACGACGAGGTCGACGGCCTCGCCCGCGGCGAGCAGACCACGCAGGACGGCGGCGGCGTACGGGGTTCCGGAGGCGCCGGAGACCCCTACCACCCAGGGGGTACGGGCGCGGTGCGCGGCGGGCTCAGTCATGGGCGGAGCTTATCGGGGGCCGGATCGGGGCCGGTTCCCGGGAACCGGGGAAGGCACGGGGACGTTCTAGGGAACACCAGGGGGTGACGGACATGACGTATCTGCCGCAGGCACAGCCACGACCGCCGGCCAGGGGTGCCCGGGTGAAGGCCGCCGCCGGGCTGATGCTGCTCTGGGCCGCCCTGCTGTGGGTCCTCGAAGCGGTCGACTCCGCGACCGGCGCGCTCCACACCTTCGGCCTGTCCCCGCGCTCGCTCCCGGAGCTGCGGGACGTGATCCCGATGGCCTTCCTGCACCACGGCTTCGACCACCTCGCGTCGAACACCCTGCCGCTGCTGGTCCTGGGCTTCATCGCGGCGCTCGGCGGGATACGCAGGTTCGCCGCCGTGGTCCTGACGATCATGCTGGTCGGCGGCCTGGGCGTCTGGCTGACGGCCCCCGCGTACTCGGTCACGGCCGGGGCGTCGGGCGTGGTGTTCGGCCTCTTCGGCTACCTGGTGGTGCGGGGCTTCGTGGACCGCCGCCCGTGGGACGTGGTGACCGGCCTGGTCGTCGCCGTCGTGTACGGGTCGATCCTGTGGGGCGTCCTGCCGACGAACCCGGCGGTGAGCTGGCAGGGCCACTTGTTCGGGCTGGTGGGAGGGGTGCTGGCGGCGTTCTGGTTCAGGCGGGGGCGGATACCCGCCTGAACCGCCGTGCGGTCAGGACACGGGCGGCGTTCCCGGGTCCGTGGGAAGCTTCGCGGTGTCGACGGTGAAGCTGCCGATACCGGATGCGACCACGACCGGCTTGCCGTACGGAATGGAGTCCCTGCCCAGGTAGCCGTCCGGGCCGGGGTTCCACATGGTCACGCAGTGGCCCCGGTACGGATCGAAGATCAGGTAGTGCGGGATGCCGCGACGGGCGTACTCGCGGACCTTGACTTCGTAATCGTTGCGGACGCTGCTCGGGGAGACGACCTCGACGGCCACCTCGATCAGCTCCGGCGCGTAGGCGCCGAGGTTCTTGGCCACCTCGGCGGCCGGGATCACGGCGAGGTCGGGGCAGAACTCGTTGTCGTCGTCAAAGGGGACCGCCACGTCCGAGATGAACGCCCAGCCCTCGGGGACCTGCTCCTCCAACGCGTTCCACACCCGCCGGATCGTCTCGCCGTGGTGCGGCTTGACCGGACTCATCACAATGTTGCCCTCGACAATCTCTGTCCGGTAACCGGGGAACTGGTCCTCGAACCGGCTGAGCTGCGAGTGCAGGCGGTCGATCTCCGAGATGGTCACGTCGGCTCTCCCTTCCCTGCTCTCGATGGTAGGCGGCAACGTACCTACACGGTCAGACCACGAACCAGGAGATCCAGCAGGGCGCACACGAACAGGGCAATGCCGATGAACCCGTTGACGGTGAAGAAGGCCCGGTTCAGGCGCGAGAGGTCGTGCGGGCGGACGATCGTGTGCTCGTACACGAAGGCCGCCGCCACGATCACCATGCCGATCCAGAAGAAGACACCGGCGTCGGTGCGCAGCCCGTACCAGACCAGCAGCGCGGTGGTGACCACGTGGCAGGCGCGCGCCCCGTGCAGGGCCGCCGGGATGCCGAAGCGCGCCGGGACCGACTTCACGCCGTGGGCGCGGTCCGCCTGGACGTCCTGCGAGCCGAAGATCAGGTCGAAGCCGCCGATCCAGACGCCGACCGCGAGGCCGAGCACGACCGCGTCCCAGGACCACTCCCCGGTGACCGCGATCCACGCGCCGACCGGGCCCATCGCCTGGGCCAGGCCCAGGATCGCGTGCGGGAAGTTCGTGAAGCGCTTGCCGTACGGATAGACGACCATCGGGACGACCGCGACGGGGGCCAGCGCCAGGCACAAAGGATTCAGCAGCGCCGCGGCGCCCAGGAAGAAGAGCAGGGCGATGCCCGCCCCCGTCCACGCGGACTTGACGCTGACGGCGCCCGTGACGATCTCGCGGTGCGCGGTGCGCGGGTTACGGGCGTCGATCTCGCGGTCGATGATGCGGTTGGCCGCCATGGCGAAGGTCCGCAGGCCGACCATCGCGACGGTCACCAGGAGCAGCCGGCCCCAGTGGATGTTCCCGTCGAGCCGGTACATGGCCGTCAGCGCGGCGATGTACGCGAAGGGCAGCGCGAAGACCGAGTGCTCGATGAGCACCAGGTTCAGGAACGCGCGGACCTTCCCGGGCGGGGGCCCCGGCTGCGGCTGCGGGATTGCTGCTGCGGCGCTGCTCACAGGCCGTATTCCTTCCAGCGGCGGTCGACCTTGGAGGCCGTCGCCGGGTCCGACTCGACCATGTTCGGCCAGCCACCGTCTCGGGTGTATCCCTCTTCGGGGAGCTTCTTCGTGGCGTCGACGCCCGCCTTGCCGCCCCAGTACTGCTGGTAGGAGGCGTGGTCGAGGTGGTCGACCGGGCCCTCCACGACGACCAGGTCGCGGGAGTAGTCGACGTTCCCGAAGGCCCGCCAGGACACCTCGTGGTAGTTGCGTACGTCGCAGTCGCTGTCCACGACCACGATCAGCTTCTCCAGGGACAGCATGTGCGCGCCCCAGATCGCCGACATCACCTTCTGCGCGTGCTTCGGGTACTTCTTGTCGATCGACACGATGATGCAGTTGTGGAAGCCGCCCGACTCGGGGAGGTGGTAGTCCACGATGTCCGGCACGATGATCTTCAGCAGCGGCAGGAAGAAGCTCTCGGTGGCCCGGCCCAGCGGCCCGTCCTCGGTCGGCGGCCGTCCCACCACGATCGACTGCAACAGGGGCCGCTTGCGCATCGTGATCGTGTCGATCGTCAGCGCGGGGAAGTCCTCCTGCGGCGTGTAGAACCCGGTGTGGTCGCCGAACGGCCCCTCGGGCAGCATCCGCCCCGGCTCCAGCCAGCCCTCCAGGACGACCTCGGCGTGCGCCGGCACCTGGAGCGGCACGGTCTTGCAGTCGACCATCTCCACCCGCTTCCCCTGGAGGAACCCGGCGAAGAGGTACTCGTCGATGTCCCCCGGCAGCGGCGCGGTGGAGGCGTACGTCACGGCGGGCGGCGCGCCGAAGGCGATCGCGACCGGCAGCTTCTCGCCCCGCTTGGCGGCCACCTGGTAGTGGTTGCGGCTGTCCTTGTGGATCTGCCAGTGCATGCCGATGGTGCGCTTGTCGTGGCGCTGGAGGCGGTAGAGCCCGAGGTTGCGGATCCCGGTCTCCGGGTGCTTGGTGTGCGTCAGCCCGAGGTTGAAGAACGACCCGCCGTCCTCCGGCCAGGTGAACAGCGCCGGGAGCTTGTCGAGGTCGACCTCCTCCCCCCGCAGCACGACCTCCTGGACCGGGGCCTCCTTCACCTTCTTCGGCGGCACGTGGGCCATCGACCCCAGCTTGCCGAAGGCCTCCCGGACCCCCACGAAGCCCTGCGGCAGCTCGGGCTTCAGCAGCCCGCCGATCTGCTCGCTGATCTCGCCGTACGACTTCAGGCCGAGGGCCTTGAGCAGGCGCCGGTCGGTCCCGAAGACGTTCATGGCCAGCGGCATCGCCGAGCCCTTGACGTTCTCGAAGAGGAGGGCCGGGCCCCCGGCCTTGTTCACCCGGTCGACGATCTCCCCGACTTCCAGGTGGGGGTCGACTTCGGCGGTGATGCGCTTGAGGTCGCCCTCGCGGTCCAGGGCACGGAGGAACGAGCGAAGATCGTCGTAAGCCATGCCGTCCAGTATCGGACACCGACTACCCTGGGCCCCTCACCGGGGCCGCCCGTACGGCCCGTCTGACGTTCCCAGGGGGAAGCACTCCATGCTCAGGGCACTGATGTTCATCCTGCCGCTGGCGCTGACGATCTACGCGTTCATCGACTGCCTGAACACCCCCGAGGACGAGGCCAAGCACCTGCCGAAGGTCGCCTGGGTCTTCATCATCCTGCTCTTCTGGATCGTCGGCCCGATCGTCTGGCTCGCCGCGGGCAAGGACCGCCGCCCGCCGCGGGGCGGGCGCACCCCCTCCGAGTGGCACCGGGGTCACCGCTCGGCCTGGGTGGCGCCGGACGACAACCCCGAGTTCCTGAAGTCCATCAAGGACGAGAACAAGAAGGACGAGTCCCTCCTCAAGGACTGGGAGGCCGACCTGCGCCGCCGCGAGGAGGAACTGAAGCGCCGCGACGGCAACGAGGACGGCCCCAAGGGCCCGGAGGACCCGGCGAAGTAGCCCGCGCCGCATATTCGCTGGCCGCCGCGCCCGCCGGTGCGTCACTGTGACGCGCATGGCATCCCTCGAAGTGCCCCAGCGGCAGATACGCGCCCTGCACACCGACGAGACCGTCACCGTGTACCAGGCCTACCGGCCCGGGATCGGGCTGGCGGCGGCGCGGGACGGGCGGTTCCCGGGGAGTTGGAAGCGGGACCGGATGACGTGGATCAAGCCGTCGTTCCTGTGGATGATGTACCGCTGCGGCTGGGCCCGGAAGGAGGGCCAGGAGGTCGTTCTCGCCGTGGAGATCCGGCGCGAGGGCTTCGACTGGGCGCTGCGCAACGCCGTGCTGTCGCACTACGCGCCCGGAGTGCACCCCGACCGGGCGGCCTGGCAACGGGAGCTGAAGCACTCGTCGGTACGGGTCCAGTGGGACCCGGAGCGGGACGTGCGGCTGCGTCCGCTGCCCTACCGCTCGCTCCAGCTCGGCCTCGCCGGGGAGGCGGCGCGGCGGTACGCGGACGAGTGGATCGTCGGCATCCGGGACGTGACCCCGCTGGCCAGGGCCATGGCCGGCAGCGCGGAGAGCGCGGCGTCGCTGATGCCGGCCGAGTCGCCGTATCCGGTGCCGGACGGCGTGCGGGCGGGGGTCAGCGGGACGTGTACGCCCTGAGCAGTTCCTCGTAGCGGGACGGGGACCAGGTGGACCAGTCGTGGGGGGCGCCCGCCAGGGACCGGGCCAGGAGTTCCAGGTGGAGGTGCCAGCCGACGAGGCGGCCGGCGCGTTCGGCGGCGGTGAGGTCGGGGACCTCGTTGGTGAGGCGCAGCACGGTCCCGGCGGGCCCGTTGGGCTCCAGGTGGAAGCGGAGGCGGCCGTGGACGGCGAGGGTGTACTCGGCGACCCGGCCGGGGTCCCAGGCGGTGATCCGGCCCTCGTCGACCGTCGGCGGGTCGCCGTCCCGGCCGGTGTCCTGCCAGGTGAAGGCGGTGGCCGCGCCGGGTCTCGGGTCCCAGGGGTCGGGGACGGCCAGCCACTGGCCCAGCCCGGCCGGGGTGGCCACCGCGGCCCAGACGTGGTCCAGGGGATGGGGCAGCGGCAGCTCGTGGCGGAGGTACCAGACGTTTCCGGGGCGCGGTTCGGCCGTGCCGTACGGGACTTCGGTCATGGCAGACAGCGTGGCCCGGCCGCGTGCGGGACGCGACCGGGCCGGGCTGGATGGAGCAGCGGCGGCTACACGCCCGCGTAGGAGTGCTTGCCGGAGAGGAAGATGTTCACGCCGTAGTAGTTCCAGAGCCAGGTCGCGAAGGCGAAGAGGGCCAGGTAGGCGGCCTTGCGGCCCTTCCAGCCCGCGGTGGCGCGGGCGTGCAGGTAGGCGGCGTACGCGATCCACGTGACGAAGGACCAGACCTCCTTGGGGTCCCAGCCCCAGAAGCGGCCCCAGGCGTCGCCCGCCCAGATGGCGCCCGCGACGATCGTGAACGTCCACAGCGGGAAGACGCCCGCGTTGATGCGGTACGAGAACTTGTCGAGCGAGGCCGCCGAGGGCAGCCGGGAGACCGCGCTGTCCATGACGCGGCGCAGCGGGACGCGGGCGGCGCGGACGGTCGTCACGAAGGGGTTGGCCTTCGGGAGGGCGGCCAGGTGCGCCTTGAGCGTGTCGGCGGTCTCGCCCAGCTCGGCGCGGACCTCGTAGCGGTCGCGGAGCAGGTAGCCGATGGTGCCGACGGCGCCGACGTAGAAGATCGCACCGCAGATGATCGCGGTGGAGACGTGGATCCACAGCCAGTAGGAGTCCAGCGCGGGGACGAGCTGGTCGCTGTCGGTGTAGAGCCACTTGGTGGCGATGCCGAGGTCGAGCAGGACCGTGGTGACCAGCGGCAGCCCCACCCAGCGCACGTTCATCTTCGTGAGGAGGAAGGCGAGGTAGACGCCGACCGCGACCGTGGAGAAGGTGATCGAGAACTCGTACATGTTGCCCCAGGGGGCCCGCTGCACGGAGAGCGCCCGGGTGGCGACGCCGCCCGCGGCGACCAGGAACGCCAGCACCGTGAGGGAGATCGCGATGCGGCCGTAGAGGTCGCCCTTCTCGGTGCCGCCCGCCGCGCCCGCGCCGTCCTCGGCGTCCCGCGCACCGGCGGCGGCCCGGGTGACGACCTGGGGCTTGTCGAGGACCGCGGTGCCGCCCCGGGAGCGGACGGTCACGGCGGGGGCCGCGGCCGGGCGGGTCAGCGCGGCGGCGGTGCGGCCGACCTTGCTGCGGCTGCCGAAGGTCCACTCGGCGATGTGCGCCAGGAAGGCCAGGGTGTAGACGGCCATCGCGGAGTAGATCAGGACGTTGCTGGTCTCCGCCAGGCTCTGATTGGTCTCGGTGACTGCGGCGGCTGCGAGGATCACGCGCGCGCTCCTTCGGCAGGGGGTTCTTCGGCGGGCGAGGCGGACGGGGCGGGAGGGGGCGTCGCGGTCGTCGGCGCCCGGGTGTGCAGGGTTTCGGCCAGGGCGGCCAGCTCCTCGGGGAGGCGGCCGGACTCGCTGCGCCCGAGGCCCGCCATCTCGACGAGGGTGGTGCCGTCGTCGGACCGTACGGCACGGACCCAGACGCGGCGGCGCTGGATGAAGAGCGAGCCCGCGAGTCCCAGGATGGCGGCGATCGCGCCCGCGAGGGCCCACATGTTGCCGGGCTGCTGGGAGACCTGGAAGGTCGCCCACTCCTTGATGTCCTTCTCGAAGGTGACCGAGCCCGCCCCGTCGGGCAGGGTCATGGTCTCGCCGGGCAGGAGCATCTTGGCGAAGGGGCTGCCGTCGGGCTTCTTGAACTGGGTCATCTTGCGGGTGTCGAGCTGGTACACGTTCTGCGGCAGGCCCGCGTCGACGCCGAGGCTGCCGTGGTAGCCGGTCAGGGCGAGCGCCGGGTAGTCCAGGCCCGGGTACTTGGAGAACATGCTGCCCTTGCCCGCACCGCCGAAGGTCGGCACGAAGACCGCGGTGAAGCCGAGCTGGGTCCGCTTGCCGTTCTTGTCCCGGTAGCCGTCCATCACCTTGATCGCGCCGGTGGAGGTGACATTGGAGTCGGTGGGCAGGAGCGGCGCGGGGCCCCGGAAGACCGCCTTGCCGCGGCCGTCGCGGACGGTGATCGTGGGCGCGTAGCCGTGGCCGATGAGGTGGACCTTGGAGCCGCCGACCGTCAGCGGGGTGTTGACCTCGATGACGCCCTTCTTCTCCTTGCCGTCGGCGCCCTCGGAGTACGTGATGTGGGCCTCGTAGACGCGGGGGGTGCCGCGCTGCGGGCCGGAGCGCTCGTAGGTGCCGACGAAGTCGTCGAGGCGGAAGCCGAAGGGCTCCAGGTCGTGGTCGCGGTCGAAGAGCGAGCCCGACTTGAAGTCGTCGTACTGGGTGAGGGTGTTGGAGAAGCCGCTGCCCTCGGTGATCAGCTTGCCGCCCTCGGACTTGAAGAGCTGGCCGGTCGCGAAGGCCAGGAGCAGCACGATCAACGCGATGTGGAAGATCAGGTTCCCGGCTTCGCGCAGATAGCCCTTCTCGGCGGTGACGGCGGTGCCGTCCACGTGCGCGCGGAAGCGCTTCTTCTTCAGCATCGCCAGCGCGAGCGCGCGGACCTCGTCGGGGGTCTTGTCCGTGCGCCAGCTCGTGTACGCCGGCATGCGCGTCAGGCGGCCGGGCGCGCCCGGCGGACGGCCGCGGAGCTGGCCGACGAACTGCCAGCTCCGGGGCACGATGCAGCCGATGAGGGAGACGAACAGCAGGATGTAGATCGCGGAGAACCACACCGAGCTGTAGACGTCGAAGAGCTGCACCTTGTCGTAGAGCGGTGCGAGCGTCTCGTGCGCCTTGAAGAAGTCGTCGACCTTCGTCTGGTCCACGCTGCGCTGCGGGACCAGCGAGCCGGGGATCGAGGCGATCGACAGCATGAACAGCAGGATCAGCGCGACCCGCATCGAGGTGAGCTGCCGCCAGAACCAGCGGGCCCAGCCGACGACGCCGAAGGACGCGGGAGCGGGCCCGCCGCCCTGGGGGTCGCTCTCGCGGTCGTCCTTGGGGGCGGTGGAGAGCCGGTCTCCGGCCACCCGCTCGTCCGTCTCGGCGGCCTGCTCTTCGGTCTTGCTCATGGAACTAGATCCCCACCTGGAAGCTGTCGGTCCAGCTTTGCATGGACAGCAGGACCGTCTCCCAGAGGCCCGTGAGGAGCAGGAGGCCGGTCGCGATCATCATGACGCCGCCGATGCGCATGACCCAGACGTAGTGCTTCTTCACCCAGCCGAACGCGCCGAGCGCCTTGCGGAAGGCCACGGCCGCCACGATGAACGGCAGCCCGAGGCCCAGGCAGTACACCGCGGTGAGCAGCGCCCCGCGCCCCGCGCTGGCCTCGTGCCAGGCCAGACCCTGGATCACGCCGAGCGTGGGGCCCAGGCACGGCGTCCAGCCGATCCCGAAGAGCACGCCGAGCACCGGCGCCCCGATCCACCCGGCGACCGGCTTCCGGTGGAAGCGGAACTCACGCTGGGTCAGGAAGGGGAAGGCCCCCATGAAGAACAGGCCCATCAGCACCATCAGGACGCCGAGGACGATGTTCGTGGTGCTCTTGTAGCCCTGGAGGACGGTGCCGAAGTAGCCGAAGAGCACACCGCCGGAGACGAACACGGCACTGAAGCCGAGGACGAACAGCAGCGCCCCGACCGCCATCCGGCCGCGCCGCTGCTCGGCGAGGTCGGTACCGCTCGTGCCCGTGACGTACGACAGATAACCGGGCACCAGCGGCAGCACGCACGGCGAGAAGAAGGAGACGAGACCGGCCAGCAGCGCGATGGGCAGGGCGAGCAGCAGCGCGCCCGACTGCACCGTGCCGGCGGCGTCGGCGAGGGAGACGGCGTTCACGTGCGTCACTTCTCGGCGATCAGGGGGTCGATCAGCTTGCGCAGCTTCTTCTCGCTGAGCGCGGCCAGCGAGCGGCCCGCGATCCTGCCGTCCTTGTCGAGGACGATCGTGGAGGGGATGGCCTGCGGGTTGAGGCTGCCCTTGGGGAAGCGCAGCATCAGCTTGCCGTCCGGGTCGTACAGGCTGGGGTACTCGATGCCCGCGTCCTTCTCGAAGGCGAGGGCCTGGTCCTTCTGCGGGTCACGGGCGTCGATGCCGAGGAACTCCACGCCCTTGCCCTTGAGTTCCTTGGAGACCTTCGCGAAGGTCGGCGCCTCGGCCCGGCAGGGCGGGCACCAGGAGCCCCAGACGTTGATGACGACGACCTTCCCCTTGAGGGAGGTGGAGTCGAAGTCCTCGCCCTGGAGGGTCTTGCCGTCGAGCTTCGGGGCGGCCGCCCGGTCCGCCGCGGGGACCGTGTCCAGGTTGTCCTTGCCCGCGACGAAGTTGGTGCCGCCGCCCCCGCCGGACGACGTGTCGCCGTCACCGCCGCAGGCCGACAGGGCGAGGGCGCCGGCGAGCGCCGCGGAGACCGCGAGCGCGGTGCGGGAGGCGCGGGCCGGGCGACGGCGGGGGGCACGGGCAGGACTCATGTGAAAAGTTTCGCATGGCAGTTCCTACGATCTTGCCCGCCCCCCTACGTGCCTGCAAAGCCCCTTGTCAAGGGCACATAAGGGGCCATGCGCCGTTCTCAGGACGCGGGCGGGGTGGGCGGCGCGGTCTTGGAGCCCGGCGTCAGGAAGCCCTGCCAGCCGCCCGCGGGCTTCTGGCCGACCTCCAGGGTGCGCAGCTTGGCGAGGACCTGCGGGTCCTGCACGTCGAGCCAGTCGACGTACTGCCGGAAGGAGACCAGCCGGGTGTCCTTCGTGCCGGCGATGTGCTTGATCGCCTCCTCGACGGCGTCCATGTAGATGCCGCCGTTCCACTGCTCGAAGTGGTTGCCGACGTAGAAGGGGGCGCGGTTGGTGGAGTGCGCGCGCTGGAAGCCCTTGATGTAGGCGCCGGTGGCCTGCTTCTTCCACTCGGGGTAGCGGGCGGTGGGGCCCTTGGTGGAGTTCTTGGACTGGTTGGCCAGCATGTTGTAGTCCATCGAGAGGACCTCGAAGCCGCGGCCGGGGAAGGGCACCTGCTGGAGCGGCAGGTCCCAGACGCCGCCCCGCTTGACCGGCCACATCTGGCGGCCGCCGGGCGAGGAGGCGTCGTAGCGCCAGCCCAGCTTCTTGGCGACCGGCAGCAGGTTGTCCTGGCCGAGCAGGCAGGGGGTGCGGCCGCCGACCAGTTCCTTCGAGTAGTCGAAGGGCAGCGGGTCCAGGTCGCTCCAGCCGGTGTTCGTCTTCCACTGGGTGACGAACTTCACGGCCTGGTCGATCTCGCTCTCCCACTGCGCGGGGGTCCACTTGGCGACCGAGCCGGAGCCCGTGCAGAAGTGGCCGTTGAAGTGGGTGCCTATCTCGTGGCCCTCGAGCCAGGCCTGACGCACGTACTGGAGCGTCTGCTTGATGTGCTCGTCGGTGAGGTAGCCGATGTCGGAGGCGCCGACGCGGTTGTTCGGGGGCTTGTAGAGGTTCTTCTTGCTCTCCGGCAGGAGGTAGAGCCCGGAGAGGAAGAAGGTCATCGCCGCTTCGTGCTCCTCGGCGAGCTTCAGGAAGCGCGGGAAGAGTCCGTTGCCGACCTCGCCGGCGCCGTCCCAGGAGAAGATCACGAACTGCGGCGGGGCCTCGCCGGGCTGGAGCGGCACCGGCTTGTCGGGCTGGTTGGGCTGCTTGCCGGTGTCGGCGGTCGAGCCGTCGCCGATCGGCTTCGCCTCCGCGGTGGGCGCGGGAGTGCCGCCCTTGCCGGGCCGCTCCGTGCCCTGCCCCTTGCCCGCGGGCGCGGGGCCGTCGCCGTCGCCGCCCTTGCAGGCGGCGAGGCCTATCGCGGCCGCTGCTCCCGCACCGGCTCCGAGCAGTCCCCTTCGGGTGATGTCGCGCATAACTCCCCATCCGCATTCGTCGCGCCTTCGGCCCATCAGATGGACACGTACTGAGAGGGCCCGGCGAACGCTCAGGTTCCGGCAAATTGCACATAATTCGCTGAGTGTTCGTGAAGACACGAAGCGATCATGTGCGGTTCGCGTGTACGTGCGACTGCTACCCGACCGGCCGGACGCGGAACGTCCGCATCCGGCCGGTTTCGCGTGCTCCGGACTCAGGCGCCGAACGCCTTGTCCTTGCCCTTGACCGGCTTCGCCCCCGCCAGCAGGTGCGCCGGCACGAGGTCCCGGGCGGGCTCCGTGTAACCCACCGAGACGATCTTGTCGCCCCGGTAGGTGAACGTGGTCAGCGAGGCCAGCGTGCACTGCCGCTTGCGCGGGTCGTGCCACAGCCGGCGGCGCTCCACGAAACTGCGCACGATCCAGATCGGCAGTTGGTGGCTGACGCACACCGCCTCGTGGCCGCGCGCGGCGTCGCGGGCCGCGTTCAGGGCGCCCATCATCCGTACGACCTGCTCGACGTACGGCTCGCCCCAGGACGGGCGGAACGGGTTGGTGAGGTGCCGCCAGTTCGCCGGGCGGCGCAGCGCGCCGTCGCCGACGCCGAAGGTCTTGCCCTCGAAGACGTTGCCCGCCTCGATCAGCGCGGCGTCGGTGGCCAGGTCCAGGCCGTGCGCGGTCGCGATCGGCGCGGCCGTCTCCTGGGCGCGCTCCAGCGGGGAGGCCACGACGTGGGTGATGTCGCGGTCCGCGAGGTGCTCGGCGACCCGCTCGGCCATCTTGTTGCCCAGCTCGGAGAGGTGGTAGCCCGCGCGGCGGCCGTAGAGGACGCCGTCGGGGTTGTGGACCTCGCCGTGCCGCATCAGGTGGACGACGGTGAGATCGCTCTTGCTGCTGGTGGAGCTGCTCATGCGGTGGCCTCTGCTGCGGCTCGGGCGGCGGCGGGCAGGGCGGCGGCGACGCGCTCGATCGCCCGCTCGTCGTGGGCGGTGGAGACGAAGTACGACTCGAAGGCCGAGGGCGGCAGGTAGACGCCCTGCGACAGCATCGAGTGGAAGAACGCGGTGAAGCGGAAGGACTCCTGCCGGCGGGCGTCGTCGTAGTCGCGCACCTGGTCGGGGGTGAAGAAGACGGAGAACATGTTGGACGCCGTCTGGAGGCGGTGCGCCACGCCCTCCTTGGTCAGCGCCTCGGTGAACAGGCCCTGGAGCTCGGCGGAGACCGCGTCGACCTTCTCGTACGCCGCGTCGTCCAGCAGCCGCAGCTGCGCGAGACCGGCGGCGGTGGCGACCGGGTTGCCGGACAGGGTGCCCGCCTGGTAGACCGGGCCGACCGGGGCGAGGTGCTCCATGACGTCCTTGCGGCCGCCGAAGGCCGCGGCCGGGAAGCCGCCGCCCATGACCTTGCCGAAGGTCATCAGGTCGGGCGCGACGCCGTCGACGCCGTACCAGCCCGCCTTGCTCGTACGGAAGCCGGTCATCACCTCGTCGGAGATGTAGAGCGCGCCGTTCTCGGCGCAGGCGTCCTTCAGACCGGCGTTGAAGCCCTCGTGCGGCGGGACGACGCCCATGTTGCCGGGCGAGGCCTCGGTGATCACGCAGGCGATCTCGCCGGGGTGCGCGGCGAAGGCGGCGCGGACCGCGTCCAGATCGTTGTACGGGAGCACGATCGTGTCGCCGGCCTGGGCGCCGGTGACCCCGGGGGTGTCCGGCAGCGCGAACGTGGCCAGGCCCGAACCGGCGGCGGCGAGCAGCGCGTCCACGTGCCCGTGGTAGCAGCCGGCGAACTTGATCACCTTCGCGCGCCCGGTGAATCCACGGGCGAGCCGGATGGCCGACATGGTCGCCTCGGTGCCGGAGGACACCAGGCGCACCTGCTCGACGGGGGCGATGCGGGCGACGATCTCCTCGGCGAGCGCGACCTCGCCCTCGCCGGGCGTGCCGAAGGAGGTGCCGCGGGCGACCGCTTCCTGGACGGCGGCGACGACTTCCGGGTGCGCGTGCCCGAGGATCATCGGACCCCACGAGCACACGAGGTCGACGTACTCACGGCCGTCGGCGTCGGTGAGGTACGGACCCGTACCGGACACCATGAACCGGGGCGTACCGCCCACGGCCTTGAAGGCCCGTACCGGGGAGTTCACGCCGCCGGGCGTCACGAGGGACGCGCGGTCGAAAAGCGTCTGCGAAACTGGGGCGTCATAGGGGAGGCTCACACAGCAATGGTGTCAGAGGCCCGCCCGGTCTTGCGGACAGGTGTTTCACCGCACGGGTGCTGGGGAGGTCACTGGTCACCAAACCAAGACGATGATCGGGCCGCGCGGCCGGGGCTGAGCCCGTGGGCCGGACACGGCAACAAGCGCTGACACAGCACAGTCGGGTGAGAGATATGCATCGCGGTGGCGGACTGGGCGAGGGGACCGACGACCTGGGTCCCGAGCGGGCCCGGCGCGGACGGCACCGGCGACGGGAACGTGCGGCACGTGCGGAGGCGGGCGAGGCCCCGGACGCGGCCCCGGTCGCCGACGGCCGCAGCGCCGACGCCCTCGGCGGCGACGCCCGGAGCCTGGACGCACGCGGCGCGGAGCCCCGGGCCTTCGACGCCCTCAGCGGTGACGCCCGCGGCGCCGACGCCCTGGCGCACGGCTCCCCGGCGGGTCACGATTCCCTGGCAGGATGGAGCGCTGGGCCTCAGTCGTCGGGTACGGGAAGCAGGGTTGGCCGCGTGGGGGTGACCTACAAGTACTTCGGCGCCCCGAACGGCGCGACGGCCGCCCGCGTGCCGATCTCTATGCGCCCGGAGGAGCTGGGCGGCGACGAGCTGGGCATGGGCGGCATGTTCACCAAGATCAAGCCGGAGACGATGGCCGCGATGGTCCTCACCGGCATCCAGGGCATACCCCTGCACAAGGTCCCGCCGCTGGAACTGGTCGTCCTGCATCCCGACTACGCCGTGGTGAAGCTCCCCATGACCGTGGTCGACCCGCTGCGCGGCGTCGGCGAGGAGTCGGTGGGCGCGGCGGCCTTCATCTGGTCGACGGTCCCCGACCGGGGCGGCCCGAGCGACGCGTTCAACGTGTACCGGCTCCTGCACGAGTGGCAGGACTTCTCGCACCGGCTGCACGAGGCGGGACACCAGGCGTACTGCCTGGTCTGGCCGTAGGAATCCCGCACCGCCGACCGCGCGCCACCCGCGCCCCCGACCGCCCTCCGCCCCCGCCCCGCCCGCATCCCACTCGCGTCCCGCCCCCCGGTTACGCACTCCGGCGTACGCCCGGCGGATTTTCAGGCCATTCTCAGCCGTCCGGAACGACGACTGTCAGTGGCAGCCCCTACGCTTGTACACATGTCCTCCACTTCTTCGAGCCCTGGTTCCGCGCGTTCCGTACGTTCCGCCGCCGCCGTCAACGCGGAGATCCGTGCGCTCTGGTCGCGCACGGACGGCGCGCTGTCCGCAGCCGACGAGGCGCGCTACCAGGAGCTGCTCGTGGAGTGGGCCGCCGCGGTGCGTGAGGCCCTGGTCAAGGCCGCGTAGCCACGACTGCGCACCGCCAGGCCCTGGTCAAGGCTCGGCAAGGAACTGGCCTGGACGGCGGCGGGCGGGGCAGACTCCCCGGCATGCCGCTCATGCACCGCCTGCGCAGTGCCGCCCGCCGACGCCTCCGGGCGGTCCGCGCGACGGTGGATCTCAGCCATCCCGCCCGTTCCCCGCTGGGCAGCGCGGTCGAGAACTGCGTGGTCTTCGAGGAGGGGGTGCGCACCCCCCGCGACTGCTCGGCCGCCGAGGCGCTGGAGCGGGTCCGCAAGGGGGACGGCAGGGCCTTCGTCTGGCTCGGCCTGCACGAACCCGAACCCTCCGAACTCGACGCGCTGGGCGCCCTCTTCGGCCTGCACCCCCTCGCCCTCCAGGACGCCGCGGGACCGCACCGCCGACCGCGCCTGATGCGATACGACGACACGCTCTGCGCGGTCTTCAAGACCGTCCGCTACGTCGAGCACGAGCAGCTCACCGCCACCAGCGAGGTCGTGGACACCGGCGAGCTGATCGCCTTCGCGGGCCCCGACTTCGTCATCACCGTCCGGCACGGCGGCTCCGGCTCGCTCGGACCCATCCGCGAGGCCCTCGAAGACGTGCCGGAACAGCTCAAGCTCGGCCCGGCGGCCGTCCTGCACGCCCTCGCGGACTTCGTCGTCGACGAGTACGAGCAGGTCACCGACGCCGTCCAGGACGACATCGACCTGGTCGAGTCCACCGTCTTCAGCCCCGGCTCGGGACGCGTCGACCCCGGCCACATCTACCAGCTCAAGCGCGAACTCCTGGAGCTGAAGCGGGCGGTGGCCCCCCTCGCCCGCCCGCTCCTCGCGCTCGCCGACCCCCTCAAGCCGCTGCCGCCCGTCGGACCCGGGCTCCAGCCGTACTTCCGCGACGTCGCCGACCACCTGGCCCGTACCGTCGACCAGCTCTCCTCGTACGACGCCCTGCTCGACTCGATACTCCAGGCGCACCTGGCCCAGGTGACCGTCGCCCAGAACGAGGACATGCGGAAGATCACCGCCTGGGCGGCGATCGTCGCCGTACCCACCATGGGCTGCGGTGTGTACGGCATGAACTTTGAGCACATGCCGGAACTGGAATGGACGTACGGCTATCCGCTCGCCCTGTCCGTGATGGCCGCGGCCTGCTTCACCGTGCACCGCGCCTTCCGCAGGAACGGCTGGCTGTGAGGCGGGGCGCCGGGACCGGCGCGGCTCAGGCCCGGCAGAGGCAGAACGGATGGCCCGCCGGGTCGGCGTAGACCCGGAAGGCGCGGTCCCGGTCCTCGGTGTCCAGCGCCCGGGCGCCCAGGGCCAGGACCCGGGCCTCGGCCTCGTCCAGGTCGGGGACGTCGAAGTCCAGGTGGAGCTGCTGGGAGTTGCGGGTGGCGCTCGGCCACTCGGGGGGCGTCAGGTCGGCGGCCCGCTGGAAGGCGATGCGGTGGCCGCCGGGGGCGTACAGGTCCCACCAGTCGTCGTCGTTCTGCTTGACCTCGCCGCCCAGGACCTCGCGGTAGAAGTCCGCCAGCGCGCGCGGGTCCGGGCAGTCGATGGCGACGAGGGCGTAGGTGGCGATGGGCATCGGAACTCCTCACGGATCGGGTGTGCCGCGCACGTGCGTCAGAGGTGCGTCAGCGGTGCGTCGGGGATACGCGTTCCCGTTCCGGCGAGGGGTCACGCTGCCGGGCAGGTGATTCCGGATCGTCCGGCGGCGGGTCACGCTGCCGAGCGGGTGATTCCGGGTCAACGGGACGCGATGTCCCGCCCGCAGGGGTGAACGGCCGCTTGGATCAGGGGCTGTCCCTTCCCCTCGGCCGGCCCGGCCGCCCGTGGGGGCGGGCCCTGTCCCCCGCGCCTCACCCGGAAGGCGGCCCCGTGACCGTCCTCGACCTGCCGTCCGCCCTCCGGCGCAGCCCCGGAGACGAGCCGTCCGGCGTCGGCCCGTCCGGGGTGCGGCTGCCCCGCGTCCCCGTCCGGGCGGCCCGCGCCCTGTTCCTCGTCTCGCTGGCCGGTCTGACCGGACTCATGGGCTGGCTGGCGTTCTGGCTCTGCCGCCTCACCGTCGACGACGCCTTCATCAGCTGGCGGTACGGCAAGTCCTTCGCCGGGAGCGGGGTGTGGGACTGGAACCCGGTCGTGGCGGGCTCCGGACTGCCGCGCGTGGAGGCGTACACCAACCCGCTGTACGCGGCACTCTCGATCGTCCCCGCCGTCGCCGGCTGGCCGGTGGAGGCGTTCTTCAAGGCGTTCGGCCTGCTGCTGCTGTGCGGCGGAGTCGCGGTCGCGGCCGTGCTGCGGGACGTGCCGCGTCACCAGCGGGTCGTCCTGGTGGCGGTGATGGCCGCCAACCCGGTGTTCGTCTCGCACTTCTTCCACGGCCTGGAGAGCGGCAGCTTCGCCCTCTTCATCGCGCTGCTGTACGGCGTCCTGTACCGGCGCGGAAGGCTCGGCGCGCTCGGCCGGACCGCCGCCGTCCTGGTCGCGCTGTCCCGCCCCGAGGGCATGGCGTACGCGTTCGCGGCCGTCGCCTGGGCGGCGCTGGCCAACCGCGGGGACCGGCGCGAGGTGCGCGGCGCGTTCGCCGTCGCGGGCGGGCTGGCGGGCTACTGGGCGCTGCGCGCCTGGTGGTTCGGGCGCCTGCTGCCCCACACGTACCTGGTGACCTCCGGGTCCGTGGACGCGTCCGGCGTCGTGCGGCAGCTCGTCCACCCGGTCCTGCCGGTCCTCGGGACGCTGGCCGGCGGCGCGGTGCTGTGCGCGTTCCTGTGGCGGCGCGCGGACGCCCGCCGCTGCCGCGAACAGGACGGCGGGGCGCGGGCCGCCCGCGGGCCGGGGCCGCGGGCGGGCGGGCGCGGCCCGCTGCCGCTCCAGGACCTGACGCCGGTCGTGCCGGCCGCGCTGACCTGCGGCATCGCGCTGGTCTTCTATCCGCTGTCGGCCCTGCACATGGACGTCGGCAACCGCTTCTTCTGGCAGCTCACCGCCCCGGTCGCCCTCGTGCTGCTGTGCCGCCCGCTGAAGGGGCGCAGGCTGCCGGGCGGAGCCAGGGCCACCGACGGAGCCGCCCCGAAGTGGGCCGCGCCGGCGCTCGGGCTGACCGGGGTCGCGGTGCTGCACTTCCAGGGGATGCCGGGCGTCGACCCGACGGCGGTCGTCGTCGGCGGGTCCGCCGCGGTCGTGGCGGCCCTGGTGCTGTGGGGGCGGACGGCGACGCCGCTGCTGGCAGCCGGGTCGGCCGGGCTCATGCTCGCGGTGTCGGCGATTCCGCTGGAGTCGCTGGTCGGCGGCATGACGTACCGCTTCCACCTGCGCGAGGCGCACGAGGAGCTGGGGCGGCTCATGGCCCGGGACCCCACCGTCAGGGGCCTGGTGGGCACGGGCGACGCGGGCGTCCTCCCGTACGCGCTCAACGAGCACCAGCAGGCCGTCGACCTGGGCGGGCTCGCCGACCCGTACCGGGCGGACCCCGGGGGCATCCCGCGCGAGGTGTTCGCGCAGCACGGCGCGGCGGTCGTCGTGCCGGCCGGGGGGCCGGACGAGGACAGGAACTGGTTCGGGACGGCCTCCTCGCGCACGGTCGTCGACCACGTCAGGAAGGAGAAGTGGACGTACTCGGCGGGGCTGCCGTTCGGCGGGGCGTACTGGCTGAACGTGTTCGTGCGGCCGGGGACCGGCGAGCGGTTCCTCCGCGAGCTGAAGGCCCGGCGGCCGGCCGCCGAGCGGGCCAACCTGTCACCGGAGCGGATCGGCTGGACGTACGCGGAGGCGCACCGATGGGACTTCCCGTTCCTGGACGATCCGGTGCGGTGAGGCGGGCGCATCGGGGGCGGGGACCCGCTCCCGGCGCGGACCCGGTGTCCCGGGCGGGGAAATTCCGGCAACTCCCGGCGCGGCCGGTGGCATTGTGGGGCGCGTGAATGGACCCCGGGTACACATCGCGTTCGCCCCCGAGCTGAACCTCTTCATCGCCGCCGACCGCCGCGCCGGACGCACCGAGACCGAGACCGACGGCGTCTCCAGCCTCGGGCACGTCGTCGAGTCGCTCGGCGTGCCCCTCACCGAGGCGGGGACGCTGTCCGTGGACGGGGCCGTCGTCACCGCGGGGCACGTGCCCCGGGAGGGCGAGCGGATCGAGGTGGCGGCGGTGACCCGGCCGCAGCGGGTCCCCGGCGCGCCCCTGCGGTTCCTGCTGGACGTGCACCTGGGCACCCTGGCCCGCCGCATGCGCCTGCTGGGCGTCGACGCCGCGTACTTCAGCGAGGACATCGGAGACCCGGCGCTGGCCACCTGCTCCGCCCGCGAGCAGCGCGTCCTGCTGTCCCGGGACCGGGGCCTGCTGCGGCGGCGCGAGCTGTGGGCGGGCGCGTACGTCTACAGCGACCGGCCCGAGGAGCAACTGCGCGACGTGCTGGGCCGCTTCGCGCCGCCCCTCGCGCCGTGGACGCGCTGCACCGCCTGCAACGGCGAGCTGAAGGAGGCCACGAAGGAGTCGGTGGCGGGACTGCTGGAGGGCGGCACGGAGCGTTCGTACGACGTCTTCGCGCAGTGCACGGCGTGCGAGCGCCCGTACTGGCGCGGGGCGCACCACGCGCGCCTGGCCGAGGTCGTCGAAGCGGCCGTGGCCGAATTCGGCTGAGCCCCCCCTTTCGGGGGTGGGGGCCCGGGCGGCGCGAACAGGCCGCCGCCCGCGATGTGCGCGCCCCCGGTGTACGCCCCGCGTCCGGCGGGGAGGGTGCGGACATGCCGACCCCCAAGGACGCTCCGGACCCCGTTCCCTCCGCCCCCGGCCCGGCCGCCCGCCACGCGGCCCCCGACGTGATCGTCGTCGGCGCGGGCCCCGCCGGCCTCCTGCTCGCGGGCGACCTCGCCGCCGCGAACCTGAAGGTCACCCTGGTCGAACGCCGCGCGCACACCGCCGGGAACCTCACCCGCGCCTTCGCCGTGCACGCGCGCACGCTCGAAGTCCTCGACGCGCGGGGACTGGCCGACGACCTCCTGAAGACCGGCCGCCAGGTCACCGAGTTCAACCTCTTCGGCTCCCGGGCCCTGGACCTCTCGCGTCTCCGCTCGCGCTTCCCCTTCGTGCAGATCACTCCGCAGTACGAGGTGGAACGCGTCCTGGAACGGCGGGCGCTGGCCGCCGGGGTCGACTTCCGCTACGACACCGAACTGACCGCCGTCGAGACGCACACCACCGGCGTCACCGCCCGCCTGCGCACCGCCGAGGGCGCTGTCTCCGACCTCACCGCCCCCTACCTGGTGGGGGCGGACGGCGTGCGCAGCCGGGTACGGGAATCGCTGGGCCTGCCCTTCCCCGGCGAGTCGGTCATCGCCTCGATGATCCTCGCCGACGTGCGCCTCGACGAGGAGCCCGAGGCGGTCCTGACCGTGGGCGGCAAGGGCGACGCGTTCGCCTTCATGGTGCCGTTCGGGGACGGCTACCACCGGGTGATGGGCTGGTCCCGCAGCCGGGAGGCGGCGCGGACGGAGCCGGCGGACCCGTCGAGCCCGGTGGAGCTCTCCGAGATCCAGGAGATCGCCCGCACCGCCCTCGGCGTCGACCACGGCCTGCACGACCCCCGCTTCCTCACCCGTTTCCACAGCGACGAACGCCAGGTCCCCTCCTACCGGGTGGGCCGGGTCTTCCTCGTCGGCGACGCCGCGCACGTGCACTCCCCGGCGGGCGGCATGGGCATGAACACCGGCATCCAGGACGCCGCGAACCTCTCCTGGAAGCTGGCGGCGGTGCTGCGCGGCCGGGCCGAGGACGAACTCCTCGACACCTACCACGAGGAACGCCATCCGGTGGGGGCCATGGTGCTGCGGGTCAGCGGGGCCATGGTGCGGGTCGCCCTGTCCGGCAACCCGCTGAGCCGGGCGGGCCGGACCCTCGCCACCCGGCTCGCGGGAAGCGTGCCGCCCCTGGCCGGCCGGGCGATGCGGATCATCTCGGGCATCGGCATCTCGTACGGCTCGGGCCGCGGCGAACACCCCCTCGTCGGCCGCCGGGTCCCCGACCTGACCCTGGTCGAGGGCCGCCTGTACGAACTCCTGCGCAAGGGCGAACACGTCCTGGTCGCCTCCGCGGACGGTCCCCTTCCGCTCGCGGTGCCCCCGCACACGGTCCGCGCGCACTGGGCCCGGGGCTCGTCCCTGCTGGTGCGCCCGGACGGATACGCGGCGTGGGCGGCGTACGAGCCGAGCGCACGGCAGCGGCGGCGGGCGGCGGCCGAACGCCGGGCCTCCGGTGGGAACTCCCGCCCGGACTCCCCTCAGAAGTAGTACGGGTCGCCCGTGGCCAGGGCCAGCACGCGCTGGTGGTCGTTCGCCGGGTTCAGGTCCCGTGTCGTGGGAGCGGCGGACCGCCCCAGCCGGGTCGTCCGGACGTCGACCCAGACCTCGTCCGGCGCCCCCGGCACGCGCAGGGCCAGGTCCAGGCCCCGGGAGGCGGCCGCGCCCGCGCGCAGGGCCCCGGTCTCGCAGTGCAGCACCGCGGGGGCCTGCCGCGCGCAGGTGCCGGGGAGCTTCCCGGTGACCGGCGCCGAGAAGGACAGCCGCACGGTTGCCGAGTCGAGGCTCGACGGGCCGTGGTTCCACGTCCGCAGGTGCACGGTGAGCTGCCCGCGCTGGTACACGACCCGCCCGTGATGCGCGAGGTCCACTTCGTCGGCGTCGGCGTTGGCACTGCCGTCGGCGTCGGCGGGGTGCTGGGGTCCCGGGTCGCCCGCGCGGGCGGGTCGGCCGAGGGCCGGGTCGCTTGCGCCCGTGGCCTGCGCGGGGGCAGGTTCCCTCGCGTGCGCGGCGGCCACCCCGCTGCCTGTCAGCACCCCGAGCCCCGCCAGCCCCCACACCAGTCCCTTGCGCCACACAGTTGTCATGGCCCCCTACGTACCCCCTCCTCCCGGGAACCGCTCCCGCCCCGCGCCCATGCCACCCTTATGACCATGCTCGTCGCCCGCTCAGCAGCACTCTTCGCCGTCGCCGCGCTCTTCGAGATCGGAGGCGCCTGGCTGGTCTGGCAGGGCGTCCGCGAGCACAGGGGCTGGATCTGGATCGGCGCGGGCGTCGTGGCCCTCGGCCTGTACGGCTTCGTCGCGACCCTCCAGTCCGACGGCGACTTCGGCCGCATCCTCGCCGCGTACGGCGGCGTCTTCGTCGCCGGGTCGATCGCCTGGGGCATGGTCGCCGACGGCTACCGCCCCGACCGCTGGGACGTGGTCGGCGCGCTGGTCTGCCTGCTGGGCATGGCCTTGATCATGTACGCCCCGAGGGGCCGCTGACCCGGCCTATCCTCGTACGCGTACCCACCCGTCCGTACGCCCGAGGAGTCCCCGCATGCCCAGCGCCCCCATCGCCGTCGTCACCGGAGCGAGCAGCGGAATCGGCGCGGCCACGGCCCGGCAACTGGCCGAGGCCGGTTACCGGGTGGTCCTCACGGCCCGCCGCAAGGACCGCATCGAGGCCCTCGCGGAGGAGCTCACCGCAGCCGGCCACCAGGCGATGCCGTACGCCCTGGACGTCACCGACCGCGCGGCCGTGGACGAGTTCGCCACCGCCTTCAAGACGATCGCCGTACTCGTCAACAACGCGGGCGGCGCACTCGGCGCGGACCCGGTCGCCACCTCGGACCCGGCCGACTGGCGCCAGATGTACGAGACGAACGTCCTCGGCACCCTCAACCTCACGCAGGCCCTGCTGCCCGCCCTGACCGCGTCCGGCGACGGCACGGTCGTAATCCTCTCCTCGACGGCGGGCCACGGGACGTACGAGGGCGGCGGCGGTTACGTGGCCGCCAAGCACGGCGCGCACGTCCTGGCGGAGACGCTGCGCCTGGAGATCGTCGGCACGCCGGTCCGGGTCGTCGAGATCGCTCCCGGGATGGTCAAGACGGAGGAGTTCGCGCTGACGCGTTTCGAGGGGGACGCGGAGCGGGCGGCGAAGGTCTACGCGGGGGTGGCGGATCCGCTCACGGCGTCCGATGTCGCCGAGACCATCGCGTGGGCGGTGTCCCGCCCGAGCCACGTCAACATCGACCTGCTGGTGGTGCGTCCCCGGGCCCAGGCCTCCAACACAAAAATCCACCGCACCCTCTGATCCCCCTCGGGCAACGTGGTCGCCCTGCCCCCTCCGCCCCCTTGGGCGACGGGGCCGCCCCAAGGGGGCGGGACGGGCGGGCAAGGGGGCGGCCCCTCCCGCTCCCGGCCCGCCCGGGTGCCGCCCCTCGCGTCAGCGCCTGTGCCGGACGCGCGACCCCGCCAAGGTCGAGACCCCAGCCCGTACCGGACGCGTCAGCCCCGCCCGGCTCGGGCAGAGAGGCCCCGGACCCGCCCCTCCACCTAAAGCGCTCGCCGCGCGGCCAGGTGCACGGTTCCGTGCAGGAGCGTCGTGGCTGGTCGCGCAGTTCCCCGCGCCCCTGAAGGGGCACCGCCTGGTGGGAAACGTGCGGGGGTGTGAGGGGGCGCAGTCCCCCGCCCCCGGGAGAGCCACCCCTACCCCCAGTGCTCCGGCCTCCGCAGCGCCCCCGGCAGTCCCGTCCCCCCGTCCCCCCTCCCCGCATTCACCTGCGTCTGCGTCAAGAAGAGCGCCTCGCTCAGATCCGCCCCCCGCACATCCGCGTCCCGGAAGTCCGCCCCGATCACGTCCGCCCCCCGCAGATCCGCCCCGCTCAGATCGGCCGCGATCAGATACGCCCCCCGGAAGTTCATCCCCCGCAGATCCGCCCCGGCCCGGCGCGCCCCCATCAGGTCCGCCCCCCGGAAATCCACCCGCCGCTTCTTCCCCTTCTTCCTCGCCGGCGGCACCCGCCCCGCCCACTCCCCCCGCACCAGCTCACTCACCTGCACCAGCACCGCGTTCACCTTCAGCCGATGCCCCTCCGCGTCGAGCGCGACCAGTTCCTCCGCGCTCCCCCGCGTCAGCGCCTCGGTCTCCTCCCGCAGGGCCCGCAGCTCCCCCCACACCGGCCGCGCCGCGTCCCGCCGCAGCCCGTCCCCCACGTACCAGAGCAGCTCGTGCAACTGCTTCATCACCGGCAGCAGCGGAAACATCAGCTCCGCGCTCCCGGGCTCCTCCCGCCACCCCACCCCGTCGAAGGTGACCTGCGACAGCTTCTGGCCCGCGCCGAAACAGTCGTAGACCGTGCACCCGGGGAACCCCTCGCCCCGCAGCTTCGCGTGGATTCCGCATCCGAAGTCCTCCCCGAGATTCGGGCACGGCTTCCCGGCGGGCTTGTCGATCGCGAAGTCCGACGACTTCGTCAACGTCAACGCCACACAGCACAACCCGAAGCAGCTCCCGCAATCGGAACGCAGGTCGGACGTCATCTCGGACATGTGCGGAACTCCACGGGTGCGGCTACGGCGGTACGGACGAACCCCGGCACCATAGCCAGAACCCCCGTCCCACGCCGGGAACGGGGGCCCCGCCGGTCATCCCTTGACGCAGACGACCTGCTTCAGCTTCGCGACGACCTCCACCAGGTCCCGCTGCTGGTCGATGACCTTCTCGATCGGCTTGTACGCGCCCGGGATCTCATCCACCACCCCGGAGTCCTTCCGGCACTCCACGCCCTGCGTCTGCTCCGCCAGGTCCTTGACGGAGAAGCGCCGCTTGGCCGCACTCCGGCTCATCCGGCGGCCGGCGCCGTGCGAGGCGGAGTTGAAGGAGGCCGCGTTGCCGAGCCCCTTCACGATGTACGAACCCGTGCCCATCGAGCCCGGGATGATCCCGAACTCCCCGGACCCGGCCCGGATCGCGCCCTTCCGGGTGACCAGGAGGTCCATCCCGTCGTAGCGCTCCTCGGAGACGTAGTTGTGGTGACAGGAGATCACCGGCTCGAAGCTCACCCCGGCCTTCTTGAACTCCTTCCGGACCACGTCCTGGAGAAGGCTCATCATGACGGCCCGGTTGTACTTCGCGTACTCCTGCGCCCAGAAGAGGTCGTTGCGGTACGCCGCCATCTGCGGGGTGTCGGCGATGAAGACCGCCAGGTCACGGTCGACCAGGCCCTGGTTGTGCGGGAGCTTCCGGGCCTGCCCGATGTGGTGGTCGGCCAGTTCCTTGCCGATGTTCCGGGAACCGGAGTGCAGCATGAGCCAGACCGAACCCGACTGGTCGATACAGACTTCTGCGAAGTGATTTCCGGATCCGAGCGTTCCCATCTGCTTTTCGGCACGTCCCTGACGGAATTTGACCGAATCGGCGACCGTCTCGAACCTCTTCCAGAAGTCGTGCCACCCCGCCGTCGGGAACCCGTGCAGCCGCCCGGGGTCGACCGGGTCGTCGTGCATGCCGCGGCCCACCGGGACGGCCTGTTCGATCTTGGAGCGGAGGCGGGACAGGTCACCGGGCAGGTCGTTCGCCGTCAGTGACGTCCGCACGGCGGACATGCCGCAGCCGATGTCGACCCCCACCGCCGCCGGGCACACCGCGCCCCGCATCGCGATCACCGAGCCCACCGTCGCGCCCTTGCCGTAGTGGACGTCCGGCATGACCGCGAGGCCCTTGATCCAGGGGAGCGCGGCGACGTTGCGGAGCTGCTGCATCGCGCCCTCCTCGACCGTCGTCGGGTCGGTCCACATCCGGATCGGGACCTTCGCTCCCGGCACTTCTACGTACGACATGACTTCTCGATCCCCCGGAACCGTAAGAAAGGCAGAAAAGGTGGCAGAGCGCAAAAAAGGGTGGGAACGGCCGCGAACGGGACAGCGGACCGGCGTCCACACCAGTGCGTGCGATACACATTGTGGTCATCGGCCACCGCAGGGCGGCAAACACTTTTCCTTCGAAGGGGGCCTGGACTGTGCCACGACAGGCGGGCGGGCAAGCGGGCGTCACGGCGGGCGGCAGGGCCGCCGGCAGGGCTCGCGCGAAGGTCTCCGTGCCCGGCATCGCGCTCCTCGCGGCCCTGGCCGCCGGGGTCAGCGGATGTTCCGGCGCCGATCCGGGGACGGACACCGCGGGTGACGCCAAGTCCGGCGAGTCCGCCGCCCCGGCCGCACCCCCCGGCAAGTACCGCACGCTCCCCGAGCCCTGCCGGATCGTCGACCGGGGTGTGCTGAGGGCGATGCTGCCCGGCGCGGAGAAGCTGCCCGAGGAGCAGCAGCGGAAGCTGTTCGCGGGCGAGCCGGCGGTGACGTACGACACGGACCGCAGGGTCGGCTGCCGCTGGAAGGCGGAGTCGCCGGAGGCCACCCACCTGCTGACGGTGGACTTCGAGCGGGTGGTGTCCTACGACGCCGCGGTGAGCGACGACGACCGCGCCCAGGCCGTGTACCGCGAGCAGTTGACGGCCGCCGATCTCCCCGCGCCGGTGGACCCGCCGCCCGCGTCGAGCGCCCCGCCGGCCTCGCCGACGGCGCCGGTGACGCCGCCCGCGGATTCCGCCGGGGCCTCCGGTTCGCCGGGCGCTCCCGATGCGGCGTCCCTCCAGCCACGTACCCTCGAAGGGCTCGGGGACGCCGCCTTCCTCGACGACGTGCGCGCGCCGGGCGGGTCGACGGCGGCCAAGGACCGTACGGTCTCGATCGTCTTCCGTACGTCCAACGTGCTCGTGAGCGTCACGTACGGCGAGCAGCCGGGCCGGCCCGACCAGCTTCCGGACGGCCGGGCGCTCCAGGACCGGGCGCAGGCCATGGCCCGTAAGCTCGCCGAGCAGTTCTCCGACAGCGGCGAATAAACGAACAGCGGTCCCTCACAGAGAACACGTCAGTCACAGCAATCGGAACCCGCAGCGATCCGAAGTTAAGGAACTCCACGAACCATGTACCGAAAAGCTCCCCGTATCGCCCGCATACTGACCTGCGCGGTGGCCGTCCCGGCACTGCTCGTCGTGGCCGGCTGTTCGTCGGACTCCGGTTCTGGTTCCGGTTCGGACGGCGGGAAGAAGGACGCGGGCGCGCAGCAGCAGCAGAAGAAGCCGTCGGCGCCGCCGACCGTGGCCGCGGCGAAGTTCGCGGCGCTGCCGGACGCGTGCAAGGCGCTCAAGAAGGACACGGTCGAGGGCCTGGTGCCGAAGGCCGACAAGGCGGAGGGCACGGCCGACGAGTCCTCGGACCCGCAGTCGCGGCGGGGCTGCTCGTGGGGCGGTCTGGACGACAAGGGCGTCAAGGGTTCGCAGTACCACTACCTGACGTACTCGCTCCAGCTCTTCGAGTCGAATCAGGCGCTGGGCAGCGGTGAGAAGCGTGCCACCGAGTACGTGACCAAGCAGGTCAACAAGGTGCAGGGCAAGGAGGGCGTGAAGGACGTGCGCGCCAACCCGGCCGAGGGCATCGGCGACCAGGCCTCGACGATCGGTTATGGCGCGCGCGAGGCCGGCACGGACTTCAACCACGCGGTGGTGGTCGCCCGCACCGGCAACGTGGTCGTGACGCTGGACTACAACGGCGCGGGTTACGCCGGCACGAAGGCGCCGGACCCGGCGGACCTGCTGAAGGGCGCGCAGACGGCGACGAAGGAGGTCGTGGCGTCGGTCGCCGCGGCGAACAAGTAGGGCCAGGCGGGGAGGCCCCTTCCGGAGGGAGGGGCCTCCCGAGCCTTGCCGTCGACGGGACCGCTCCGGGAGGGACCGCTCCGGCCGTGCCGGGCGTGCTCCGCGACGAGAACGAGAACGAGAAGGACGGCGGCGGTCAGGACGTGCCGTCCCGAGCGGACCCGCCCCATTCCTGACGATGCGTCAAATGAATATGTTCCGCGGCGGGTGCCACACCGGTACTGAATACGGGCGCTCCGTGCCCGCACCCCCTCCGGCACCGAATGCGCCGGCGCGCGCGACCGCGTGAGCCCGGGTTTCCGGCGTGCCGGACGGCGGTCCGTCCGCTGTCGTCCGCGCGCCGAGTGGCACCCCGCGAGCACGGGCCGGAGACTGGGAGGAGCCGGGTTCGGCCAGGAGCCACGGTCCCCGATGCCCGCCGGTCACGGTCCCTTCCCGCCGCCCCTCGCGCGCACCGCGAGGGGCGGCTCGGCACGGAAAGGCCAAGGCCCATGCTCATTCCCCACCCGGACGCCCGCACGGCGGCCCGGCTCGCGTACGGCGAACGCCCCAGCGAGCGGGTTCCTCCTGCGCGGGACAGGCGCAGGGCCCGCCCATGACGGCCGGTCCGGGAGGGGAACACAGTTCCGCAGGAGGCGTGGGAGGCAGCGAGGGGTTTGACGGCGCGCGAGCGGGAGACTCGTCCCGCCGACGCGGTCCGCTCGCTTCCTGCCCCACCGCACATGCCACGGACCACGCGGAACGGATTCCGATGAGCCCCTCGTACCCCGGGCCCCTGCCCGAACCCACCATGGTCGACCTGCTGCTGGCCACCGACACGCTGGAGGGGCTGCTGCACGGACTGGCGGAGGCGGCGCTGCGGCACGCCCCGGCCGCCGACGGCTGTGGAATCACCCTGGAGCGGCACGGCCACCCGCTGACCGTGACCAGCGCGGGCACCAGCGCCTGCGCCCTCGACGAGAAGCAGTACGGCCTGGACACCGGGCCCTGCCTGCAGGCCCTGCGCTCGGGCGAGGAGGTGCACGTACGCGACACGCTGGAGGAGACCCGCTGGGGCCCGTACCCCGCCCACGCGGTCGCCGCGGGCACCCGGTCCTCCGCGTCCTTCCCCGTCGCCCCGCACAGCGACACCGCCGGGGCGCTGAACCTGTACTCGCCCGAGGCCGACGGCTTCGACACGGCCGACCTGACCGCCCTGCGGGAACTCGCCGGGCAGGCCACCGGAGCCATCGCCCTGGCCCGGCGGACGGCCCGTTCCCAGCAGTTCACCGACGACCTGCGCAAGGCCGTCCAGCACCGCGCCGTCATCGACCAGGCGATCGGCATCCTCATGGCCCAGCAGCGCTGCACCAGCGCCGAGGCCTTCGCGATCCTGCGCTCCGCCTCCCAGAACCGCAACGTCAAACTCCGGGACCTGTGCGCCGACCTCATCGTGAGAGTCACCGGCCGGCCCGCCCACGACCCGCCCGAACTCAAACCCCCCGGCCTGTGACGCCGGGGCGCCGGACCCCCTCGCACGACGAAACTCCGACACCCTCGATGGAGATCTCCGCGATGCCCTCGCCCGCTCAGCACGACCCGCACCACCACGATGCGTCCGCGCGGCACGACCCGCACCTCCCCTCGTCCCCCACGCGCCGCGTCGGCGCGGCCCTGCGCCGGGTGAGCAGGGCCTACTCGCCGCACGAGGACCGCGCGCTGGGCGGACACCTCGGCGCCGTCGTCGCGTTCGGCGCGTACGCGGCCGCCTGGGGCGTGGCGGCCCACCTGCGCGGAGTGAAGCCCGCCGGCCGCCCCGGGCCCTGGGACGTACTGCTGACGGGGGCCGCCGCGTTCCGGCTGAGCCGGCTGATCGGCAAGGGGACCGTCACGAGCCCGCTGCGGGCGCCGTTCACGCGTTTCGAGGAGGCGACGGGGCCCGCCGAGGTGAACGAGAGCCCGCGCGGCGGCTCCGTCAGGTCGACGGTGGGCGAGCTGATCACGTGCCCGTTCTGCCTCGGCGTCTGGGTGACGACCACCTTCACCGGCGCCCAGTCGCTGTGGCCGCGGGCCACGCGGACCGTGACGGCGTCCCTGACCGCGCTGGCGGTGGCCGACACCTTGCAGCTCGGCTACGACTGCCTGCTGCAGAAGAACACCGAGTAGCGCCCGGGACGCCCCCGCCTGAGCGCCCCTTCCCGCAGCTCAGGCCGGGGGCTGCGCGCCCCGGCCCGCTCTCGATCCGGCGTAGGCGGCGGTGCGCAGCGCCCGCAGGCGCTCCCCCGGGCCGAAGCCGGGCAGCGCGTTCAGGTACGGGTCGTACGCCTGGTCCTGCGGCCGGCCGTCGGGGGCGGTCCCGTCCAGGGTCAGCCGGGCCAGCGGGCGCCAGGCCGTGCCCGCCCCGAAGCAGAGCACGAACTCGACGGTCCGCCGGGTGAGGACGTCGGCCACCGCACCGGGCTCGGCGGGCACCGGCGGCGCTCCGGGCGCCGGGAACGCGGCCAGCACCCCGCGCCGCCCGCCGACCTCGTACGACAGCAGCGTGCTGTACGGGCCCGCCGTGGCCGACGTGCGGGGCAGGGGCACATGGCGCGTCCACCGGCCCCGGCCGCTGCCGGTGAGCAGCAGGTCCAGCGGGCGGCCCGGCCCGCCGGCGTCCCGCACGCGCAGGGCGAGCCCCGTTCCGTCCGGCAGCGGGCGCGGCAGCCCGGCCGCCCGGGACCAGCGCGCGGTCACCTCGTAGGAGCCCGGCGCGTCCAGCCACGGCACGCCCCAGGAGGGGCCGCGGCCGGAAACCGCGACGCGGCCCGAGAGCAGCACCCCGCTGGGGTGCAGGGCGGGCCTGAGGCCCCGGCGGCGGGCGGCGGTCCGCGCCGTACGGAAGGCGGCGCGCTCCAGGGCGGTCATCCGGCGGCCTTCCGCCCGTGGGCCTCCTCGCGCGGCACAGGTCCCACGCCGCTGTGGCGGCCGGGGCGCAGCGCGGCGTGGCGCTGCCCGGGGCCGGGGCCGCCGCGTGCGGCGAGGGCGTCGGCGACGACGCCGGTCACGAAGGCGTAGACGCCCTTGTGCAGCAGGTCGACGGCGAGTTCCCGGCGGGGCCAGGTGGTCGGCGGGGCGCCCACACCGGTCGCGTTCTCCAGGATCTGGTCGTTGGTCAGGCGCACCACGGCGAACTTCGCGGAGGCCGCGGGGCCGCGCAGACCCGACTGGGCCATGACCGAGCGCAGGACGCCCAGCAGGGCGGCCTGGCCGAAGTGCATGGCCCAGTTGACGGGCAGCGGCTGCTTCCCGGGGTGTTCGGGCAGGCCGGTGAGGCGCTGGAGGACCCGTGCGGGCACGTACGAGTCGGGCCGGCCGGTGACGGCCTGTTCGGCCTTCTCACCGAGGGTCATCGCGAGTCCTCCCACGGTTCCGGCGATCATTCCCTGCCACAGTGCACGCTTGATCATGCCCCGGCGGGTACCCGGTAGCGGCGTGTTGAGTCCTGGGCCTGCGCCCCCGGTCCGCCCTCCCCGTCCCGGGACGGGGTCCTTCGTCCGCGCCGCGCGTTCCCGTCAGGAAGGCAGTCCGATGAGCACCTCGTTCCCCCCGCAGTCGTCATCCCCCGCACGCAGGTCCCTGCTGGTGGGGGCGGTGATCGGGACGGGGGTGATGGCGGCGGTCGACGAGATCGTCTTCCACCAGCTCCTCGGCTGGCACCACTTCTACGACCGCTCCACCCCCGGCGTCGGCCTGCTGTCCGACGGTCTGCTGCACACCGCCGAACTGCTGGCGCTGGTCACCGGGTTCTTCCTGTACGCCGACCTGCGCCGCCGCCGCGCCCGGTACCCGGCGTCCTGCCTGGCCGGGTTCGTCCTCGGGCTGGGGGCCTTCCAGCTCTTCGACGGGATCGTGGACCACAAGCTGCTGCGCCTGCACCAGATCCGTTACGGCGTCGACGTCACCCCGTACGACTGGGCGTGGAACGCCGCCGGTGCGGTGCTGCTGCTGACCGGCACGGCCCTGGCCGTACGGGCGGGCCGGCGCGGTCGGCGCGGACCGGCGTCGTGAACCCCGGGCACGGCCACGCCGGGCAGCTCCCGCCGGCGGTCGCCCTGCTGCTCGCCGGGGCGGCGGCGCTCGCGTACCTGCTGGCGTCGGCCCGGCTGCGGCGGCGCGGGGACGCCTGGCCCCGGGTGCGGGACGCGTCGTTCGCCGCCGGGAGCGGGGCGGTGGCCTGGGCCGCGGCCGGGGGCCCGCCGGGCGGGCCGTTCACCGCGCACATGGCCCAGCACCTGGCCGTCGGCATGGTGGCTCCGCTGCTGCTGGTCCTGGCCCGCCCCCTGACGCTGGCCCTGCGCGTCCTGCCGCCCGGCGCGGCGCGCCGGGGGCTGCTGTCCGTACTGCACTCGCGTTTCGTGGGCGTGCCGGTCTTCCCGCCGGTCGCGGCCCTGCTGGACCTGGGCGGGCTGTGGCTGCTGTACCGCACGGGGCTGTTCGCCGCCGCGAGCCACCGGCCGTGGCTGCACGCCCTGCTGTACGCCCACGTGCTGGCGGCGGGGGTGCTGTTCACGGCGGCCGTCTGCCAGCTCGATCCGGTGCGCCGCCGGTGGCACCCGGTGCTGCGCGGGGCGACGCTGCTGGCGGCGGGCACCGCGCACGCCGTACTGGCCAAGACCCTGTACGCCGCGCCGCCGCCCGGCACCGCGTTCGCCCCGGCCGATCTGCACGCGGGCGCGCAGCTCATGTACTACGGGGGCGACGCGGTGGAGGCGGCGCTGGCCGTCGTGGTGGCCGCCTCCTGGTACGCGGCCGCGGGCCGCCGGGCGAGGGCGGGGGCCCGGCGCGCGGAGGCGGGGGGCCCGTCCGCCGGGGCGCTCACGCCGGCCGGGGGTCCGGGCCGTCCGAGGGCGTCCGGGTCCGCGTCCGCTCGCAGCGCCGCGCGCTGAGCCGGGAGGCCGAGGGCCCGGTGCCGTGCGGGACCGGGCGCCCGGCGGGGCGGTCGGGGCGCTCAGCGCTCCGAGCCGGGTTCTCCGGTGGCGTCCGCGTCGAGATCCGCGGGGGCGTCCACGGGAGGCAGGTCCGCCTCGTCGACCACGTGGACGGCGGCTTCCTCGGCCCCGGCGGCGCCGCCGTCGATGCCCGCGTCGGAAGCGACGAGGTCCTTGGTCACGTCCGGGTGGGCCCCTTCGTCCGGGGCGACCAGCCGTCCTGCCCGGTCGGCGCCCGTCTCCGGGTCGAGCGGTTCGCCCTCGCCGCCGGGCAGGTCGCCGATGCCGTCCCGGCCCTCGTCGGCCGGGCGCTCGCCCACGTCCGGCACCTCCTGGCTCAGCCGCTCGTCGAGGGACTCGCCCTCGTGCTGCTCGGCGGCGGTGGTGCCGGTCTTGTTCACGCCGAGGGGCTTCTCGGGGGGCGAGTACCCCTCGTCGAGCATGTCGTCGTACGTCCGCTCGCCGATCGCGTCCTGGAGGTCCAGCGGGGCCGCGTCCTCCTGCTCCTCGTTGCCGCCGTCGGGCTGGTAGACGTCGTCCCCGCGTGCCGTGTCGCTCATGCCCGGTCCTTCCCGTCCTCGTCGGCGCTCTTGCCGAACTCGCCGACCAGGGTTTCGCAGAACGCCTTGAGGTCGTCCGGCTTGCGGCTGGTGATCAGCGTGTTGGGGCCGCCGGTGCAGACCTTGACCTGCTCGTCCACCCAGGTGCCGCCCGCGTTGGTGATGTCGGTGCGCAGGCTGGGCCAGGAGGTGAGCGTGCGGCCGCGCAGCACGTCGGCCTCGATCAGGGACCACGGGGCGTGGCAGATGGCGGCGACCGGCTTGCCCGCGTCGAAGAACGCCTTCACGAAGGCGACGGCCTTCTCGTCCATCCGCAGCGCGTCGGGGTTGGCGACGCCGCCCGGCAGCACGAGTCCGTCGAACTCCTCCGCCTTCGCGTCCCCGACCACCTGGTCCACCGGGAAGGTGTCGCCCTTGTCGAGGTGGTGGAAGGCCTGCACCTCGCCCTGCTCGGTCGAGACGAGGACGGGGGTGCCGCCGGCGGCGCCCACCGCCGCCCAGGGCTCGGTCAGCTCGATCTGCTCGATGCCTTCGGTGGCCACGAGGAATGCGATGCGCATGGAGACTCCTTGTCCTTCACCGACGGGCGCGGGGGCCGCCCGCCTCTTAGAACGAACGTTTAACCGATTTGCACCCAAAGATGCGTGTTGACGCGGGCGGGTTCGCGGAGCCGGGGGACCGCGCCGGCTCCACGGCGGGACCAGGGCCGCCCCCGCACGGACGGCCGCCGACGCCACCGTCGCTCCCGTCTACGACACCGTGCCCAGCAGCCACAACTTGACTACAGATGAGCCCGAATAAGCGACTTTTGCCCATACTTGCCCCTCCCTGAGGCTGCTGTGCCCCGGGAGCGTGTGCCAGGCTGTGGCCGCCAGGCACGGAAGGTACAGACCTCGCGGGGACGCACGGAAGGGGTTCGCAGGTGGCGGCGATGCAGCTGACACGCACGCACCGAATACTGATCGGTGTGGTGGTCGCCGGCGCGGTGATCATCGCGGGGATCGGTTTCGCCGGTTCGTACGCGGCGGTGCGCGAGCTCGCCGAGGAGAAGGGCTTCGGGAACTTCTCCCTGGTCTTCCCGATCGGGATCGACGCGGGCATCTGCGTGCTGCTCGCGCTGGACCTGCTGCTGACCTGGATGCGGATTCCGTTCCCGCTGCTGCGGCAGACCGCGTGGCTGCTGACGGCGGCGACGATCGCGTTCAACGGCGCGGCGTCGTGGCCGGACCCGCTGGGCGTCGGCATGCACGCGGTCATTCCGGTGCTGTTCGTGGTGTCGGTCGAGGCGGCCCGCCACGCGGTGGGCCGGATCGCGGACATCACCGCCGACAAGCACATGGAGGGCGTGCGGCTGACGCGCTGGCTGCTGTCGCCGTTGCCGACGTTCCGGCTGTGGCGGCGGATGAAGCTGTGGGAGCTGCGGAGTTACGAGCAGGTCATCAAGCTGGAGCAGGACCGGCTGATCTACCAGGCCCGCCTCCAGGCCCGGTTCGGGCGCTCCTGGAAGCGCAAGGCGCCGGTCGAGTCGCTGATGCCGCTGCGCCTGGCGAAGTACGGCGTCCCGCTGTCGGACACGGGCCCGGCGGGCCTGGCCGCGGCGGGCATCGAGCCGGTGCTGCTGCCGCCGGCCCCGGAGACGGCGGCCCAGGCGCAGACCCCGGCGCTGCCCGCGGCGCGGGAGGCGCGGAGCGAACCCGGCCCGATAGCCGAGGGCGACCGGGTACGGCTGACGAAGGACGGGGCTGACGTACGGGAGGACCCCACCGGCACCGGCCCCGCTCCGACGGCCGCCGCCCGGGCCGTCCCCGACCCGGCCACCCCGACCGACCAGGCCGACCCGGCCGACCGGACCGTCCCCGCCGGCGAAACCGTCCCGGCCTCCCCCGCCCCCGATGAGCAGCCGCCGACCCACCCGAGCCCGTGGTTCGCGGCGCCGGTGCCCGCGCAGCAGGAGCACTACGCGGGTGAGTACGACCCCGCGGGAGCGACACCGGTGACGGTGCCCGCCGGACCGGGCCGCAGCCGGCCGCTCGGCGGGTACGACCCGGACTACGACGCCGAGTTCGGGCCGGACTTCGCGGCGAACGGCCCCGGCGCCGAGGAGGACTTCGTCCTGGACGACGACGCGTACTACGCGGCCTTCCGCAAGTGCGCGATCGAGAACGGGGCGTTCCCGACGCCGCTGCAGTTCGGCTCGTACCTCTTCGACCTGTACGGGCAGGAGCTGCCGGTCGAGGACCTGGAGATGTACGCGAAGCGGTACGTGGAGCAGTACCAGCTCGAACTGGACGAGCACACGCCCTAGGCGCGGTACCGGGCGGCCTTCTGCTTCTTGCGGGCGAGGTCGGCGGCGACGCCGAGGGGGATGCCGACGAGCGCCATCGCGAGGTAGAGGGCGCTGGGCGGGGTGAACCAGAGGTGCAGCAGGCCCCAGTCCCTGTCGAACCAGGTGCGGCCGATGAAGCCGAGTGCGCCTTGGATGCCGACGACCCAGCCGATGATGGCGAGCAGTTCGTTCTTCATGGGTCCAGCGTCGGCGGCGGGGACGGCCCGCGTCATCCTGCCCGGGGTGGAACCCCCGCGCCCGCCCTCCCCCGAAAGATGCAGCACACGGCCCGCCCCTCCCCGTTGGGCGGGGCGCCCCCCTTGGGGGACGGCCCCTCCCGCTCCCGGCGAGCTACGCCCCCAGCAGCTTCCGCACCCGCTCCGCCCCCACCGCCAGCAGCAGCGTGGGCAGCCGCGGCCCGGTGTCCCGCCCCACCAGCAACTGGTACAGCAGCGCGAAGAAGGTCCGCTGCGCCACCTTCAGCTCCGGCGTCGGCTTGGCGTCCGCCGCCAGCCCCGCCTGGATCTTCGGCACGCCGTAGACGAGCGTGGTCAGCCCGTCCAGCGACCAGTGCGAGTCCAGGCCCTCGACCAGCAGCCGCAGCGACTCCCGGTCCGCGTCGCCCAGCGCGCCCAGCGCGACCGTGTCCGGCTCGTCCCGCACCAGCGTCCGCTGGTCGGCGGGCACGTAGGCGGTGATCCACGACTCCGCCCGGTCCAGGCGCGGCCGCACCTCGTCCAGCGAGGCGATCGGGTCGGACGGGTCCAGCTCGCTCAGGATGCGCAGCGTCTGGTCCTGTGCCCCGGCCGTGATGTCCGCGACGGAGGCCAGCGTCCGGTACGGCAGCGGGCGCGGCGTGCGCGGCAGCTCACCGGCGGCCGTCCCGACCGCCCGGGAGTAGGCGGCCGCGTCCGCCGGCAGCACGGAACCGTCCGCCACCTTCAGCGACAGCTTGTCCCACTCGTCGTACAGCCGCTGGATCTCCTGGTCGAAGGCGATCTTGAAGGACTGGTTCGGCCTGCGGCGCGCGTACAGCCAGCGCAGCAGCGGCGCCTCCATGATCTTCAGCGCGTCGCCGGGCGTGGGCACGCCGCCCTTGGAGGACGACATCTTGGCCATGCCCGAGATGCCGACGAAGGCGTACATCGGGCCGATCGGCTGCACGCCGTCGAAGACCTCGCGCACGATCTGCCCGCCGACCACGAAGGACGACCCCGGCGACGAGTGGTCGACGCCGCTGGGCTCGAAGATCACGCCCTCGTACGCCCACCGCATCGGCCAGTCGACCTTCCAGACCAGCTTGCCGCGGTTGAACTCCTTCAGGAAGACGGTCTCGGTGAAGCCGCACGCGCAGGTGTACGTCAGCTCGGTCGACGCGTCGTCGTAGGAGGTGACGGTGGTCAGGTCGCGCTCGCACCGCCCGCAGTAGGGCTTGTACGGGTAGTAGGCGGAACCGCTCGTTCCGTCGTCCTCGCTCGCCGCACCCGACCCCTCGGCCGCCTCCAGCTCGGCCTCGTCCACCGGCTTCTGGGACTTCTTGGCGGCCGCCGGGTCCTTCTTCGTGCGGTAGCGGTCCAGTACGGCGTCGATGTCGGCGCGGTGCTTCATCGCGTGCAGGACCTGCTCGCGGTAGGCGCCCGCGGTGTACTGCTCGGTCTGGCTGATGCCGTCGAACTCCACGCCCAGCTCGGCCAGGGCCGCCACCATGGGCGCCTTGAAGTGCTCGGCCCAGTTCGGGTACGAGGAGCCGGCCGGGGCGGGGACCGAGGTCAGGGGCTTGCCGATGTGCTCGGCCCAGGACTCGTCGATGCCCGGGACGCCGTTGGGGACCTTGCGGTACCGGTCGTAGTCGTCCCAGGAGATGAGGTGGCGGACCGCGTGCCCGCGGCGGCGGATCTCGTCGGCGACCAGGTGCGGGGTCATGACCTCGCGGAGGTTGCCCAGGTGGATCGGACCGGAGGGGGACAGGCCGGAGGCGACGACGACCGGTTTGCCAGGCGCACGTCGCTCCGACTCGGCGATGACATCGTCCGCGAAACGGGAGACCCAGTCGGTCTCGGGGGTGCTGCTCTGGGACACGGTCGGCACGTCCTTGGTTCCCCGGAGGTTCTCCGGATTGAGTGAGGGCTGGCGGGGCCATTCTCCCAGACGGGCAGACGGAGGCCTCACGAATAAGGTTGCGCGGGCCGCCCGGGGCCTGCGTGAAATACTCGGAGCACACACCACGCACTCACCAACAGGAACGGCACCCCATGGCCTCGGTCCCCTCGCTCGCTTCGACCGTCAACCAGCGGCTCGCGGACGCGCTCTCGGCAGCCCTGCCGGACGCCGCCCCGGCCGACCCGCTGCTGCGCCGAAGCGACCGGGCCGACTTCCAGGCCAACGGCATCCTGGCCCTCGCCAAGAAGGCGAAGGCGAACCCGCGGGAGCTGGCGACGCAGGTCGTCGAGAAGCTCGCCACGGGGGACGTGCTGAAGGACATCGAGGTCTCGGGCCCCGGCTTCCTGAACATCACGGTCTCCGACCGGGCGATCATCGAGACGCTGGCCGCGCGGGCCGCCGACGCGCGCCTGGGCGTTCCGTACCACGAGAACGCCGGTACGACGGTCGTCGACTACGCCCAGCCGAACGTCGCCAAGGAGATGCACGTCGGCCACCTCCGCTCCGCCGTGATCGGCGCCGCGATGGTCGAGATCCTGGAGTTCACCGGCGAGAAGGTCGTCAGGCGCCACCACATCGGCGACTGGGGCACCCAGTTCGGCATGCTCATCCAGTACCTGGTGGAGCACCCGGGGGCCCTGGACCACCAGGGAGCCGACGGCGAAGAGGCGATGTCCGCCCTGAACCGGATCTACAAGGCAGCGCGGGTCCTGTTCGACTCCGACGAGGAGTTCAAGACGCGGGCCCGGGACCGGGTCGTACAGCTCCAGGCGGGCGACGAGGAGTCGCGCGCGCTGTGGCAGCGGTTCGTCGACGAGTCCAAGATCTACTTCTACTCGGTCTTCAACAAGCTCGACATGGACATCGCCGACGCGGACGTGGTCGGCGAGTCGGGCTACAACGACATGCTCGAAGAGACCTGCCGGATCCTGGAGGACTCGGGCGTCGCGGTCCGTTCCGAGGGGGCGCTCTGCGTCTTCTTCGACGACGTGAAGGGCCCGGACGGCAACCCGACCCCGCTGATCGTGAAGAAGTCGAACGGCGGCTACGGCTACGCGGCCACCGACCTCTCCGCGATCCGCAACCGGGTGGGCGACCTGAAGGCGAACACCCTGCTGTACGTCGTGGACGTGCGCCAGTCGCTGCACTTCAGGATGGTCTTCGAGACGGCGCGGCGGGCGGGCTGGCTGACGGACGACGTCACGGCCCACCAGCTCGGCTTCGGCACGGTGCTCGGCAAGGACGGCAAGCCGTTCAAGACCCGTGAGGGCGAGACCGTACGGCTGGTGGACCTCCTGGACGAGGCAATCGACCGGGCGACGGCGGTCGTGCGGGAGAAGAACAACGAGAAGGTCGGCCTGACCGAGGCGGAGATCGTCGAGAACGGCGCGCAGATCGGCATCGGCGCGGTGAAGTACGCGGACCTCTCGACCTCCGCCGCCCGCGACTACAAGTTCGACCTGGACCAGATGGTGTCGCTGAACGGCGACACGTCGGTGTACTCGCAGTACGCGTACGCCCGTATCCAGTCGATCCTGCGGCTGCGCGGCGAGGCCGCTCCGGCCGCTCACCCGGAGCTCGAACTCGCCCCGCAGGAGCGGGCGCTGGGCCTGCACCTGGACCAGTTCGGCGAGGTCCTGGCGGAGGCAGCCACCGCGTACGAGCCGCACAAGCTGGCCGCGTACGTCTACCAGCTGTCCTCCCTCTACACCTCCTTCTACGCGGAGTGCCCGGTCCTCAAGGCCGACACCCCGGCGCAGGTCGAGAACCGCCTCTTCCTGTGCGAGCTGACGGCGCGCACCCTGCACCAGGGCCTGGCCCTGCTGGGCATCCGTACCCCCGAGCGGCTCTGACCCCTCCTTTTCGTGAACGCGTACGGCCCGGCGGAATCCTTTTCTTCCCGCCGGGCCGTACGCGTCCCCGCAAGCTCCTACGACCCCTGCTCGTCCGTCGACTTCTCCCACGCGGTGCCGCCCAGCATGTGCTGGTAGGCGGGCCGGCCGGCCCCTCCGCTGGTGCGGAACGGCCTGCCCCGGTCGTCGATCCGCTGGACGCCGCGCCGCCCGGCGCTGGACCACTCCAGCTCCAGGTACCAACTCACCTCGTGCGCACGGGCCTTCGCCTTGACGTAGAAGACCTCGGGGTCCGTCTCGCTGATCTTGTACGGGAAGTCCCGCTGCCCCGCGTGCGGTACGGGAGCGGGGCGGGCGGCATCCAGGTCGACCGAGAACGACGTGGTGTCGACGTTGCCGCCGCACGCGGAGGTGCCGTCGTACCGGTTCCAGGCGAGCGGTGCGCCGGTCCTCACGACACGCACGTGCAGCGCCTCCAGGACGACGGTCTGCTTCGACCGGCCCTGGAGCGTGAGCGCCACGAGCTGTTCGTCGGCGGGGACGGCGCCGTTGGCGGCGACCCAGCCGGGGGCGTCCTGCTCGCCGGGCGGCGGGGCGACCTTGTCCGGCGGGCTGTCGACGAGGAAGTGCGGGCCGCACGGGGTCTCGAAGACGAAGGGCCGTACGGCGGCCGAGAAGGGCACGGCACTGCGGTCGCCCCCGCCACCGCTCGTACCGTTGCCGCCCCCCTTTCCGCGCGCTCCGCCCTTGCCCTGCCCTTCCGCGGGCGGGGCGGAGGGCTTCCCGGGCCCGGAGGGGGAGGCGGGCGGCGAGGTCGCCGGACCGTCACCGTCGGTGCCGGGGCCGCCCGCGTGCCCGTCCGCCTGCGCACCGGCGCTCGCCCTCGGCCCGGCCGAGGACAGCGCGCCTGCGGCGGTTCGGCCGTCGGAACGCCCGTCCCCCGCCCTGCCGTCCAGGGCCTGCGTCACGAGCACGGCGGAGACGGCGACGGCGACGGCGAGTACCGTCCCCGCCCCGACGAACACCTTGCGCCGCCGCTTGTGCCCGGGGCCCGACGCGGCGGGGAGGTCGACGCCCGCGCCGGAACCGCCGTGGGAGGAGACCAACGGGTCGTGCCGGGAAGCGGCCTGGGCATCGGACGGAACGTGCCCACCGGGCGCGGCTCGGTCAGGGTGCCCGGCCTGCGCACCGGACGCGGCCTCCCCGGACACGGTCTGCGCACCGGACGCGCCCACGCCGCCGGTGGCGGGCCCTCCGCCGGTGGCGGGCCCGCCACCTGGACCGGCGCCGCCGCCCGGCACGACCCCGGTGCCCGGAGCGGTCCCGGCGACCGGCGCGGCCCCGTCGTCCTCTGAGCCGCCCCCGGCGCCCGGAACGACCCGGCCGCCAGCCCCGCCACCCGCCTCCGGCCGAACCCCGGGCGCGGAGCCGGTGCCCGTCACCGGCCGGGGAGCCACGGCGGCGGCCCCACCCTCCGGCAACGACTCCGGCACCGTCTCCCCCGACGCGGCTCCCGACGGCACGGGCCCCGACGCCCCGACCGCAGCCGCGCCCACCCCCGACGCCCCTGCCCCAGCCGCCCTCTTCCCCCGCCCCGCGTCCGCCAGAATCCACAGCCTGTGGACGCGCACCATCTCCTCCGGCGCGGCCCTGCACAGCCTGGCCAGCCGCTCCAGGGGGGCGAATTCCGTCGGGACGGCGTCCCCGTTGCAGTACCGGTGCAACGTCGACGTACTCATGTGCAGCCGCTTGGCCAGCACCCCGTAGCTGAGGCCCGAACGGCCCTTCAGCTCGCGCAGGAACTCCGCGAGTTCGGCCGGCTCCTCAGTCTCGGACACCGCTCCCCATCCCATCCCGGCGTTCCAGGAACACCACATCGCCGCAGGTCAAGGCCGGTACGAACGTTCCAGCGTCCCGGACTGCCCGTCAACTGTGGCCACTGGGACGGCAGCTCGTACAAGCTCTGGGCATCAAAGCACGCCGCCCCCGGCAACGGGGTGAGCGGCCCGCTCCCCGTACCTCCCTCACACCGAGAAGAGAGCCACCATGTCCGTACGCACCGCCCGCCGCACTCGCCTGTTCGCCGCAGCCTCGGTCGCCCTCGCCGCCACCCTCTCCCTGACCGCCTGCGACAACGGCGGCGGCACCAAGGACGCCGGCGCCGCCCACGCCTCCTCCCCCACCACCGGCCCGGAGTCCACCGACGACAAGCCCTCGGGCACCGCTCCGGCCCCGGACACCCAGACCGGCACCGGCACCGGCAGGGCCACCTCCGGCACGCCCGCCGGCACCAAGCCCCGCACCACCCCCAAGCACGCGGACCCGAACGCCCCCGCCCGCCGTCCCGTCTGCGACGCCTCCCGCCTCAAGGTCACCGCGCAGGTCGTCTCCCGCCCCCTCAACACGATGATCCTCACCGCCACCAACAAGGGCTCGAAGCTCTGCGACCTTTACTACGCCCCGGTCGTCCGCTTCGAGGGCGCGCAGTCCGTGCCGCCGGCCATGGAGGACACCCAGCCGCAGGCCGTGGTGAGCCTCCAGCCCGGCGAGAGCGGGTACGCCGCCGTGAAGCTCTCCTCCCCCACGGGCACCCCGGACCCCGGCCACACGGCGAAGTCCCTGTCCATCGGCTTCTACGACAAGGACCACCGCAACCTCGACGCCTTCGCCCCGGTCCGCCTCCCCGCGAAGGGCGTCTACGTCGACAGCAGCATCCGGGTCTCCTTCTGGCAGTCCGACCTGGACGACGTCAGCAGCCTCTGAGCCCTCCGCCCGCGGCGAGAACTCGCCCAGCGTCCCGGGGCCGGGACCCGCGCCCCGGCCCCGGGCCACCCGCGCCGACCGCACCCCCTCAGCGCAGCATCCCCGCCGCCTCCGTCGCCCAGTACGTCAGGATCATCTGCCCGCCGGCCCGCTTGATCCCCGTCAGGGTCTCCAGGATCGCCCGGTCCCGCTCGATCCACCCCTTCTCGGCGGCGGCCTCGACCATCGCGTACTCGCCGCTGATCTGGTACGCCGCCACCGGCACGTCCACGCTCTCGGCGACCTTCGCGAGGATGTCCAGGTACGGACCGGCGGGCTTCACCATCACCATGTCCGCCCCCTCCTCCAGGTCGAGCGCCAGCTCCCGCAGCGACTCCCGGGAGTTGGCCGGGTCCTGCTGGTACGTCTTGCGGTCACCCGTGAGCGAGGACCCGACGGCCTCCCGGAACGGCCCGTAGAACGCGCTCGAGTACTTCGCGGTGTACGCGAGGATCGACACGTCCTCCCGTCCGATCCCGTCCAACGCGTCGCGCACGACCCCGACCTGGCCGTCCATCATGCCGCTGGGGCCGACCACGTGGGCGCCCGCGTCGGCCTGCACCTGCGCCATCTCGGCGTAGCGCTCCAGCGTCGCGTCGTTGTCGACCCGCCCCCGCGCGTCCAGCACGCCGCAGTGCCCGTGGTCGGTGAACTCGTCCAGGCACAGGTCGGACATCACCACGAGGTCGTCCCCGACCTCCTCGCGCACCGCGCGCAGCGCGACCTGGAGGATGCCGTCCGGGTCGGTGCCCGCCGTGCCCGCCGCGTCCTTCTTCGCGTCCTCGGGGACGCCGAACAGCATGATCCCGGAGACGCCCGCCGCCACGGCCTCCGCCGCCGCCTTCCGCAGGGTGTCCAGCGTGTGCTGGTACACCCCGGGCATCGCGCCGATGGCCACCGGCTCGGTGATCCCCTCGCGCACGAACGCGGGCAGGATCAGGTCCGCCGGGTCCAGCCGGGTCTGGGCGACCATGCGCCGCATCGCCGGAGTGGTGCGCAACCGCCGGGGCCGAGCCCCCGGAAAAGAGCCATACACAGTCATGCGTCCACGCTACGCCCGCCGCCCGGCGTCCTTTACCGACCGCCTGTCGGCCCCCGCGCCGCCCACCGCGCCCGGAAGCACCGGGGCGCCGCCCACCCCTCTCCCGTCCCGTCCCGCCGGTGTGGTCAGCTAGGGGGTCGCCCAGGCCCCCAGCCCCCGGACATGGCCGCCCCGAAAGGACCCGCCCCGTGACGGACCCCCGCACCCCCGGCGCCTCCCGGGACCCCGAACTCGAACGCCTCCGCGGCGAGCTCCGCCACCTCCGGGCCCGCGCCCAGACCCACCCCCTCGTCTCCCAGGCCCAGGGCATCCTCCAGGAGCGCTACTCCCTGCCCGACGGCGAGTCCGCCTTCGCCCTCCTCCAGCGCGCCTCCCAGCAGCACAACGTCCGCCTGCGCCAGCTCGTCGAGGCCGTCGTCCGCACCCCCCGCCCCGATCCCCGCAGCCCCCTCTGGTTCCCGCGGCGCGCCCGGCTGCCCGCGCCGCCGCTGACCTTCCCCGCCGCCCGGGAGAACAACCGCCGCGAGGAGCCCCACCAGGCCGCCGTCCTGCGCTCCGTACTGAGCCGGGCCCTCGCCGTGCTCGACACCTCGATGGGCAACGTCCAGCTCCCCGACCGCGTCCGCGGCGGCCTGCGCCTGGAGCAGCACACCGGCCTCAGCGACGACTTCGTCGACTTCTTCGCGCACGTCGGCGACGACGGCACCGCCTGCTCCCTCGCCGCCCGCAACGTCGCCCAGGTCACCGTCCACGACGTCGAGGCCGACCCGGTCTTCGACGAGGCCTCCCGCCGGGCGGTCCTCGCCGCCGGCGCCCGCGCCGTGCACAGCCTGCCCCTCACCACCCCCGCGGGCGGCTGCGTCGGCATGGTCTCCGCACACCTCGGCCACACGATCAAGGGCGTCTCCGCCGGGCAGAGCGAGACCCTCGCCGCCCTCGGCGCCCAGGCCGGCCAGTGGCTCGCCTGGTACAACCGGACCGTCCTGCTGGACGCCCTGGAGTGCCTGCACTCCCTCGGCGCCCGCCACCGCGGCACGGCCGTCCACCGCCGCTGAGCCCCTTCCCGTACGCAGGAGATGCAGACGCCCGGGAGCAGACGCACACGAGCAGGCGTACGGAAAAGGGGCGGCCCGCGGGGAAATCCCCGCGCACCGCCCCTGCCCGAAGCACCCGACTACGTCGTGCGCCGCCTGCGCGAACCCGGCCGCCGCTCGCTCGGCCGCGCCACGTGCTCGCCGGCCTCCAGCGCCGCCGCCCGCCGGGCCGCCCCGAACTCGGCCAGCGCCTCCGCCAGCCGCAGCACCGACGGCTCCGGCGACAGCACGTCGACCCGCAGCCCGTGCTCCTCGGCGGTCTTGGCCGTGGCCGGGCCGATGCACGCGATGACGGTCACGTTGTGCGGCTTCCCCGCGATGCCGACCAGGTTGCGCACGGTGCTCGACGACGTGAAGAGCACCGCGTCGAAGCCACCGCCCTTGATCGCCTCCCGGGTGTCCGCCGGCGGCGGCGAGGCCCGCACGGTCCGGTAGGCCGTGACGTCGTCGACCTCCCACCCGAGCTCGATGAGCCCGGCGACCAGCGTCTCCGTCGCGATGTCGGCACGCGGCAGGAAGACCCGGTCGATCGGGTCGAAGACCGGGTCGTACGGCGGCCAGTCCTCCAGCAGACCGGCGGCCGACTGCTCACCACTGGGCACGAGGTCGGGCTTGACCCCGAACTCCACCAGCGAGGCCGCCGTCTGCTCGCCGACGGCCGCGACCTTGATCCCCGCGAAGGCCCGGGCGTCGAGCCCGTACTCCTCGAACTTCTCCCGCACCGCCTTCACGGCGTTCACGGACGTGAAGGCGATCCACTCGTACCGTCCGGTGACCAGGCCCTTCACCGCCCGCTCCATCTGCTGCGGGGTGCGGGGCGGCTCGACGGCGATCGTCGGGACCTCGTGCGGCACGGCGCCGTACGACCTGAGCTGGTCGGAGAGCGACGCCGCCTGCTCCTTCGTCCGCGGCACGAGCACCCGCCACCCGAAGAGCGGCTTCGACTCGAACCACGAGAGCTGCTCGCGCCGGTCGGCGGCACCGCGCTCGCCGACCACGGCTATGACGGGCTGGTGGCCCTCCGGGGAGGGCAGCACCTTGGCCTGCTTGAGCACCTGGGCGACGGTGCCGAGGGTGGCGTTCCAGGTCCGCTGACGCGTCGTGGTGCCCGCGACGGTGACCGTCATCGGGGTGTCGGGCTTGCGCCCGGCCGAGACCAGCTCACCCGCGGCGGCCGCGACCGAGTCGAGCGTCGTCGACACGACGGCGGTCGCGTCACTGGCGCCCACCTCGCTCCAGCACCGCTCGTCCGCCGTCCGCGCGTCCACGAAGCGCACGTCGACGCCCCCGGCGTCGCGCAGCGGCACCCCCGCGTAGGCGGGCACGCCGACCGCGGTGGCGACGCCGGGCACGACCTCGAAGGCGACGCCCTCGGCCGCGCACGCGAGCATCTCCTCGCCCGCGTTGCCGTCGAGCCCGGGGTCGCCGCAGACCGCACGGACCACCCGCTTGCCGCTGCGCGCAGCCTCCATGACAAGATTGACCACGACCTTGGACGACATGGGCGTCCGGATCGCAGGCGTGCCCGGAGTTACTGACGAGTCGTCAACCACGGCCAGTTGCGGCGTACTTACCCCTGCCTTGGCATGAGCGCGTACGACGTCGAGGACGGCCGGCTCGGCGATGAGCACGTCCGCGCTCGCGAGCGCCTCGACGGCGCGCAGCGTCAGCAGGCCCGGATCTCCGGGACCGGCGCCGAGGAAGGTGACGTGCCCGGGTGCAGAGAACACCGAGGACGCCGAGGATGCAGGTGTGGGGCTCAAAGTGCTCGCTCCCCCATAAGACCGGCCGCACCCTTGGCGAGCATCTCCGACGCGAGTTCGCGCCCGAGAGCCTCCGCGGCGTGGTGCGACGTGGGTACGGGACCGGTAGTGGACAGCTGCACCAGCTCGGCGCCGTCGGTCGAGCCGACGACGCCCCGCAGGCGCATTTCATTGACAATCTGCCCGTCAACCAAGAAGTCGGCCAGGGCTCCGACAGGAGCACTGCAACCGGCCTCCAGGGCGGCGAGCAGGGCACGCTCGGCCGTCACGGCGAACCGCGTGTGCGGGTCGTCGAGCTCGGCGAGCACGGCGGCGAGGCCGGCATTGGCTGCCGTGCACTCGACGGCCAGCGCCCCCTGGCCGGGGGCGGGCAGGACGATCGCGGTGTCCAGGAACTCGGACACCTCCTCGACCCTGCCGATGCGGCGCAGCCCGGCCGCGGCGAGAACCACCGCGTCCAGCTCGCCGTTCCGTACGTATCCGACCCGGGTGTCGATGTTCCCCCGGATCGGCACGGTCTCGATCCGCATCCCGTGGCTGCGGGCGTACGCGTTCAGCTGCGCCATCCGGCGCGGCGAACCGGTGCCGATCCGCGCCCCGTCGGGGAGCTGCGCGAAGGTCAGCCCGTCCCGCGCCACGAGGACGTCGCGGGGGTCCTCCCGCACCGGCACGGCGGCCAGCGCCAGCTCCGCGGGCTGCGCGGTCGGCAGGTCCTTGAGCGAGTGCACGGCGAAGTCGACCTCGCCCCGCAGCAGCGCGTCGCGCAGCGCGGTGACGAAGACGCCGGTGCCGCCGATCTGGGCGAGCTGCTCCTTCGACACGTCGCCGTAGGTGGTGATCTCCACCAGCTCCACGTCGCGGCCGGTGAGTTCCCGCACCCACGCGGCGACGTGGCCGGACTGGGCCATGGCGAGCCTGCTGCGCCGGGTCCCCAGCTTCAAGGCCGTACCGGCCTTCACGGCATCAGTCATGCCCGACCTCTCTTCGCGCTCTCGGCACCCATGGTGTCGTTCGTTTCGCCCAGCAGGGCGCTCTCGGGACTCTGCATCCCCGGCAGTTCCGGCAGACCCGGCAGGCCCTGCGGACCCTTCGGCCCGTCGGCCCGGCTGACGGCCGCGACCGTCTGCGGGTCGAGGTCGAACAGCTCGCGCAGCGCGTCCGCGTACCCGGCGCCGCCGGGCTCGCTGGCCAGCTGCTTGACCCGTACGGTCGGCGCGTGCAGCAGTTTGTCGACCACCCGCCGGACGGTCTGGGTGATCTCGGCCCGCTGCTTGGCGTCCAGCCCCGGCAGCCGGCCCTCCAGCCGCGCCACCTCGTTGGTCACCACGTCCGCGGCCATGCTGCGCAGCGCCACCACGGTCGGGGTGATCTGCGCGGCACGCTGGGCGGCGCCGAAGGCGGCCACCTCGTCGGCGACGATCTGGCGCACCCGGTCCACGTCGGCGGCCATGGGGGCGTCCGCCGAGGCGTCGGCGAGCGACTCGATGTCCACCAGGCGCACCCCGTCGAGGCGGTGCGCGGCGCCGTCGATGTCGCGCGGCATCGCCAGGTCGAGCAGCGCGAGCCGCACGGCCCGCCCGCTGTCGCCCAGCGGCCTGATCCGGGGCTGCGCCTGCGCGGCCGCCTCCCCGTTGTCGGCCCACGCGGCGTGCAGTTCGAGGGAATTGGGGTCGGCCTCGTGCCGCATCTGCGGTACGTGACCGGGCTCGGCCCCGCCGGACGCGTCCGCGGCGTCCAGACCGAGGGCCGCGGCGACATCCTCGACGGTGAGGACCAGACCCGTCGCCCCGGTGCAGGAGATCGCCACGTCGACTCGTGTCAGCTCCTGGGCCACCTCGTCCATCGGCACGGCCCTGGCGGACCCGCCCGACTGGTTGAGGGTCTCGGCCAGCCGCTCCGCGCGCGCCGCGGTGCGGTTGGCGACGACGACCTCGGCGACCCCGACCCGTACCAGGGTGGCGGCGGCCAGCGAGGACATCGACCCGGCGCCGATCACCAGGGCCCGCTTCCCGGCGGCCCAGGCGTCGACCGGCGCGCCGGCGGCGAGCTGCTCCAGCCCGAAGGTGACCAGCGACTGCCCGGCCCGGTCGATCCCGGTCTCGGAGTGCGCGCGCTTGCCGACCCGCAGCGCCTGCTGGAACAGGTCGTTGATGAGCCGGCCCACGGTGTGCAGTTCCTGGCCGAGCGCCAGCGCGTCCTTGATCTGCCCGAGGATCTGCCCCTCTCCGACGACCATCGAGTCGAGCCCGCACGCCACCGAGAACAGGTGGTGCACCGCCCTGTCCTCGTAGTGCACGTACAGATGAGGGGTCAGCTCCTCCAGCCCCACCCCGCTGTGCTGCGCCAGCAGCGTGGACAGTTCGGCGACACCCGCGTGGAACTTCTCCACGTCCGCGTACAGCTCGATGCGGTTGCACGTGGCGAGCACCGTCGCCTCGGCGGCGGGCTCCGACGCCAGCGCGTCCTGGAGCAGCTTCGCCTTCGCCTCCACCGACAGCGAGGCGCGCTCCAGCACACTGACGGGCGCGCTGCGGTGGCTCAGCCCGACGACCAGAAGACTCATGCCGGCATCACGGCGGGCACGTCGCCGTCGGGTCCCTTCCGGGGAGTGCCCTCGGCGGCCCGGGGCGGCAGCACCGACGCGGCAGCGGCGGCCGCGGCCTCCGCGTCACCGGCCTTGCGCTGCTCGTGGAACGCGAGGATCTGCAGCTCGATCGACAGGTCGACCTTGCGCACGTCGACGCCGTCCGGCACCTGGAGCACCGTCGGCGCGAAATTCAGGATCGAGGTGACCCCGGCCGCGATCAGCCGCTCGCTGACCTGCTGGGCGGCGCCCGCCGGGGTCGCGATGACGCCGATCGAGACGCCGTTGTCCTCGATGATCTTCTCCAGCTCGTCGGTGTGCTGGACGGGCATCCCGGCGACCGGCTTCCCGGCCATCGCGGGGTCCGCGTCGATCAGCGCGGCCACCCGGAAGCCGCGCGAGGCGAACCCTCCGTAGTTGGCCAGCGCCGCACCGAGATTGCCGATGCCGACGATGACGACGGGCCAGTCCTGGGTGAGCCCCAGCTCACGCGAGATCTGGTAGACGAGGTACTCGACGTCGTACCCCACGCCCCGCGTCCCGTAGGACCCGAGGTACGAGAAGTCCTTCCGCAGCTTCGCGGAGTTGACCCCCGCGGCCGCGGCCAGCTCCTCCGACGACACGGTCGGAACCGAGCGCTCGGAGAGCGCGGTAAGGGCGCGCAGATACAGCGGAAGTCGGGCGACGGTGGCCTCGGGAATGCCTCGGCTACGGGTCGCCGGTCGGTGAGTTCGGCCAGTTGCCACGGTGCTCCTGCGGGATGAGCGGGGCTGCAGGCGGCCGTATGTCCCAAGACCGCCCCGTCGGATGCAGGCTATGTCTTTGTGAACGCGTGCACAAAGATTGTGTCCGATTTGTCCAAGCAAAGTGACCGGGGTCACGCGTTCACGCCGCGTCACCCTGGAACCAGAACACGCACGGTGACGTCGCCATCGCTTCGGGGGCAAACCCGGACACTCTCCTCACAACCCAACCCCCAAGCCCACCCAAACCACCTCCGATGCTACGCCCCCTCCCCCTTCCCCCCAGCCCCCTCGGCGACGGGCCCGCCCGCTCCCGGCCCACCCGGACGCCCTCCACGCCGGCACCCGCACCGGCCGCACATCCACAGGAGGCCGAGCCCCCTCACCCCCCGAGCGCCCGCCGCAGCCTCTCCCCGTCCACCTTCCAGAACGTGTGCTGCTCCCCGTCCACCAGCACCACCGGAATCTGCTCCCAGTACTCCCGGTGCAGCTCCGCGTCCACGGAGATGTCGAGCTCCTCCCACCGCACCCCCATCCCCCCGCACACCTCTTCCACCACCACCCGCGCGTCATCGCACAGATGACACCCGGGCTTACCGATCAACGTCACCACCCGCTCACCCGACGCGGGCTCCTTCTTCTTCCGCCGCAGCAAAGGACTCATCCCTCCATTCTGACCGCCCCCGCCGACGCCCGCCCGGGCGCGCCGTAACGGACCGGACGCGGAGAGTTCACACCTCCGCAGCCCTCCCGCTCGGGAAGTTCCGAACAGAATCGCTATGCTCACGACATGGCCGCACTGGGATGGCTCACCCCCCGTAGGCGCTCCGCGACCGCACGGAGCGTGCTGGCGGGCGAGGCTGCAGCCGAAGCAGCACGCAAGACGTCACAGGAACTCGACCACCTGGAAGCGGCCCGCGCCGCCGACCCGGCAGCCCCGGAATCCGCGCAGCCGACCGAGCCCGCGTTCCCGGTCCCCGGCGACACCCAGGCCGCCGCCTTCTTCGATCTCGACAACACGGTCATGCAGGGCGCCGCGATCTTCCACTTCGGCCGCGGCCTGTACAAGCGGAAGTTCTTCGAGCGCCAGGAGCTGGCCCGCTTCGCCTGGCAGCAGGCCTGGTTCCGGCTGGCCGGCGTCGAGGACCCCGAGCACATGCAGGACGCCCGCGAGAGCGCGCTGTCCATCGTGAAGGGCCACAAGGTCTCCGAGCTGATGACCATCGGCGAGGAGATCTACGACGAGTACATGGCCGAGCGCATCTGGCCCGGCACCCGCGCCCTCGCCCAGGCCCACCTGGACGCCGGGCAGAAGGTCTGGCTGGTGACCGCCGCCCCCGTCGAGACCGCGACGATCATCGCCCGCCGCCTCGGCCTGACCGGCGCGCTGGGCACGGTCGCCGAGTCCCACGACGGCGTCTACACCGGCCGTCTGGTCGGCGAGCCCCTGCACGGCCCCGCGAAGGCGGAAGCCGTCCGCGCGCTCGCCGCCGCCGAGGGCCTGGACCTCACCCGCTGCGCCGCGTACAGCGACAGCCACAACGACATCCCGATGCTCTCGCTCGTCGGCCACCCCTACGCGATCAACCCCGACGCCAAGCTCCGCAAGTACGCCCGCGAGCGCGAGTGGCGGCTGCGCGACTACCGCACCGGACGCAAGGCCGCGAAGGTCGGCATCCCGGCCGCTGCCGGAGTCGGCGCCCTGGCCGGCGGCACCGCCGCCGCCCTCGCCCTGCACCGCCGCCGCCACTGACGGACCTCCGCCTCCGTCCCCTCCGTACCGCCTTCCCCTCCCTTTCGTACGGAGAAGGGCCGGGGCCCGCCCCCCCCCCCGGGGGCGGGGCCCCCCCCCCCCCCCGCCCCCCCCCCGGGGGGGGCCCCCCCCCCCGGCCCCCCCCCCCTCGCCCCGCCCCGCGCGCACCCCCCCCCCCGGGCCCCCCCAAACCCCC